>NZ_JBEZWE010000023.1:0-12304 GCF_040637405.1 Streptomyces sp. NPDC029526
TATCAACATATCTGGCGTTGACTTTTGGCACGCTGTTGAGTTCTCAAGGAACGGACGCTTCCTTCGTACTCACCCTCTCGGGCTTTCCTCCGGGCGCTTCCCTTCGGTCTTGCGTTTCCGACTCTATCAGATCTTTCCGATCCGATTTCCTCGGTGCTTTCCAGGTCAACGCTTTTCGCGCTTTCCCTTTCCGGCGGACCCGACATTATCAGAAGTTCTGAGTCGGATTTTCCACCCCGCCTCGGATGGTCACCGACGCGTGAAGCAGCCGGGTTCCCGATCGGGGGGAGCTGTAAACGTACTGGAGCGGGGCGCCCCGATGCAAATCGAGGCGCCCCGCTCCCGGTTGGCGCGTGCCCGCGGGCCGACGGACCGTCAGACCTCCACCACGACGGGGAGGATCATCGGACGGCGCCGGTAGGTGTCCGACACCCACTTGCCCAGCGTGCGCCGCACCAGCTGCTGCATCTGGTGCGGCTCGACGACGCCGTCCTGGGCCGAACGCTCCAGCACCTCCGTGATCTTGGGGATCACGGCGCCGAAGGCCGAGTCCTCGATCCCGGAACCGCGGGCCTGGACGTGCGGGCCGCCGGTGATCTTCCCGGTGGAGGAGTCGATGACCACGAAGACCGAGATGATGCCCTCGTCGCCGAGGATCTTGCGGTCCTTCAGCGCGGGCTCGCCGACGTCGCCGACCGAGAGGCCGTCGACGTAGACGTAGCCGGCCTGCACCTTGCCCGAGATCTTCGCCTTGCCCTCGACCAGGTCGACGACCACGCCGTCCTCGGCGATGACGATCCGGTCGTGCGGGACGCCGGTCAGGGCGCCCAGCTCGGCGTTGGCCCGCAGATGGCGCCACTCACCGTGCACCGGCATCAGGTTGCGCGGGCGGCAGATGTTGTAGAAGTACAGCAGCTCGCCGGCGGACGCGTGGCCCGAGACGTGCACCTTGGCGTTGCCCTTGTGGACGACGTTGGCGCCCCAGCGGGTCAGGCCGTTGATCACGCGGTACACCGCGTTCTCGTTGCCGGGGATGAGCGACGACGCGAGGATCACCGTGTCGCCGTCGACGATGCGGATCTGGTGGTGGTCCCGGTTGGCCATGCGGGACAGCGCCGCCATCGGCTCGCCCTGGGAACCCGTGCAGACCAGCACCACCTCGTGCTCGGGCAGGTCGTCCAGCGTCTTGACGTCCACGACGAGACCCGGCGGCACCTTGAGGTATCCGAGGTCCCGGGCGATGCCCATGTTGCGGACCATCGAGCGGCCGACGAAGGCGACCCGGCGGCCGTACTCGTGCGCCGCGTCGAGGATCTGCTGGATGCGGTGGACGTGGCTGGCGAAGCTGGCCACGATGATCCGCTTGCGGGCGTTGGCGAAGACCTGGCGCAGGACGTTGGAGATGTCGCGCTCGGGCGGGACGAACCCCGGGACCTCGGCGTTCGTCGAGTCGGACAGGAGGAGGTCGATGCCCTCCTCGCTGAGCCGGGCGAAGGCGTGCAGGTCCGTGAGGCGGTTGTCCAGCGGCAGCTGGTCCATCTTGAAGTCGCCGGT
Source organism: Streptomyces sp. NPDC029526 (assembly GCF_040637405.1). Taxonomy (NCBI): domain Bacteria; kingdom Bacillati; phylum Actinomycetota; class Actinomycetes; order Kitasatosporales; family Streptomycetaceae; genus Streptomyces; species Streptomyces sp. NPDC029526. The sequence continues at coordinate 1,555 of NZ_JBEZWE010000023.1, forward strand.
GTGGACCAGCAGGCCCGCCGGGGTGCGGACGGCGACGGCCAGCGCGTCCGGGATGGAGTGGTTGACCGCCACGAACTCGCAGTCGAAGGGGCCGATGCGCTCGCGGTGCCCCTCGGCCACCTCCAGGGTGTAGGGGCGGATGCGGTGCTCCTGGAGCTTGGCCTCGATCAGGGCGAGGGTGAGCTTGGAGCCGATCAGCGGGATGTCCGGCTTCTCCCGGAGGAGGAAGGGGACGCCGCCGATGTGGTCCTCGTGGCCGTGCGTGAGGACGATGCCCTCGATGTCGTCGAGGCGGTCACGGATGGACGAGAAGTCCGGGAGGATCAGGTCGATGCCGGGCTGCTCCTCCTCCGGGAAGAGCACTCCGCAGTCGACGATCAGCAGGCGGCCGCCGTACTCCAGGACGGTCATGTTCCGGCCGATCTCGCCGAGGCCACCGAGCGGAGTGACGCGCAGGGCGCCCTCCGGCAGCGGCGGGGGCGGGCCGAGTTCAGGGTGCGGATGACTCAAAAGACTCTCCTCAACCACACGCGCCACGTACCGGTGGGCACGTGGCGCGCATGACGTTCGTGCAGAAGCAGGTGTCGAAGTGGGGTGCGGGCACCGGTGGCCCGCCTGTTCAGTTGTGAAGTCGATGCGCGCGCGTGCGTGCGAAGCCCGTTGTCAGAGCTGTACCCCGCCGGCGGCAAGATCGATCTTGAGCTGCTCGATCTCCTCGGGCGCGCACCCGACCATGGGCGCGCGCAGCGGTCCGCCGGGCAGCCCCTGCAGGGCCAGCGCCGCCTTGGTGGTCATCACGCCCTGCGTGCGGAAGACGCCCGTGTAGACGGGGAGCAGCTTCTGGTGGATCTCGGTGGCCTTCTGGACGTCTCCGGAGGTGTACGCGTCGACCAGGGCGCGCAGCTCGGGGGTGACGAGGTGGCCGACGACCGAGACGAACCCGACCGCGCCCACGGAGAGCAGGGGGAGGTTCAGCATGTCGTCGCCGGAGTACCAGGCGAGGTCCGAGCGCGCGATGGCCCAGCTCGCGCGGCCGAGGTCGCCCTTGGCGTCCTTATTGGCGACGATCCGGGGGTGCTCGGCGAGGCGGACGAGCGTCTCGGTGTTGATGGGGACGCCGCTGCGGCCGGGGATGTCGTAGAGCATCACCGGCAGGTCGGTGGAGTCCGCGATGGTCGTGAAGTGCCGGAGGAGGCCCTCCTGCGGGGGCTTGTTGTAGTACGGCGTGACGACCAGCAGTGCGTGGGCGCCGGTGCGCTCGGCGGTGCGGGCGAGCGCGATGCTGTGGCGGGTGTCGTTGGTGCCGACCCCGGCCACCACGTGGGCGCGGTCGCCGACCGCCTCCAGGACCGCCCGTACGAGGTCGGCTTTCTCCGCATCGCTCGTGGTGGGCGACTCGCCGGTGGTGCCGTTGATGATCAGGCCGTCGTTGCCTGCGTCCACCAGGTGGGTGGCGAGCCGCTGGGCGCCGTCGAGGTCGAGTGCGCCGTCCGCCGTGAAGGGCGTGACCATGGCGGTGAGGACCCGCCCGAAGGGGGTCTGCGGAGTGGAGGTCGGAGCCATGGGTTACACGCTACTCGTTGCTCGGGGCGGGGTCTGCCCTCGGGGGATGCGACAACCCCGGACAAAAGCGGATCCCGGCACTGCCTGCTCGGGGGTTCAGGCAGTACCGGGTCCGTTCGATCAGGCTAGATGAACATCTCGAAATGCCGCAATCCGGACACTTCGTAGGGCTGACCCGTACATCTGTGCCCGGCGCGGGAAATCTCCGGGACGCCTACGGGGCGACGCGTCCGTTGGCGTTGAACGCGGCGTGGGTGAGGGGCATGAGCCGCGCCCACTCGGCCTCCATGCGCTCGCCGACCATCTCGATCTCCCGCTGCGGGAAGGACGGCACCTTGGCCAGTTCGTGCTGGGTGCGCAGGCCCAGGAAGTGCATCAGCGAGCGCGCGTTGCAGGTGGCGTACATCGAGGAGTACAGGCCCACGGGCAGCGTTGCGCGGGCGACCTCGCGGGCGACGCCCTCGGCCAGCAGCTTCTGGTACGCGGCGTAGGCCTGCTCGTAGGTCTCGGTCAGGACGCGCTGCACGGTGGCGTGCTGGTCGGTGGTGCCCTCGACGAAGACGTACTTGCCGGGGCGCCCCTCCTGGACGAGCTTGCGGGACTCGTCGGGGACGTAGAAGACGGGCTGGAGCTCCCGGTACCTGCCCGACTCCTCGTTGTAGGACCATCCGACCCGGTGCCGCATGAACTCGCGGAAGACGAAGATCGGCGCGCTGATCAGGAAGGTCATCGAGTTGTGCTCGAAGGGGCTGCCGTGGCGGTCGCGCATCAGGTAGTTGATCAGGCCCTTGGAGCGCTCCGGGTCCTTCTGCAGTTCCCCGATCGACTGCTCGCCGAGCGTGGAGACGCGGGCGGCGAACAGGACGTCGGCGTCCGAGGCGCTGGACTTGACCAGCTCGACCGTGACGTCGCTCCGCAGGGTGACGTCGGCGGGCGGGGTCGGCTGGGAATCGTCGGCGGAGCTCAAGGGGGTCCTTCCCATCTGGTCTGGCGTGCGGCGCCCACTTTACGGGGCGTCCCGGCGGGAGCGGCAGACGCCCGACTTGTACCGACCGGTTGGATCTTTGTGCTGTCCGGGCACTTTTGGGGGCGTCCGTTCGTATGAAGGGGTGAGAGTTGTTCGTTCGACCCGAAGGGAGACACCCACCCGATGCTCGGTCGGCGTGAACACGTGCCGTTCGCCTTCCTCGCCGAGGCCGACAGATTCCGCAGCAACGTCACTCCCCCGCCCCGCGAGCGGGCCTCCGCCGGCCAGATCGCCGGGCGCTGGCTGCTGGGGCTGACCATCACCGCCGGGCTCGTGGGTTCCCTGGTCATCGGGACGCCGGCGCTGACCCCCGACACCTCCGGCCCGGGGACCGGGCAGTCACAGGCGTCCGAGGGGCGCTGAGCCGGGGAGGGACGGCCGGCTGCGGCGCCGTCCGGACCCCGATGGTGGTGACCGAACCCACAGATCGGTAGCCTCACCGGCACTGCCCCCGCATGGATCGAGTGAGGACCAGCCGTGCCCCTGCCCTTCCTGACGGCCGACCGCGCTTTCGAGACGGCGGACGACGTCGCACTGCCGCACGACGACCGTGACCGCTGGCGGCGCCCGTACCGCCCGGGGCCGTGGCGGGTGGGGGCGGCGGCGATCGTGCTGCTGCTCGCCTCGTTCGTGCTGTTCGCCGCGGTCATCATCGCGGCCACGGCCTCGGTGTCGTCGGCGGGAGTCGTGTTCGCCGTCGCGCTGGTCGGCATCGCCTGCGCCCTGCGGATGCTGCGCATGGGCGTGTGGGTGAGCGCCCGGGGGCTGCGGCAGGTGGTGTTCTGGACCACGCGGACGGTTCCGTGGGAGCAGGTCGCCACGGTACGCACCGCGCAGCAGCCGGTGCGCTGGCTCGGGCTGCCGAGGACGGTGCAGGGGCAGGCCCTGCTGCTCGTCCGACGGGGCCGGTCTGCCGACCCCGCGTCCCCGCTGCTGACCACGCACGACGCGGACTTCCTGGGGCGCGAGACGGCGTTCGACCGGGCGGCGGACTCGGTGGAGGTCTGGGCCGACGAGTACCGGCCGGACTGAGCCCCGGTCCTCCCGGACACAGCCGGGGCCCGGTCCGTGTGCGTGTGCGGACCGGGCCCCGGGCCGTGTGCGGGACCGGCGCGGAGTCGTGCTCCTCAGGTGGACGCCTTGCGCAGGCTGATCGCCCGCTGCATCGCCTTGCGGGCTCGCGGGGTGTCCCGGGCGTCGTGGTAGGCGACGGCCAGGCGGAACCAGGTGCGCCAGTCGTCGGGGGCGTCCTCCGTCTCGGCCTTGCGCCGGGCGAAGACCTCGTCGGCGCTGTCGCGGTCGACACGGCCGCTGGGGAGCCGCTTCAGGTCGTCGACGGGCAGCCCGCCCTCGGCGTCGAGTTCGGCGGCGAGCCGGTTGGCGTCGCGGACGAACTGGGTGTTCTTCCACAGGAACCACACGCCGATGACCGGCAGGATCAGCACGGCGACGCCCAGGGTGACGGTCAGTAGCGTGCCGGTCCGGATGAGCAGCACGCCGCGGCTGCCGACCAGGACGAAGTAGACGACCAGGACGGCGGCCGTGAGGGCGTAGGAGATCTTCGCGCGCATGGGGTGGGACCGGGCTCAGTTCAGGTCGAGGAAGTGCTCCAGGCCGAAGGTCAGGCCCGGGGTGGACACCACGCGGCGGGCGCCGAGCAGGATGCCCGGCATGAAGCTGCTGTGGTGCAGGGAGTCGTGGCGGACGGTGAGCGTCTCGCCCTCGCCGCCGAGGAGGACCTCCTGGTGGGCCAGGAGCCCGCGCAGCCGCACGGAGTGCACCGGTACGCCGTCGACGTCGGCGCCGCGGGCACCGTCCAGGGCGGTGACGGTGGCGTCCGGGGCGGGGGCGGTGCCGGCCGTGCGGCGGGCCTCGGCGATGAGCTGGGCGGTGCGCGCGGCGGTCCCGCTGGGGGCGTCCACCTTGTTCGGGTGGTGGAGTTCGACGACCTCGACGGACTCGAAGTAGGGCGCCGCGATCTGGGCGAACTTCATGGTGAGGACGGCGCCGATGGAGAAGTTGGGCGCGATGAGCACACCCGTCTCCGGGAACTGGTCGAGCCAGCCCCTGAGCTGGGCGAGGCGTTCGTCGGTCCAGCCGGTGGTGCCGACGACGGCGTGGATGCCGTGCCGCACGCAGAAGTCCAGGTTGCCCATGACGGAGGCGGGCGTGGTCAGTTCGACGGCGACCTGGGCGCCCGCCTCGACGAGGGTCTCCAGCTTGTCGCCGCTGCCGAGGGCGGCCACCAGTTCCATGTCCTCGGCGGCCTCGACCGCCCGTACCGCCTCGGACCCGATCCGGCCCTTGGCGCCGAGGACCGCCACGCGCAGCTTGCTCATGTTCGTTGCTTCCTTACGGGAGGGGTCAGGCGACGGCGTCGTGCAGCCGCGCCGCCTGCTTGTCCTTGAGCGGGCCGATGACCGACAGGGAGGGCCGCCGTCCCAGGATGTCGCGGGCGACGGCGCGGACGTCGTCCGGGGTGACCGAGGCTATCCGGGCGAGCATGTCGTCGACCGACATCTGCTCGCCCCAGCACAGTTCGCTCTTGCCGATGCGGTTCATCAGCGCGCCGGTGTCCTCCAGTCCGAGGACGGTGGAGCCGCGGAGCTGGCCGACGGCTCGTTCGATCTCGTCGTCGGGCAGGCCGTGCGCGGCGACGTGGTCGAGTTCGTCGCGGCAGATCTTCAGCACGTCGTGCACCTGGGAGGGCCTGCAGCCCGCGTACACGCCGAACAGGCCGCAGTCGGCGAAGCCGGAGGTGTACGAGTACACGCTGTAGGCCAGGCCGCGCTTCTCGCGGACCTCCTGGAAGAGGCGGGAGGACATGCCGCCGCCGAGGGCGGTGTTGAGCACGCCGAGGGCCCAGCGGCGCTCGTCGGTGCGGGCCAGGCCGGGCATGCCGAGAACGACGTGCGCCTGCTCGGTCCTGCGGTCGAGGAGGTCGACCCGGCCGGCGGTGCGCAGGGCGCGCCGTCCGCCGCGCGGGGCGATCGGGACGGCGGCCGGGTCGCGGAACGCACCGGCCTTCTCGAAGGCGGCCCGGACCTGGCGGACGACGGTGGCGTGGTCGACGTTCCCGGCGCAGGCGACGACCAGGTGGGTGGGGTCGTAGTGCTTGCGGTAGAAGCGCCGGATGCGGTCGGCGGTCAGGGCGTTCACGGTGTCGACCGTGCCGAGGACGGGGCGGCCGAGGGGGTTGTCGCCGAACATGGTGTGCGCGAAGAGGTCGTGCACGCAGTCGCCGGGGTCGTCCTCGGTCATGGCGATCTCTTCGAGGATGGCGCCGCGTTCGACGTCGACGTCCTCCTCGCGGATCAGGGAGCCGGTGAGCATGTCGCACACCACGTCGATGGCGAGCGGCAGGTCGGTGTCGAGCACGCGTGCGTAGTAGCACGTGTACTCCTTGGCCGTGAACGCGTTCATCTCGCCGCCGACCGCGTCGAGGGCGGCGGAGATGTCGAGCGCGGACCGGCGGGCGGTGCCCTTGAAGAGCAGGTGCTCCAGGTAGTGCGTGGCGCCGTTGAGCGCCGGGGTCTCGTCGCGGGAGCCGACGTGCGCCCAGATGCCGAAGGTGGCGGAGCGGACCGAGGGCAGGGTCTCGGTGACGATGCGCAGGCCGCCCGGGAGGGTGGTCCTGCGGACGGTGCCGGTGCCGTTCTCGCCCTTGATCAGGGTTTGGGTACGGGCGACGGCCCGCGCCTCCGGGGAGGTGCGGGCCGTCGCCTGGGAGCCACGGGACGTCACTTGGCGGCGTCGTCCTTCGTCTCGTCGGAGCCGTTGCCGGACTCGTCCTCGCCCTCGATCACGGGGATCAGGGAGAGCTTGCCGCGGGAGTCGATCTCGGCGATCTCGACCTGGACCTTCTGGCCCACGCCGAGCACGTCCTCGACGTTCTCCACGCGCTTGCCGCCGGCCAGCTTGCGGATCTGCGAGATGTGCAGCAGGCCGTCCTTGCCGGGTAGCAGGGAGACGAACGCACCGAAGGTGGTGGTCTTCACGACCGTGCCCAGGTAGCGCTCGCCGACCTCGGGCATCGTCGGGTTGGCGATGCCGTTGATCGTGGCGCGGGCGGCCTCGGCGGCCGGGCCGTCGGCGGCACCGATGTAGATGGTGCCGTCGTCCTCGATGGTGATCTCGGCGCCGGTGTCCTCCTGGATCTGGTTGATCATCTTGCCCTTCGGGCCGATGACCTCGCCGATCTTGTCGACCGGGATCTTCACGGTGATGATCCGCGGCGCGTTCGGGGACATCTCGTCCGGCGTGTCGATCGCTTCCATCATCACGTCGAGGATGTGGAGGCGGGCGTCACGGGCCTGCTTGAGGGCGGCGGCCAGGACGGAGGCGGGGATGCCGTCCAGCTTGGTGTCGAGCTGGAGGGCGGTCACGAACTCCTTGGTGCCGGCGACCTTGAAGTCCATGTCGCCGAAGGCGTCCTCCGCACCGAGGATGTCGGTGAGGGCGACGTAGTGCGTCTCGCCGTTGATCTCCTGGGAGATCAGGCCCATGGCGATGCCGGCGACCGGGGCCTTGAGCGGCACACCGGCGTTCAGCAGCGACATGGTGGAGGCGCAGACCGAGCCCATGGACGTCGAGCCGTTGGAGCCGAGGGCCTCGGAGACCTGGCGGATCGCGTAGGGGAACTCCTCGCGCGTCGGCAGCACCGGCACGATGGCGCGCTCGGCGAGGGCGCCGTGGCCGATCTCGCGGCGCTTGGGGGAGCCCACGCGGCCGGTCTCGCCGACGGAGTAGGGCGGGAAGTTGTAGTTGTGCATGTAGCGCTTGCGGGTCACCGGGGAGAGGGTGTCCAGCTGCTGCTCCATGCGGAGCATGTTGAGGGTGGTGACGCCCAGGATCTGGGTCTCGCCACGCTCGAACAGGGCCGAGCCGTGCACCCGCGGGATGGCCTCGACCTCGGCGGCCAGGGTGCGGATGTCGGTGAGTCCGCGGCCGTCGATGCGCTTCTTCTCCTTGATGACGCGCTCGCGCACCAGGGACTTGGTCAGCGCGCGGTACGCGGCGGAGATCTCCTTCTCGCGGCCCTCGAACTCCGGCAGGAGCTTCTCGGCGGCGAGGGACTTCACGCGGTCGAGCTCGGCCTCGCGGTCCTGCTTGCCGGCGATGGTGAGCGCCTGGGCGAGCTCGGGCTTGACCGCGGCGGTCAGCGCCTCGAGGACGTCGTCCTGGTAGTCCAGGAAGATCGGGAACTCACCGGTGGGCTTGGCGGCCTTCGCGGCGAGGTCCGACTGCGCCTTGCAGAGCACCTTGATGAAGGGCTTCGCGGCCTCCAGACCGGCGGCCACGACCTCCTCGGTGGGGGCCTCGGCGCCGCCCTCGACCAGCTTGACGGTCTTCTCGGTGGCCTCGGCCTCGACCATCATGATCGCGACGTCGCCGTCCTCCAGGACGCGGCCCGCGACGACCATGTCGAAGACGGCGTCCTCGAGCTCGGTGTGCGTCGGGAAGGCCACCCACTGGCCGCGGATCAGCGCGACGCGGACGCCGCCGATCGGGCCGGAGAAGGGCAGGCCGGCCAGCTGCGTGGACGCGGAGGCGGCGTTGATGGCCACCACGTCGTACAGGTGGTCGGGGTTGAGCGCCATGATCGTGGCGACGACCTGGATCTCGTTGCGCAGGCCCTTCTTGAAGGACGGGCGCAGCGGGCGGTCGATGAGGCGGCAGGTGAGGATGGCGTCCTCGGAGGGGCGGCCCTCACGGCGGAAGAACGAGCCGGGGATGCGGCCCGCCGCGTACATCCGCTCCTCGACGTCCACCGTGAGCGGGAAGAAGTCGAGCTGGTCCTTGGGGTTCTTGGAAGCGGTGGTGGCCGACAGCACCATGGTGTCGTCGTCCAGGTAGGCCACGGCGGAACCGGCGGCCTGACGGGCCAGGCGGCCCGTCTCGAAGCGGATGGTGCGGGTGCCGAAGGTTCCGTTGTCGATGACGGCTTCGGCGTAGTGGGTCTCGTTCTCCACCAGTGTCTTCTCCGTTACATGTCGTCTTTTCGTCCCTCACGCCCGTGTGGCGTGGGGGACGTGGTGGAGAAGCGCTCCGTCTGGTGCGGGCCGGTCTTCGATCGAAGCTCCCGGGTTCGCATTGCCCGGGGGCCACTACCGAGGACCGGCGGCGGCGAGGTGCGCTTCTCCCCTTGCGTCGTGACGCCCCGGGGGGCGTCCGTGACGTCCGTGCCGCGGGGTGCGGTCCGGGCGTCTGTGATGTCCGTGCCGCGAGGTGCGGTGCGGACATCACGGTGAGTTGTTCCCAAGGCGTGTGCTACCACACTACAAAGAGGCGGTGACACTCCGCACGTACAGCAAAGGGAGCGGTCCCCGATCCCTCAGGGAACCGCTCCCCTCACGCCGTCCTACTTGGCGCCCGCCGCACCGCGGCGGATGCCGAGGCGGTCGACCAGCGCACGGAAGCGCGCGATGTCCTTCTTGGCCAGGTACTGCAGCAGCCGGCGGCGCTGACCGACCAGGATCAGCAGACCACGACGGGAGTGGTGGTCGTGCTTGTGGGTCTTGAGGTGCTCCGTCAGGTCCGAGATCCGGCGGGACAGCAGTGCGACCTGGACCTCGGGGGAGCCGGTGTCGCCCTCCTTGGTGCTGAACTCGGAGATGATCTGCTTCTTCGTAGCGGCGTCGAGCGACACGCGTACTCCTCAAAGGTGTGTGAGTGGCCACCGAGTGCCCCCGGTCTTCGTCTCGGGGGATCTTCCTTGACTCGGAAGGCGCGGATCCGCTGGGCGCGGCCTCCAGAGCGGGCGCTCCGGGGGTGCGTACACAAACGGCCATCGGCCAGCCTATCAGGCGGTGACCGGGCTCCCGTCCACGGTCCGTGGAACCGCCCTGGTGGAGGGCTCGGGGCCACTAGGGTGAGCGCCGGACCGTGGGACACACCGGGCGGGTCCGGGTCCGGGTTCGGGTCCGGGCCGCGAGACGGTCGCGGTCGGGGCCGCAGCTCGTGGTCAGGGCCGCCGGTCCGGGCCGGGGGCCCTGACCAGAGTAGGCGGTCGGGGTCGGCGGGCACGGGCACGGGCACGGGCACGGGCACGGGCACCGGAGAGTACGGCACAGCAGTTGGTCAGTCGGAGAGTCGGAACAGTCGGAACAGTCGGAAAGGGGTCGCTGCGGCATGGCGGAGACGGCTGAGGAGATCAGGGCGCGCAAGGAGCGGGAGAAGGACGAGCTGTACGGGCTCGACATCTCCGGCGTCGAGTGGCACAGCGCACCGGGCACCGAGGAGCACGAGGAGCGGGTCGAGATCGCCTACCTGCCCGGTGGTGCGGTGGCCATGCGGTCCTCCCTGGACCCGGACACCGTGCTCAGGTACACGGAGGCGGAGTGGCGGGCCTTTGTGCTGGGCGCCCGGGACGGCGAGTTCGACCTGGAGCCGGCGGGGCCCGAGGCGGGGTGAGTCGACGCGTGCCGGCTGGTGCCGGAGCGGGCGGGGCGTCCGTCCGCCCGGCGCCGGGGTGAGCGACACCGCAGGCGGCTCGGACGGGGGTGAACGTGCCTGCCGGAGGGACTGGTGGGGCGCGTCGTTGCGTCGACGCGCGTGGCAGCGCGTCACACGGCGTGCGTGTGGAGGCCGCGTGCCGCGTCCGCGCGCCGACGGGGGACGTCCCGGTGGCACGACGGTGACGTGACGGGGGCCGCCGGAAGCGGGGCGACCGGTCGACGCCGGGAGCGGGAGTGGTCTGCGCCCGGCCACGGGGGAGGGCGGAGCTGCGGAGCCGCCGGAGGAGCGGAGCGGGACGCGGAAGCTGCGGGGAAGAGCCCGCCCCGCGCCACCCGGTGCCCCTGGTCGATGACCTCCGCCGACACGGCCTCCCGTTCGCGGTGTCTGCCACGCCGCCGGGATCACTCGGGCCCGTGTGGGCAGAGTGCGATGCGGCAGTGCGCCGGCTGCGGGCGTGCGCTCCGGGCGCGCAGCGGCCCGGGCCTCCACGGCGGGCGTGGGCGCCGTGACGTCAGCGGGTAGCTCGGGCCGTGGGTCGTGGGTCGTAGGCCGTAGGTCGTGCACGACGGTACGTGCGGGTCGAGCGGGGGCCGGGGGGGCGGGGGGGGGGGGCCGCGGGCCCCCCCCCCCCGGGGGCCCGCCCGCCGGCGGCGGGCGGGCCCCCCCCCGGCCGCCGGGCGAGCCCCCCCCCGCCGGAGTGCG
>NZ_JBEZWE010000023.1:12314-78132 GCF_040637405.1 Streptomyces sp. NPDC029526
CGAATCCCAGACGCGGCAGGCACCGGGCGCCCCGTCGCCGGTCGGCCGGCCGTCCGTCAGCTGCCCGTCCGCCGTCCGTCAGCCGGTCATCGACCGCACCGACTGGTAGACCTCGAAGACGGCCAGCGTCAGGGGCACCAAGGTGAGCAGGACGAAGCCCTCGGCGATCTCCAGGAAGCGGCCCCAGAAGGGCGTGAGTCCGGTGCGGGAGGCCATCAGCCCGATCGCGGTGATGATCGCGGCCGCCACGGCGATGGCCGCGACCAGCCAGACCGTACGGAGGTCCAGGTCGGCCCGGTCGCCGGTGAGCGCGTCGCGGACCAGGGCGTGCGGCGGGTTGAGGGCCAGCCCGAGGCCGAGCGCCACCAGCGACGCGAGGCCGGCGGCCAGCAGACCGGCGACCTGCGCGGTGTAGCGGAACAGCTGGGCGCGCATCAGCAGCGCGATGCCGGTGGCCAGCGCCAGCAGTTGGGCCCATACGTCGTCCGAGAAGCCGAGCACCAGTGCGGAGCCGGCCGCGAGCAGCGCGCAGCCGCCGACCAGGCCGACGAGCAGTTCGTGGCCGCGCCGGGCCTGGGCGCCGATGCGTTCGGCGTCGACCGGTTCCTGGGGTTCGGGGTCGGCGCCGTACGCGCTGCGGTAAGTGGTGTCCGGCGCGTCGAAGCCGATGGGCAGGCGGGCGAAACGCATCGACATGCCCGGCAGGAAGGCCAGTGCCCCGACGGCGACGGGGGCGCACAGTGCGGCGGTCTCGGACGGGGTCCAGTCGCCGAGGAGGGCCCCGAAGGTGGCGGCGAGGGCGAGGCCGGAGGCGACCGCGAAGGCGACGAAGGGGCCGTCGCCGCGCGGGGAGCACAGGGTGAGGACCACCGAGGCCACCAGGACGGCCGCGCAGGCCAGCAGGAACTGCAGCTTGCCGATGCCCTGCCCCTCGGACAGCGAGAGCAGGCCGGAACCCGCCACGCCGACGTTCGGCAGGGCGCCGAGCCCGAGCGCGATGCCCGCGGCACGGTCGTCGTAGACGCGGGCCCGGACGAAGCCGAGGACCACGAGGAGCACGCCGGTGACACCCGCGAGGATGCCGGGCAGGCCGTGCATGTCGTGGCGCGGGTCGGCGGCCCAGGCGACGAAGGCGAGCAGGGCGAGCAGCACCCCGCCGCCGGTCAGGCCCGCGGCGCGGGTGAGGTCGTCGCGCCACAGGGAGCGGTCGCGGGTCACGGCGGAGGCGACCGCTTCGGAGACGTCGTCGAAGACGGCCGGCGGGAGTGACTCGGAGAACGGGCGCAGGGTGAGGAGTTCGCCGTCGAGAATGCGCTGTGCCGCGAAGGAGCGGGAGCTGTCGAGGACGGTCCCGTCCCGGCGGACGAGGTGGTAGCCGACCGGGGCGCCCTCCTCGGCGGTCTGCCGGGAGAGGCGGAGGATCTCGGGGTAGACGTCGGCGACCGGCACGTCGTCGGGCAGGGCCACGTCGATGCGGCTGTCGGGGGCGACGATGGTGACCCGGCAGAAGCCGAGTCCCTGTGCCGCCCGGGTGGGAGGTGTCCCCTGCCCCGGTCCGCCCGGGCCGGTGGCCGCCGTCGAGGCCGTCATGCTCACCTGCTGTTCCCCCTCGGTGCTGCGTCCGTATTGAGTCCGTGCTGGATCCGTACTGAGTCCGTGCTGAGTCCGTGCTGAAGTCCGCACTGCCTCCGGAGTACGTCCGGAGCGCGTCCGGAGCGCGTCCGCACTGTGTCCGGAACGCGTCCGTCCTGTCGCGTACTGCGTCACTGTGTGTCGTGCTGCGTCCGCGTCCGCACGAAGCTCGTACTGCTTCGGTCGTGCACGGTACTGCGTCGTTGCCGAGCCGGTGCGGCCCGGTGGCCTCCGCCTCGCGTCACGGGCCCGGGTCCGTGTGGATGGGGTGAAAGGCTTGTGACTTCTTCCGGCGGCGCCATCGTCCGCCGTGAAGCGGGTTGTTGGCGGCAGTTCGGCAGCCGGGTACGGGCCCGTGCGGCCCGGGACGGCGTTCCCCGCCGCGCCGGATCTCACGAATGCCCCATATTCCCGGCCGGGTTCGCGTGTGCTGACGCGAACATCCGGCACCCTACCGTCCGCCGGCGCGTGAGGGGATCAGTAGGATCGCGCGGCGGCCCTCGTCCGCCTGACACGGGGTGGTGGACGACAAACCCGGCGGGCCGCCAAGGGAATTGGTGAGCAGTGACCCAGATCGTCGTGAAGCGTCCGCCACGAGCGCTGCCGCCCGAGGTGCCGTCCGGTGAGGTCGTGGTGCAGCCGCCGCCCGAGCTGCCGCGGGACCACCGGGAGAGCGTGCTGATGCAGTTGCTGCCGACGCTCGGCATGGGCGGTTCGGTGGTGTTCTTCTTCACCAGCGGTCAGCCCTTCATGCGGATCATGGGCATGGTGATGATCGCGTCGACGATCGCCATGTCGATCGCGATGGTGATCCGCTTCCGCCGAGGCTCCCAGGGCCAGCTCGCCGATCTGCGCCGGGACTACCTGAGTTACCTCTCCCAGACCCGCCGGACGGTCCAGGAGACGGCGCGCAGGCAGCGGGACGCCCAGTACTACCTGCATCCTTCACCGGACCAGTTGTGGGCCCTGGTGGCGGAGGGCAGCCGGGTCTGGGAACGGCGGCCGGGCGACGAGGACTTCGGACAGGTCCGCATCGGCCTCGGTCCGCAGGCCCTGGCCACCGAGCTGGTCACCCCCGAGACGGGCCCGGTGGAGCAGCTGGAGCCGCTCGCCGCGGGCTCGATGCAGCGGTTCGTCGCGGTCCACGGCACGCTGGACGACCTGCCGATGGCCGTGTCGCTGCGGGCGTTCTACCACGTGACGCTGGGTGGTGAGCCGGAGTCGGTGCGGTCCTCCGCGCGGGCCCTGGTCGGGTCGCTCACCGCCCTGCACTCCCCCGAGGACCTGATCGTCGCGGTGGTGGCCGGGCGGGAGGCGCTGCCGCACTGGGAGTGGGCCAAGTGGCTGCCGCACGTGCAGCTGTCCGGGGTCGCGGACGGCGCCGGGACCCGCCGTCTGATCGGCGCCGACCCCCGGGAGACGGAGGACCTGCTCTCCTCCCGCCTGACCGGGCGCCCCCGCTTCCACCCGAACGCCGCCCCGCTGCCGGAGACCCCGCACATCGTCGTCGTGCTCGACGGCGTGTCCCTGCCGCCCGACTCGATGCTGCTCAGCCCGGAGGGCCTGCAGGGGGTCACGCTGGTCGAGGTGACCGAGGGCGAGCCGGCCGGGGTCCGCGGCGACCTGTCCGTGGTGGTCCGGCCGCGGTCGCTGCACCTGGAGTCGGCACACGGCGCCGTCTACGAGGGAACGCCGGACGCCCTGTCGTACGAGTCCGCCGAGGCACTGGCCCGCCAGCTGGCGCCGCTGCGGATGGCCGAGGGCGGCGACGACGACGAACCGCTGCTGGCCAACCTGGAGTTCACCGACCTGCTCAACCTGGGCGACGCCGCCTCCGTCGACACCCGGCGGACCTGGCGGCCTCGGTCGCAGGCGGAGCGGCTGCGGGTGCCGATCGGCGTCGGTGAGGACGGCCGCCCGGTGATGCTCGACATCAAGGAGGCCGCGCAGGAGGGCATGGGCCCGCACGGCCTGTGCGTCGGCGCGACGGGTTCCGGCAAGTCGGAGCTGCTGCGCACCCTGGTGCTGGGGCTCGCCGTGACGCATTCCTCCGAGACCCTGAACTTCGTCCTCGCCGACTTCAAGGGCGGTGCCACCTTCGCCGGCATGGCGCAGATGCCGCACGTGGCCGCCGTGATCACCAACCTCGCGGACGACCTGACCCTCGTCGACCGCATGGGCGACTCCATCCGCGGTGAGCTCAACCGCCGCCAGGAGCTGCTGCGCGACGCGGGCAACTACGCCAACATCCACGACTACGAGAAGGCCCGCGCCGCGGGCGCGCCGCTCCAGCCCATCCCGTCGCTGCTGCTGGTGATCGACGAGTTCAGCGAACTGCTCACCGCCAAGCCGGACTTCATCGACATGTTCGTGCAGATCGGCCGCATCGGCCGGTCGCTGGGCGTGCACCTGCTACTGGCCTCGCAGCGCCTGGAGGAGGGCCGGCTGCGCGGCCTGGAGACATATCTGTCGTACCGGATCGGCCTGCGGACCTTCTCCGCCGCCGAGTCGCGGGCGGCACTGGGCGTGCCGGACGCGTACGAGCTGCCGAACGTGCCGGGTTCGGGCTTCCTCAAGTTCGGCACGGACGAGATGGTGCGCTTCAAGGCGGCCTACGTGTCGGGCGTCTACCGGTCCGGGACGCAGCAGAACGCGTCCGCGGGCGGACCGCTGCCGGTGGACCGGCGGCCGGTGCTGTTCACGGCCGCGGAGGTGCCGGTGCACTACGCGCCCGTACCGCAGCAGCGGAGCGCCGCATCCGGCGGCCCCGACGAGGTCGACGACGCGCTCGCCGACACCGTGCTGGACGTCGTCGTCCGGCGGCTGGAGGCCCAGGGCCCGGCCGCGCACCAGGTGTGGCTGCCGCCGCTGGACAGCCCGCCCTCGCTGGACGGCCTGCTGCCCGGTCTGACGGCCGTGGCGGGCCGGGGCCTGACCCAGCCCGGCTACGAGGGCGCGGGCCGGCTGCTCGTCCCGGTCGGTCTCGTCGACAAGCCGTACGAGCAGCGCCGCGACCCGCTGTGGGTGGACTTCTCGGGCGCGGCGGGCCACATGCAGATCCTCGGCGGCCCGCAGTCCGGCAAGTCGACGCTGCTGCGCTCGCTGATCTGTTCCTTCGCCCTGACCCACACCCCCGAGGAAGTCCAGTTCTACGGGCTGGACTTCGGCGGTGGCGGCATGGCCGCGGTGGCCGGGCTGCCGCACGTCGGCGGCATCGCCTCCCGCCTGGACCCGGAGAAGGTCCGGCGGACGGTGGCGGAGGTCTACGGGGTGCTGAACCGCCGGGAGGAGTACTTCCGCGCGTCGGGCATCTCGTCGATCGCGGAGTTCCGCACCCGGCGCGCCCGTGGCGACATCTCGGTCACCGACCAGCCGTGGGGCGACGTCTTCCTGGTGATCGACGGCTGGGCCACCTTCCGCGGCGACTACGAGGCACTCGATCAGGTGATCCTCGACATCGCCACGCGCGGGCTCGGCTACGGCGTCCACCTGGTCCTGTCGGCCTCCCGCTCGATGGAGGTGCGGTCGGCCCTGAAGGACAACCTGCTGAACCGGCTGGAGCTGCGGCTCGGCGACACCATGGACTCCGAGCTGGACCGCAAGATCGCCGCGAACGTGCCCGCCGGGGTCCCCGGCCGGGGTCTGTCACCGCAGAAGCTGCACTTCATGGCCGCGGTGCCGCGCATCGACGGCCTCACCTCCGACACGGACCTCGCGGACGCCACCGCGGCCCTGTCGGCCGAGGTGTCCCGGCACTGGCAGGGCTCCGAAGCGCCGGCGGTCCGGCTGCTGCCTCGTACGTTCCCGGCCGAACAGCTGCCGCCGGGCGACCGGTTCCCGAGGCGGGGCGTGGCGTTCGCGCTGGACGAGGACAACCTGGAGCCGGTGTTCGTCGACTTCGACCAGGACCCGTTCTTCCTCGTCTTCGGCGAGAGCGAGTCCGGCAAGTCGAACCTGCTGAAGCTGTTGATCAAGCAGCTCACCACGCGCTACCCGGGCAACGAGTGCAAGCTGTTCGTGGTGGACAACCGGCGTTCCCTGCTCGGCGTGACCCCCGACACCCATCTGGCCGAGTACATCCCCATGTCCAACGCCATGGAGCACCACATGACGGCCCTGGCCGACCTGATGCAGCGGCGCACCCCGACCGCGGACGTCACCGCACAGCAACTCCGGGACCGCAGCTGGTGGCAGGGCCCGACCGTGTACGTGGTCATCGACGACTTCGACCTCGTCGCCACGTCCAGCGGCAACCCGCTGAGCGGCCTGACCGAACTGCTCCCGTTCGCCCGGGACGTCGGCGTGCGCTTCATCATCGCCCGCTCCACGGCGGGCGCGAGCCGTGCGTCCTACGAGGCGTTCATGCAGCGCATCAAGGAACTCGGCGCCCAGGGCGTCGTCCTGGCCGGCGACCCCGGGGAGGGTGACGTCCTCGGCGGCGTCCGCCCGCGCCCGATGCCGGCCGGGCGGGGCGTGTTCGTCTCGCGGCGCCGGGGGCGTCCGCTGGTGCAGACGGGGTTGGTGGCGGAGGAGGAGTTGTAGCGGCGGGCTGGTCGGTGCAGGTCATGGGGCCGGGGGGCCTGCGGCCGGTTCGGCCGGGTCGGCGATAGGCCGGTTCGAATCGACGCGGAGGGACTGGGTGGCTGGTCACCTCGGTTGCGAACCTGTGTCGGGCGGCAGTTGAGCGTGCCTTCCGCGGGCGAAGCCTTGGCTCGATGAGTCGGACAGTCCGCTGGGAAGGCCCAGCCGCAGGTTCTCACCGACGGCATGCTCAACGGCCACGACCGTGGTTCGCGCACCGCTGCGACGTACCTGACGGACACGACGAACCGATCTCGCTCCGCAGCCCTCCAGCCCAGGAAGTTTCATGCCCCGAAGGCCCTTGCCCCGCAACCGTCACTCCTACCTCCTCACTCTGACCGCCACCGCATGCGCAGCGGTAGCCGGGATCGGGGCATGGCTGTTCCTCGGCCACGACGATGAGAGCGGCGGTTGCGAGGATCTGTTGCAGGATGAACGGATCCAAGAAGCGTTGGGTGACTCCCGCACAACCGGCATGAACTGCTCCGAGCTCGGGTCGGTGCTACGAGAGGTGACCGTGGGGTCCCTGCCGGGGCAGCATTCGCTTCGTCAGGCTCAAGCCATGAAGGATGTGCTCCTGGCTGTCGACGACGAGGTGACGAAGGCCGGTGGCCGTCTGGATCCGGGAATGCGTGTGCCGCTCGCGGAATCGCTCGCGGACTACGCCTCGGACACGGGCGTGATGCTCGGTATGGGCAGAGCTGACCACGTCGTCCGGAGTTCCGCTTCCGAGCCGGCGTGGGAGGACGAAGAGGGCGTCCACATGGCCGTTCCGCGCGCTGCACTGCTGCGCACTGTGCGGGCGGTGTCCGAGGAGCCCAAGGCGTTCGTCGTCCTCCGGCTGGCAGCTACTCGGCACGCTGCGGAAGAGCTTGCGGCAGTGGAACGTGACGCGACCGGCGCCGAGCTCGCGGCTCCACCCGCGCGCACCGCCCACACGCTCGGTGCGCTGGACGCGGTGGCCAAGGACGTGCGGGAGAACCTGGGCGGGGGCAGGACCGCCGAGTGGGAACGAGAGGTTTTCCAGGGACTGACGAAGCGAATTCCCGAGCCGTCGTCCTACGACGAGGATCCGGTGAACCACCTCGTCGTCTCGTGGCGGCGTGCGCTGCTCACCAAGGGGGCGGAAGGCAGTCGGACGCTTCTCGAGCGGCAGAGCGCAGACATGGTCGACGTCTGGAGCAGGGCGCTCGGTCTGGACGGCAAGGTACGGCGCTCGTTGCGTCATGACACGCTCAACAGTTCCTCCGCGGCGCGGGGGAATGCAGGGCGGGAACTGGACTGAGAGAGCGGGCAGGGCAGCCGCCAACACGGACGCGGGCACACGAAAGGGTGGACACCTCCCGCGCGTGTCCACCCCGTTCGTGTGAGGCGTGCGTGCCCCGACGGACTGCTCGGACTCGCACTACATGAAGTAGCTGGAGCCCTTCAGGTCGCCGCCGCGGTAGTCACCGCCGGCGGTGCCGACGCGCTGGGCGATGCTCGTCAGAGCCTGGTGGATGCCCCGGGCGTGGCGGTCCCACTCCTTGCTCTTCTTGGTGAACTCCTCGTACGCCTCGCCGCCCCAGCCCGCCGCCGCGTCGAGGACGGCCTTCTTGAGGGCCTCGAGGTCCTCCTCCAGCTTCTTGGCCTGGTCGCCCAGCTCGGTGGCGAGCGCGTCCATCGTGCCGTACTTGACGGCGAGTTCGTCGTAGTGGACTCCGGACATGATTTCCTCGTTTCGTTGAGAGCCGGAAGGTGGTGGGCTCGCGTCAGTACTGGCTGAGGGCGGAGGTCTTGCCGCCGAGGTCGTCCACGGAGATCTTGACGATGTCCGCCTCGATCTGGCTTTCGAGATTCCGCTTGTCCTTCTTGTTCAGCTCGATGCCCTCGAGGAAGTCGTCGAGCATCCGGCCGATCGCGGCCATGTGGCCGTTGATCTCCGTCTGCTTCTTGTCGAACGCGATGGCGCCCTGACCGGTCCAGTGCTTCTCGATCATGTCGATCGTGCCCTGGAGGCGGGCGAGCGACTGACGGATCGAGTCGTACCGGTCGATGACGTTCGTCTGGAGCTTCTGTACCTGGGCCTCGTAGAGCTTGCGGCCGTCAGCCATGTCGGCGGTCCCTTTCGTGAGTTCGGTGGTGCGGTGGGTTGGGGTGCGTACGGCTCACCGCGCGGTGTAGGTGGTGGGTCGGGTCAGGAGTTCCGCCGTGAACGCAGCACGGCGAAGGCTCCGCCGCCGATGGCCAGGGCGGCGGCTACGCCTCCGAGGGTGATCCAGAGGGTGGTGTTGCCGCCGTCGGAGGACTCCTCGGCGGAGGCGGACACCGAGGACTGGTCGTCCGCTGACCCTTCCGAGGGTTTCGCGGACGGCGCCCCGGACGCGGAGACGGGCTTGCCCGACTCGTCGAGCACACCCTTCTCGTTCTCCCTGGCCAGCGGGTCGACATCGGGGGGGCCGGGGTCGAAGTCCGGCTTCTCCAGCACCCTGCGGGGGCGGATCAGGCCGTAGCCGAGGTAGATGCTCGGATCGTCCTTGGCCCAGTCGCGGCCGGCGGTGTCGATGAGGCTGGCGAGGACCTGGTTGGCGGTCCAGTCGGGGTGCGCGGACCAGATCAGGGCGGCTGCGGCGGAGGTGAGGGCGGCGGCGCCGCTGGTGCCTCCATCGCCGTCGCAATAGGAGCGGAGGGTGGCGTCGCAGTAGTAAGACATGTTCACCCCCGGAGCAGCCACGTCGATGTAGTTACCGTGCTCGGAGAACTTGGCGACCTTCCCGGACTCATCGCTGGCGGCAACGCCTACGACGTAGGGGTAAGCAGCCGGGTAGTCGATGAGGTTGTGCTTCATCGCATCGTTGCCGGCAGCGGCAATCATCAGCTTCCCCTTGGAATGGGCGTACTTGACTGCCGCCATTTCCTCGTCGTTCTCGGCATCGACGCCGAACGACATGTTGATGATCCGAGCGTCACTGTCAGCAACGGCCCTGATCACCTCAGCGACCTCGGGGGCGTTCTGCACGGGCTTCCTGGCTGTCGAGCCGGCCAGGTCGATCCGGTAGGGAACGATCTTCGCCCCCGGGGCCAGTCCCTTGAGCCCACCACCCGCCCCCGTGCCGGCGATCAGCTCAGCCATGCTCGTGCCGTGACCCGAGTAGTCCTCAGTCGCTCCGTGGCTCACGGAATCCGGCGCTTCACCAGCGAGGACCTGACCTCTGAGAGAGGGAGTGTCGGGATTGACGCCGCTGTCGATCACAGCGACCTTGATGCCCTCACCGGTGCTGACCTTCCACATCCCCTCGGCCTTCATCGCCGACAGATACCACTGCTTGGACTGCACGTCCGCGGCTGCGACGCCCGTCGTGAGACCGGTCGACAGCAGCGCTACAGCACCGACCATCGAGCAGATGGCGACGCTCCGTCCCCTGCTCCGGCTCTGCTGCGAGGCCGCAGACGTGTTCCGCCCGGCGAGTCGGCTCACCCTTGACACCATGCTTCTGCCTGTCCCTTGTCCATCCGGTCAGCCGGACGCCGATGTGTCGTCGCGGCGCCCCTCGCGGCGTGAACGGCCCGAGCCGGCGTTCCGGCTCTTCGACGCGCCATGTCGCGCTCCGGGCTCCTCAGATGAGCGGCCACTTTTCCTGGAGGCCGCCCCAGTCGCCGTTGGCGCTCCGATGACACCCTCGGAGCTGCCGGCTGGACGACGGCCCGATGGTGCCCTGTTCGCGGTCGTCGGGGGTGCTCCGATCACGCCTTGCTGACCGGGCCTCTGCCCGGTCGAGCCGCCGGCGGCTGCACCTTCACCGCCGATGACGTTGCCGCGTGGCAGCCTCGGGGTGGTCCCGGCACCGGACTGCGGTGCCCCGACGACAGGGCGTCCGCCCACCACGCCGTCACCGCGTCGGCCGGAGGTTCCGCTGCGGCCTGCCAGTGGTGGTCCCATGGGGCCCATCGGCCCGCGAGCGCCACCGCCTACGGGACCTGGCATCGGCGTCGTAGCTCTCGGTACGCCACCAACGATGCCGCGTCCTGCGGTGCCGCTCCCGGCGCCGGAGGCTTGCCCTGGCATGGCTCCACGCCCGACTGGCCCCAGCGGACCGGTGGCCCTGCCCATCGGCCCGGCGCCCCCCGCTACAGGGCCCGACCCCGTGCCCATGGCACCCGGCCCCATACGTCCGATCGTGCCGTTCCGCCCCGGCCCACCGGCCGGGCCGTGCGCCACGGGAGGAACCTTGCCCCCGGGCAACCCGCCAGGGCCACCCAGGGAGCGTCCTGCGGTTCCGCGCAGGACGGGCGGCATCGTGCTGGGCGCCATGGGAGGGACGGGACCCGGTTGGCCGACGGGACCAGCGGTCATCGGCGGCGCACCGGCCGTCGGCGGCCTCACCGCTTCCTGAGGGGGCAAGGTGCCAACGGTGTTGATCTCCGTGCCCACTGCAGGTTTCGGCAGCCCATCGGGCTTGGTCGCTTCCTTGAGCAATGCCTGCGCGTCCACGGACTGCCGCCCGGGCTCCGCTCCCCGTTCGCTCTGCGCCGTGGTGCGGGCGTCGTGGGAGGAAGCGGGCAACATCTGTTCCGACGCAGGCGGCGTGGGCAGGCGCTCGTAGGGCAGCGGCTCTGGAACCCCCACGTCCGGCATCTTCGGGAACACCGGCTCCTCCGCCGAGGCCATCTTCCCCTGCGACACCCGGTAGAACGACGCCAGCCGGTACATCTGGTTGATGGCTTCCTGGCGGTTCTGTTCCGCCTTGCGGGCGGCGGTGAACTCCTCGTTCGTGTCGAGCCGCTGGATGGGCGGGATGTCGTCGACGGTCTTGGGGTTGGCCCGGGAGTCGCGCGGGGGCATGGACTTGCGGACGGAGGCCAGGCCGGAGCCGGCGGCCATGACCTGGGTGCCGACGGTTTCCGCGTAGTTCGCCAGGCCCTTGGCGGTGGTGACGAGGCTCTTGGCCCACTTCTGGAAGGCGTCGTGGGCCTCGCCCTTCCAGTCGATGTTCTTGAGGTCACCGTCGAGTATGTCCGCGGCCTCCTCGATGGCGGTACGTGCGGCGAGGAGCGCCTCGCCCGCGGACTCGAGAAGTTCGGGGTTGGCCGATTCGACGATGTCCACCATGTCGTTGAGGTCGTAGCCCTCGAAGTCGGTGGACGCGAAGTGGATGCCCCGGGCGTTCGGGAAGGGGGAGAGGGGATTGAACGGGTTGACGACGCGGGTCATGGTCATGACCGCGTCCAGGGCGCCGTTCTGGGACGTGGCGTCCTCGCGCTCGTCCTGGTAGGGATCCGGCCTGTTCTTGTCGCCGCTCATGAGTACCCCCCGTCAGTCTGGCCGGCCGTGTTCTCCCGCTTGTCCTGCGCGTCGCGCATCTCCTCGCTGGTCCGGTTGACCTCGGTCCGGATCGAGTGGAACTTGCGGCGCTGCTCTTCTTCGAGGTTGTCGAAGTCGACGTCCACGCCGTGCACCGCGATCCGCATGGCCTCGAGTTGCAGGCCCAGAGATTTGGACAGCGCGGTGATCCGTTCGTGGACGCGCTCGTACTCCAGGTGGAGTTGCTGGCCCTCGGGGAAGGCGCCGGTGCCGAAGGCGGTCTGGGGCAGGCTGTGGGCCGAGACCTTGGCCGGGCCGCCGGGTGACCCCTCGAAGGTCTCGAGGAGGTCGTCCACCTTCTCCTTGAACTTCGACAGCGCCATCACGCCGCGGCGCAGGTCCGCCGATCCGGACGCACTGCCCGGCGCTCCGACCCTGTCCTCCTCTGGAAGCCCCATGCTTCTTCCTCCCCGTGGGTACTGCTGCCCCGTTGTCCCCGTGCCGTGGCCGGTCGGACCCGCTCGGGCGTTGTTCCGTTCGCGCCCCGAAGCGATCACGACCGCAACGGAACCACTCTAGTGATCCGCACCGACAGTCCCAACTGCCATACGCCGTCGCGGTCGTGCGGAACGGCGTATCCTCACCCTCTCTTCACCGGACGGTACGGATGCGGAGCCGGTTGCCGTCGGGTCCCCGGTGATCGAGCGGTGTTTCTCACATCGTGCTGTCGACGTTTTCCGGGGTGACCGCCCGCTTTCGCCTGCGCGCGTCCCGGACGGCCACCGCCGTACCGCCCAGCCCGGCCACCAGCACCGCGGTGCCGACGGCGACGTAGGTGGCGAGGCGGGCGTTGCGTTCGTCGGCGGTCTCACCGATCGGGAGGGCTGCCGGTCGGGGTGCCTCGGCCCGGGCGAGGCCCTCGCGGGGGCGTGGGGACTCGATCGGGCGGTCGTCCTCGGTGAGGGCGGCGACCGGGTCGACCACGCCCCAGCCGACCAGGCGGTCGCGGCCGGCGATCGACCGTTCCGCCGACTGCTCGATCTGGGCCACGATCTGACGCTGCGTCCACTTCGGGTGCTTCGCCTTGATCAGCGCGGCGACGCCCGCGACGTAGGGCGCGGAGAAGCTGGTGCCGTTGTCGAGGCAGTGGCCGCCCTTGGGGACGGTGGAGATCATGTCGACGCCGGGTGCCGCCACGTCGACGAAGTCGCCGGACTGGGAGAAGGAGGCGCGTTCGTTGTTGCGGTCGGAGGCGGCGACGGCGAGGACACCCTCGTAGGAGGCGGGGTAGGTCTTCTTGACGTTGCCGCCCGCTCCGTCGTTGCCGGCCGAGGCCACGACGACGATGTCGTTCTCCAGGGCCTCGTCGATGGCGGCCTTCAGGTCCGGGTCCGGTTCGGCGGCGTTCGAGGTGTCCTGGCTGATGTTGATGACGTCGGCCTCGGCCTGGACGGCGTGGCGGATCGACCGGGCCAGGGTGGCGGTGTCGCCGTTGCCGTCCGCGTCGTTCTGCTGGATCGGGATGATGACGGCTTCGGGGGCGAGGCCGACGAAGCCGGTCTTGTCGGCCGGGCGGGCGGCGATGATGCCGGCCACCTTGGTGCCGTGGCCGACGGTGTCGGTGGTGCCGTTCTCCTTGCCGCGGTCGACGGGGTCGCCGTTGTCGTCCTTGAGGCCCTTGGGCAGGAAGTTGCGGCCGCTCTTGGCGTCGACGGCGTCCTTGAGCTGCGGGTGGGTGATGTCGACGCCGGTGTCGATGACGGCGACCCGTACGCCCTTGCCCTTGGACTGGCTCCACAGCGCGTCGAGTTGGACGCGCTGGAGGGACCAGGGGCGGCCGGGGTAGGAGGCGTTGGGGTATTCGCACTGGTCGGAGAAGGAGTCGTCCGCGGTGGCGGGCGGGGCGAGGGCGACCGGGGCCGCCAGCAGGACCGCCGCGGTCGCTGTCCGGAGCAGGGCGTGGTGGTTGCGTCGCATGCCGTCCCCCGGGTCAGGAGCCCTGCGGCTGGCGGGCCGCTGCCGTGGACAGGCGGGGTCCGGTGGGCAGGAACGCGGACCAGGCGGCCGGGACGGGGGTCGGGTCGACGTCGGCGTAGCCGAGGCGGGTCTGCGCCTGCTGGGCCTCCTGCTCCAACTGCTTCCTCTCCGCGGCGGACATGCCGATGCCGGCGTCGTCGGTGGCGCTGTCCGCGTTGGACTGCAGCACGTAGCGCAGGCCGGTGTCGGTGACCAGGAAGACGGGGCCGGCCTTGGTCTCGGTGCCCTGGAACTGGCGGTAGAGCTGCCCGGAGCCCGGGGTGACGTAGGCGCTGGAGGAGCCGGCGGGGAGGTCGGCCGGGAAGTCGGTGCCGGCCCAGGTGGTGAGCGTGGTGGCGCCCTTGTCCCCGACGTGGTGCAGGACGTTGCAGACGGTGTTGCGGCTGCCCTTGGCGGCGGAGGCCTCGTTGACCGCCTCGGGTGTGCCGGTGGGCCAGTCGTGCTCCTGGCCGAAGGGCTTGCCGGGGACGATCGCGCCGGGGCTGGTGTCCAGGGCGTGTCCGGCCTGGCCGAGTGAGGTCAAATCCTCGCTGAACAGCAGGAGTTTGGCGACGAAGGCGGAGACGGGGGCGACCCGGCCGGGGAGGACGACGTAGTGCTGCACCTTGTTGTTGTCGGGGGCCTTGAGCACGGTGCCGACCTTGTTGGCCGACGGGTCGAGCCGGCCGGGGGCGTCGGCGGGGGTGCCGGGCGTGGCGTCGAGTTCGGGGAAGGTGACCGGGTCGCCCCGGTGCAGGGTGGCCAGCCACTCGCGGGAGACCCGCTGCGGTTCGCTGCCGGAGCCGACGATCGTGCGCAGCAGCAGCTCCAGGTCGTCGCCGCTGTCCAGTTCGTCGACGCGATAGGCGGTGCCGCCCGCGTCCACGATGTGGCGGTGGCCGTCGGGGTCGACGACGTAGAGCAATTGGCCGCCCTTCAGCTTCTGCTTGCCCTCGGTCAGGGACCGTTCGCGGTCGGCGAGGACGAGGGCCGCCTTCTGGATCGACTGGCCGCCCGCGCTGGGGCGTTCGCAGACCGCCCACCGCTTGGCCGCGGCCGCTTCCTTCGCGGAGGGCAGGCGGTCGGGGGCGTAGGGGATGCCGATGGTGGCGCCGTGCGGGATCTTGCCGCTGTCGAGGAGCGACTCGCTGACGGTGACGACGTCGCCCTTGTTGGGGGCCAGGAGCAGCTTGGCGGACGCCATGTTGAGGACGGGGTGCAACTGGGCCTCGTCGCCGGTCTTCAGGACGACGTACCGGGTGGTCGACTCGCTGGCGATGATGACTTTCTCGTTGGGGGTGTCCCAGCCCTTGGGCGCCGTCGGCTTGAGCATGCCCCAGGCGCCGAACACGGCCATGACGATCACGCCGATGACGAGGCCGGGCACGACACCGCGCAGCGGGCGGGGCGCTCCCTCCTCCGATCCTTGCGGGAACGACTGGACGAACGCCGCGAGCAAGCGGCGCTTCGCGAAGGTGTAGGCGTTGAGCTGATCCCGCCGAGATGCCATTGGTGCGTGTCTCTCCCCGTGTTCCGCACGTGTCCCGCCCGCACCCGTTCCGGGGGCGGGGATCGCCGTCGTCCGCCCGCCGGTGTCGGACCGGGCCCCTACTATGCCTGGTGTGGGGAGCAACTTGCGGAGCGGGTAGGGTGCCTGGGCCCCGCAGGGCCTGGTGGGACGCGGGATTTCCTGCGTGTTGTGAACAAATTGGGGGAATGCAGTGATGGCTTCCGGAAGGCGGCCCCCGGGGCGTGGCCGGACCCGGACGCGCGGTGCCGCCGCACCCGACGCCGGGGCCGCGGGGCAGCCGTCCCCGCGCGGAGGTCTCCAGCTCAAGGTGCGTGCGGGACGCCCGGGTTCGTTCCGGTTGCAACGGATCGTCCTGGTGGAGCTGGCCGCCGCGGTGCTCCTGGCGGGCTGGTTGTTCGGGCCGCTGTTCCTGGTGCCCGCCGCCGTCGTCGCGGTGCTGCTGGTGCTGCTCGCCTTCGTGCGGCGCCGCGGCCGTTCGCTGCCCGAGTGGATCGCCACGGTACGGGCGCTGCGTTCCCGGCGGAAGCGCGCGGCGAAGCTGGAGATCCCGGCGGGGACGGAGGCCGGGCTGGCGCCGGCGGTGGAGTGCGATCCGAGCCTGCGCACGTACGCGTTCGGCGGGCGGGAGCGGCGTCCCGTCGGCCTGGTCGGGGACGGCACGTTCGTGACGGCCGTGGTGCAGGTGGAGGCGGACGCGACGGCCCTGCGGGCTGAGCGCTCCCGGCGGCCCCTGCCACTGGCACTGGTGCGGGACGCGCTCGACGTGGACGGGATCCGCCTGGAGTCGGCGCAGATCGTGCTGCACACGCAGCCCGCCCCCGCGCTGCACCTGCCCCGTCAGTCGGTGGCGGTCAGCAACTACGCGCCGTTGCAGGAGCAGACCGGCGCTCCCGCGGTGCGCATCACCTGGATCGCGTTGAAGGTGGACCCCGAGCTGTGTCCGGAGGCCGTGGCGGCCCGGGGCGGCGGGCTGGTGGGCGCGCAGAAGTGCGCGGTGCGGGTCGCCGACCACCTGGCCAGCCGGCTGACCGGTGCCGGGTTCCGGGCCACGGTGCTCGACGAGGAGGAACTGACCTCGGCCATCGCGACGTCGGCCTGCGCCAACCCGCTGGTGACGGCGGAGGCGGGGCGGGCCTCCCGGCAGGAGCGGCGCACCGAGGAGTCGGGCCGCAGCTGGCGCTGCGACAACCGCAGACACACCACGTACTGGGTGCGCAGATGGCCCGCGCTCGGCGGCGAGGGCGGCG
Source organism: Streptomyces sp. NPDC029526 (assembly GCF_040637405.1). Lineage (NCBI taxonomy): Bacteria > Bacillati > Actinomycetota > Actinomycetes > Kitasatosporales > Streptomycetaceae > Streptomyces > Streptomyces sp. NPDC029526. Next base: position 28,603 of record NZ_JBEZWE010000023.1, read on the forward strand.
TCCCGCTCCCCCAGTTCGTCGCCCGGGTCACGGCGGTTCCGGCACTCGCCACCACCGTCAGTCTCACCCTGGCGGCGGAGGGCCGGCGGGAGCTGTCGTTGACCGGGCACCTGCGGGTGACCGGTCGCAGCGCGGAGGAGCTGACCGAGGCGCGGCGGGCGTTGGAGGGTGCCGCGCGGGAGGCCGGTGCGGCCCTCATGCGCCTGGACCGTGAGCAACTGCCCGGCGTACTGGCCACGTTGCCCCTGGGAGGTGTGCGGTGACGGCCATGACGACAGGACCCGGCGCCGGCCCCGGCGTCCCCGCGCCCGCGCCCGGCGCAGGCCCGGTGACACCGGCTCCGGGCACGCCGGACACCACGGCGTCCCGCGCGGCGGAACTGCTGCGCACCGGTTTCGGGCTGCTCGGCCCGCGCCACGGCCGGCACACCCTGACGGCCGACGACCTGGACACCCTGGCGCTGCCGATCGGGGACGACGGGGTCGTCATCGGGGTGGACGCCGAGGGTCAGCCGGCGGTGCTGGGGCTCAACCGGCCCACCCCGTACGACATCGTGCTGATCGGCAGCCTGTGGACGGTCCAGGTGCTGGCGCTGCGGGCCGCCGCGACCGGCGCCCGGGTCGCCGTGGAGACCGGGCGTCCGCAGGCGTGGACGCAGATGGTGCACGCCATGGGCGGCGGGCAGAACGGCCTCGCGGTGTACGACGTCGGGCGGGTGCCGCCGCAGGGCGCCTCGGCCGGTACGCCGGTCCTGGTCGTGCGGGACTGCGGAATGCGTCCGCCGCGCGGCCGGGTGGTGTCCGGGCGCTGGCAGTCGGTCCTGACGCTGCTGCCCTATCTCAGCCCCGTCGCGCCCCGGTTGCTGCGTCAGGCACGGCTGGTGGGGGTGCAGCGCATCTCGCCGGACGAGTCGGCCGAGCTGGGGCGCACCATGGGGCTGCCCCGGGCGGACATCGACGCCCTGCCGACGCTGCCCGACGGTGTCACCCTGTGGTGCGCCGACCGCGACCGGCAGTACGTGATGACCCAACCGACGGACGCGGAGATCGGGTTGCTGGGTACGCCCCGGCGGATGGACTGAAGGCCGCCGGCCGCCGGGGCGCGGAAGCGTACCGAGGGGTCGACGGGGCCTGCCGGGGTGCCGGTGGTGGTGATTAGGCTGGGTCCGGTCGGGGGCGGCACCGTGCGACGGACGACTCCGCAGCGGCCTCGGACAGCCCCCGGAAGACTTCGGACGACGAGCAGGGGCGCCCCCGGCACGGCCTGAGGGTGCGCCACCACACCAGGAGGAACTGTGAACAGCGATCGGGACGGGAACCGCGGGGGCTGGGCGACACCCGGCGATGACCAGCCCGACGCGGAGTCCGTCGAGGCGACGGGCGAGTTCACCATCGACTACGCACCACCGGCCTGGTACACGCAGAACGCCTCCGGTGGCGGTGCGGCGGGCCCACCCCCGACGGGTTCCGGCGCGGTGCCCAGGCTGCCGGCGGGCAGCGGCTTCGAGCCCCAGCAGCCCGAACCGCCCCGCGCGCGGGACGAGGGGACGGCGGACGACGCGGGCCGGGTGACCGGCCCGGCCGCCCAAGCCGGGGTACCGCCCGCCCCGGTCGGCAGCGACGGCTACACGCCGGACTCCGGCAACGGTGACCTGGAGAGCGGCGCCACGATGCGCTTCTCCGCCGCCGCCCTGAAGCAGGAGTTCGCACGGCGTGACGCCGCCGCGGAGGCGGAGGCCCGGTCCCAGGGGGCGGCACGCCCCGAGGAGGGCGGCACGGGTCCCGCATCGACGGCCGGAGCGACAACTGGAGCGACGGCCGGTTCGGCAGCCGGTTCGGAGGCCGCCGGGCCGTCGGCGGGACAGCCGGTCACGGGCGGGCCCACCGGCGGGCAGCACGGCGACGGGACCGCCGCGCCCGGCGAACAGCACAGCGACGGGACCACCGTGTCCGGCGGCGCGCCGGAGGATGACGGCGGCGCCCGGAGCACCACGGCCGACGACGCCTCCGGCGCCGAGGCCGGCCGCGACACCGGATCCGGTCCGGACTCCGGCGACACCGCTGCCGGTACCGAAGGCCAGGGTGGAGACACCACTGCCGGCGCCGAGGGCCAGGGTGACGGCGTCCCCGCGGACGAGAACGCGGACGCGGACGTGGACGAGGACGAGGACGGTGCGGTGCCGTCAGCACCGGCAGCCGCAGCGGCAGCCGGTGTGCGACCCCCCGTCGGCCCGGACTCGGATGCCGGGACCAGGGCCGGGCAGCAGGAGGGCGAGGACGCTCGACCGGCGTCCGCCGACACCGGAGAGGTGGCAGCGGACACCCGGTACAGGACCGAGGGGACGGACGGCTCCCGCGCGGAGGCGGAGTCCACCGACGGCTCCACGCCGCCGGCGGGCGAAGCGGTGGCACCCGACGGCGCGACCGCCCCGCCCGCGGCCCCGCCCGCCGAGGCGCACGGTGCCCACGCGCCGCAGGACGCCGCTCCGGCCACCGCCGACATGGCTCCGCCCGCGTGGGCTCCTCCCCCGCCCTCGCAGAACGTCCCACCGCTGCCCCCCGCCTACCCCGCGGCGCCCGCACCCGCGAGCCAGTGGCCGGCCCAGCCCCACGGGGCACCGCAGCCCCCGGCCCCGGAGACACCGGGGCAGGAGGCACCGGTGTCCCCGGCACCGGCGCCCCAGCCGGAGGGCACCACCCCGGCTCCGCCCGCGCCGCAGCCGGGTGTTGCCGCCCAGCAGCCGCCCGCGTTCCAGCCGCAGGCCCCGCAGTCCGCCCCGGCCGCCTGGCAGACGCCGGCCGCGCCGGTGCCGCCGCAGCAGGGGCCCGACCAGACCGGGCGACCCGACCAGGCCGCCCCGCAGCCGGGGTACGGGTTCCCGCAGGCCGCTGCCCCCGGCCCCGGCACACCCGCGGGCTACGGCTTCCCGCACACCCAGCCTCAGGCGGGTCCGGCGCCCACTCCCCCGGCCCAGCCGGGCGGTTACGGCTTCCCGCAGCAGCCCCCGGCGCAGCCCGCCCAGCCCGCGCAGCAGGGACCGGGAGGGCCCGGGGCCCACGGGCAGTCGCAGCACCCGGGCGTTCCGCCGCAGGCACTTCAGCCGGACCAGCCGGGGCACCCGGGGCAGCCGCCGGTCGACCCCCGGGTCGGGGCCGCCTGGCCGCAGCCCGTGCAGCACGACCAGCGGCAGCCGACCAACCCCGGTGCGGCACCGCTCGGTTACACCGCGGCCGTGGAGCTGTCCTCGGACCGCCTGCTCAACAGCAAGAGGCAGAAGGCGAAGAGCACCCGCCCCGCGACCGGCGGCTCGCGCTTCAAGCTGGGCGGCAAGAAGGAGGAGGCGGAGCGGCAGCGCAAACTGGAGCTGATCCGCACGCCGGTGCTCTCCTGCTACCGCATCGCCGTCATCAGCCTGAAGGGCGGCGTCGGCAAGACGACCACGACGACCGCGCTCGGCTCCACCCTCGCCAGCGAGCGGCAGGACAAGATCCTCGCCATCGACGCCAACCCGGACGCGGGCACGCTCGGCCGCCGCGTGCGGCGGGAGACCGGGGCGACGATCCGCGACCTGGTCCAGGCGATCCCGTACCTCAACTCGTACATGGACATCCGGAGGTTCACCTCCCAGGCGTCCTCCGGCCTGGAGATCATCGCCAACGACGTGGATCCCGCGGTGTCCACGACGTTCAACGACGAGGACTACCGGCGCGCGATCGACGTGCTGGGCCGGCAGTACCCGATCATCCTCACCGACTCCGGCACGGGTCTGCTGTACAGCGCGATGCGCGGGGTGCTCGACCTCGCCGACCAGCTCATCATCATCTCCACGCCGTCGGTGGACGGGGCGTCCAGCGCCAGTACGACGCTGGACTGGCTGTCGGCCCACGGGTACGCGGAGCTGGTCTCCCGGTCCCTGACGGTCATCTCCGGGGTCCGCGAGACCGGGAAGATGATCAAGGTCGACGACATCGTGTCCCACTTCAGGACGCGCTGCCGCGGGGTGGTGGTCGTGCCGTTCGACGAGCACCTGGCCGCCGGTGCGGAGGTCGACCTGGACATGATGCGGCCGAAGGTGCGGGAGGCGTACTTCAACCTGGCGGCCCTGGTGGCCGAGGACTTCGTCCGGCACCAGCAGGCGCACGGCCTGTGGACCTCCGACGGCAACCCGCCCCCGGTCGCCGCCCCGCCGCTCCCGGGCCAGCCCGTGCCGGGGCAGCCCGTGCCGGGACAACCTGTGCCGGGGCAGCCCGTGCCGGGGCAGGGCACCCCCGGGCAGGGCGTGCCGGGCATGCCGTACCCGGGCGGACCGCAGGTTCCCGGCCCGCAGCAGCCGCCCGCCGGCGGACACCACATGCCCGGCCAGCCCCAGGGCCCCGGCCAGCCCCAGGGCCCGGGCCCGTACCCGCAGCAGCCGTACGGAGGGCCCCCCGCCCAGCCGCACCCGCAGGCACCGCCGTACGCCCACCCGGCAGCGCCGGGCCATCCGCAGGCCCAGCCTCCCCACGGGCACCCGGGGCAGCCCGGGCAGCCGCCGGTCCCGCCACACGCCGCCCACCCGCAGCCCCCGGCACCGGGCGGGGCGCCGGACCAGTCCTACCCCCTGGCCCAGCCGCAGCCACCGGCACAGCCCCAGCCCCCGGCCGCCCCGCCGGAGGCGCAGCCCCAGCAAAACGGGACCCCGCCGCCCCAGCAGTAGGGGCGACCCGGCGGTACGGGAGGCGGCAGCATCCGGCCGCCTCCCGTGCCGCAGGACAGCGCCGCCGCACCGGCTCCCTGCCCCGCCCTTCCTCCGATCGGCCCCTCCTCCGAGGGGCCGATCGCCGTTTCAGCCCCTCCGAGGGGCCGATCCCCGTTTCGGCCGCGTCCACCACGCGCACGGCCCGCCGACCGGCGCCCCCCTGCGATCCGGCCCACCTCGTCGGCAGAGCCCCTGTCCCACACCCGTCCGGAACGTGCGGAACAGACCGTCGCGCCCCCAAGACCGGACCACCGCGCACCGGCACAGGCCGGCCACACCCCCGCACCGGCCACCGTGTACGCGCCCCCTCCCCCGCCACCTCAGTCCCCTCGCCGCCCGCCCCAGTCCCCTCACCACCCGCCCCCGGCCATGACACCGCCCAAAGGCCGGATCCGGCCGCCAGCCCCTGGCCTGGGGCGCTTCAGTGGTCTCCGCCAATGGGCGAGAAATGCTCGTCAATTCGTTATTTCCGCAGGCCACATGGGGTGCACGCGCCGTTGACGGTGGCGGAGGGCGCTGATAGACACACTCATCACCCACCTGATCAACCCGTCCTTCCCGTGCGAGCGATGACGCGAGGTCAGCCCTCTTATGGACACGAACGATCAGTACGGCGGGCCCCCCGGCGGGCGGCGCCCCTCCCCCCACCCCCGGCCCCGGCGCGGGGCGCTCCACGGCGGTCCGCTGCGTGTCGTCGCGGTGGCCGGTGCCGCAGCGCTGACGCTGACCGCCGGGCTGGTGACACCGCTGAACCCGGCGCCCCAGCGGGCCGAGGCGGCCGACGACGGCAAGAAGGTGCTCACCGTCGCGGTGGCGCAGAGCGTCGACTCGCTCAGTCCGTTCCTCGCCGTGCGGCTGCTCAGTACGAGCATCCACCGGCTCACGTACGAGTACCTGACCAACTACGACCCGGAGGACAACCACGTCGTCCCCGGGCTGGCCACGAAGTGGGAGTCGTCGCCGGACAAGCTGACCTGGACGTACACCATCCGGTCGGACTCGACGTGGTCCGACGGGAAGCGGGCCACGGCCGAGGACGCGGCCTGGACGTTCAACACGATGATGACCGACGAGGGGGCGGCCACCGCCAACGGCAGCTTCGTCGCCAACTTCGAGGAGGTCACCGCGCCCAGCCCGACCGAACTGGTCATCCGGCTGAAGAAGCCGCAGGCCACGATGACGGCGCTGGACGTGCCGATCGTGCCCAAGCACGTGTGGGAGAAGGTCGACGACTACGCGAAGTTCAACAACGACCAGGACTTCCCCCTCGTCGGCAACGGGCCGTTCGTCCTGACCGACTACAAGGCCGACAGCTACGTGCGGCTGAAGCCCAACAAGGACTTCTGGCGCGGGGCGCCGAAGTTCGACGAGCTGGTCTTCCGGTACTACAAGGACCAGGACGCGGCCGTGTCGGCGCTGCGCAAGGGCGAGGTGTCGTTCGTCGCCGGGTCTCCGTCGCTGACGCCCGCGCAGGCGGAGTCGCTCGCGAAGGAGAAGAACATCCGGGTCAACGACGCGCCCGGGCGCCGTTTCTACGCCCTCGCCACGAACCCGGGCGCGAAGGCGAGGAACGGCGAGAAGATGGGCGACGGCCATCCCTCGCTGCTCGACCAGCGGGTGCGCAACGCGCTGTTCATGGCGGTGGACCGCGAGGCGATCATCGACAAGGTGTTCCAGGGGCACGCCGTGGAGGGGGCGGGTTACATACCCCCGCGCTTCTCGCAGTACTTCTGGGAGCCGTCGGCCGGGCAGGAGCTGGCGTACGACCCGGCGAAGGCGGCGGCGCTCCTCGACGAGGCGGGGTACCGGGAGAACGCCGACGGCAGGCGGGTCGGCAAGGACGGCGAGCCGATCACGTACCGGGTGCTGTGCCACGCCACCGACCCGAACGACAAGGCCATCGGCAAGTACCTCCAGGAGTGGTGGGGCGACCTCGGCATCGGGGTGCGGCTCAACTGCCTGGACAACGTGACCGATCCGTGGCTGGCGGGCGAGTACGACCTGGCCTTCGACGGCTGGTCGGTCAACCCCGACCCGGACTTCGTCCTGTCCATCCACACCTGTGCCGCGCTGCCCGCGACGCCGAAGGACACCGGCGCCACCGACAACTTCATCTGCGACGAGAAGTACGACGAGCTGTACGCGCGCCAGCTCGCCGAGTACGACCCGGCCGCACGTGCCGGTCTGGTGAAGCAGATGCAGTCCCGGCTGTACGACCTCGGGTACATGAACGTCATGGCGTACCCGAACGCCGTGGAGGCGTACCGCACGGACCACATCGAGTCGATCACCACGATGCCGGCGAAGGCGGGCAACATCTACGGCCAGGACGGCTACTGGAGCTGGTGGTCCGCGGTGCCGGCGGCCTCGGACGACTCGGGCGGCGGCTCCTCGTCGGTCGGTGTGGTCCTCGGGATCGTCGCGGGGGCCGTGGTCCTCGCGGGGCTGGGCGCGTTCCTGGCGCTGCGGCGGCGGGCGACCGCCGACGACCGTGAGTAGGCGGCGGGCGGGCGCCCATGACCGCTGACGCGGCATCCGCGCCCGTGGGGGGTGTGCCGGCCGCCGGTCCGGTGAAGGGGGACGGACCGGCGGCCGGCCGCGGCGGCCCGCGGGCCCGCACCACGACCGGCTACCTGCGGTACGTGGCGGGCAAGCTGGCCGGCGCCGCCGTGTCGCTGTTCGCCGTCCTCGTCACGAGCTTCTTCCTCTTCCGGCTGATCCCGGGCGACCCGGTGAAGTTCATGACCGGCGGACGTCAGGTGTCGGCGGAGCAACTGGACGCCTACCGCCGTGAGTTCGGGCTGGACCTGCCGATGTGGCAGCAGTTCACCGACTACTGCGGCAAGGCCCTCACCGGCGACCTGGGAACGTCGTACCAGTTCCGGGCCCCGGTGATCGACAAGATCACCGAGGCGTTGCCGAACACCCTGCTGCTGACCGGGACCGCCTTCGTCCTCTACACGGCGCTGGGCGTCCTGCTCGGCACGCGGGCGGCGTGGCGCAAAGGGCGGCTCGGCGACCGGTTCCACACCGGTCTGGCGCTCGTCCTGTACTCCGTGCCGTCGTTCTGGCTCGGCCTGCTGCTGATCGTCACGCTGTCGGTGGGCGTCGGCCCGGTCCCGGGCCTGTTCCCGACCGGCGGCATGGAGTCGGGCGGCGAGGAGGGCCTCGCGTACGTACTGGACGTGGCCCACCACCTGGTGCTGCCGGTGCTGACGCTGGTGGCGGTGGAGTACGGGCAGACGCTGCTGGTGACGCGGTCCGCGCTGCTGGACGAGATGGGGAGCGACTACCTGACGACCGCGCGGGCCAAGGGACTGCGTGACGACCTGGTGCGCCGTCGCCACGCCGTGCCCAACGCGCTGCTGCCGACGGTGACGCTCGTGTTCATCAACCTCGGGCGGACCGTGGCGGGCGTGATCCTGGTGGAGACGGTCTTCTCCTGGCCCGGTCTCGGCGGGCTGTTCTACCAGGCGCTGAGCGTGCCCGATCTGCCGTTGGTGCAGGGCCTGTTCTTCGTGTTCGCGGCCGCGGTGATCCTGATGAACACGCTGGCCGACCTGATCTATCCGCTGCTCGACCCCCGGGTGGGCCGATGACGACCGACCACGACGGCACGACCGACACGCCGGCGCCGGGCTCCGGCACCCCGGCCGGGGGCCCGCCGCCCGCCTCCCCGCCGCCCGGCTCCCCGCCGGCTGACTCCCCGCCGGCTCCGGTGCCGGTGAAGGCGTCCGCGCGCACCCTGGCCGGGCAGCGGCGGCGTGCCTCGGTGGCCCGCTTCTGGCGGCAGTACCGCACCCACCGGTCGGGCGTGGCCGGACTGGCCGCGCTGCTGCTGGCCGGGGTGCTGGCGCTCGCCGCACCCCTGCTGGTCGGGTCCGACGTCGACCAGGTGACGGACGCCCCCGGCGAGGCCCTGGAGAGCCCGAGTGCCGCGTTCCCGTTCGGCACCGACCGGTTCGGGCGGAACCTGCTCGGCCTGGTGATCCAGGGCGCGCGGGTGTCGCTGCTGGTGGGGCTGCTCGCGGCCGTGCTGTCGGTGGCCATCGGCACGCTGATCGGGGTGACCGCGGGACACTTCCGCGGCTGGTACGCGACGGTGACGATGCGGATCACCGACTGGTTCCTGGTGATGCCGACCCTGGTGCTGGCGATCGCCCTGGCCAGTGTGATGCCCCGTTCGCTGGTCACCATCGTGGTGGCGATCGGGGTGACCACGTGGCCGACCACGGCCCGGCTGGTGCGCGCCCAGACGCTCGCGGTGGAGACCCGGCCCTACATCGAGCGGGCGCGGGCGCTGGGCGGCGGGCACTGGCACGTCATGAGCCGCCACGTGCTGCCCAACGTGATGCCGCTGGTGCTCGCCCAGACGACCCTGATCATCTCGTCCGCGATCCTGGCCGAGGCGACCCTGGCCTTCCTCGGACTCGGCGACCCCACGGTGGTGTCGTGGGGCGGCCTGCTCCAGGACGCCCGGGAGGCGGGCGCGGTCAGCTCCGGCCACTGGTGGTACCTGGTGCCACCGGGCCTGGCCATCGCCTCGGTGGCCCTGGCGTTCACGCTGTGCGGGCGGGCCGTGGAGTCCGTCCTCAACCCCAGGCTGGGGGTGTCCCGTTGAGTCTGCTGGAGGTCAGGGACCTGGCCGTGACCTATCCGGGCGGGGCGACCGCCGTGCGCGGAGTCGACCTGCGGCTGGAGGCGGGCCGGAAACTGGGCATCGCCGGGGAGTCCGGCTGCGGCAAGTCCACGCTGGCGCTGGCCCTGCTGCGGCTGCTGCCCCCGGGGACGCACACCGCCGGACAGGTGCTGCTGGACGGCGAGGACGTGCTGGCCATGAAGTGGGGCCGGGTCCGGGCGGTCCGCTGGGCCGGCGCCTCGATCGTGTTCCAGGGCGCGATGCACTCCCTGAACCCCGTGCACCGCGTGGGCGACCAGATCGCCGAGCCCCTGCTGCTGCACCGCCGGGCGACCCCGGCCGAAGCGCGGCGCAGGGCCGGGGAGTTGCTGGAACAGGTGGGGCTCCCGGCGGCACGGGCGGCGGCCCATCCGCACGAGCTGTCCGGCGGGCAGCGGCAGCGCGTGATGATCGCCATGGCGCTGGCCTGCGATCCGCGGCTGATCATCGCGGACGAGCCGACCACCGCGCTCGACGTGATGATCCAGGCGCAGATCCTGCGTCTGATCGAACGGCTGGTCGCCGACCAGGACGTCGGCCTGATCATGATCAGCCATGACCTGGCGGTGCTGGCCGACACCTGCGACCGGCTGGCGGTGATGTACGCGGGCCGGGTCGTCGAGGAGGGCCCGGCCGACGCGGTCCACCGTGCCGCCGTCCACCCGTACGCCCGGGCGCTGTCGGCGGCGTTCCCCCGCATCGGCGACCCGGCTTCGCGCTTCGCGCCGCGCGGCCTCGCCGGGGATCCCCCGGACCCGTCGGCGCTGCCGTCCGGCTGCGCGTTCCATCCGCGGTGTCCGGTCGCGCTGGAGTCCTGCGCGGTGGACGACCAGCCGCTGCGCGGGGTCGACGCGGACCGGCGGGCCGCCTGCGTACGGGTCGGTGAGGACACGACGGCCGCCGCCGCGGCGGTCCCCCTTCGGAAGGCGAGGCCCGGCACCCCATGACCACCTCCCCCACCCCGGCTCCCGCTGCCCCGCTGCTGAGTGCCCGGGGGGTGCGGGTCGCCTTCCCCGGGCGGCGCGGAGCGCCGGGCGCCCGTGCCGTGGACGGTGTCGACCTCGACATCCGCGCCGGTGAGATCGTCGCCCTGGTCGGCGAGTCGGGCTGCGGCAAGACGACGCTGGCCCGCGCGCTGCTGGGCCTGGTGCGGCCCACCGGCGGCCGGGTCACGTTCGACGGCGAGCCGCTGGACCACTCCGGCCGCGCCCTCAAGGCGTACCGCCGACGCGTGCAGTTGGTGCTGCAGGACCCCAGCGGCTCACTCAACCCCCGGCACACGGTGTACGACGCGGTCGCCGAGGGGCTGCGCATCCACGGCCACGGCGGTGACGAGCGGGCGACGGTGGCGCGCGCACTGTCCCGGGCCGGACTGCGGCCTCCCGAGCGGTTCTTCCTGCGCTACCCGCACGAGTTGTCGGGCGGACAGCGGCAGCGGGTGGTGATCGCGGGCGCACTGGTGCTGGAGCCCGAACTCCTCGTCGCCGACGAGCCGGTGGCCTCCCTGGACGCCTCGGTGCGCGGGGAGATCCTGGCGCTGCTGCTGCGGCTGCGCACCGAACTGGGCCTGTCCGCACTGGTGGTGACGCACGATCTGGGCCTGGCGTGGAACATCGCCGACCGGGTGGCGGTGATGTACCTGGGCCGGATCGTGGAGAGCGGGGCGGTGGAGCAGGTGCTGACCGCCCCCCGCCATCCGTACACCCGGGCCCTGCTGTCGGTGCTGCCGGAGGCGCCGGGCGAGCCGGTGGTGCTCACCGGTGAACCGCCGGATCCGTCCCGCATCCCGGGCGGCTGCCGCTTCCACGCCCGCTGCCAGGTCCTCGCGGCCGGGGAGGCGGACCGGGCCGGCGTCGCACAGGCGTGCCGGACCGTGGACCCGGCGGTCCTGGACGGCGGCGACACGGCCCAGGTCGCCTGCCACTGGGCCCACGCGACCGGCGTGCGGGGGACGGAGGACGACACCGCCGCGGAGCACTGAGGCCGGAGGGCCGGGGGCGCCGGGAACGGAGCGGGCGCCTGGGTCGGAGCGGGCGCCGGGAACGCGGCAGATACCGGGGGCGGTCCGGGCTCCGGGGACGGTCCGGACTCCGGGCCCGGAGGATACGTACCGGGACGCGGCACGCACCGGCGACGGCCCGGGCGCCGCGGGCAGGACGCAGGCGCCTGCGAGAGGCCTCACCCCGGGGCCGGCGCTCCCGGGACCGGCGGGTGCCGGTCGTCGGGCCGCTTCGCGCCCCGCTACGGGCGCTGCTCGGCCGCCGCGACCAGTTCGCGGCAGCGCTGCACGTCCCGGCCCATCTGCTCCACCAGGGCGTCGAGCGTGTCGAACGTGGCCTGGCCGCGCACGAAGGCCAGGAAGTCCACGGCGACGTGCAGGCCGTAGAGATCGAGGCCGACGCGGTCGATGGCGTACGCCTCCACGGTGCGCTCGGTGCCGTCGAACTGCGGGTTGGTGCCCACCGAGATGGCGGCCGGCATGGCCTCCCCCTGGGCGTGCAGCCAGCCGGCGTACACGCCGTCGGCGGGGATGGCGGTGTGCGGGAGGGTCTCGACGTTGGCCGTCGGGAACCCCATCTCGCGCCCGCGCTGGGCGCCGCGGACGACGACGCCCTCCACGCGGTGCGGACGGCCCAGGATCTCGGCGGCGCCCTCGACGTCGCCCTCGGCGATCAGGCGCCGGGTGAGGGTGGACGAGAAGGGCTCGCCGCCGCCCGCCTCACCGGACACGAACAGGTCGACGACCTCGACCTCGAAGTCGTGGAGCTTGCCCTGCTCGGCGAGGAAGTCCACGGTGCCCGCGGCCTTGTGCCCGAAGCGGAAGTTGGGGCCCTCGACGACCGCTTTGGCGTGCAGCCTGTCCACCAGCACCTTCGCCACGAAGTCGGCCGGGGAGAGCTTGGAGAACTCGCTGGTGAACGGCAGGATCAGGACCGCGTCCACGCCCAGCTCCGCCATGAGTTCCGCGCGCCGGTGGTGGGGGGCGAGCAGCGGCGGGTGACTGCCGGGGCGGACGACCTCGCTGGGGTGCGGGTCGAAGGTGACGACGACGGCCGGGACGCCCAGGTCGCGGGCCCGGTCCACGGCGTGCCGGATGATCAGCTGGTGCCCGCGGTGCACTCCGTCGTAGGAGCCGATGGTGACGACGCTGCGCCCCCAGTCCTGGGGGATGTCCTCCAAGCCACGCCAGCGCTGCACTGTGCCTGCTCCTTGTCGAAACCTTGTCGAGCCGAGTCCGTGGACGTCGCGTGGACTTCTTTCCGCGCAGGTCTAAGGGTGCCATGCCGCCCCGCCGGGACGCGCAGCGGCATGGTCGCAGGGGACCGCTCGCCCGGCCGCCGGGCCCGCCCGTCGTGAGCCGGCGCCGGCCCTGCCCGGATCCCCCGGTCAGCCCGCCCGGATCGTCGGGGCGGCCGGCTCCGCCCGGCCGGTTCACACCGGAACGCGCGCCCCCACCACGTCCTCGACGGTCCGGCGGGCACCGGTACCGACGAGGGGCGCCCAGACGCCCGGGGCGTCCGCCAGCCAGCCGGCCAGCGCCGCGGCGAAGCCCGGGACGTGGCGGGCCAGGTCGGCCAGGGCCCGGTCGAGGCGGGCGGCGCCGTCCGCGGTGCGGGTGAGCAGAAGTCCCGTGCGGTGGACGAGGTCGCGCAGGTCCGGGCCGGTGGTGCGGGCGGCGGCGTGCAGGACCGCGGTCAGGACGTCGGGGTCCTGCACGCGGGCGAGCAGGGTGTCCAGCAGGACGCGGCGCGGTGGCCGGGAGGCGGGTGTGCCGGGGTCGGCGAGGAGACCGGCGAGGGCCGCCCGCAGCGGGGCGGGGCCGCCGTCGAGCAGACCGGCGAGCAGCCGGAACAGGACGTCCAGGGCGGCGGGTCCTCCGTTCAGGCGCCGCTCGGCGTACCCGGCGATGTGCCCGGCGAGTTCCGGATGCCGTCGGACGGCGTCCCGCAGCAGCGCGGCGACCCGGCCGGCCAGGCCCGGGGTGGTGGCGTCGCCGAGGACGCGGAGGGTCTCGGCGGCGTCCGCCCGCGTGAGCCGTTCCCCGAAGGCGGCGAGGACCGGCCCGGGGTGGGTGACCAGGGCGCCGGTCAGGGCGTCCGGCGGGAGTTGCGGGTCCCCGGCCGCGAAGTGTTCCAGGGCGCGGGCCAGGTGCTGGTCCCGGCTGCTCGGGTCGCGGACCAGCAGGGCGAGGGCGCCGCCGTGCGGGGCGGTGTCGTCGGTCCGGTCGAGCAGGGCCAGGGCGGCCTGCCGCAGCAGGGCGCGGTCGGCGCCGTTCCGGACGTAGGGGACGACGCGCAGCCCGTGGGTCACGGCCGCGGCCCGGCGCGCGGGCCGCCCGTCGTGCGCCCACCGGTGGACGGCCCGGCAGACGGCGCCGGGTTCCTCCTCGGCGAGGACGGCCAGCAGTTGTCCGGCCCGGCGGTGCGCGCTGTCGGCGAGCGCCTCGGTGAGGGCGTCGGGGGCGCGGTCGCGGTGGGTGTGCAGCAGGACCTGTGCGGCCGTGGCCACGGTCGCGTGCGGGGTGGCGGGCAGTGGCCGCTCGTCGTCGAACCAGCGGACGAGCTGCGGGATGACCTCGACGGGGTCGGCGGTGAGCAGCCGGGCGGCGGCGTCGAGGAAGCGCGGGCCGGTCTCGCACGGCGGGCCGTCGGCGGGGACGAGCCGTCGCAGCAGGGCGAAGCGGGTGTCGGGCGGCAGCGGGACGGTGCTCCAGAAGTCCGGGCCGAGGTCCGCGGGCACCGGCCGGCGCTGCTCCCGCCAGGCGGCCACGCGGTGGGCCAGCAGGCCGAGGACCGCCGTGTAGGGCGTGGCGTCGGGCACCCGGGTGAGGGTGGCGGAGAGCAGCCGGGCGGCCCACCAGGAGGACGGGTCGGCGTCCAGGGCGTGCACCAGGTCGGCGAGCCGGGAGGCGAGCGGGACGGTGCCGCCGCGACGTCCGAGGCGCAGCAGGGCCTCCACGACGGGGCCGGCCCGGTGGTGCGGGACGGGGACGCGGTCCGGGTCGCCGGCCGGGCGGGGGGCGTGGACCAGGGCGCGCAGGGCTTCGTCCAGGTCGAGGTGGACGCCCTGGATCCAGTCGGCGAACTCCTCGTGGGCAAAGCGGTATCCGGCCCCCGCGGGCACCAGGACGCCCTCGGTGAGCACGGCGGTGGCCCAGCCGGTGCCCCCGCCGAGGTGGGCGGGGGCGGGGCCCCAGGGGAACAGTTCCTCGAACGCGGTCCGCTCCAGCTCTCCCTGGCCCGGCCCGAGGCTGCGTCGTGCGGCTTCGTGCAGCTGTCCGGCGACGCGGGCGGCGAGGCGGCGGACGGCGGTGCCGCGCAGGCCGTTCCCGGCGGCGAGGCGGACCGCGACGCGCAGGCACATCAGGTCCAGGTGGGCGGAGAAGAGGTCGTCGCGGTCGACGGGCACGCCGGGTGTGCCGCCGAGCGCGTCCCGGATCTCCGACAGCAGCCGGAGGGCGAGGGGATGCCGGGCTTCGGAACCGGTGAGGAGGTCGTCGGGCAGACCGTGGTGGGCGCGGGCGCGCCGGGCCTCCTCGGCCGACAGGTCACCGAGGGGCACGTGGGCGGGGGCCGGGTCGGCGCGGTCCGCCGCGTCCCGTGCCGCGTGCAGCAGGCCGGCGGGGAAGCGGGGCGCGGCGTCGTCCCAGAACTCCGGGCGGCAGGCGACCACCAGGCGGATGCCCGTCGTCCGCAGCCAGCGCGCGGTGCCGTCGGTCCACGCGGCGAGGCGGTGGGCGAGGACGGGGGGCATCTCCTCGGGACCGTCGAGGAGGACGGTCAGGGGTCGTCCGGCGGCGCGGGCCAGGGCGGCGAGGTGCTCGGGCCCGGTGTCGCCGAGGCCGTCCGGGCCGGCCGGCAGGGGGCTGCGGGAGGCGGCCACGATGCGGGCGGCCCGGCCCAGGGCGCGGCGGGCAGCGTCGGCGAGGGAGGTGTCGTCCTGGTGGAGGTCGGCACCGCGCAGCCAGAGCGTGGGCCGGCCGTCCCGGTGGCGGCGGGCGGCGTACGCGGCGAGTTCGGTGGTGCGGCCGCTGCCGGGCGGGCCGACGAGGCCGAGCACGGTCGCCGAGCCCTGCTCGAACGCGGTGAACTCCGCTGTCACGCCCGCCCGTTCGACGCGGGGCAGGCCGCCGCGCGCGGCGGTGTCCCCGGTGAGGACGCCCGGGGGGCCGTCCTGTGCGACGGAGGTGGCGGTGAGGTGCAGGACCCCGGCGACGTTCAGGTCGGCGCCGTAGGCGGGGACCGTGGTGGCGTTCCGGGCCAGGAGGGCGGCGAGCGGGCCGTCGGCCCGGCGGGTACCGGCGGCGGTGCCGTCCGACCGGCCGGGGGCGTCCTCCGCGGCGGTGGGGGCCGGTGAGCGCAGGGGGACGGCGAAGCCGGTGTCGCGGTGCGGGGAGCGCAGCGCGGTACCGAGCACCCCGAGCACGGCGCCGGTCCGGGCGTCGAGCACGGGCCCGCCGGCCGCTCCGCCGCCGAGCCGCAGGGCGTCCCGTCCCGCGGTGCCGATGGCCAGTTCGAGGGCGTCGTCGAGGCGGTGGGAGCGGTCGGTGGCGGTGTACGTGACGGTCGTGGCGCCCAGGACGCGGGCCTCGCGCCAGCAGCCTGCGGCGAGCGTCACGTAGGTGCCGCTGTCGATCCGGTCGCGGGCGGTGACGGGCAGCGGGTCGAGGCCGAGTCCGTCGGTGCGGACCAGGGCGAGGTCGAGGGCGGGCAGCGGGGTGACGGCGTCGGCGTCGACCACGCAGTGCCGGTCGTCCGGGGCCCGCAGGACGAGGCGGGGCAGTCCGTCGACGGCCTCGTGACTGGTGATCACCGTGCCGTGGTGGTCCGCGAGGAAGCCGGTGCCGCGCGGCCGGCCGGCGAGGTCGTGGACCCGTACCAGCAGGTCCTCCGGGGCCGGCGGCCCGACGGGGGTCTCCCCGGCGTCCGGGGCGGGGTCCTGAGCGTGTTCCTGAGCGCCGTCCGGACCGTGGGGGGCGTCGGGATCGCGGGGGATCCGGTGGCGCGACGTCATCGATGTCATCGCCGAACCTCCCCGCCGTACTGCCTTACCACCGTGCCTGTGTTCTGGACAGTAGGCCACGATGATCAGCGGGAAACGCCCTGCGGCGAACGCGCCCCCTTCCGCTCCCCCGGTTCACTCCGAGCGCCTGCACGTACGGGTGAACAAAGGATGCCTGGTGGATACACCCTAGGGGTGGGGGAACCGAGGGGGACCGTGGAGCGGCGGCAGGGCAGGTCCGTGACGCCGCTCCACGGACGGGCCGGCCGCGCCGACCGCCTGGGAAGGGCGCGTACCGGCATGGCGGCGCCCGACGGACGGGCGCGTCGAGGAGACGAGTCGGCGCATCGGCGCATCGGCGCATCGGCGCATCGGCAGGACGACACATCGGCAGAGCCCTCAGCGGCAACGTGACGGACCGCATCGGCGGAGCCCTCGGCGGCAGCGCGACGGACCGCTCGGCCGGACCATCGTCCCCAGGGCGACACACCGCATCGGCGCCGGGGCGCCTGAGGGCCGACGGTCCGGTGGTCCGGTCCCCCCGCGGGCGGGCGAGCAGACCGGCGGCCGGGGGGAGCAGAAAGGCGGGCAGGCGGGCGGGCAGCCGTGTATGCCCGTCCCCAGCCGGGCGGGCGAGCGGGCAGGCCCGTGATCCCGCCCCCGCCCCGGACGGGTGCCGCGGGCCGTCCGTCAGGCGAAGACGGCCAGGCTCTTGGCCTTGCCCCGGTGTTCCTCGACCAGGGCGAGCAGGCCGCCCTCCGGGCCGAAGACGGCCACCGGACCGGTGCCCGCGTACATCTCGGGCATCTCCAGCCGCACCCCGTTGGTGAGCAGCCGGGCGTGCCGGGCGTCGACGTCCCAGCGGGGGAACGCGGCCGCCGCCGCCTCGGCGATCGGCATGACGGTGAGGTCCTGCTGCAACTGATCCAGGGTCCGCGCCGTGTCGAGCCGGTAGGGGCCGACGCGGGTGCGGCGCAGCGCGGTGAGGTGTCCGCCGACCCCGAGTCCGGCGCCCAGGTCGCGGGCGAGGGCCCGGATGTAGGTGCCGGAGGAGCAGACGACGGAGACGACCAGGTCGAGCACCGGGGTGCCGTCCTCGGCGACGGCGTCCCGCACGTCGTACAGGTCGAACGAGGAGACGGTGACCGGGCGGGCCGGGATGTCGAAGTCCTCGCCCTCGCGGGCCCGCTTGTACGACCGCACGCCGTTGATCTTGATGGCGCTGACCTTCGACGGGACCTGCATGATGTCGCCGGTCAGTGCGGCGATACCGGCGTCGAGGGCCTCGCGGGTGACCTTCGAGGCGTCGGTGGAGGAGGTGATGTCCCCCTCGGCGTCGTCGGTGACCGTGTCCTGCCCGAGCCGGACGGTGCCGAGGTACTCCTTCTCCGTCAGCGCGAGGTGGCCGAGCAGCTTGGTGGCCTTCTCGACGCCGAGGACGAGGACGCCCGTCGCCATCGGGTCGAGGGTGCCGGCGTGACCGACCCGGCGGGTGCGCGCGATGCCCCGCATCTTGGCGACCACGTCGTGCGAAGTGAAGCCCGACGGCTTGTCGACGATGACAAGGCCGTCGGGCGTGGGGGGCTTCTGCGTCATTCGGCGGTGTCGTCCGTCTCGTCCTCGTCCGGCTTGCGGTACGGGTCGGCCCCGCCGGCGTACGTGGCGCCCGCGGACGCCTCGCGCACCTTGGCGTCGGACTGGCGCGCCTTGTCGAGGAGGTCCTCGATGTTGCGTGCCGTGTCCGGGAGGGCGTCCATGACGAAGGTCAGCGTCGGCGTGAACTTCACGCCCGCCGCCCGGCCCACCTCGGAGCGCAGCACGCCCTTGGCGCTCTCCAGGCCCGCCGCGGCGGCCTTGCGCTCCTCCTCGTCCCCGTACACCGTGTAGAAGACGGTCGCCTCCCGCAGGTCACCCGTGACCCGGGTGTCCGTGATGGTGACGTGCGTGCCGAGCCGCGGGTCCTTGATCCCGCGCTGCAGCTTCTGGGCCACCACCTCTCGGATGAGGTCCGCCAGCCTTTTCGCCCGCGCGTTGTCGGCCACTGGTCCGTCTCCCGTTCTTTCCTGATCTCGTTCTCGACAGCCTGGTCGTCGTCAGTCGTCGTCAGTCGTCGTCTTCGCCGTGGAAGCGCCGCCTGACGGACAGCAGCTCCACTTCCGGATGCCCGGCGACCAGCCGCTCGCACCGGTCCAGCACGTCGGTGATGTGCCCCGCGTCGCCGGAGACCACCGCGAGGCCGATGAGCGCCCTGCGGTGAAGGTCCAGATGATCCACCTCCGCCGCGCTCACCGCGTACTTGCGCTGGAGTTCGGCGACGATCGGGCGGACGACGGAGCGCTTCTCCTTCAGCGACCGTACGTCGCCGAGGAGGAGGTCGAAGGACAGCGTCCCCACATACATGTGCAACCGGTTCACCCGCCGGCACGGGATCGATGGCCCCGCCATCCAGTGGGCGGGGACATCACGAACGGTACAACGAAGCGGGCCGCGTGATCGACGGATATTGCGCCCCGCGGCTCCCGGCCGGGCCGGGACCGGGCACGCGCCGGCCGACGGGACATGGAGCGTCCCGTCGGCCGGCGCGTGGACCGTGGCGGTTACGCCCGCGGCTTCTCGCGCATCTCGTACGTCGCGATGACGTCGTCGACCTTGATGTCGTTGAAGTTCCCGAGGTTGATACCGCCCTCGAAGCCTTCGCGGATCTCGGTGACGTCGTCCTTGAAGCGACGCAGTCCCTCGATGGTGAGGTTCTCCGCGACCACCTTGCCGTCGCGGATGAGGCGCGCCTTGGTGTTGCGCTTGACCTCGCCGGAGCGGATGAGGACACCCGCGATGTTGCCCAGCTTGGACGACTTGAAGACCTCGCGGATCTCCGCCGTACCGAGCTCGACCTCTTCGTACTCCGGCTTGAGCATGCCCTTGAGGGCCGCCTCGATCTCCTCGATCGCCTGGTAGATGACCGAGTAGTACCGGACGTCCACACCCTCGCGCTCGGCCATCTGCTGTGCCCGCCCGGCGGCGCGCACGTTGAAGCCGATCACGATGGCGTCGGAGCCCATCGCCAGGTCGATGTCGGACTCCGTGACCGCACCGACGCCGCGGTGCAGGACGCGGATGTCGACCTCTTCGCCGACGTCCAGCTGGAGCAGCGAGGACTCGAGTGCCTCGACCGATCCGGACGCGTCACCCTTGATGATCAGGTTCAGCTGCTGGACCTCGCCGGCCTTGAGCACCTTGTCCAGGTCCTCCAGCGACACGCGGCGCGTGCGCTTGGCGAACGCGGCGTTGCGCTCACGGGCGGCGCGCTTCTCGGCGATCTGACGGGCCGTACGGTCCTCGTCCACGACGATGAAGTTGTCGCCCGCACCCGGGACGTTGGTCAGGCCCAGGACCTGGACCGGCGTCGACGGGCCCGCCTCGGAGACGTTGTTGCCGTTGTCGTCGAGCATGGCGCGCACGCGGCCGTAGGCGTCGCCCACCACCATCGTCTCGCCGACCCGCAGCGTTCCGCGCTGCACGAGGACGGTCGCCACCGCACCGCGGCCACGGTCGAGCCGGGACTCGATCGAGATGCCCTGCGCGTCCTGCTTCGGGTTGGCCCGCAGGTCGAGCGAGGCGTCGGCGGTGAGGACGACGGCCTCCAGGAGGCTGTCGATGTGCAGACCCTGCTTGGCGGAGATGTCGACGAACATGGTGTCGCCGCCGTACTCCTCGGCCACCAGGCCGTACTCGGTCAGCTGACCGCGCACCTTGGTCGGGTCGGCGCCCTCGACGTCGATCTTGTTGACCGCGACGACGATCGGGACCTCGGCCGCCTTGGCGTGGTTGAGCGCCTCGACCGTCTGCGGCATGACGCCGTCGTTGGCCGCGACGACCAGGATCGCGATGTCGGTCGACTTGGCACCGCGGGCACGCATGGCGGTGAACGCCTCGTGACCCGGGGTGTCGATGAAGGTGATCTTGCGATCCTCTTCGTTGACCTCGGTCGTGACCTGGTAGGCACCGATGTGCTGGGTGATGCCGCCCGCCTCGCCGGAGGCGACGTTGGTCTTGCGGATGGCGTCGAGCAGACGGGTCTTTCCGTGGTCGACGTGACCCATGACGGTGACGACCGGCGGACGGACCACCAGGTCCTCCTCGTCGCCCTCGTCCTCGCCGAACTCCAGGTCGAAGGACTCGAGCAGCTCGCGGTCCTCCTCCTCCGGGCTGACGATCTGAACGGTGTAGTTCATCTCGTCCGCGAGGAGCTGGAGCGTCTCGTCGGAAACGGACTGGGTCGCGGTGACCATCTCGCCGAGGTTCATCATGACCGCGACGAGCGACGCCGGGTTGGCGTTGATCTTCTCCGCGAAGTCGGTGAGCGAGGCACCGCGCGACAGGCGAATGGCTTCGCCGTTGCCGCGAGGCAGCATCACACCGCCGACCGACGGGGCCTGCATGGCCTCGTACTCCTGGCGCCTCTGCCGCTTCGACTTGCGGCCGCGACGCGCGGGACCGCCGGGACGGCCGAAGGCGCCCTGCGTGCCACCGCGGCCACCGGGACCACCGGGACGGCCGCCGAAGCCGGGACGGCCACCGCCGCCACCGAAGCCGCCACCGGGACGGCCGGCGAAACCGCCGCCACCACCGGGACGGCCGGCACCGCCGCCGCCACCGGGACGCCCGGCGAAGCCGGGACGGCCGCCGCCGCCACCGCCGCCGGGACGACCCGCACCGCCCGGACCGCGGCCGCCGGGGCCGGGACGCGGGCCGGCAGCGGGACGCTGCGGCATCATGCCGGGGTTGGGACGCGGACCGCCGGGACGGGGAGCCCCGCCCTGCGGACGCGGCATCGAGCCCGGGGTCGGGCGCTGCCCGCCCGGAGCCTGCGGACGCGGACCGCCGCCCTGGGCACCGGGTGCCTGGGGACGGGGACCGCCGCCGGGGGCACCGGGGCCGCCGGGACGCTGTCCCTGGGGACGCGGCGCCTGCGGACGGGCCATGCCGGTGGAGCCACCCGAGGTGAACGGGTTGTTGCCGGGACGCGGACCGGCCGGGCGGGCGCCCGGACGGGGACCGCCGGGACGCTGTCCCTGACCGGCCGGACGGCCCTGACCTTGGCCCTGGCCCTGACCGGCGGGACGACCGCCGGGCTTGGGGGCACCGGGACGCGCGCCGCCGGGCTTCGGCCCGGACGGGGCGGCCGGCGACGCGGGCGGGGCCTGGAACTCCGGCGCGGCCGGGGCCGGACGCGGCGCGGGGCGCGGGCCCGGCGTCGGACGCGGACCCGGGGTCGCCGGCGAGGGCGCCGACGGTGCCGGGGACTGGGACGCGGCCGGCTTGGGCGCGGCCGGCGGCTTCGGGGCAGCCGGACGCTCCCCCGGCGCCTTGGCGGCGCGGGGGCCTGCGGCCTGTGCCGGAGAGGGTGCCGCGGGCCTGGGGGCCGCCTTGCGGGGCGCTCCCGGCTTCGCCGCGGACTTGCCATTGCCGCCGCCGCCCTGGAAGGCGTCGGTCAGCTTGCGTACTACGGGCGCTTCGATGGTCGAAGACGCCGAACGGACGAATTCACCGAGTTCCTGGAGCTTGGCCATGACGACCTTGCTCTCCACACCGAACTCCTTGGCGAGTTCGTAGACCCGGACCTTAGCCACTTCGCTCCTTTGAGGTCCGGGTTGCGTCCGGACCGTCGCTAGTTCATGGGCGTACTCATCGCGTACTCATCGAGTGCTCATCGCAATCTCGACCTGCTTTCGACTCGCGAGGTACCAGACCGCACGGGGGGTTCCGTACGGCATGTCTTCCTGTCGGGCTGCTGTCAGCAACCCTGTGCCTGCTCGACGTAGTGGCGCAACGCCTTTACGTCGAGCGGTCCCGGGACGCGGAACGCCCGCGGGAACGCCCTGCGGCGCACCGCCTGGTCCAGACAGAGCGGGACGGGGTGTACGTAAGCACCCCGGCCGGGCAGCGTACCGCGAGGATCGGGGACGCAGGCGCCCTCGACCGCCACGATCCGCAGCAGCTCGTTCTTGACCGCTCGCTCCCGGCACCCCACGCAGGTGCGTTCGGGGCATGCACGGGTAGGTGTCCGGCCAGACACAGCTCAGTCTACCTCCCCGAAGCGACCTCACCCCTTCGGGGCAAGGATCGAACACGTGCCGCAGAAAAAGCTGTCGTGATCTCAGCGACCTGCGGCCTGGATCCATTCCCCGGCCGCGTTCCGGCCGGCCGGGGACGCACGGTGCGGCCGCCGGCCGCACCGCCGCACGGGCTACTCGCCCGACGCGTCGCCGGGCTGCTCGGTGTCCGGCCGGATGTCGATCCGCCAGCCGGTCAGCCGGGCGGCGAGCCGCGCGTTCTGCCCCTCCTTGCCGATGGCCAGGGAGAGTTGGTAGTCCGGCACCGTCACCCGGGCGGACCGGGCCGCCATGTCCACGACCTCCACCTTGGAGACCCGGGCGGGCGACAGGGCGTTCGCCACCATCTCGGCCGGGTCGTCCGACCAGTCGACGATGTCGATCTTCTCACCGTTCAGCTCGGCCATGACGTTGCGCACCCGGCCGCCCATGGGGCCGATGCAGGCGCCCTTGGCGTTCAGCCCGGACCGCAGGGAACGGACGGCGATCTTCGTGCGGTGACCGGCCTCACGGGCGATCGCCGAGATCTCCACGGAACCGTCGGCGATCTCCGGCACCTCCAGCGCGAACAGCTTCTTCACCAGGTTGGGGTGGGTGCGCGACAGCGTGACCGAGGGCCCGCGCACGCCCTTGGCGACCCGGACGACGTAGCTGCGCAGCCGCATGCCGTGCGGGTACGTCTCGCCCGGGACCTGCTCCTGCACCGGCAGGATGGCCTCCAGCCGGCCGATGTCGACCAGCACGTTCTTCGGGTCGCGGCCCTGCTGGACGACACCGGTCACGATGTCGCCCTCGCGGCCCGCGTACTCGCCGAGCGTCGCGTCGTCCTCGGCGTCCCGCAGCCGCTGCAGGATCACCTGCTTGGCCGTGGTCGCGGCGATGCGGCCGAACCCCGACGGGGTGTCGTCGAACTCGCGGGGCTCCTGGCCCTCCTCGACGTCCTCGGGGTCCTCCTTCGCCCACACGGTCACGTGCCCGGTCTTCCGGTCGAGCTCCACGCGCGCCTGGCGGCGGCTGCCCTCGGTCCGGTGGTAGGCGATGAGGAGAGCCGATTCGATCGCCTCGACCAGCAGGTCGAAGGAGATCTCCTTCTCCCGCACCAGGCCCCGCAGGGCACTCATGTCGATGTCCACGGCTACGCCTCCTCTTCCTTCTCGTCGCCCTGCCTGGCGGACGCGTCGTCGGACTTGTCGTCCTTGCGGTTGAACTCGACCTGGACGCGCGCCCGGGTGATGTCGCCGAAGGCGAGCCTGCGCGCGGTGGGCCTGCGCCCCTTGACCCCCGGCACCTCGACGTCGAGTCCCTCGTCGTCGGCCGTCAGGATCCGGGCGGTCAGCTCGCCGCCCTCGGTCAGCTGGAACCTCACCAGGCGTCCGGTGGCACGCACGTAGTGCCGGTGCTCGGTGAGGAGACGCTCCGCGCCGGGGGTGCCCACTTCGAGGGTGTACTCCCCGCCGCCCATCGCGTCCGTCTCGTCCAGCTTCGCCGAGAGCGCGCGGCTCACATCGGCGATCCGGTCCAGGTCGGCACCGGTGTCGGAGTCGACGGTGACGCGCAGCACCCGCTTGCGGCCGACCGAGTCGACGGCGATCTCCTCGAGATCGAGGCCCTGTGAGCTGACGAGCGGTTCCAGAAGTTCTCGCAGCCTCTCGCTCTGGGTGGTGCTCATCCGGGTGACTCCTCGGCCGCGTGTGCTGTTGTGGGACGGTGCGCGTGTCTGGTCAAAGGGTATCCGGTCGCAGAGGGTGATGCCGTCCACCCGGTGACGGAGGGTGCCGCTGACCGCCGCCGGGGGCGACCCCGGGTACCGTGATCACGCGTCTGCGGCCCCCGCCGTCGCCGCCACGTTCGAACGAGCCCCCCGAGGACGTCTCCCGTGCCGTTCCCCCATCTCCCGGGCACCCGCTCGGGGCCCCGCAGACGGAGCCTGCTCGCCGTCGCCCCGGCGGCCCTCGTCGCCGCGGGCTGTTCCGCCGGGTCCGACGACTCCGCCACCACCCGCGGCAGCGGCCCCTCGGCCGCGGAACGGGTCCGCGCGCGTGCGGCCCGGGACAGCGGGGAGCTGGCCGCCCGGTACGACGCGGTGATCGCCGCGCACCCCGGGCTCGCCGACCGGCTGCGCCCGCTGCGCGCGGACGTCGTCCGGCACGCCGGGGCCTTCGGACCCGCGCCGACGCCGACGACGTCCTCGTCCTCGGAGGCACCGACGCCGTCCGGAACCGGCGCCGAGACGTCCGCGGCCCCCTCCGCGCCGGCCTCCCCCGCCGTGCCGGCGACGCCGAAGGAGGCCCTGGCCGGCCTCGCCGCGGCGGAACGGGAGCTCGCCGACCGGCGCACCCGCGCGCTGCTGGAGGCGCCGGGCGAGCTGGCCCGCCTGCTGGCCTCCGCGGCGGCGGCCGGGGCGGCGCACGTGTTCCTGCTGACGGAGGGACGGGCGTGAACGAGGCGGAGGAGCGGGAGCTGCGGTCGCTGCAGGCGGCCCTGGCGGCGGAGCACGCGGCGGTGTACGGCTACGGCGTGGTCGGCGGACGCGTCGGCAAGGACCTCGGACCGCAGGCACGCGCCGCCTACGACGCCCACCGGGCCCGCCGGGACGCGCTGGTGCGCGACGTCCGGGAGGCGGGTGCCGCACCGGTCGCCGCGGCCGCCGGGTACGCGCTGCCCTTCCCGGTGCCGGACGCGGCGGCGGCCGTACGGCTGGCCGCGGAACTGGAGAACCGCCTGGCCGGCGTCTACGCGGACCTGGTCCGCGACAGCCGGGGCGGTCGGCGCCGGACCGCCGCGGAGGCGTTGCGGGAGGCGGCGGTGCGCTCGGCCCGCTGGAGCGGGGGGAGCGTAGCCTTCCCTGGGCTGGCCGAGCGGGCCGGTCCGGACGACTGAGGCGCCCGCGGGCGGCACGGCCCGGGACGGCACGGCGCCGGGCGCGCGGACGGCGCACGACGGGCGGCGGGTTCCGCGACACCGCGGGCAGGCTCCGCGACACCACGAAGGGAACGACGCGCGCATGGTTTTCGACCCGCCGAGGCGTCTGGTGAGGGCGCTCGCGGAGACGGCTCCGGACGGTGACCGCTGGCTGGAGCAGGTGCCCGGGGCGGCACGGCGGGCCGTGGCCGCGCTCGGGTTGACCGTGGAGCGGGTGCAGGTGCCCGGGGGCCGCAGCAGTCTGGTGGTGCTGGTGAGCACGGCGCAGGGCACGCCCGCGGTGCTGAAACTGGCGCCGCGCCGGTTCCGGCCGGAGGCCGAGCGGGCCGCGCTCGCGCACTGGGCCGGGCGGGGCGCGGTGCAGCTGCTGGACGCCGGCACCGCCCCGGAGGAGTCGGAGGGGGTGCTGCTGCTGGAGCGGCTGCACCCGGACGTGTCGGTGCGGTCGCTGCCCGAGGCACGGGCACTGCTGGAGGCGGCGGGGACACTGCGCCGCCTGTGGGTGCCGCCGCCCGGGGACCACGTCTTCGAGACGGTCGCCGAGCGGACCGGGCGGCAGGCGGAGGCGATGCGGGCGGGCACCGGGGCGGACCCGGAGTCGGCCGCGCTGGTGCGGGCCGCGCTGGCCGCCCGGGACGAACTGCTCGCCGGGCCGCCCGAACCCCGCCTCCTGCACGGGACGTTCCGGCAGAGCAAGGTGCTCGCGGGCGATCGGATGCCGTGGCTGGCGGTGGGCCCGGACCCGGTGGTCGGCGAGTGCGCCTTCGATCTGGCCCGGCTCGTCCGCGACCGGGTCGAGGACCTGATCGCCCAGCCGTCCGGCGCGGCGACGACCCGCCGCCGGGTGAAGCGGCTCGCGGAGTCGCTGGAGGTGGACCAGGAGCGGCTGCGCGGCTGGACCCTCTTCCGTGCGGTGGAGTCGGGCGTGCGCGCCCGCCGGGTGGGCCGCGCCCAGGACGCGGAGCTGCTGCTGGAGTTCGCCACCTGGCTGTGACTCCTCGGAGGTCGTGGAGGGCTCGGAGGTCCGGGGCGGCGTGCGGGCGGGCGCGCCCCCCTGCCGGTGATGGTGGCAGGGGGGCGCCGGTGATCCGGACGGCGTGCCTCCCGAGCTTGCCGGCCGGATTCCCGGGTCTCCCCCGGCACGGCTCACAAACCGGCCGGGGGCCCCGGTGCCTGCCGTCCGGCCGCGGCGGCGAAACCGGCCGACAGGGTTCCTTCGCAGGCCAGCAGCTGCGTGTGGCGGCGGATGACCGCGTCCTGGTCGGGGGCGTCGCCGTCCGGCGCCGGGTGCGGGACGGGTTCCGGCCCGGGGGGCACGTGGGCGAACAGGGCGAGGTCGCCCGGCGCTATCCGCCACGACAGGTGCCAGCCCCCGGCGACCAGGCACAGGCGGTACGCGCCCTGCGGTCCCTGGCCGGGGCCGGTGAGGGGCGTGAGGACCGCGCTGGCCGGGTGCAGCGCCGCGAGCCAGGCGAGGAGGTGGGCCCGCTCCCGCTGCACGCGGCCCAACTGGCGTTCGTAGGAGTCGGCGTGCTGCTGCCACCGGGCCAGCCGCTGTCTGCTGACGGACAGTTCGTGCTGGAGGCGCAGCCGGTCCTCGGTCTCCCGGCGGCGGGCCGAGCGGTGCCGCAGGAGCCGCCCGAGCAGGCCGCCGGGACGCCGTCCGGCAGCCCCCACGGCTGCCCGGGGGCTCATCGGTCCTCCTCGTCGTGCGGGACGCCGCGGACGGGGGTGAGGGGGCCGGCGTACTCGGCGACGTTGGCCAGGGAGCAGCGCTCCGGGCGGCCGTCCACCGACATCAGGGGCATCCCGTCGGGGGTGCGCAGGCCCTGGAAGTACCAGGTCTCCCCGTGCGCGTCCCGGTGCGGGAGCGTCAGGTCGTAGGTGGTGCCGCCGTGCCGGTAGGTCCGCTCGGCCGTCCCGCCCGCACCGTCCCCGTGGGGGCGGTCCGGGCCGCGGGCGACGACGGTCACCCGGACCCCGTCGCGCCGGCCTTCGCCGGCGAGCGTACGGGGGCCGAACGCCTCGCCGGACACGGTGACTCCGAAGTAGGCGCACCAGGCGTCCCAGCGCGGGTACGGGGGCGCGAGCCCGAGGAGGACCCGCACGGTGTCGCCGTCCGCCCGGACACCGTGCACGTCCGGGTGGGTGCCGACCTCACGCTCGACGGCCCGCGCCACGGCCCGGGCGCGGGCGGCGGCGTCCTGCTCCGGGGTGGCGGTCGGGGCCCGTGCCGGGGCAGGGGCAAGGTGTTCCGTTCCGCCGCCGCCGGGCAGGACGTGGAGGTGGCCCGCCGGGCTCGGCAGGGTCCGGACGGGGAACTCCAGGAGTCCGGCGGGGAGCGCCGCCGGGGCGTCCGGGAGGTGGACGTCGAGGACGTGGTCGTGCCGGCAGGCCGTCACGGTCACGCGGACGACGGACACCGTGCGGACGTCGACGGGGGCATCGGCGCGGGCGTGCTCGGGGAAGCCGTCCGCGGCGTGCGGGTGTCCGTCCTCGGGGTGGATGTGTCCGCCCTCGGGATAGGTCCGACCGCCCTCGGGATAGGTCCGTCCGCCCTCGGGGTGGGTGCGTCCGTCGACGACGGCCCAGGGATGCCCGTCGACGAGCCGGAGGGCACCGTCCGCCGCCTGGGCGTGCCCGTCCGCAGCGGGGAGGGAGGCGTCCGCCGCGTAACCGTGCCCGTCCACGACGGGAAGGTGGGCGTCCGCCGCGTAACCGTGCCCGTCCGCGGGAGGGAGATGGGCGTCCGCCGCGTAGGCGTGTGCCTCGCCGGTGGGGAGGGGGTCGTACGCCACGGGGAGGTGGCCGTCGACGGCGTGCAGGGGGCGTTCGTTCACGAGGGCATCACTCCCGCCGCCCAGCGGAGTTTGTGCATGGCGCGGTGGGTCAGCGCCTTGACGGCGCCGACGGTCCGGCCCATGGCGTGTGCGGTCTCCTCGGCCGACAGCCCGCCGAGGAAGCGCAGTTCGACGCAGTGCCGCTGGGGCGGGGCGAGGGTGCCCAGCGCGCGGCGCACGGTCTCGCCGGCCTCGATCGCGTCCAGTTCGCGCAGCACCAGCGACTCGGTGCCGGGGCCGGGCTGCACCGGGTCGCCGAACTCGGCGACGAGGGTCTCCCGGCGGGTGCGGCTGCGGCCCACCTCGTCGAGGTGCAGGTTCCTGGCGATGATGGTGAGCCAGGCGACGGGGTCCGTGCCCCGCCAGGCGAAGCCGCCGATGGTGCGCAGGGCGCGGGCGAACACCTCCTGGGTCAGGTCTTCGGCCAGGTGACGGTCGCGGGTGCGGCACAGCAGATAGCGGTACACGAATCCGTAGTGCTCGCGGTAGAGGTGGGCGAACGCCTCCCTGTCCCCGGTGCGGGCACGAGCGAGCCACGCGGGCTCCGGGGTGGTCCCCCTGCCGGTGTGTAAGGACACGGTCGGTACTCCTTCTACGTCGGGTCACGGGCGGGCGCCCGGTGTGCGGCGCCTCGCGGGTGCGCAGGACAGGGCGCGGCGGACCCGCCTGCAATCTTCATGTGGATGTAGATTCTTGTGTGACACTTCGCGTGGGCCCCACCACCCGAGGAGGCCCCGGCCGGGGCAGCCCGGACGCACGCCCGTCCACCACCGGCCCGGCCGATGTCCGACCCCCCGAAGCCGTCTACAGTCTCCGTGTAGATGTAGATCGTGTCAAGGTACCCGGGGCATACTCGGTTTACGGGGCGTACGGGATCCGGAGGTTGTGCGCGGGCGGCTCACGCGCGCGGGCGCACACCATACGGTCCTGCGACGATCTGCGATCTACTTGCGCTTGTAGATGGCCATGGCCGATCCTCTGACGCGTGACGAACCGCGAGACGCCCTCCCCCACCTCCTCCACCCCCGGCGACGACCTGGACCGGCCGGGCGAGGATCTCGCAGCGCTGCTCGAGCGCCTCCTCGCGCAGGTCCCCGGCCGGAGCCAGAAGGACCTGGCACGGGAGGCGGACATCTCCTACCAGACGCTCAACGCCTGGATGAACCGCACCCGGGGCACCTCGCGGATCCCCCCGGAACGCCTGCGGGCCATGGTCGAGGTGTTCCGGCGGTGGGGCGTGCGGACGACGCCCAAGGAGTTCTTCGAGGCCGTTGGGCGGCCGGTGCCCGGACCGGGCCGCGACGAGCGCGAGGCCCGGCTGCTCAAGCTCTACCGCCAGCTCCCCGAGGCACGGCAGCGCGCGCTGATCAAGGACGCCGAAGCCATGCTCCAGGTCAGCCGGATGTCGTGATCCCAGGCGTCACATCGGCCCGACGGCCGACGATTGCACCAAAAACCCCACAGGTGGCCCAGAGCACCGATACCATCGGGTGGCCGCTGGCCTCCCGAAGCGGAATTTCATGCCGTTGTGCATCCCTGGGGAGACAGTCATGTGCATCCACGTTTTCGTGGCGGACGATCTGCCGGACATCGTTGTGTGGGACCCCGACGAGGTCAGCGTCCTGGTGGCGCGGGGCTCCCGGGCCCGGGAGGTGCTCCGGGAACTGCGGGCCCTGCTGACGATCGACCTGGGAGCGCCGGAGGGCTCCGGCACCGCACTGCTGTGCTTCTGCGGTGCGCGCATCGACCTTCCCGTCGGCCTCACCGAACAACCGGTCACGGCCGGCGTCTGCTGACCCCGGCGTGAGGTCCGGTCCACGGCGTGCGCCGCGCGACCGGGCAGTCCCGTCCGGCGTCGCCTCCGGCCCGGCCGAGCCGGCCGGAGGCGACCCGCCGGGCCGGGTCAGAGGGCGGTCAGACGGGCCACGGCCTCCTCGACCGTGAGCTCCTCCCGCTCACCGGTGCGGCGGTCCTTCAGCTCCACCACGCCCTCGGCGGCACGGCGTCCGGCGACCAGGATCTGCGGGACACCGATCAGCTCGGAGTCGGTGAACTTCACGCCCGGGGAGACGCCCGCACGGTCGTCGACCAGGACCCGCACCCCGGCCGCGGCGAGCTTCTCCGAGACGTCCAGGGCGAGTTCGGTCTGCAGCGCCTTGCCCGCGGCCACCACGTGCACGTCGGCGGGCGCGACCTCCTTGGCCCAGATCAGGCCCTTGTCGTCGGCGTGCTGCTCGGCGAGCGCCGCGACCGCGCGCGAGACGCCGATGCCGTAGGACCCCATGGTGACGCGGACCGGCTTGCCGTTCTGGCCGAGCACGTCCAGCTTGAGGGCGTCGGTGTACTTGCGGCCGAGCTGGAAGATGTGGCCGATCTCGATGGCGCGGTCCAGCCGCAGGCCGGTGCCGCACTTCGGGCAGGGGTCGCCCTCCTGCACCACCACGACGTCCACGTAGGCGTCGACCTCGAAGTCACGGCCGGCGACCACGTTCTTGGCGTGCGTGTCGGCCTTGTTCGCGCCCGTGATCCAGGCCGTGCCGGGCGCCACGCGGGGGTCGGCGAGGTAGCGGACCTTCTCCAGGCCCTGCGGGCCGACGTAGCCGCGGACCAGCTCGGGGCGGGCCGCGAAGTCCGCCTCCGTGACCAGTTCGACCTCGGCGGGCGCGAAGTGCGCCTCCAGCTTGCCCATGTCGACCTCGCGGTCGCCGGGCACGCCCACGGCCACGATCTCGCCGTCCACCTTGACCAGCAGGTTCTTCAGGGTCGCGGAGGCCGGGACGCCGAGCGAGGCGGCGAGGGTCTCGATGGTGGGGGTGTCGGGCGTCGGGATGTCCTCGGCCGCGGGCACGTCCGCCGCGTCGACCGGCCGCACCTCGTAGGTGATCGCCTCGGTGTTCGCGGCGAAGTCGCAGTTCGGGCAGTCGGCGAACACGTCCTCCCCGGCCTCGGCCGGGGCCAGGAACTCCTCGGACTTGGAGCCGCCCATCGCGCCGGCGGTGGCCGCGCAGATCCGGTAGTCCAGGCCCAGCCGCTCGAAGATGCGCTGGTACGCCTGCCGGTGCAGGGCGTAGGACTCGCCGAGTCCCTCGTCGGTGACGTCGAACGAGTAGGAGTCCTTCATCAGGAACTCACGGCCGCGCAGGATGCCCGCCCGGGGCCGGGCCTCGTCGCGGTACTTGGTCTGGATCTGGTAGAGGATCACCGGCAGGTCCTTGTAGGAGGACGCCTGGTCCTTCACCAGCAAGGTGAAGATCTCCTCGTGCGTCGGGCCGAGGAGGTAGTCGCCGCCCTTGCGGTCCTTCAGGCGGAACAGCTCGCCGCCGTACTCGTCCCAGCGGCCGGTCGCCTCGTAGGGCTCGCGCGGCAGCAGGGCGGGCAGCAGCACCTCCTGGGCGCCGATGGCGTCCATCTCCTCGCGGACGACGCGCTCGACGTTGGCGAGGACCTTCTTCCCCAGCGGCAGCCAGCTCCAGATGCCGGCGGCGGTGCGGCGCACGTAGCCCGCGCGGACCAGCAACTTGTGGCTGAGGACCTCGGCGTCCGCCGGGTCGTCGCGCAGCGTCTTCGCCATCAACTGGGACATGCGCTGGACCGGTGCGTTCGCCATGGTTCTCGTCACTCCTGCTGCTGGGGGTCCCCCGGCTCGAACGCAGCCGAGAGGGGGGAAGGTGATGACGAGAGGTTAGCCGGGCGGGACGGGGCGGTGGAAATCGGTTATGGACCGGCCTCGTCAGGGGCGCAGCAGGGGCAGGGGGGCGCCCATCACGGCGTAGGGCTTGGTGGCGCTGGGGAAGTGGACCCGGCGGGCCAGGTCCTGGTAGCCGAGGGAGCGGTACAGGCCGCGGGCGGGGCTCTCCACGTCGATCGCCGAGAGGATCGAGCGGGGTTCGTCGGCGCCGTCGGTGATCGTGGTGATCAGGGCCCGGCCGATGCCGTGCTGCTGGTGCCGCGGGTGGACGTGCAGCTCGGTGATGACGAAGGAGTCGTCGAGCCAGTCCCCGTGGCCGAGGGCGCGCAGGTAGGGCTCCACGACGGTGGACCACCAGTGGCCGCGGTCGTTGGGCATGCCGTAGACGAAGCCGACCAGGCGCCCGGAGGCGGTGGTGGCGCCGAACGCCCGGGCCCCCGGGAGCGTCATGTGGCGCAGGACGATCTGCCGGCGTACGGCCACCTCGTCGGGGCCGAGCCCGAACGCCGCCGCCTGGACGGCCAGGGCCGCGTCGACGTGGGCCGGGAGGTCGAGGGGGCCGATCACGATGTCGTCGGCGTCGGGTCGGCCGTGACCGGGAAAGCGCAGCATGCGGGGAGACTACAGGGCGTCGGGGCCGGTCCGGAGGGGTCGCCCGGCCGTCTCAGAACAGCACGCTCATGAACGCGCCGACTTCCTCGAAGCCCACCCGCCGGTAGGTGCGGCGGGCGGGGGTGTTGAAGTCGTTGACGTAGAGGCTGACCACCGGGGCGACGTCGGCGAGGGCGTACCGCAGGACGGCGGCCATGCCGGGGGCGGCGACGCCGGTGCCGCGGTACTCGGGGGCCACCCAGACGCCCTGGATCTGGCAGGCGCGGTCGGTGGCGGCGCCGATCTCCGCTTTGAACACGACGTTGCCGTCGGCGTCGAAGCGCGCGAAGGAACGTCCCGCCCCGACGAGCTCCGCGACCCGGGCCTGGTACAGCAGTCCGCCGTCGCCGGCCAGCGGGGAGATGCCGACCTCCTCGGTGAACATGGCGACACAGGCCGGCATGATCCGTTCCATCTCGTCCTTGCGGACGCGGCGCACGTAGGGGTCCGGGGCGAGGTCGGCGGGCATGCGGTCGGTGACCATGAGCGGCTGGCAGCGGCGGACCTCGCGGGCGGGGCCCCACTGGGGTTCCAGCAGCCGCCACAGCTCGGCGGTGGGTTCGGCCGGGCCGACGATGGAGGAGCAGCGGCGGCCGGCCCGGCGGGCCCGGTCGGCGAAGGCGCGCACGGCCCGGGGGGTGGCACAGATGGGGACGAGGTTGGCGCCCGCGTAGCACAGGGAGGTCAGCATGCCGCCCTCGTACCAGCCCCACATCTCGCCGCCGAGCCGCCAGGGATCCAGGCCGGCGACCTGCACCCGGGACGTCACGAAGGCGTTGGCGACCGGCTCGCGGTCGAGCACCGCGAGAGCGGCGTCCAGGTCACTCGGTTCGAGGACCCGGGAGGTGGTCTGCGTCAACACGCGCGGGGGCCTCACACACTGGGGTCTGCTGGTTTCCGCACTGTACCTGCGGAGCCGGTGCCGCGCCGCATCGTGCCGGTGCCTTCCCGCAGCCCGCTCCGCGGATCGTGCTGGGCGTGCGGGCCCGCCGCAGCGCGCCCCGGAACGCGTACCCGTCCGGCTCGGAACGCGTACCGGTCCCGCCCGGAACGCGTACCCGTTCGGCTCGGAACGCGCCTCCGGTCCGGCGCCGGGAGTCGGCCCGGGCCGGTCCGGAGGCGTGCCGGTTCCGCTTGCTCCGCGGCCGGAAGGGCCGTGTCGCCGCGGGGCGTCGGTGCCGTCGGCGGGGCCGCGGGGCTCCTCCCCGTCCGGCCGGGACGCGTTCGCGGGCGGGGGCGGCGGGGTCAGCCGGCGACGGAGATCTGGGGCTCGCCCGAGGCGATGCCGTCCTTCTCCATCTGTTCGGCGATCTTCATCGCCTCCTCGATCAGAGTCTCGACGATCTTCGACTCCGGCACCGTCTTGATGACCTCGCCCTTGACGAAGATCTGCCCCTTGCCGTTGCCCGACGCCACCCCCAGATCGGCCTCCCGCGCCTCACCCGGACCGTTCACCACACAGCCCATGACCGCGACCCGCAGCGGCACCTCCATGCCGGTCAGACCGGCGGTGACCTCCTCGGCCAGCTTGTACACATCCACCTGCGCCCGCCCGCACGACGGGCAGGAGACGATCTCCAGACCCCGCTGCCGCAACCCCAGCGACTCCAGGATCTGGTTCCCGACCTTGATCTCCTCCACCGGCGGCGCCGACAACGACACCCGGATCGTGTCCCCGATCCCCTGCGACAACAGCGCACCGAACGCCACCGCCGACTTCACCGTCCCCTGGAAGGCCGGACCCGCCTCCGTCACCCCCAGGTGCAGCGGGTAATCACACTGCGCCGCCAGCTGCCGGTACGCCTCGATCATCACGACCGGGTCGTTGTGCTTCACCGAGATCTTGATGTCCCGGAACCCGTGCTCCTCGAACAGCGACGCCTCCCACAGCGCCGACTCCACCAGCGCCTCCGGGGTGGCCTTCCCGTACTTCTGCAGCAGCCGCCGGTCCAGCGAGCCCGCGTTCACCCCGATACGGATCGGCGTCCCCCGCTCCCCCGCCGCCTTCGCGATCTCCTTGACCTGATCGTCGAACTTCTTGATGTTGCCCGGATTCACCCGCACCGCCGCGCACCCGGCCTCGATCGCCGCGAACACGTACTTCGGCTGGAAGTGGATGTCCGCGATCACCGGGATCTGCGACTTGCTCGCGATCACCGACAACGCGTCCGCGTCGTCCTGCGTCGGACACGCCACCCGCACGATCTGGCACCCCGACGCCGTCAGCTCCGCGATCTGCTGCAACGTCGCCCCGATGTCCGACGTCCGCGTCGTCGTCATCGACTGCACCGACACCGGCGCGTCACCGCCCACCGCCACCGACCCGACCTGGATCTTGCGGCTCCTGCGGCGCTCGGCCAGCTTGATCGGAACGGACGGCATGCCGAGAGAAATCGCAGTCATCTGCAGTGCAACCCCAAGTCGTGGATCAAGGTCCGGCTCCCGGTGAGCAGCGGGCTCCGGGTCCCGAGATTACGGTACGGGCGCGCGGCCGGGCACATCACGCCCCTAAACCCACCCAAAGGACGACGGCCCGGAACGGGGCGGTTCCGGGCCGTCGTGAACGGCGGGTGACGGGTGTCCGGCCGGGGCCCGGCCAGGCAACGAAAGGCCCTAGGAGATGCGGACCGGGTTGACCACGTCGGCGACGAGGACGAGCAGCGTGAAGCAGACGAAGATCCCGGCCACCACGTAGGCCACCGGCATCAGTTTCGCGACGTCGAACGGTCCGGGGTCGGGCCGGCGCAGGACCCGGGCCAGGTTGCGGCGCAGCGACTCCCACAGCGCGCCCGCGATGTGCCCGCCGTCGAGCGGCAGCAGCGGGAGCATGTTGAACAGGAACAGGGAGAGGTTGAAGCCGCCGAGCAGCATCACGAACATGGCCATCTGCTGGGAGGCGGGGATCTCCAGCGTGGCGATCTCACCGCCGACCCGGGCCGCCCCCACGACGCCCATCGGGGAGTCGGGCTCGCGCGGTCCGTCGCCGAAGGCCGCGTCCCACAGGGCGGGGACCTTCGACGGCAGGGCGGCGAGGGAGTCGACGGCGTCGCCGACCCGGTCGGTCATCCAGACCACGGAGTCGCCGAGGTCCTGCTTGACGACGCCGGTGGCCGCGCTGAAGCCGAGGAAGCCGGCCTTGACGTACTCGCCCTCGACGTAGGTGCCGTTGCCGTCCTTCTTGGCGACCAGGTTGGTGGCGATCTTCGCCTGGAGGGCGACCTCCTGGCCTCCGCGGTCGACGACGATCGGCACCTGCTGGCCGGCGCTGTCCCGGATGAGGTCAGAGAGCGTGGCCCAGTCCTCGGTGCGCACGCCGTCGAAGGCGACGATCCGGTCGCCCGCCTTCAGGCCGGCCGCCTCGGCCGGGGACTCGGGGTCGCCGGCCTTGCAGGTGTCGCGGTTCTCGCTCTGGGAGATGACGCACGGCGAGACGGAGCTGACGGTGGTGGTCTGCTGCTGGATCCCGAAGCCCATCAGGACGGTCAGGAACAGCGCCACGGCGAGGATCAGGTTCATGAAGGGGCCGGCGAACATGATGATGACCCGTTTCCACGGCTTGCGCGTGTAGAACAGGCGCTTCTCGTCGCCGGGCTGCAGTTCCTCGAAGGCCGCCGAGCGGGCGTCCTCGATCATGCCGCGCCACGGGGAGGTGGAGCGGGCCTCCAGCCGTCCGTCGGGGCCGGGCGGGAACATGCCGATCATGCGGATGTAGCCGCCGAACGGGATCGCCTTCACGCCGTACTCGGTCTCGCCCCGCTGCCGGGACCAGAGGGTGGGCCCGAAGCCGACCATGTACTGCGGCACCCGGATGCCGAACATCTTGGCCGTCGACAGGTGGCCCAGCTCGTGCCAGGCGATGGAGACCAGCAGGCCGACCGCGAAGACGACTATGCCGAGGAAGAACATCAGGGTCGTCATGCACGCGCCTCCGCGCTCGCCGTCCGGTCGGTCAGTTCCCGGACCCGCGTCCGGGCCCAGGTCTCCGCTTCGAGGACGTCCGACACGGTCAGCGAGGTTCCCGGCCGCGGGGTGCCGTGTTCCTCGACCACCCGCGTGACGGTCTCGATGATGCCGTTGAACGGCAACGTGCCGGACCGGAAGGCCTCCACGCACTCCTCGTTGGCGGCATTGAACACCGCCGGCGCCGTCCCGGCGAGCTCGCCCACGTGCCGGGCGAGGTTCACCGAGGGGAACGCCTCGTTGTCCAGGGGGAAGAACTCCCAGGTGGACGCCTTGCTCCAGTCGAAGACCGGGGCCGCGTCGGGGACCCTTTCGGGCCAGCCGAGGCCGATGGCGATGGGCCCCCGCATGTCGGGGGGCGTCGCCTGGGCCAGTGTCGATCCGTCCGTGAACTCAACCATCGAGTGGACATACGACTGCGGGTGCACGACGACCTCAATGCGGTCGAAGGGAATGTCGTAGAGCAGGTGCGCCTCGATGACTTCCAGGCCCTTGTTGACGAGCGTCGCCGAGTTGATGGTGATCACCGGCCCCATCGCCCAGGTGGGGTGGGCGAGGGCGTCCTCCACGGTGACGTCGGCCAGCTCCGCCCGGGTCCGGCCGCGGAAGGGGCCTCCGGAGGCGGTGACGACCAGCTTGCGGACGTCGGCGCGGGTGCCCGCGGCGAGCGCCTGGAACAGTGCGGCGTGCTCGGAGTCCACCGGGATGATCTGACCGGGCTTCGCCAGCGCCTTGACGAGCGGCCCGCCGACGATGAGCGACTCCTTGTTGGCGAGCGCGAGGGTGCGGCCCGCCTCCAGGGCGGCGAGGGTCGGGGCGAGGCCGATGGAGCCGGTGATGCCGTTGAGGACGGTGTGGGCGGGCGAGGCGGCGGCCTGGGTGGCCGCGTCGGGCCCGGCGAGGATCTCGGGCAGCGGCTCCCCGGCCCCGTACCGCGCGGACAGCGCCTCCCGCAGCGCCGGTACGGCGTCCTCGCGGGCGACGGCGACCGTGCGCACCCGCAGCCGGTGGGCCTGCTCGGCGAGGAGGCCGGTCCGGCTGCCGTGGGCGGACAGGGCGGTGACCCGGAAGCGGTCGGGGTTGCGCAGCACGAGGTCGATGGCCTGGGTGCCGATCGACCCGGTGGAGCCGAGGATCACCACGTCCTTGGGGCCGTCCCCGGCAACGGGGTCGTACACCAGATGGGGATCGGCCAGGGGAGCTGGAGCGTCGGTCATGGGCTCTATTGTGTCCGGTCGCGCCGGCTGCCGGGTCCCGCCCCGGCAGCCGGTTTCCGTGTCCTCGTGCTCCGGCCGCCGTGCGGGGCGGGGCAGGCGGTCGGCAGGCGGTCAGCGGATCGGCCGATGCACGTTCCCCTTCGTGCTCGGGCCGGGGTGGCCGGTCAGCGGATCGGCCGGTGCACGTTCTCCTTCGTGCTCGGGCCGGGGGAGGCGTCCGCGATCCAGGGGCCGTCCCCGGAGGGGTCGACGACGCCCTGCTCCAGCCAGGCGTAGGTGCCGGACAGGACGCCCTTGACGACCTTGCGGTCCAGGTCGTCGGTGTTGGTCCACAGCCGACCGAACAGCTCCTCGACGCGGATGCGGGACTGGCGGCAGAAGGCGTCGGCGAGCTGGTACGCCTCGCGGCCGTTCTCGTCCCGGCGGCGCAGCAGTTCGGCGCGGACGCAGGCGGCGCTCATGGCGAACAGTTCGGCGCCGATGTCGACGATCCGGCCGAGGAAGCCCTGCTTGGTCTCCATCCTCCCCTGCCAGCGGGACATGGCGTAGAAGGTGGAGCGGGCCAGCTTGCGGGAGGTGCGTTCGACGTACCGCAGGTGCGTGGAGAGGTCGACCGCGTGCTTGAAGTCGCCGTAGGAGCCGGGGAGCTGTCCCGGCCCGGCGACCAGCCGGGGCAGCCACTTGGCGTAGAAGACGCCCGCGCCGGCGCCCGCCCGGGCCTTGTCGCCGAGGGACTTCTCGGGGTCGATCAGGTCACCGGCGACGGACAGGTGCGCGTCGACCGCCTCCCGCGCGATCAGCAGGTGCATGATCTCGGTGGAGCCCTCGAAGATACGGTTGATGCGCAGGTCCCGCAGCAACTGCTCGGCGGGGACCGCCCGTTCGCCGCGCGCCCGGAGGGAGTCGGCGGTCTCGAAGCCGCGTCCGCCGCGGACCTGGACCAGCTCGTCGGCCATCAGGCAGGCCATCTCCGAGCCGTACAGCTTAGCGAGGGCGGCCTCGATGCGGATGTCGTTGCGGTCCTCGTCGGCCATCTGCGAGGA
Organism: Streptomyces sp. NPDC029526; assembly: GCF_040637405.1. NCBI lineage: Bacteria > Bacillati > Actinomycetota > Actinomycetes > Kitasatosporales > Streptomycetaceae > Streptomyces > Streptomyces sp. NPDC029526. Next base: position 67,455 of record NZ_JBEZWE010000023.1, read on the forward strand.
CAGGTCGAGGACCGCTTCCAGGGCGAAGGTGGTGGCGGCGATGAAGGAGATCTTGGAACCGACCGCCTCGTGCAGCGCCACCGGCTTGCCCCACTGCTCCCGGGCGGCCGACCACTCGCGGGCGATCTTCAGGCACCACTTCCCGGCGCCGACGCACATCGCGGGCAGGGACAGCCGGCCGGTGTTGAGGGTGGTGAGCGCGATCTTGAGTCCCTGGCCCTCCTCGCCGATGCGGTGGGCCGCGGGCACCCGGACCCGGTGGAAGCGGGTGACGCCGTTCTCCAGGCCGCGCAGGCCCATGAAGGCGTTGCGGTTCTCCACGGTGATGCCCTCGGAGCCGGCCTCGACGACGAAGGCGGTGATGCCGCCGCGGTGCCCCTCGGACTTCGGCACCCGGGCCATGACCACCAGGAGGTCGGCGACCACGCCGTTGGTGGTCCACAGCTTCACACCGTCGAGCACGTAATGGTCGCCTTCGGGCACGGCGGTGGTGGCGAGGCGGGCCGGGTCGGAGCCGACGTCCGGCTCGGTGAGCAGGAACGCCGAGATGTCGGTGCGCGCGCAGCGCGGCAGGAACGTCTCCCGCTGCTCCCGGGTGCCGAACATCTTCAGGGGCTGCGGGACGCCGATCGACTGGTGGGCGGAGAGCAGCGCGCCGATCGCCGGGCTGGCGGAGCCGACCAGGGCGAGCGCCTTGTTGTAGTAGACCTGGGTGAGGCCGAGGCCGCCGTACTTGGTGTCGATCTTCATGCCGAGGGCGCCGAGCTCCTTGAGCCCGGTGATCACCTCGTCCGGGATCCGCGCCTCGCGCTCGATCAGGGCGCCGTCGATCTTCGTCTCGCAGAAGTCGCGCAGTTTGGCGAGGAACTCCTCGCCGCGCTGGGCGGCCTCGTCGGCGGGCAGCGGGTGCGGGTGGATCAGGTCGAGGCGGAAGCGGCCGAGGAACAGTTCCTTGGCGAAGCTGGGCTTGCGCCAGTCCTGTTCCCGGGCCGCCTCCGCGACCTGGCGGGCCTCACGTTCGGTGACGGTGGGGGAAGACGGAACCGGGGGTGTTGCGGGTGTTGCGGACATGAGGCTCACCTCGCCGCGAATCGGGGGGAGTGGGTGCGTTACCGACTGGTGCTACCCGATCGTATGTACCGGATCCGTCGCGGCCCCACCACCCTTCGTGCGCCCGTTCGGCCCATACCGGTCCCCGTCCGTGCGGCCCCGCCGGGGACCGCCCGGCGGCCCGGGAGCGACCGAGGGCCCGGCGCCGGAGGGTTCTCCGGTGCCGGGCCCCGGCGGACGGGACGGACGGGCTCAGAGGTCGAGGCCGGTCAGCACCATCACGCGCTCGTAGGTGTAGTCGTCCATCGCGAAGCGAACGCCCTCGCGGCCCACGCCGGACTGCTTCGTGCCGCCGTACGGCATCTGGTCGGCGCGGTAGGACGGCACGTCGCCGATGACCACGCCGCCGACCTCCAGGGCGCGGTGGGCCCGGAAGGCGGTCTGCAGGTCGTGGGTGAACACGCCTGCCTGGAGTCCGTACTTGGAGTCGTTGACGGCGTCGAAGGCGGCGGCCTCGCCGTCCACCTTCTGCACGGTCAGAACGGGGCCGAAGACCTCCTCGCAGGAGAGGGTGACGTCGGCCGGCACGTCGGTCAGCACGGTCGGCGCGTACGAGGCGCCGTCCCGCTTGCCGCCGGTGTGCAGCGTGGCGCCCGCCGCGACCGCCTCGTCCACCCACGCCTCGACCCGCTTGGCGGCGTCCTCGCTGACCAGCGGGCCGACGTCGGTCCGGTCGTCGTTCGGGTCACCGGTCACCTGGGCCTCGACGGCGGCGACGATGCGCGGCAGCAGCCGGTCGTACACGGAGGCGTCGGCGATGACCCGCTGCACGGAGATGCAGGACTGGCCGCCCTGGTAGTTGGAGAAGGTGGCGATGCGGCCCGCCGCCCGGTCGAGGTCCTCGTCGCTCGCGAAGTCGGCGAGGACGACGGCCGCGCCGTTGCCGCCGAGTTCCAGGGTGCAGTGCTTGCGCGGCACCGAGTCCATGATCGCGTAGCCGACCTGCTCGGAGCCGGTGAAGGAGATCACCGGCAGCCGCTCGTCCCGCACCAGGGCGGGCATGCGGTCGTTGGGGACCGGCAGGATGCTCCAGGAGCCGGCGGGCAGGTCGGTCTCGGCGAGCAGCTCGCCGAGGATCAGCCCGGACAGTGGGGTCGCCGGGGCGGGCTTGAGGACGATCGGCGCGCCGGCCGCGATGGCCGGGGCGATCTTGTGGGCGCACAGGTTCAGCGGGAAGTTGAACGGCGCGATGCCGAGGACCACGCCCTTGGGGAAGCGGCGGGTGAAGGCGAGGCGGCCCTGGCCGCCGGCGTCGGTGTCGAGCCGCTGGGCCTCGCCGGCGTTGAACCGGCGGGCCTCCTCGGCGGCGAAGCGGAACACGGAGACGGCCCGGCCGACCTCGCCGCGCGCCCACTTGACCGGCTTGCCGTTCTCGGCGGAGATCAGCAGCGCGATCTCCTCGGTGCGCTCCACGAGGCGGCGGCTGACGTGGTCCAGGGCGGCGGCCCGGACGTGGGCGGGGGTGGCGGCGAAGGCGTCCCGCACGGCGTACGCGGCGGCCACGGCCTCCTCGACCTGGGCGTCGGTGGGCACGCTGACGGTGCCGACGACCCGGCCGTCCCAGGGGGAGGTGACGTCGAAGGCGGCCTCGCCGGTGGCCTGGCGGCCGGCGAGCCAGAAGGCGTGGGTGGAAGTCATGGAGTCCCGGCCCTTCCGCGTGTGAGTGGATGCATGGATCGGTGAGAACCACGGTAGGGGCGGGCCGGTGGGCGGTCGTTTGTCCGAGTCGTAGCAGTCGGGTGAGCGGCCGCGCCGCTTTGGCACCTCTCCCCCGCCGGGGCCGGCAGGGGTGCGGGCACCGGCGCCTCAGTCCGCCGGCTCCGCCGACGTGGCTTTCAGCGCCAGCCACAGCTCCATGCGGACGTCCGGGTCGTCCAGGGAGCGGCCGAGGATCTCCTCGACGCGGCGCATGCGGTAGCGCAGGGTGTGGCGGTGCACGCCCAGGTCGGCCGCGGCGGCGTCCCACTGGCCGTGGCGGGAGAGCCAGGCACGGAGCGAGGCCACGAGGTCGCCTCGCCCGGTCGCGTCGTGGTCGCGCAGGGCCCGCAGCAGTCCGTCGGCGAAGGCCCGGACCGCGTCGTCGGCGAGCAGCGGGAGGACGGACCCAGCGGCCATCTGCTCGTGCTCGACCAGGGCCCGGCCGCGCCGCCGGGCCACCGACAGGGCCTGCCCGGCCTGCTTGTAGGCGGTGGCGGCGGCGATCGGTCCGGCGGGGGCGGACAGGCCCACGACGAGGTCGCCCTGGTCGGGGCCGCCGAGGGGCCGGGCCGGGCCGCCGGTGCGGGCGGCCTCCTGGGCGGCGGCGTGGTCGCAGCAGGCGGTCACGGCGGCGCCGCCGTCGGTGGCCAGTATCACCAGCCGCTCCCCCTCGGGGACGACGAGGACCGCCTCGCCGGACCGGGCGGCGGCGGACTCCACGGCCTCGGTGAGGGCGCCGAGGGCGTCGGTGCCGGTGTCGCCGCGGTCGTGGACACCGCCGGGCGCCGGCACGGTCTCGGCGACGACGATCCGGAAGGGCGCGTCGAGCAGGTCCCCGTACAGGTCGCCGGCCACCGCGCGGGCGTGGTCGGGCTGTCCGGCGAGCAGCATGCGCAGGACGGCGGCGCCGATGCGCTGTTCGGCGGCGTGCAGGGAGCGGGAGCGTTCCGTCGTGAGGGTCAGCAGGGCGATGGCGGAGTGCAGGGCGTAGCGCTCTGCGGTGCCGAGGGCGGCGGCCGTGCCGACGGCGAGGGCCGCGCGGGGGCGCCGGCCGGTGCCCAGGGAGTGCAGTTCGACGCGGTCGTCACGGTCCTCGCCCTCGGGTCCGGCGACGACCGCGGAGGCGGGCGCGGGCCGTTCCCGCAGCCGCTGGACGTCCGCGGTGAGGCGGGCGGCGCGCCGGCCGGCCCAGTCCGGTGCCGCCGCGACCACGGCCCCCGAGGCGTCGTAGAGAGCCGCCCATCCGTCGACCTGGGAGGCGAGGGCGGCGAGCAGACCCTCGGGTCCGTCGCTGAGGGCGTGCCGGGTCAGTTCCCGCTGGGCGGCGAACCCGGCGGTCACCGCGCGGTACTGGTCGGCGGCGATGGCGGCGGAGACGGCCTTGCTGATCGCGAGGAACGGCGTGCGGCGCGGCACCTCCAGCAGGGGCAGGCCCTCCGCGCGGGCGGCGTCGACGAGCGCTTCCGGGATGTCCTCGTAGTGCACGCCGACGGCGAAGCCCAGCCCGACGACGCCGGCCCCGGCCAGCCGCTTCACGTAGCGGCGCATGGCCTCCGGGTTCTCGGCGTCCAGCTTCAGGGCGGTGATCAGCAGCAGCTCCCCGCCCTCCATGTAGGGCACCGGGTCGGCGAGTTCGCTGGCGTGGGCCCAGCGGACGGGCACGTCGAGACGGTCCTCCCCCGCGCGGACGGTCAGCTTCAGCGCGGTGTGGTGCACGAGCGAGGCGAGCGTCAGGGGCATGGGGCTTGAGCCTTCGGGTCTGCGTCGGTGGGGCGGAACGGGAGGGGCCGGACTGCCGACGGGTCGGTGAGCCGGCCGGTCGGCACGGGGCGCCGAACACCGTGCCGCGTCACACGGCGACGCGTCCGGCACCGACCGGCCGGCAGCGATCCGCAGGCGTCCGGCAGCGACCGGAGGGACGAGGATCTGTTGGCCGTCCTGTATGAAGGTCGTGGTTCGATTCTGCCTCACTGTACGGTGGCCGGCCCTCCCGGGATGCCGGTCCCGCCCTGGGGCCCGGCTCTCCCCCGGGGTGCCGGTCCCGCCGGTGGCCGGCTCTCCCCGGGATGCCGGTCCCCCGGGGTGCGGGTCCCGCCGGTGGGCGGTCTCCCCCGGGGCGCCGGTCCCCCGGTGGGCGGTCTCTCCGGGTGGCCGGTCCCACCGGCGCCCGGCTCACCCCCGCAGGTCGACCAGCAGCGGCGGCGCGTGCTCACCCCGGACGTCGGTCAGCGACAGCACCGCGTGCCCCGGCGGTACCGCGTGGGCCAGCTCCGACGCGGACCACCGTTCCCGTTCGACCTGGCGGACGGTGACCGCCCGCGCGGTCGGCGCCCGGCCGGTGATCACCCGGCGCAGGCCGTGCCACGCCTTGCCCGCCGCACTCTCGGCGATGATCTGCCGGTCGGTGACGTCCCGGGCCTCCGTCCACTCCTTGCCCCACACCTCGGCGAAGTCCTGCCCGTCCCACGGGGTGAGCCCGGCCAGGGCCACCCTGCACCCGATGGCCCCGAGCAGCGGCCCGCGCAGCGGCCGGGGCACGTCGTCCAGGGTGCGCAGGGTCAGCACCGCGCCGGCGTTGGCCGACCGCAGCCGCTGGATGCCGCGCACCGACTCCGGCGTCACCAGCCCGGTGGCGTCGTCCAGCACCAGGCAGGCGAACAGGGACCGGTCCTCGCGCACCGTCACGCTCGCGGTGAACTGCGCGAGGACCAGCCGGGCCAGCATCCGGGAGGCGTCCGCGTGGCCGCGTTCGGGCAGGTCGATGCGCACCCGCACCGGGTGGTCCAGCGCCTTCAGGGAGAACGGCCGGGACTGCCCGGAGGTGTCGAAGAACCCGGCGAAGGCGGGCCGGTCGAGCAGCGCCACCCGGTCGGCGAGCACCCCGCCCACGTCTCCGGGGTGCGCCATCTGCCGTTCCCGGGCGTCGAGTTCGCGCAGCAGCGAGTCCTGTCCCGCCTCCGTCAGCCCTTGACGCAGGGCGGCCAGCGGCCCGGGGGCGCCGTCGAGCAGCTGCCGCAGTTCGGGGACGGACGGGAAACGCCCGTGCACGGCGCGGAACGGCCCGAGGAGCTGGGCGAGGACCGTGGTGGAGCGGCGGCTGTCGCTGCCCGGGTGCGGCTCGGCCAGGTCCCCGGTGAGTCCCTCGGCGAGCACGGCGGCGGCCTCGTCGGGGTCGGTGATGCCGCCGTACAGATCGAGGTCGTACACCGAGTCCGGGTTGCCGATTCGCACGACGACGTCGTACGCGTCGGCCGGGCCGAGCCCCGCTCCCGCGGCTCCGACCACGACCACGGCGGCCCGTCCGGCCAGCGCGTGCAGGCACAGCGACTCGGCCACGGGCCGCACGAGCCGCCCGGTCTTGCCGGAACCGGCCGGGCCGACGGCGAGCAGGGACGTACCGAGCAGGTCGGGGCCGAGAGCGAGGCCGGTGCCGCGGTACACGTACGGGTTGCGGGGGTCCTCCGCGGTGGTGCCCAGGCGCACCTGGCCGGTGACCAGGTCGTGCCGGGCCTGCCGGGCGGGCAGGTCGCGGGCGCCCGAGGGGTGCGGGCAGGCGGCGGCGCCCGCCTCGGTCACGGCGGCGGTGAAGGTGGCCAGGTCGTGGCGGCCGGTGCGCACGCCCTGCCAGGCGCGGGTGATCCGGGCGTGGTCGACGTCCCGCATCAGCCCGGCCCGCGCGTCGGCGGCGAGTCGTTCGGCGGCGTCGACGGCACCGGCGGCGCGGAGCGCCGGCCAGGTGGCGGGGTCGGCCTCCGGGGCGGCCGGTCGCGGCTCCTCGCGGGGGGTCCGGCGCCAGGCCGGCGGGCCGTAGCGCCGCCAGATCTCGCCGAAGCGGCCGAGCCGTCCGACGCCGACCATGATGGCTCCGGCGATGAGCACGTAGTAGGTGTAGACGGCGACGACGGCGCCGAAGCTGTGCGGCTCGGCCCAGGAGTCCGGGATCATCGCGTAGAGCGGCAGCAGCCACCAGCCGCCCAGGTAGCCGTTCCACAGCAGCGACCAGATCAGCCAGCCGACCAGGAACGCGATCAGCGCCCCGCTCAGCAGCTGCCGTCCGGGCACCTGCTCCGGTTCCTCCTCCGGGCGCGGCCGGTGCCCGAACCGCCACACGCCGGGCAGGGCCTCCGGGCGGGGCGTGCGCAGCCAGGCCAGGAACGCGGACCCGTCCGGCAGCGGCGGCATCCCTGGTGCACGGGCCGGCCGCGGCGGCACCGCGGGCATGTCCGGAGGGCCCGCCGGGCGCGGTACGGGCTTTGCGTGCGTGCCCCGCGCGTCCTGGGTCCCGTCGCTGTCCATCGCCCTGCCCCCTGACCAGCCGCTCTCGTCACCGTCAGCGAGCCAATCTAACGCCCCGGCAGGGCGAGTTCACCGCATACGCGGCCGGGTCCGGCCGCTGCGGGTGCGCCGCGCCCGGACTCGAGCCCCGGCGGCGCCATGTCCACCGCGGACAAGCCGGTCCCCCCGACAACGCCCACATGGAGCATGCCCAGGCCCCCGTGGCCGCCCTAGCCTGCGAGAAAAGAGGAAAGCGTCCGTCTTCACCCCCAGGAGCCCCGCATGACCGCACTTCCGCAGGAGCGCCGCGTCGTCACAGCCATCCCCGGCCCGAAGTCGCAGGAGCTGCAGGCCCGCCGTACCGCCGCGGTCGCGCAGGGCGTGGGCTCGGTGCTGCCCGTGTTCACCGCGCGGGCGGGCGGCGGCATCATCGAGGACGTCGACGGCAACCGGCTGATCGACTTCGGTTCCGGCATCGCCGTGACCTCCGTCGGCGCCTCCGCCGAGGCCGTCGTCCGCCGCGCCTCGGCCCAGCTCGCCGACTTCACGCACACCTGTTTCATGGTCACGCCCTACGAGGGCTACGTGGCCGTCGCGGAGGCGCTGGCCGAGCTGACCCCGGGCGACCACGCCAAGAAGTCGGCGCTGTTCAACAGCGGCGCGGAGGCCGTCGAGAACGCCGTCAAGATCGCGCGGGCGTACACCAAGCGCCAGGCGGTCGTGGTCTTCGACCACGGCTACCACGGCCGGACCAACCTCACGATGGCGCTGACCGCGAAGAACATGCCGTACAAGCACGGCTTCGGCCCGTTCGCGCCCGAGGTCTACCGGGTCCCGGTGGCCTACGGCTACCGCTGGCCGACGGGTGCGGAGAACGCCGGCCCGGAGGCCGCCGCGCAGGCGATCGACCAGATCTCCAAGCAGGTCGGGGCGGAGAACGTGGCCGCGATCATCATCGAGCCGGTGCTCGGCGAGGGCGGCTTCATCGAGCCGGCCAAGGGCTTCCTGCCGGCGATCAGCAAGTTCGCCACCGACAACGGCATCGTCTTCGTCGCCGACGAGATCCAGTCCGGCTTCTGCCGCACCGGCCAGTGGTTCGCCTGCGAGGACGAGGGCATCGTCCCGGACCTGATCACCACGGCCAAGGGCATCGCCGGCGGCCTGCCGCTCGCCGCCGTCACCGGCCGCGCCGAGATCATGGACGCCGCACACTCCGGCGGCCTCGGCGGCACCTACGGCGGCAACCCGGTGGCGTGCGCGGGCGCGCTCGGCTCCATCGAGACGATGAAGGAGCTGGACCTCAACGCCCGGGCGAAGAACATCGAGGCGGTCATGAAGGCCCGCCTGACCGCCATGGCCGAGAAGTTCGACGTCATCGGCGACGTCCGCGGCCGGGGCGCGATGATCGCCATCGAGCTGGTCAAGGACCGCGCCACCAAGGAGCCGCACCCGGAGGCGACCGCCGCGCTGGCCAAGGCGTGCCACCAGGAGGGCCTGCTGGTCCTGACCTGCGGCACCTACGGCAACGTGCTGCGCTTCCTGCCGCCGCTGGTCATCGGCGAGGACCTGCTGAACGAGGGCATGGACATCATCGAGCAGGCGTTCGCCCGCGTCTGAGGACGCCGCGCGCGGCCCGCGTCGCCGCACAGGTGAGCGTGCGTCCGGGCAGGTGGGCGACCCGCGGCCGGACCGTCCGGCCGCGGGCGGCAGAGCGTGTGAAGAACGTGTGCGAGGTGGATGACAGGGGGCCCGTTCCCCTGTCGCGGGCCCACCCCCTGCCGTAGGTTCGTACCGGATGAGAGATACACCCCGCCCGCAGGGCACTGCGGGCGGCACAGGCCGGGGCCTCCCCAGCTTCGACCTGGTCGTGCCCTCGCGCACACAGCCGGAGCCCTGAGTTCCGGGTCTCCTCACGATCGGACGGTCGCCCGCCCCACACCCCCCGGGGCGCGCGGCGTTCCGGTCCGAGCGGACGGCGACAAGCCGCCCGCTCCCCGTAGGGCCGACGCAGCTCCCCCCCCTTGCGTCGGCCCTTCGGCATTGCCGCACCTGCGAAGCTGTGCGCGTATCCTCTACCGCGTCTCCCTCCTGCTCGTCCGGCTCGTCGGTCGTTCGGCTCTGCTCCTCTCGCTGATCACTGGCAGGTCGTCAGCCATGGGCACTGCCAAGCGTGGACCGGGACATCAGCGATGCTCTGTTGAACCCGGACCAGGGCTCCGAGCTGCTCGCCGATCTCGGGAACGTGCAGGTCGCGGTCCCGGTGCTGGGGCGGTGCCCGGGTACGCGGCCTGGCGGGCGCGGGCCGCAGCTGGGACCGGTGGTGGCCGGCACCCCTCGGCGCGGTGGGGTTGAAGATGAGGCGGTGCCCGGGTACGCGGCCTGGCGGGCGCGGGCCGCAGCTGGGACCGGTGGTGGCCGGCACCCCTCGGCGCGGTGGGGTTGAAGATGCTGGTGCCGGTGTTCGTCGTGCCGCTCAAGGCGTGGACGTCCCGGCACGGCAAGCGGCCGTACCGCCCGGGACCGGCTACTTCCCCTCCGAGCACATGGTCACCGCAGCCGTCGCCTACGGTGCCGCGGCGCTCGTGCTTCTGCCCCGGCTGCGCACGGCCACGGCCCGCCGCGTCCTCGTCACCGTCTGCGCCGCCCTCGTGCTCGGTGTGTCGTACGGGCTCGTGCGGCGCGGCTAGCACTGGCCACTGGATGTCGTGGCCAGCTGGGGCCTCGCCTCCGTCCTGCTCACCGCGCTGTGGCTGCTGCTCAGCGGCCCCGGCCGAAGCAGGCGTCAAAGTCCGCCCGAAAATCCCAGCCCCCGAAGAACCGGCACCGGTTGACCGACCACGTCACCAGACCGCGCGGGGCCGGCCAGGCGCCATGGGCGGAGACGTCGCACGAAAGACCTCCCTCGAATGAGGACCCGCCGCCCCGCCGCCCCGCTCAGAGTAGGTGATCGGCCTTCCCCGCCTTGATGTCCAGGATCAGGGAGCGGAGCGCTTCACCGCTGTCGGTGACGTACTGGTCCTCCTGTCCGGCTATGGCTATGTAGGCGTTGCTTCGGGAGTCGGTGCCGAGGCGGAAGCAGCTCGCGCCTTCGCCACAGAAGGGCTTTTCCCAGCTGATGTCGTCCATCGGGGTCTCCTCACAGGCCGTTGACGATGTCCCGGACAACGTCGCGTGACGCCTCCCGTGACAGGGCGACACGTTCGGTCCAGTCCAAGTGGGCGCGGTACTTGGCCAACTGCACCTGCTCACCAAGGAAGTCGGGACCGTGGGAGTTGTCGATCTGGACGCACACGTGCGCCGAAGCTCCCCGGTGGCCCGGACCGATCGTTCCCAGCGCCTACAGCAGCGCCCCTCGCCCCACCGCCACCGCTGCGAGGGGCCAGGCACAGGAAGAAGGGGAGAGCATCGAACGGAGCCCAGGCGAACACAGGCCAGGAACGATGCCGAAGGATCTGCACGGCTAGCACCTCAGCCAGTGGTCGACCTGTCGGTATCTCACTGAGCGTTTTCAGAGTGGCCACCGATGGGGTGACAGCGGCGAGGGCACAACGCACGAGGCACCCGCGCCGTTGAGGGAGGTGTTCGAAGTCTCAAC
>NZ_JBEZWE010000024.1:0-73688 GCF_040637405.1 Streptomyces sp. NPDC029526
CACCCCGGCGCTCCGGGACCGCACCCGCCCCCCCCTACTGCCGCGGGGTGGGGGGCTCCCGCCCCGGGGCGGGAGGCCGGGCCGACGTCCGCGCGGTCATGAGGACCCCGGGCTCCTCCGCCCCGCCGACCGGGGAAACCATCGGCCGGCGGCAGGCGCGCCGGGGTCTTCGCGTACCTGGTACGCGGGTGTCACGTGCACGCAGCACGCGCTTAACACGCGTCCGGCACAGTGAGGGATGTCGGCAAGGGGCGGTGGCGCACCCCCGGGCGCACAGCACCGGGGAGACATCGCTCCCGGCCGGCACCGAGCGGCGTCAGGACCTTCCGGAGCGGCTCCCGGATCTCCACGGACGCCACGGACGCGCTCCCGGCCGTGAGGTCGGCCCGCGTCCCTCGCGGGGACCGTCGTCGTCCCGTCCCCCGGCAACGGGGGAACGGCGGTCCCCGCGCATCCGATCCCGCCCGTACGCACCCTCCCGGCGCGCGCCGGGAGGCGGGGTCAGTCCTTCCAGCCGTCGTCCTCGCGCGCCCCGCGGCCGCCCCGGCCGCCGAAGAGGCCGGGATACATGCGGGCGGCCTGCACCACGTTCACGCCGACGATGCCCGCCCAGGTGACGAGCAGGCCGGGAAGCTGGCCCACGCCGCCGCCGATGGCGGACAGCGGCACCGCGAGCACCAGCGAGACGATCCCGAACCCGAACCGCTCGCCCCAGCTGTCCGTGGCCCTCGGCGCCCGCGAGTCCCGGGCGGCCGTCAGCTGCTGCTCGGCCATCTGCCGGCGCACCCGCCGCTCCACCGCGCCGTCGATGCGCTGGTCGACCTTCTCCAGGAACGAGTCGACCAGCGCGGACTCGTACTCCTCGCCCAGTTCCCTGCGGGCCTGCAAGGTGGCGGCGAGTTCCTTCTTCGCCTCGGCGTCCCGCGCATCCATTCCGGTCATGGCCCCCACGGTAGACAGGTGCCCCTCCGACGGCACTGGGGTTAGCCCCCGTCTCCGGCTCGGGCTGCCTGCCGGGTACCGGTGCCCGCGAGGCCCGGGGCCTGGAAGCCGGAACGAGGGCCGAAGGGCGGCGGCGGTCGCCGGGGAGACGGGGCTTCGAGACGGGGCGAGTCCGGACGGGCGCGCCGCCGGGGCGTCGGGGGAGGCAGAGGAGGAGGGGCGTCGGGGGAGGCAGAGGAGGCGGGGCATCGGGGGAGCGGCTGTCGCGGGGCGGGGTCGGACGCGCGAGGGGTGGGGCTGTTGCCGGGCGGGGGTGGACGGGCGGGCCGTGCGGCCGTGGCGCGGCGGGGCAGGAGGCGCGGACGTACGGTCCGCCGTCGCCCGCTCAGAGGCCGGGCTACCGCGGACGTACGGCCGCCGTCGCCCGCTCCGAGGCCGGGCTCGGACGAACCCGGCCGGGTGCCGCGTCGGCCCGGATATCCTGCGGCGTCGTCCGCGTCGTCCGCGTCGTCCGCGTCGACCAGGCCAGCCACACCGTCCACGTCGTCCGTGTCGACCAGGCCGACCGGACCGGCCACGCCGACCAGGAGGGTCCCCACCATGCCGAGCGCCGCCCCGCCCTTTCCCGCCCGCATCGAGCTCCGGGGGGAGGGGCTCGTGCTGCGGGACTGGACGGAGGACGACCTGCCCGCCATGCCCGCGCTCTTCGACCACCCGGACATCGCCTACTGGACGCCCCTGGCCAGCCCGTTCGACGGGGCCGCCGCCCGTGCCCGGCTGGAGCGGGACCGGCGCCTGCGGGCGGAGGGCAGCGTCGTCCTGCTCGCCATCACGGTCGACGGCCGCACCCCCTGCGGCGAGGTGATGCTCCGGCGCGGCGCCGGCGGCGTCGAACTCGGCTACGCGGTGGGCCCGGCGCACCGCGGCCAAGGGCTCGCGGCGCGGGCGGTGCGGGTGATGGCCGCGTACGCGCACGAGGAACTGGGCGCCGACCGGGTGATCCTCGAACTGGAGCCCGAGAACGCCGCCAGCGTCGCCGTCGCCACCCGCGCGGGCTTCCGGCCGCTCGACGTCCCGCTGATCGAGGGCGAGGAGAAGGGACGTCCCTACGCCCTGCAGACCTGGGGCCGAAACCTTCCCTGACCCGCTCGCCCGGCTCCCGGTGCGGTTGTATGGAGTCATGCAGGACCCGCGGGACGTGAAGAGGCCGCGAAGGTGAAGAGGTCGAGGGGGAGCCGCCCATGAGCGTCACCGACAGCCCTGCCGCGCGTCTGCAGGCGCTCTTCGAGGGGCACCGGCTGACGCCGACACAGCGGCGCATCGCGCACAGCATGGTGCGGCGGGCCGCCGACGTGCCGTTCCTGTCCAGCGTGGAACTGGCCGAGCTGGCCGGGGTGAGCCAGCCCTCGGTGACCCGGTTCGCCGTGGCGCTGGGCTTCGACGGCTACCCGGCCCTGCGCCGCCACCTGCGCGAGGTGGCGCCCGCCGACGCCGCGCCCCCGGCCGCGGACGCCAATGAGTACCAGCAGGCCGTCGAGGCCGAGATCGAGAACCTGCGGCACCTGGCGGAGGCGCTGGCCGACCCGGAGCCGGTCCGCCGGGCCGGCCGGGTGCTCGCGCACAGCCGTCCCCTGCCCGTCCTCGGGCTGCGGGCGGCCGCCGCCCAGGCGCACGGCTTCGCCTACTTCGCGGCCAAGGTCCACCCCGACGTGCGGCTGCTGAACGAGGGCGGCACGATGCTCCACGACCGTATCGACGCCGCCGCCCGGGCCGGTGCGGACGCGCTGCTGTGCTTCGCCCTGCCCCGGCACCCCCGCGAGGTGGTCGACGCCCTGGCCCGCGCCAAGGAGGTGGGGCTGACCGTCGTGACGGTGGCCGACTCCGCCTTCGCGCCGGTCGCCAAGGTGTCCGACCTGCTGCTGCCCGCCGCCGTCGGCACCGGGCTCGCCTTCGACACGGCGTGCGCGCCGATGCTGCTGGGGCGGGTGCTGCTGGAGGCGATGTGCGACGGCCTGCCCGACGCGCAGGCCCGCCTGGAGGAGTTCGACACCCGGGCGGCGGCGCGCGGCCTGTTCGTGGAGTGACGGCGGCGGACGCGGGAGCACGCCACCGGACGGCACCGGAGCGAACGGGGCCCGGAAGGCCTGAGGGCGCGGGGCCTGTCGGGGCCCGTCGACCACGGGGTGATGGGGCGGCGGCGGGCCGCGCCGATTCTCAGACTCGTCTCACCTTGGTTCGCTAGCCTGCCCCTCCCGGGGCGACTGCCCGGGAGCCACCCCGACGGGTGGGACGGACGTGTGGGACGGGAGAACAGGAGGCCGGACGTGACGCGCGGAGGACAGGGGCTGGCCCGGGTGGCCGTCGTCGTACGGGCCGGAGCCGCGCCACTGTGGTGGACCGGAGTGGTGGCGGCGGGCACCGGGGCGCTGGTGCCGGGCCTGACCGGACGGCGGATCGGTGTGCTGGCCGGTGCGGTGCTGTTCCTCGTCGCGGTGGCCGCCGTGGCGTACACGGGCCGGGGGCGGTACCGCGCCCTGGCCCGCTCGGCGGCCCGCGCGGGCAAGCACGACGTGCTCCAGGACCGTGCGGTGAGCGCGCGCAACTGGCGCCGCGGGCACCGCTGGTGGCTGCTGCTCGCCTTCCTCGCCGCCGTCGGCAGCGCGTTCGCGCTGCCCGCCGCGGGCGGCCTGCTGATGGCGGGCTGGGGTGTCGGCCTGTGGCTGAAGGCGGCCTGGGTCGGGCGGCTGGAGCAGGCCGACGACACCCTGCTCTGGGTGCGCGTCGACTGGCTCGACCGCCGCGCGGGCGGCCCCGCCGGCAAGCGGGTCAAGGGCTACCGCACCACCGGCATCGCCGCGGGCGACGCGGCCCCCGGCGGAGCCCGCCGCCGTGTCGCGGTGGCGGCCTGAAGGGCGTCCGCCCGGTGGCGTTCCGGTCGTGGCCCTGAGGGGTGTCCGCCCGGTGGCGCTCCGGTCGTGGCCCTGAGGGGTGTCTGCCTGGTGGTGCTCCGGTCGTGGCCTGAGGGGTGTCTGCCCGGTGGCGCTCCGGTCGTGGCCCGAGGGGCGTCCGCCCGATGGCGGCCTGAGGGTGTGCTCCGGTGGCGGCGCTGAGAGGCGTCCCGCAGCGAGGTGACCGGTACCCCGGTGCTCAAGGCGCGTCGGGCCGGCAGGTGCGTCGGCCCGGCAGGCCGTCAGCTCGGCGGGAGACGGGTCAGGGCGTCCGGGGAACCGCCGCCGGACTCGGCGACGATCTCCTCGACGGTTTGCGCGCGCCGGACCGGGGAGAAGACGATACCGCCCCTGCCGTCGGGGGCGAAGCCGTGGACGGCGGGCCGGGGGAGCGAGTTGTAGGCGTAGTGGTGGGCGAAGTAGTACGCGCCGGTGTCCAGGGCGGCCGCGTGGTCACCCTGTTCGAGCAGGGGCAGCGCCTGCTCCCGGGCCAGCCGGTCGCCCGCGAAGCAGGCCGGGCCCGCCACGTCCTGCACCACCGCGGGGCCCTCCTTCGGCCGGCCCTTGGCGTCGTAGGCGGCGATCCGCAGCGGCCAGGCCTCCGGCGCGTACACGGTGCGCGTCGCCACCTGCACGCCCGCGTGCGTCACCGCGACCGGCCGGCCGCCCGCGTTCTTGGTGTACTCGACCCGTGCCACGACGGTGCCGTGCTTGGCGAGCAGTGACCGGCCGAACTCGGTGACCAGCCCGTACCGCCCGTCGAACAGGCCCGGGACCGCCTCGCTCAGCAGCCGCGCGTACTGCGCGTGGGTGGGGTCGGTGGCGTCGGAGGCGAAGTTCACCGGGAGCCCGCCGCCGATGTCGAGGGTGTCGACCTGCTGCCGTCCGGCCTGCCGGTTGATCTCCTCCGCGAGGGCGTACACCTCCGCCACCCCGCGCGCCATCAGCGACAGGGCGATGCCCTGCGAGCCGGTGTGCGCGTGCAGCCGGGTCAGCCACGGCCGGTCCAGGTACGCCCGCACGACCCAGGCGCGGGCGCCCTCGTCGCGCAGCGCCACCCCGAACTTCGACGTCGCCGTGGCCGTGGACAGGGCCTCGATGGAGCCGGCCCCGACCTGCGGATTCACCCGGAGGCCGAGCGGGGAGCGGGTGCCGGACCGCGGTACCAGGGAGTCGAGGCGGGCCAGTTCCTGCGGGTTGTCCACGTTGACGGCGATGCCCAGGGTCAGCGCCTCGCGCAGTTCCCCCGGCGTCTTGGCGGGCGAGTCGAGCACGGTGTGCCGGGGCGGCACCCCCGCCGCCCGGGCCAGGGCCAGCTCGCCCGGACTCGCGACCTCCGCGCCGATGCCCTCCTCGTGCAGCAGCCGCAGGACCGGCACCAGCGGGGTGGCCTTCACCGCGAAGGCGTGCAGGACGGGCGTCCCGGGCGGCGTCACCGCCGCGAACGCGGCCGGCAGCTCCGCCGCCGACCGCCGGATCCCGGTGACGTCGAGCAGCGCCACCAGGGGCCGGTCCGGGTCGAGCAGCCCCTGCTCCACGGCCGCCCGCACGGCCGCGTCCCGCCGGCCCGCCGCCTCCACGGCCGCGCCGGAGACCTCCCCGTCCCTGCCCTCGCCCCCGTGGCCGCCGTCGTCACCGTGGCGGAAGCCGCCGTCGTTCTTCCCGTCGGTGCTCATGCGTCCAGCCAAACATCCGGCGCGTGCCCGTGTCGGCACACCGATGTATTGACTAGACCTATTCAGGCGGCAAGGATGTGAATATCCGTAGCAGCAGTCGTGGCCGTCCCAGGAGGCAGACCATGTCAGGACCCCGCACCGTCCGAGCGCCGCGCGGCACGGAACCGAGCGCCCTCGGCTGGCAGCAGGAGGCCGCGCTGCGCATGCTGCAGAACAACCTCGACCCCGAGGTCGCCGAGCACCCCGACAAGCTGGTCGTCTACGGCGGCACCGGCAAGGCCGCCCGCGACTGGCGCTCCTTCGACGCCATGGTCCGCACGCTGGAGACCCTCGAGCAGGACGAGACGATGCTCGTCCAGTCGGGCCGCCCCGTCGGCGTGATGCAGACCCACGAGTGGGCGCCGCGCGTCCTCATCGCCAACTCCAACCTCGTCGGCGACTGGGCCACCTGGGAGGAGTTCCGCCGCCTGGAGGCCCTCGGCCTGACGATGTACGGGCAGATGACCGCCGGGTCCTGGATCTACATCGGCACCCAGGGCATCCTCCAGGGCACCTACGAGACCTTCGCCGCCGTCGCCGCCAAGCGCTTCGGCGGCACGCTCGCCGGGACCATCACCCTCACCGCCGGACTCGGCGGCATGGGCGGCGCCCAGCCGCTCGCGGTCACCATGAACGACGGCGTGGCGATCTGCGTCGACTGCGACCCGCGCGCCATCGACCGCCGCATCGAGCACCGCTACCTGGACGTGAAGGCCGACTCGCCCGAGCACGCCCTCCGGCTGGCCGTCGAGGCCCGCGACGCCCGCCGCCCGCTGTCCATCGGCGTGCTCGGCAACGCGGCCGAACTGCTGCCGCGGTTCCTCGCCATGGGCGCGCCCGTCGACATCGTCACCGACCAGACCTCCGCCCACGACCCGCTCGCCTACCTGCCCGCCGGGACCGCCTTCGAGGACATGGCCGAGGCCGCCGAGAAGGACCCGGCCGGCTTCACCGCCCGCGCCCGCGAGTCCATGGCCCGGCACGTCGAGGCGATGGTCGGCTTCCTGGACGCCGGTGCCGAGGTCTTCGACTACGGCAACTCGATCCGCGGCGAGGCCCGGCTCGCCGGGTACGACCGGGCGTTCGCCTTCCCCGGCTTCGTCCCCGCCTACATCCGCCCGCTGTTCTGCGAGGGCAAGGGCCCCTTCCGCTGGGCCGCCCTCTCCGGTGACCCGGCCGACATCGCGAAGACCGACCGGGCGGTCCTCGACCTCTTCCCCGAGAACGAGTCGCTGGCCCGCTGGATCCGCATGGCCGGTGAACGCGTCCACTTCCAGGGCCTGCCCGCCCGCATCTGCTGGCTCGGCTACGGCGAACGCGACCGGGCCGGCGAGCGGTTCAACGACATGGTCGCGAGCGGGGAACTCGCCGCCCCGGTCGTCATCGGCCGCGACCACCTCGACTGCGGCTCCGTCGCCTCCCCGTACCGGGAGACCGAGGCCATGCGGGACGGCTCCGACGCCATCGCCGACTGGCCGCTGCTCAACGCCATGGTCAACGTCGCCTCCGGCGCCTCCTGGGTGTCCCTGCACCACGGTGGCGGCGTCGGCATGGGCCGCTCCATCCACGCCGGCCAGGTCACCGTCGCCGACGGCACCGCCCTGGCGGGCGAGAAGATCCGGCGCGTGCTCACCAACGACCCCGGCATGGGCGTGATCCGGCACGTCGACGCCGGGTACGACCTCGCGGAGTCGGTCGCGGACACCCGCGGCGTGCGCATCCCCATGCGTGAGGGTGACCTGGCGTGAGCTTCCACCGCATGTGGGCGGAGCTGCTGCCCGTCGGCCGCGACGTCGGCACCGGCGGCTACCGCCGCTACGCCTGGACCGGGGCCGACGCCGACTGCCGGGCCTGGTTCGAGGAGCAGGCCCGCGCCCGCCGGCTCACCTACGAGACCGACCGCAACGGCAACCAGTGGGCCTGGCTCGGCGACCCGGCCGCCGGGGACGCCGTCGTCACCGGCTCGCACCTGGACTCCGTGCCCGACGGCGGCGCCTTCGACGGCCCCCTCGGCGTGGTGTCCGCCTTCGCCGCCCTCGACGTACTCCGCGACCGGGGCGCCCGGCCCACCCGGCCGCTCGGCGTCGTCAACTTCGGCGACGAGGAGGGCGCCCGCTTCGGCCTGGCCTGCGTCGGCTCCCGCCTCACCGCCGGGCAGCTCACCCGCGAACAGGCCCACCGGCTCACCGACGGCGAGGGCGTCACCCTCCCCGAGGCCATGGAAGCCGCCGGGTACGACCCGGACGCGATCGGACCGGACCCCGAACGCCTCGCCCGCATCGGCGCCTTCGTCGAGCTCCACGTCGAACAGGGCCGCGCCCTGGACCTGTCCGGCGACCCGGTCGGCATCGCCTCCGCCATCTGGCCGCACGGCCGCTGGCGCTACGACTTCCGAGGCGAGGCCAACCACGCCGGCACCACCCGCCTCGCCGACCGGCGCGACCCCATGCTGCCGTACGCCGAGACCGTGCTCGCCGCCCGCCGGGAGGCCGAACGCGCCGGTGCCGTCGCCACCTTCGGCAAGATCGCCGTCGAGCCCAACGGGGTCAACGCCATCCCCTCCCTGGTGCGCGGCTGGCTCGACTCCCGCGCCGCCGACCAGGCCGCCCTCGACACGGTGACCGCGGCCGTGGAGAAGGCCGCCCGCGACCACGCCGCCGAGCACGGAGTGGAGCTGGACGTGGTGCGCGAGTCCTTCACGCCCGAGGTCGGCTTCGACCACGCGCTGCGCGACGAACTCGGCCGCCTCCTCGCCCGGGACACCGGCCACCGGGTGCCCGTCCTCGGCACCGGCGCGGGACACGACGCCGGAATCCTCTCCGCGCGCATCCCGACCGCCATGCTGTTCGTACGCAACCCCACCGGCGTCTCGCACTCCCCGGCCGAGTTCGCCGCCGAGGACGACTGCGTGGCCGGGGTGATCGCGCTCGCCGACGTACTGGAGGGACTGGCGTGCAGGTGACGCAGGACAGCAGCACGGGCGGCGGCGCCGCGCGGACCTACTGGCTGGAGCACGCCTGGCTCGGCGACCGGGTCGAGCCGGGCGTCACGGCGGAGGTCCGGGACGGCGTCCTCACCGCCGTCGTCCCGGGCGTCACCGCCCCGCCGCCCGGCGCCGAGGTGCTGCGCGGACTCACGCTGCCCGGACTGGCGAACGCCCACTCGCACGCCTTCCACCGCGCCCTGCGCGGCATCGTCCAGGTCGGCAGCGGCACCTTCTGGACCTGGCGGGAGGTCATGTACTCGGTCGCCGACCGGCTCACCCCCGACAGCTACCACGCCCTCGCCCGCGCGGTGTACGCCGAGATGGCCCTCGCCGGGATCACCGCCGTCGGCGAGTTCCACTACCTGCACCACGGTCCCGGCGGCACCCCCTACGCCGACCCCAACGCGATGGGCGAGGCCCTGATCGCCGCAGCCGCCGAGGCGGGCATCCGCATCACCCTCCTCGACACCTGCTACCTCTCGTCCGGCTTCGGGAAGCCCCCGAACCACCACCAGCTCCGCTTCTCCGACGGCACCGCCGACGCCTGGGCCGACCGCGTCTCCCGCCTCACGGCGCCGGACCACGCCCGGATCGGCGCCGCCATCCACTCCGTACGCGCCGTGCCCGCCGGGCAGTTGGCGACCGTGGCGCGCTGGGCCGAGGAGCGGCGGGCCCCGCTGCACGTGCACCTGTCCGAGCAGACCGCCGAGAACGACGCCTGCCGCCGGGCGCACGGCCGCACCCCGGCCCGACTGCTCGCCGACCACGGCGTGCTCGGCCCGCGCACCACCGGCGTCCACCACACCCACCTCACCGACGAGGACGTCTCCCTCATCGGCGGCAGCGGCACCGGCACCTGCATGTGCCCCACCACCGAACGCGACCTCGCCGACGGCATCGGCCCCGCGGCGGCCCTGCAGCGCGAGGGGTCCCCGCTCTCCCTCGGCTCCGACAGCCACGCCGTCGTCGACCTGCTCGAGGAGGCCCGCGCCCTGGAGCTGAACGAGCGGCTGCGCACCCGCACCCGCGGCCACTGGACGGCCAACGCCCTGCTGCGCGCGGCCACCGCCGACGGGCACGCCGCCCTCGGCTGGGACCGGGCCGGCGCCCTCGTCACCGGAGCAGCCGCCGACTTCACCACGCTCGCCCTGGACTCGGTCAGGACGGCCGGACCGCCACCGCGACTCGGCGCCGAGACGGCCGTCTTCGCCGCGACGGCGGCCGATGTGCGCCACACGGTGGTGGGAGGCCGGCACGTCGTGCGCGACGGGGTGCACACCCTCGTCCCCGACGTACCGCGGGCCCTCGCGGACGCCGTCCGGGCCCTGCACTCCTGACGCCCGCACGCCGGAAGGCCACCCGCCCGACGCCCGCACCCCTGACGCCCGGACCCCTGTCGCCCGCGCCCCCGACGCCCGGACCCCCTTCGCCCGCACGCCCGAAGGCCGCTTTCCCGAGGACCGCACAACCCCCGCCGCCCGTCGGAAGCGCCCACCGAGCCACCCACGAGGACACCATGAGCAGCACCCTCATCACCGACATCGCCACCCTGGTCACCAACGACCCCTCCCTCGAACGGGACTCCCCCCTGGGCCTGATCCGCGACGCGGCCGTCGTCATCGACGGCGACCACGTCGTGTGGACCGGTGAGGCAAGCAAAGCACCCGCCACTGACAACCGGGTCGACGCCGGCGGCCGGGCGGTCCTCCCGGGCTTCGTGGACTCCCACTCCCACCTCGTGTTCGCGGGCGACCGCACCGAGGAGTTCAACGCCCGCATGTCCGGCCGCCCCTACAGCGCGGGCGGCATCCGCACCACCGTCGCCGCCACCCGCGCCGCCACCGACGCGGAACTGGAGGCGAACCTCACCCGCTACCTCGCCGAGGCGCTCCGGCAGGGCACCACCACCTTCGAGACCAAGTCCGGCTACGGCCTGACCGTCGCCGACGAGTCCCGCGCCCTGCGCCTGGCCGCCCGCCACACCGACGAGGTCACCTACCTCGGCGCCCACATCGTCGCCCCCGAGTTCGCGGACGACCCGGCCGCCTACGTGGACCTCGTCACCGGGGAGATGCTGGACGCCTGCGCGCCGCACGCCCGCTGGATCGACGTCTTCTGCGAGAAGGGCGCCTTCGACGGCGACCAGGCCCGCGCCGTCCTCACCGCGGGCCGGGCCAGGGGCCTGCACCCGCGCATCCACGCCAACCAGCTCACCCACGGCCCCGGCGTGCAGCTCGCCGTGGAGGTCGACGCGGCCAGCGCCGACCACTGCACCCACCTCACCGACGCCGACGTGGACGCCCTCGCCAACAGCCGGACCGTCGCCACGCTGCTGCCCGGCGCCGAGTTCTCCACCCGGGCCGCCTGGCCCGACGCGCGCCGCCTGCTGGACGCGGGGGCCACGGTCGCGCTGTCCACCGACTGCAACCCGGGCTCCTCGTTCACGTCCTCCGTCGCGTTCTGCGTCGCCCTCGCGGTGCGGGACATGGGGATGTCACCGGACGAGGCCGTCTGGTCGGCCACCGCGGGCGGCGCGGCGGCCCTGCGCCGCACCGACGTCGGGCGCATCGCCCCGGGCGCCCGGGCGGACCTGGTGCTCCTCGAGGCCCCCAGTCACGTTCACCTCGCCTACCGCCCCGGCGTCCCGCTGGTCGCGGGGGTGTGGCGGCGCGGCGCACGCCTGGTGTGACCGGCGGGGTGTGGCGGCGCACACGGCGGGGGCGGGTTCCCTGCCCCGCCCCCGCCCTCGCCGCGCCGCCGTGCGCGCCCGTTCAGTTCCCCGCCCGCCACCGCTGGTCGGCCCGCCCCGTCTCGGCCACCAGGGAGACGGCGCCGCCGCCGGACGGGGTGAGCGCGTGGTCCGGGGCGATCGCGGGCCGGATCACCCCGCGGGCGTCGACCGCGAACCGCAGGTTCTGCCCGTTGCGCCCGTCGACCGAGGCGCACTCCCAGATGCCGGCCCCGCGGTCCACCGCGCCCCGGCTGTCCAGGCAGTAGTCGGGATCGGCGGCGGACTGGAGCACCCCCCGCCCGCTGTCGAACCGCCACCGCTGGGTGCGGGAGGAGTCGCAGGGCGCGGCCACCACGTCGGTGCGCTTCTCCAGGACGCCGCCGCGGATGTCCAGGCACAGGCCCCGGGCCACGTTGACGACCGGGGCGTAGGCGGCGCCCGGCGGCGGGTACGCGGGCGCCTCGCGGGTCGGGGACGGGGTGGCCCGGGGCGGGTGCGAGGCCTCCGGCGGCCGGGTCTGCGACGGTGACGGCGACGGCGTCCTCGCGGGCGGGGAGGGCGTGGCGGACGACGACGGCGTGGCCGTCACCGTCACCGGCGGAGGCACGGGCAGGGTGACGGACGATCCGGCCGTGTCCTCGCCCGCGGGCGCCGCGGGCTCCGCCGGCGGCCTCACGAACAGCAGCAGCGGCAGGACGCCCACCCCGAGCACCGCCGAGGCCAGCACCAGGCGCCGGGACCGCGGCAGCGACCGCAGGGCGGCGAACCTGGACCCGGCCGGTGCCGCGTCGCCCGCCCCGGCGGCGTCCGGCCCGGACGGAGCCGGGGCCCGGCCGGCGCGTGCCGCGTAGGCGGTGCCCGCCCACGGCAGCAGGCCCTCCGCGAGCGTGGCCGCCGGGGCGTCGCGCAGCGCGCACAGCTCCTCGTAGGCCGCCGTGCAGGCGGAGCAGCGGGCCCGGTGGGTGTGCAGGTCCGCGCTGTCGCGCGGGGCGTCGGGGCGCACCGCCTCCGTGATCAGCCGCCGGAAGTCGGCGCAGCGGGGATCGTCGGAGGCGGCCAGCCGGCCGCGCAGGCACGCCTGGCCGAGCGACTGCAGTGCGGAGTCGGTGCCCTGGGCCACGTCGCGGCGGGCCACGCCCAGCAGGGCGGCCGTGCGGTCCGCGCTCTCCCGCTCCACGACCCCGTACCAGAGCAGGCCCTGGGTCCGGTACGGCAGTGTGCGGAACGCGGCCAGCATGGGCGGCACCGGTCCGCCGGGGCCGGAGGAGGTGAGGAGCAGGTGCAGTCCGGGGTCGAGCCCGCCGGCCCGTCCGTCGGCGGCCCAGGAGGCGGCGACGCGGGCGGTGAGCAGCAGCAGGTGGTGACGGAGCGGGCCGCCGGGGTCGCTGCCGCGTGCGGTCTGACGGGCCGCCAGGGTGAAGGCCTGGGCGGCGAGTTGACGTGCCGTCGAGTCGCCGGTGGCGCACTGGCGGGCGTACGCGTGCACGGCAGGGCCGTGCCGGGCGCGGAGTTCCTGCAGGGCCGCGTAGGCGGCCGCGGTGTCGCCGCGCAGCAGGTCGGTCAGCCGGGTGTCGGATGCGCCCGTGTGCGGGCCGGGGGGTGTCGCGCCGTCACCGTGGACCGTCTCGTCGCCCGCGCCCATGCACGCCTCCTCGCGTCACCGGGTCCGTGCCCCGGCGTTCCTGACCTACCGGCCAGTTTGGCGAGCCCATAGTGGAGGAAGACGGCGTGCGGCAAAAGGGGTGACCGTGGGTAACGAGAGCGCCCCGCGCCCGTCCGGAGGCCGGTGCCCCGGAAGGGACCGGTGCCGGGCGGACGCGGGACGCTGTCGGGTCACTCCTCGACGGTCAGACCCTTGCGCAGTTTCACCAGGGTGCGGGAGAGCAGCCGGGAGACGTGCATCTGGGAGATGCCGAGCTCCTCACCGATCTCCGACTGGGTCATGCCGGCCACGAAGCGCAGCGACAGGATCTTCCGGTCGCGGGCCGGCAGCTCGGCGATCAGCGGCTTCAGGGACTCGACGTACTCGATGCCTTCGAGGCCGTGGTCCTCGTAGCCGATCCGGTCGGCCAGCGCGCCCTCGGCGTCGTCCTCCTCCGGCTGGGCGTCCAGCGAGGAGGCGGTGTAGGCGTTGGAGGCCGCCATGCCCTCGACGACCTCGTCGTTGGTGATGCCCAGGTGCGCGGCGAGCTCGGCCACTGTCGGCGCGCGGTCGAGCTGCTGGGCCAGTTCGTCACCGGCCTTGGCCAGGTCCAGCCGCAGTTCCTGGAGCCGGCGCGGGACGCGCACGGACCACGAGGTGTCGCGGAAGAAGCGCTTGATCTCGCCGATGATCGTCGGCATGGCGAACGTGGGGAACTCCACCCCGCGCGACATCTCGAAGCGGTCGATCGCCTTGATCAGGCCGATGGTGCCGACCTGGATGATGTCCTCCATCGGCTCGCTGCGGGAGCGGAAGCGGGAGGCGGCGAACTTGACCAGGGCGAGATTGAGTTCGACGAGCGTGTTGCGTACGTACGAGTACTCGTGGGTGCCTTCGGCCAGCGATTCGAGGCGCTCGAAGAGGGTCTTGGACAGGGCCCGGGCGTCGACCGGGGCCACCTCGTCGTACGGGGGGATCTCCGGGAGACCGGCGAGCAGATCGTCCAGGACGACGGGGTCGTCGTCCGGCTCGATGGGAATCAGATGTTCCGGAGAGTGTGTCGACGTCGCTGTATGGGTAGGCGATGCGTCGAGCCGGGGTGACATGATGTCCTCCATCGTTCTCGGCATATGGCTGCCGAAGCCAAATACGTGCACTGCGGTGTGCGGCGCCTCCAAAGCCGGCCGTGTCGGGTACGTGTCTTTACTAGCCCTACCCGCTTTGCCGAGCCCGCCGCAAGTGCGTTTTGTTGGTATATGTCCGTTTGCGGGGGATTGTTCGGCTGTCGAAGCGCGGCGGGAAGGCGTAATGTTCGAGAGCGTCAGCAAGCAGTCACGACGGCAGGAGAGAGAGCGGCATGGACCGCGGGACGGTCGGCAGCGCACAGTCGGGCCGGCTTCTGGTCGAGGTGCGAGAAGAAGGCCCCAGTGCCGTCGTGACACCGGCGGGTGAGTTGGATCACCACACCGCCGATCTGTTGCGCGAGCCGCTGGAGGGCTGCCTCGCCAAGGGATTCAAGAGGCTGGTCATCGACTGCTCCCGGCTGGAGTTCTGCGACTCCACGGGGCTCAATGTCCTGCTCGGTGCCCGGCTGAAGGCCGAGGCGGCCGGTGGCGGGGTGCACCTCGCGGGCATGCAGCCCGTGGTGGCGCGGGTGTTCGAGATCACGGGCGCGGACGCCGTGTTCGCCGTTCACGACACGCTCGAGGCGGCTCTGGCCGACGATCCCGCGTGATCCGTACGCGCGGGCCGGCCGTGAGCGGCGAGGGGTGCTCCGGCGGCCGCGGTGACACGCGTGATCCCGCCGACGTGTCTTTTCGTGCGAATACGGGGGTGTCCCGTCCGTGCCCCCGGGCAGGAGACATGCTGAACGGATCGGAAGCCGTGGTCATGGCGCCGGCGAGAACCGGCCGGGCCGTTCACGGCGTGACTGACTGAGCATGGAAATTTTGAATGGTGAACTGGTGACACGGTGAGGTGAAGCGCTGATGAGCACCACCCGGCCCTACCCGCCGGGCGACCGCGGTGCGGAGCCCAGCGGCGCTTCCGGTGCGTCCGGGGGCACCGCGCAGGTGTCGAAGGCGTCCGACGGGGGAAGGGCCGCACCGTCCGGGCAGCCCGCCGCGGCGAAGGCGTCCCAGGCTCCGCCGGGCACGGACACGACGGCCCGGCCGGTGGGGCGGCAGTCCCGCAGACTGAACTTCGACGACCAGAGCGGCGTCGTCCCGCTCGCGCGGGACTTCACCCGCCAGGCGCTGTACGCGTGGGGCTGGCTGCCCGCCGCCGGCGCCGAACAGCGGGCCGCCGCCGAGGACGTCCTGCTCGTCGTGTCCGAACTGGTCACCAACGCCTGCCTGCACGCCGAGGGGCCCGACCAGCTCGACATCACCTGCGACAACAAGGTGATCCGCGTCGAGGTCACCGACCGGGGCACCGGCCAGCCGGCCCCGCGCACCCCGCACCGCGCCGGCCGGCCCGGTGGCCACGGCATGTTCATCGTCCAGCGGCTCTGCCTGGACTGGGGCGTCGTCCGCACGCCGGGCACCGCGGGCAAGACCGTCTGGGCCGAACTCGGCGCGCCCGCCTGACAGCTCCACGACCGCCTCACCCCGCCCTCGCCGGATCACCACGGATCCGGCGTGCGCCTTCTCTTCCCTCCTCCGGACCCGGGCGTACCTCGACCGCCCGATCTGATACGCCGTCAGGAAGCGTGCCGGCAGGAGCGTCCGGAGTGAGGGGACCCGTGCCGTACCCGAAGCGAACCGCCGCGCTCGCGTCCGTCGCGGCCCTGGCCGGCTCGGCGGTGCTGCTGACCGCGCCCGTGGCCCGGGCCGACGTCGTCGATGTCGACTACCGGTGCAAGACACCCATCGGCGACGTGCGCGACCCGGTCTTCCGGGTCGGCACCTCGCGCGGCGTCCACGCCCCGCAGTGGCAGGACCTGCCCTGGCGCGGCACCGTCGAGCCGGGCGGCACGGCCCGCGTCGGCCTGCCGGTGGAGCTCACCGCGGGCGCGCACGGCGACTGCACCGTCACCCTCACGTACGGCGGCCGGATCCTCGCCGAGGAACCCTGGACCGAGCCCCGTGCACCCCCGCGGGGGCCCGGTCCGGGTGAGCCGGTCGGGTTTCCTCAGCTTTCGCTCAGAATCCGGCGCTGCGTTTGTTCCGACGATCATGAGGCGTATAACGTCGCGTCGTTCGCGTGAGTGAACACCAAGTGATGTTGCGCCGGGCGCAACGGAGCACGTGACGACCGACCAACCGTGCTCCTCGTCCGGCGCCGGGAAGAGGAAGCGAATGTTCTGGGGGAAGAAGGCCGCCGGCGGTGCGCTGGCCGCCGTGCTGATGGCCACCGGTACGAGCCTGGTGACCGCGGCTCCGGCCGAGGCCGCCGCCGCGAAGTACGCGTGCAAGGCCGAGGTGCATCTGGACCTGGGCCGGCCCAAGGCCACGTCGTCGTGCAAGAAGTCCGGCTCCGGCAAGAAGGTGAGCAAGCACCGCGTCAAGCTGGTGTGCGACGTCGTCCGTGGGCGGGGCACCCCGCACTCGGTGCCGTGGACGCTCTACGGGCCGTGGAAGAAGCCGGGGCAGAAGTCGACCGTGAAGTGCGGGTTCAGCAGCTTCACCCGGTCCTGGAGCGTGCAGACGAAGGCCTGACGGCCGGACCGGCGCACGGCAGGGGCCGCCGCACCCGAGGGGGTACGGCGGCCCTGCCGCGTCCGCGGGGTGACGTCAGTGGACGTCGCCCATCCGGGACTTGACGTTGCGGCGGTACATGAAGACCGCCACGCCCGCGAGTGCGGCGAGGGTCGCCTGCACGGCGACCGCGGCGGAGCCGCTGAGGTCCACGCCGCCGACGGCCGGGTTGGACATCAGGCCGGTGACCGAGTCGCCCGCGGTGACCGCGAGGAACCACACGCCCATCATCTGGCTGGCGTACTTGGCCGGCGCCATCTTCGTGGTCACCGACAGGCCCACCGGCGAGAGGCACAACTCGCCCACGGTCATGAAGAAGTAGATGCCCACCAGCCACATCGGGCTGACCGCGGTGCCGTCGGCCGCCATGGCCAGCGGGATCAGGAAGAAGAAGAACGACACGCCGATCAGGATCAGCGCCATCGAGAACTTCACGATGGTGCTCGGCTCCTTGCCCCGGCGGTTCAGCCACAGCCATGCCGATGCGAAGACCGGGGCCAGCGCCATGATGAACAGCGGGTTCAGCGACTGGTACCAGGAGGACGGGAAGTCGAAGCCCAGCAGCGAACCGGAGGCCTTGCCCTCACCGAACGCCTGCACCGTGGAAGCGCCCTGGTCGTAGATCATCCAGAAGACGGCGGCCGCGACGAAGAACCAGATGTAGCCGGTCATCTTCGACTGCTCGTCGGCGGAGAGGTCCTTGTCGCGCTTGATGCGCAGCAGCACGCCCGCCGGGACGAGCAGACCGATGACGGTGAGCGGGATCATCGCCCAGTTCAGGGTGAAGTGACCGGTGAAGCCGACGATGCCGTAGAAGACGGCGGTGACGGCCGTCCAGACCAGGCCCTTCCGCAGCCAGGCGGCGCGCTCCTGCGCGGCCAGCGGTTTGGGGACCACGCTGCTGACCGGGCTCAGGTTGCGGGTGCCCAGCAGGAAGGCCGCGAGGCCGATCGCCATGCCGACCGCGGCCATGCCGAAGCCGAGGTGCCAGCTCACCTTCTGGCCGACGGTGCCGATGGCCAGCGGGGCGAAGAAGGCACCCATGTTGATGCCCATGTAGAAGATCGTGAAGCCGCCGTCGCGCCGCGGGTCCTGCGGGCCGTCGTACAGATGGCCGACCATGGTGGAGATGTTGGCCTTGAGCAGGCCGGAACCGACCGCGACGAGTGCCAGACCGGCGAAGAACGGCGCCTCGCCGCCGGGGAGGGCCAGCACCACGTGGCCGGACATGATGGTGACGGCGGCGATGGCCACCGTCCTGCGCGGCCCCCAGACGCGGTCGCCGAGCCAGCCGCCGGGCATCGCGAGCAGATAGACCATCGCCGAGTACACGGAGACGATCACGGTGGTGGTGGCCACGTCCATGGCCAGACCACCGCCCATGCTGTCCTTGCCCGCGTCCGGACCGCCGGACAGCAGGTAGACGGTGAGCAGGGCTTTCATGCCGTAGTAGGAGAACCGCTCCCACATCTCGGTCATGAAGAGAGTGGCCAGTCCGCGGGGGTGGCCGAAGAAGGTCTTCTCGGTGCCGGGGGTACCCGGGCCGGCCGAATCCTTCGTCAGGCTGGACGCCATGGTCGTTCCTCGTGGGTCGGGACGCGTCAGCGCGAAGGTGCACGCGCCCGGTGGGGGGAGCCGGCACCGGCGGGCCGTGCCGTCCACCCCACGCCCGGGGGAGTCCGCTCCGGATCGCGGAGCGGCGGACGGCGACCACCGGGATCCACGCCTTCCGCGCGGCGATGCGCGCGACAGGCCCGGCAACAGGTCGTTCCTTCCGGGACCGGCGGGGAGGGAACCCGCACCGGACCGCACGCAAAAGAGACCTTCGGCGTCAACTGCGCCAAAGGTCCCCGTGGTGCAACAGGCGTTGGTTCACCATACGGCAGGACAGTGCGGGACAGCACAGGACATCGGCGGACTTGAGACGTGAATCACAGGTTTTCGGGCGGGTCGATCGCCCTTTCGAAGGTCTCCTCACCTTCGCACCCCGCAGCCGCAGGACGCACGCCGGGGCGCCGCGAGCCCCCGCACGGTTCCCGGCGGGGCGGGGGAGCACACGCGACACCCGTGGGGACCCGGCCCGGCGGTCACGGCCCTGGCCCGGGGGCGGCGGGACTACCATCACTCCATGACCCGTGTACTGCTCGCCGAGGACGACGCGTCCATTTCGGAGCCGCTGGCCCGCGCCCTGCGCCGGGAGGGGTACGAGGTGGAGGTGCGCGAGGACGGGCCCAGCGCGCTCGACGCCGGGATGCGCGGCGGCGTCGACCTGGTGGTGCTGGACCTCGGGCTGCCCGGCATGGACGGGCTGGAGGTGGCCCGCCGGCTGCGTTCGGAGGGGCACACGGTCCCCGTCCTGATCCTGACCGCCCGCGCCGACGAGGTGGACACGGTCGTCGGCCTGGACGCCGGCGCCGACGACTACGTCACCAAGCCGTTCCGCCTCGCCGAACTCCTCGCCCGCGTACGCGCCCTGCTGCGGCGCGGCGCCGCCGAGCCGCAGCAGCCGCCCGCCACGCACGGCGTCCGGATCGACGTCGAGTCGCACCGGGCCTGGATGGGGGACGAGGAACTCCAGCTCACCGCCAAGGAGTTCGACCTGCTGCGGGTGCTGGTCCGGGACGCGGGCCGGGTCGTCACCCGGGACCAGCTGATGCGCGAGGTCTGGGACACCACGTGGTGGTCGTCGACCAAGACCCTCGACATGCACATCTCCTGGCTGCGCAAGAAGCTGGGTGACGACGCGGCCAACCCCCGCTACATCGCCACCGTGCGCGGTGTCGGTTTCCGCTTCGAGAAGAGCTGAGCCCCCGCCGGGGCCCGCTGCCGGGTAAGAGACATGCGTAACAGGCCATGCGCCGCCGTCTGATCCAGTCCACGCTCGCCGTGGTGCTCGTCGTGATCGCCGTCTTCGGCGTCTCCCTGGTGATCGTCGAGACCCGCACCATCAGCGACGCTGCCCGCGAACGCGTGGAGTCCGAGGCGGTGCGGCTGGCCAGCATCGTCGACAGCAGGCTGCTCGTCGAGGAGAAGATCAGCGCCGAGGTCCTCAGCGACCAGATCACCGAGGACCGCTACGCCGTCGTCGCGATCCCCGGGCGCGAACCCATAGAGATCGGTACGAAACCCGACGGCGACGTCATCAGCGCCTCCGCGCCCGGCAAGGAGGGCGAGACGGTCACCGTGCAGGAGCCGCGCTCCTCGGTGACCCGGGAGGTCGGCCGGACCCTGCTGATCATCGCCCTGGTGGCGCTGCTCGCGGTGATCGCCGCGGTGCTGCTCGCCGTGCGCCAGGCCAACCGGCTCGCCTCCCCGCTCACCGACCTCGCCGAGACCGCCGAACGCCTCGGATCCGGCGACCCGCGCCCCCGGCACCGGCGCTACGGCGTGCCCGAGCTGGACCGGGTCGCCGACGTGCTGGACTCCTCCGCCGAGCGCATCGCGCGCATGCTGACCGCCGAGCGGCGCCTGGCGGCCGACGCCTCCCACCAACTGCGCACCCCGCTCACCGCGCTGTCCATGCGCCTGGAGGAGATCACCCTCACCGACGACCCGGACACCGTGAAGG
Organism: Streptomyces sp. NPDC029526; assembly: GCF_040637405.1. Lineage (NCBI taxonomy): Bacteria > Bacillati > Actinomycetota > Actinomycetes > Kitasatosporales > Streptomycetaceae > Streptomyces > Streptomyces sp. NPDC029526. Next base: position 20,231 of record NZ_JBEZWE010000024.1, read on the forward strand.
ACGAGGCGGCCATCGCGCTCACGCAGGTCGAACGGCTGACGGACGTGGTGGAGCGGCTGCTCACCAACGCCCGCGACCCGCGCACCGGCTCCGCGGTCACCTTCGAGCTGGACGAGGTCATCCAGCAGCAGCTCGCCGAATGGCGCCCCGCCTACCGCAGCGCGGGCCGCGCCATCGTCAGTTCCGGCAAGCGCAACCTGCGGGCCGTGGGCACCCCGGGCGCGGTCGCCCAGGTGCTCGCCGCACTGATCGAGAACTCGCTGATGCACGGCGGCGGCACGGTCGCCCTGCGCACCCGGGTCACCGGCAACCAGGTCGTCGTCGAGGTCACCGACGAGGGCCCCGGGGTACCCGCCGAGCTGGGCGCCCGCATCTTCGAGCGGGCGATCAGCGGCCACAACTCCACCGGCATCGGCCTCGCGGTCGCCCGGGACCTCGCGGAGGCGGACGGCGGACGGCTGGAGATGCTGCAGGCCAAGCCCCCGGTGTTCGGCCTGTTCCTGTCCCGGACGCCCCCGCAGAAGTCGTCCGACGAGGACGGCCGCGGCACCGTCCGCTGACGGCTCGCGCGGAACCGGCGCCTACGGCACGGGCTGGCGGGGTGCGGCGCCCCGCGGGCCGCCCCCGGCGACCGGGCCCACGGCGGGTTCGCGCACCGGCAGCGCCCGGAACACCCAGCTGCGGTAGGACCAGAAGCGGAACAGCGTGGCCACGCCGATGCCGAGGAACTTGAAGATGTTGCTCTGCAGCGGGCTGTCCCAGCCGAAGCCGTACGTCGCGGTGTAGAGCACACCGTTCTCGATCACCAGGCCGACCGCGCTGAACAGCAGGAACAGCGACATCTCCCGGGTGCGCCGGGTCTTGTCGCGGTCGCGGTAGGTGAAGTAGCGGAAGCCCACGTAGTTGAAGACGATCGCCACGATCGTCGCGATGACGCTCGCCCGCACCACCTGGAGGTCGGTCACCTGGCGCACCAAGTTGAACACACCCAGGTTGACCAGCACACCGGCCCCGCCCACCGCGCCGAACTTGGCCACTTCGCGGCAGAGCCGTCGGAGCCCCGAGGAACCGCGTTCCATCGCCAGCAGGCTCCCGTCCGTCGGATGCGTCAACCCAGCCATGCTAACCACCCGCTCGCGCGATCTTCCTGCGGACGGATGGACGAACGGGCCGGAAACCACCGGTGGACGGGCCGGACGACGGGCCCCGCCGGGCGCGACGTGCGGCGGACCGGGCGGGCGGCACCCGACGGAACCGGCCACCGCGCCGCGGCGGATACCCTGGGGAGGTGACATTCCCGGTAGTCGGCATGGTCGGCGGGGGTCAGCTCGCTCGTATGACACACGAGGCGGGCATCCCGCTCGGCATCAGGTTCAAGCTCCTCAGCGACACTCCGCAGGATTCCGCGGCGCAGGTCGTCGGTGACGTCGTCGTGGGCGACTACCGCGACCTGGACACGCTGCGCGCGTTCGCCCGCGGCTGCGACGTGATCACCTTCGATCACGAGCACGTCCCCACGGAGCACCTCCGCGCCCTGGAGGCCGACGGCATCCCCGTCCGCCCCGGCCCCGACGCGCTGGTGCACGCCCAGGACAAGGGCGTGATGCGCGCGAAGCTGGACGCGATCGGCGTGCCCTGCCCGCGGCACCGCATCGTCGCCGACCCGCGCGACGTGGCCGCGTTCGCCGCGGAGGGCGAGGGTTTCCCCGTCGTGCTGAAGACCGTCCGCGGCGGCTACGACGGCAAGGGCGTGTGGGTCGTCGGCTCCGAGGCCGAGGCCGCCGAGCCGTTCAAGGCCGGCGTCCCCGTGCTCGCCGAGGAGAAGGTCGACTTCGTGCGCGAGCTGGCCGCCAACGTGGTGCGCTCCCCGCACGGCCAGGCCGTCGCCTACCCGGTCGTCGAGTCGCAGCAGGTCGACGGTGTCTGCGACACGGTGATCGCGCCCGCGCCCGGCCTCGACGAGGGGCTGGCGCTGCGCGCCGAGGAGATGGCGCTGAACATCGCCAAGGAGCTGGACGTCGTCGGCCACCTCGCGGTCGAGCTGTTCCAGACCCGCGACGGCCGCATCCTCGTCAACGAACTGGCGATGCGCCCCCACAACTCGGGCCACTGGTCCATGGACGGCGCGATCACCTCGCAGTTCGCCAACCACGTGCGCGCCGTCCTCGACCTGCCGCTCGGCGACCCGCGCCCGCGCGCCCCGTGGACGGTCATGGTCAACGTCCTGGGCGGCGACTACCCGGACATGTACTCCGCGTACCTGCACTGCATGGCCCGCGACCCGCGGTTGAAGATCCACATGTACGGCAAGGACGTGAAGCCCGGCCGCAAGGTCGGTCACGTCAACACCTACGGCGACGACCTCGACGACGTGCTGGAGCGCGCCCGTCACGCAGCCGGATACCTGAGAGGGACGATCACCGAATGAGCCCGAGCCCGGTCGTAGGCATCGTCATGGGGTCGGACTCCGACTGGCCCGTCATGGAGGCCGCCGCCAAGGCCCTCGACGAGTTCGAGATCGCCTACGAGGTCGACGTCGTCTCCGCGCACCGCATGCCCCGCGAGATGATCGCCTACGGCGAGCAGGCCGCGGACCGCGGACTGAAGGCGATCATCGCCGGTGCGGGCGGCGCCGCCCACCTGCCCGGCATGCTCGCCTCGGTCACCCCGCTGCCCGTGATCGGCGTGCCCGTGCCGCTGAAGCACCTCGACGGCATGGACTCCCTGCTGTCCATCGTGCAGATGCCGGCCGGCGTCCCGGTCGCCACCGTCTCCGTGGCCGGCGCGCGCAACGCGGGCCTGCTCGCGGTCCGCATGCTCGCCGCCCACGACGAGGAACTCCTCGGCCGCATGCGGGACTTCCAGCAGGAGCTGAACGACCAGGCCACCGAGAAGGGCAAGCGCCTGCGGGCCAAGGCCGAGGGTTCCGGCGCCGGCTTCGGCTTCGGCAAGTGAGCGGAGTGGGTGCCATGACGTCCCTCGACGACGCCCGCGCGCTGCTGTCCGAGTTCCCCGTGGTCGACGGACACAACGACCTGCCGTGGGCGCTGCGCGAGCAGGTCCGCTACGACCTCGACGCCCGCGACATCGCCGGCGACCAGTCCGCCCACCTGCACACCGACATCCCCCGGCTGCGGGCGGGCGGCGTCGGCGCGCAGTTCTGGTCGGTGTACGTCCGCGCGGACCAGCCGGACCCCGTGCCCGCCACGCTCGAACAGATCGACTGCGTACGGCAGTTGCTGGCACGCCACCCCAAGGACCTGGCGCCCGCGCTGACCGCCGCCGACATGGAGGCGGCCCGGGCCGACGGCCGCATCGCCTCGCTGATGGGCGCGGAGGGCGGCCACTCGATCGCCAACTCCCTCGGCACCCTGCGGGGGTTGTACGACCTCGGCGTGCGCTACCTGACGCTCACCCACAATTACAACGTGGACTGGGCCGACTCGGCGACCGACGAGCCCCGGGCGGGCGGCCTGACGGCGTTCGGCCGCGAGGTCGTGCGGGAGATGAACCGGCTCGGCATGCTGGTCGACCTCTCCCACGTCGCCGCCACCACCATGCGGGACGCGCTGGACGCCACCTCCGCGCCGGTGATCTTCTCCCACTCCTCCGCCCGCGCGGTCTGCGACCACCCGCGCAACATCCCCGACGACGTCCTGGAGCGGCTGCCCGCCAACGGCGGCGTCGCGATGGTGACGTTCGTGCCCAAGTTCGTGCTCCAGGCCGCCGTCGACTGGACGGCCGCGGCCGACGAGAACATGCGGGCCCACGGCTTCCACCACCTCGACACCACCCCCGAGGCGATGAAGGTGCACCGCGCCTTCGAGGAGCGCCACCCCCGCCCGGTCGCCACGACGGCCACGGTCGCCGACCACCTGGACCACATGCGCGAGGTCGCCGGCATCGACCACCTGGGCATCGGCGGCGACTACGACGGCACCGCCTTCACCCCCGCCGGCCTGGACGACGTCTCCGGCTACCCCAACCTCCTCGCGGAACTCCTCGACCGCGGCTGGTCCCGACCCGACCTGGCCAAGCTGACCTGGCAGAACGCGGTACGGGTCCTGGGCGCCGCCGAGGACGTGTCCCGCGACCTGCGCACCACCCGCGCCCCGTCGAACGCCACACTCGCGGCGCTCGACGGCTGAGGGCTGCGGCCGGCGCGTTCGGCCCGCGCCGTCGGCCGCGCCGGCCCGGCCGTCCGTACCCCCATACGCCCCGCCCACCAGGCACTCTCGTGGGTCGTCGTGCCACGGTGGCCGTACTGCGAGCACTGCGAGCACACGGACACGCGGTCGGCCACGGCGACCGCGCCCCGAGGTCACGAGTACGGAGCCCGTCATGGCCGATCTCCAGGACGACCTGCACCCCGCGACCGAGGTCGGCCGCCTCGACGAGCGGGCCGAGCCGCCCTCCTTCGTGGACGAGGGGATCGTCGTCCCCCCGGACCCCGCCCCGCCCCTCTCCGGCCCGGACGACAGCCCGCTGACCCGTGCCCGCGCCGTCCTCGCCGTCCACCCGGTCGCCGACGGGTGCAGCGGGCTGCCGCAGGTGCTGCGGTCCTTGCCGTGGTACGACCTGGACCTCGGGGACAGTGCCGTCGAGGCGGACCTGCCGCGGCTGCGGGCGGGACACGTCGGTGCGGTGTTCTGGTCACTGGACCTGCCGGACGCGGGGGACGGCGGACGCGCCGTCGTGGCCGCGCTGGACCAGCTGGACCTCGCCCGGTCGGTCGTCACCGCGCACGACGAGGGCCTGCTCCCGGCCGGCAGCGCCGGTGAGGTCGCCGACGCCCGCCACCGGGGCCGGATCGCCGTGCTGTTCGGGCCCGTCCAGGCGTCGGCGATGGGTGACTCGCTGGCGGTGCTGCGCGCGCTGCACGGCCTCGGACTGCGGGTGCTGTCCCTGCACGGCACCTCCTGGGCGGGCCCCGCCGGGCTCACCCGCTTCGGGGAGGAGGTGGTGCGGGAGATGAACCGGCTGGGCGTGCTGCCGGACCTCACCGACGCCTCCGCCCGGACGGTCCGCCGGGTCCTCGACGTCTCCCGGGCGCCCGCGCTCTTCACCCGGTCCGCCGCCTGCGCCCTGCGCCCCCACCCGGCGAACCTGCCCGACGACCTGCTCGCCGAGGTGGGCGCGGCCGGCGGGCTGTGCCTGGTGCCGCTGACCGCCGAACAGGCAGGCCCGACCGTCCGGGACGTCGCCGACCACCTCGACCACGTCCGCCGGACGGCCGGGCCCGAGTCCGTCGGTCTCTCCGGGACCTACGACACCGGCTCGGCCCACCCGCAGGAACTCCCCGACACCTCCGGCTACCCGACGCTCGTCGCGGAGCTGCTGCGACGTGGCTGGTCGGAGGCCGAGGTGGGCCTCGTGACCTGGGGGAACGTGCAGCGGGTGCTGCGCGCCGCGGACTTCACCGCCCGCGCGGCCCGGCACCGGCGGCCCCCGTCGACGGCCACGATCACGGATCTCGACGGCGGCGGCCGGTAACGCGCTCCGGCCCGGAAACGGGGCGGTCACGCACCCCGTCCGGCCCAGACCGGTCACTCCCCGTCCGGCCCAGGCCGGTGACGCGTCCCGTCGGGCCCGGGGCCGGCGAGGTGTTCCGGTCCGTCAGGGCTGCTCGATGCGGCACAGGCAGAAGGGGTGCCCCGCCGGGTCGGCGTACACCCGGAACCCCTTCTTCTCGTCGTCCTCCCGGTCCAGCACCCGCGCGCCCAGCGCCAGGACCTTCTGCTCGGCCTCGTCCACCTCGGCCCACGTGCCGCCGGCGTCGAAGTCGAGGTGGAACTGCTGGGAGTCGTGGTCGGCGCTCGGCCAGGCCGGCGGGGCGTACCCCTCGGCCCGCTGGAAGGCGAGCCGAGGCCCGGCGGGGATCTGGAGCACCACCCAGTCCGCGTCCTGTTCCTCGGGGACACCGCCCCCGACGGCCGCGTAGAAGCGGGCCAGCTCACGGGGGTCGGGGCAGTCGACGACGACGGAGCGCAGACGGGCCACGGCGGCCATGGTTCCTCCCCGGGTCGGCAGGCGCTGAGTCAGCAGGTACGGAGTCAGCAGGCACAGAGGCAGAACGGGTGCCCCGCCGGGTCCGTGTAAACCCGGAAGGTCCGCGTGCGGTCCTCCGTGTCCAGCGGCCGGGCACCGAGCGCCAGCACCTCCTTCTCGGCCGCGTCCAGGTCCTCCACCTCCAGGTCGAGGTGGAACTGCTGAGAGTGGTCGGGCGCGGGCCACTGCGGCGGCACGTGACCGGGGGCGCCCTGGAACGCGAGGAGCGGGCCGCCGGGCACCTGCACCTGCACCCAGTCGCCCTCGCCCTCCGGGGTGCCGCCGACCACGTCGGCGTAGAAACCGGCCAGGGCCCGCGGGTCCGGACAGTCCAGTACGACAGCGCCCACCTTGGCTACGGACATGATTCCTCCTCCATGGGGTTACCTACAGATGCGGGTAACCAGTAACGGTTACTGCATGCTCCCGTAGAGCCGGTAACCTCGCAAGGGAAATGACGAGAGGTACCGTCCACGCATGAGTGAGAGAGCCGCCCCGCCCGGAGGACCGGCCCTGATCCAGGCCCTGGTCAACACGGTGGACCTGGAGTCGGGCGCCGACGCCCTCGACACCGCGGACGGCCGCGCGCCCTTCGGGCTCACCGAGGACGACCTCCCCGCTGCCCGGGAACTGCGCGAATCGCTGCGCGCCACGCTGCTCGCCCACGCCGGCCACCCGCCGCACCGCCCGGTGACCCCGCTCGGCGACCTGCTCGCCGCCGCACCCCTCGTCGTCACCGTCGACCCGGCCGACGGCTCCGCCGCCCTCGCGCCCCTCGACGGCGCACCCCTGCTCTCCCGGATCGCCGCAGCCGTGGCGGAAGCCGTCTCCGCGGGCACCTGGACCCGGCTGAAGGCCTGTGAGGCGGTCACCTGCCACTGGGCGTACTACGACCGCAGCCCGGCCGGACGGGGCCGCTGGTGCTCGATGCAGGTGTGCGGGGCCCGCGCCAAGATGCGCCGCTACCGGGCCCGGGGGACGGGGGAGCGGCCGTCACCGGACGGCGGGGGAGCGGGAACGCCGGAGCGCGCCTGAGAGGGGCCGTCCGACCCGGCGTCGCGGACCGTCACGGCGGCGCGGCCCGGCACGGCGTCACGGCCGGTCCCGGCGCCACGGCCCGTCCCGGGCGTCATGGCCCGTCCCGGACCGGGGAACGGCGCCGGGGGCGGGACGAATGCGGCGGGGCGAATGCAGCAGGGCAACCGCAGCAGGGTGAACGCAGCAGGGCGAACGGGGCCCTCAGCGGCGGAGTGGCCGTGGCCACACCCCGGCGGCCCCGCGTGGTGCAGAATGCAACAGGACGCCGGTTCGGCCGACTGAGCCTCGGCCGAACCGGCGTCCACCGTCTCGGCCGGGGGGTGCCGGACCCCGCCCCGTCAGGCGGTGGGCCGCCCCATCGCGCGGTAACGCCACCCCGCCCGCCGCCACACCTCGGCGTCGAGCGCGTTGCGCCCGTCCAGGATCAGCCGCTCCGCGGCCACCTCGCCCAGCGCCCGCGGATCCAGCTCCCGGAACTCCCGCCACTCCGTCAGATGCAGCACCACGTCCGCACCCCGCACCGCCTCCAGCGCGGAATCGGCGTAGCCCAGGGTGGGGAAGACCGTACGGGCGTTGTCCATGCCCTTCGGGTCGTACACCGTGACCTGGCCGCCCTGGAGGTGGATCTGACCGGCGACGTTCAGCGCGGGCGAGTCCCGCACGTCGTCCGAGTCCGGCTTGAAGGTCGCGCCCAGCACCGCCACCCGCCGGCCCAGGAACGGCCCGCCGCCCAGCTCCTGCCGGGTCAGCTCGACCATCCGGCCCCGCTGGCGCATGTTGATGGAGTCGATCTCCCGCAGGAACGTCAGCGCCTGGTCCGCGCCCAGCTCGCCCGCGCGCGCCATGAACGCCCGGATGTCCTTCGGCAGGCAGCCCCCGCCGAACCCGATCCCGGCCCGCAGGAACTTCGCCCCGATCCGGTCGTCGTACCCGATCGCCTCCGCCAGCTTGGCGACGTCGCCGCCGGCGGTCTCGCACACCTCCGCCATGGCGTTGATGAAGGAGATCTTCGTCGCCAGGAAGGAGTTCGCGGACGTCTTCACCAGCTCGGCGGTCGGGAAGTCGGTCACCACGAACGGCGACCCCTCACCGATCGGCGTCGCGTACACCTCGCGCAGCAGCTTCTCGGCCCGCTCGCCGCGCACGCCCACCACGATCCGGTCCGGGTGCAGCGTGTCCTTCACCGCGAAGCCCTCGCGCAGGAACTCCGGGTTCCACGCCAGCTCCGCGTCCCCGCCGGCCGGGGCGTGCTCCGCCAGGTAGGCGGCCAGCCGGTCCGCCGACCCCACCGGCACCGTCGACTTGCCGACGACCAGGGCCGGACCCTTCAGGTGCGGGGCCAGCGAGGCGAAGGCGGCGTCCACGTACGACATGTCGCAGGCGTACTCGCCGTGCCGCTGCGGAGTGTTCACGCAGACGAAGTGGACGTCGCCGAACTCGCCGACCTCGGCCCAGTCCGTGGTGAAGCGCAGCCGCCCGGTGGAGCCCTCGATCCCGGCCACGTGCCGGCGCAGCAGCTCCTGCAGCCCCGGCTCGTACATCGGGACCTCGCCGCGGCGGAGCATGTCGATCTTCTCGGGGACGACGTCGAGGCCCAGCACCTCGAACCCGAGCTCCGCCATGGCCGCGGCGTGCGTCGCGCCGAGATAACCGGTCCCGATCACGGTGATCTTGAGGGCCATGGGGTGCTCCAGGGGTCTACGGCACAGTGCGCGCCCGAGCATATCCGGGCCGCGCGCAGGGGCTGCGCGGGGCAGGCGGGCCGCTGTCGTCAAGCTCACCTATCCACGAATGCGCGCGGAGCTCTAAAATTGGTGTTACTTAACAGTAGTTAGCGCCAGTACCGCCGCGTTTTGGAGCGTGAGAGACCTTGGCCGGATCGGCTGACTTCGACCTGTACCGCCCGCTCGAAGAGCACGACATGCTCCGCGAGGCCGTCCGCTCCCTGGCCGAGGCGAAGATCTCGCCGCACGCCGCCGCGGTGGACGAGGAAGCACGCTTCCCGCAGGAGGCCCTCGACGCGCTGGTCGCCAACGACCTGCACGCCGTCCACGTGCCCGAGCAGTACGGCGGTGCCGGTGCCGACGCGCTCGCCACCGTCATCGTCATCGAGGAGGTGGCTCGCGCCTGCGCGTCCTCCTCCCTCATCCCCGCCGTCAACAAGCTGGGCTCGCTGCCCGTGCTGCTCTCCGGCTCCGAGGACCTCAAGAAGCGGTACATGACCCCGCTCGCCAAGGGCGACGCGATGTTCTCGTACTGCCTCTCCGAGCCGGACGCCGGCTCGGACGCGGCCGGCATGAAGACCAAGGCGGTCCGCGACGGCGACCACTACGTCCTCAACGGCGTGAAGCGCTGGATCACCAACGCGGGCGTCTCCGAGTACTACACCGTCATGGCGGTCACCGACCCCACCAAGCGCTCCAAGGGCATCTCCGCCTTCGTGGTGGAGAAGTCCGACGAGGGCGTCTCCTTCGGCGCGCCGGAGAAGAAGCTGGGCATCAAGGGCTCGCCGACCCGCGAGGTCTACCTGGACAACGTCCGCATCCCCGCCGACCGCATGATCGGCGAGGAGGGCACCGGCTTCGCCACGGCGATGAAGACCCTGGACCACACCCGCATCACCATCGCGGCCCAGGCCCTCGGCATCGCCCAGGGCGCCCTCGACTACGCCAAGGGCTACGTCCAGGAGCGCAAGCAGTTCGGCAAGCCGATCGCCGACTTCCAGGGCATCCAGTTCATGCTCGCCGACATGGCCATGAAGATCGAGGCCGCCCGCCAGCTGACCTACGCTGCCGCGGCCAAGTCCGAGCGGGGCGACAGCGACCTGACCTTCCAGGGCGCCGCCGCCAAGTGCTTCGCCTCCGACGTCGCCATGGAGGTCACCACGGACGCCGTCCAGCTCCTCGGCGGCTACGGCTACACCCGCGACTACCCGGTCGAGCGGATGATGCGGGACGCCAAGATCACCCAGATCTACGAGGGCACGAACCAGGTCCAGCGGATCGTGATGGCCCGTAACCTGCCGTAACCGCGGCGGAGGCGGACAGGCGGGGCGAACAGGTGGGGGGTGCCCGGGTGACCGGGGCACCCCCCACTGCCGTCCGGGCCCGGCGCGGGCGGGTCACCGGCGCCAGAACAGGTGGTGCGTCACACCGCTCGGGCTGGGCACGACCTCCAGGTGGTACCGGTCGAGCAGGTCGTCGGGGGAGTCCCACAGCCGCAGCCCGGAGCCGAGTTCCACCGGGGAGACCGCCACGTGCAGGGTGTCGACGAGACCGGCGTCGAGGAACTCCCGCACGGTGGTGACCCCGCCGCCGAGCCGGACGTCCTTGCCGCCGGCCGCCTGACGTGCCAGCTCCAGCACCTCCTCCGGGTCGCCGTCGACGAAGTGGAACGTCGTGTCGGACAGCCTGATCGACGGCCGCGGATGGTGGGTCAGGACGAACACCGGGGTGTGGAACGGGGGCTCGTCGCCCCACCAGCCCTGCCACGTGTGGTCCTGCCAGGGCCCGCGCTGGGGCCCGAACTTGTTGCGCCCCATGATCTCGGCGCCGATGTTGTTCGCGAAGTCCCGGGTGAAGTAGTCGTCGATGCCCCGGGTCCCGCCGGGCTCGGTGCGGTTCGGCCAGCTCGCGGTCGCGCCGGCCCAGGCGAAGAGCCGACCGGGGTCCACATGGCCGAAGGGACGCTCCAGGCTCTGGTCCTCGCCCGCGCCGATCCCGTCACTCGAGACGTTGAAGTTCTGCACTCTCAGCAATTGCGGCATTGTCTCTCCCACTGACCAGGAAAATCGGTGACAGGGGGAGGACTCCCCGGGGCGGGGACACTCATCGCCCCCGGTTCACAGAAAACGCCGGATCGGGGTGACCGCGGCCTCGGCCAGCCGCGCGGGCAGCGGGCGGCGCCGCCAGCGGCTCGGGTCGATCGGCTCGCTCCGTTCGCGGTCCGCGTCGAAGTCGGCGTCCAGGGTCGCGGTGAAGTCCTCGTCGAGGACGGCCAGCATGACCTCCTCGTCGTGCTCCAGGGAGCGCCGGTTGAAGTTGGTGGAGCCGATCAGGGAGCACACCCCGTCCACCGTGATGATCTTCGTGTGCAGCATCGTCGGCTGGTACTCCCGTACCTCCACGCCCGCGTCGGCCAGGGCCGCGTAGTGCTGCCGTCCGGCCAGCAGGCAGGCGCGCTGGTCGGTGTGCGGGCCGGGCAGCAGGATCTCCACCCGCACGCCCCGGCGGGCGGCGTCGACCAGCAGGCCGATGAAGTACGGGTCGGGCGCGAAGTAGGCGGTGGAGAGGCGGAAGCGCTCGCGGGCCGAGGTGATCATCACCCGCAGCAGCGTCTGCATGTCCTGCCAGCCGAAACTCGCCGAGCCGCGCACCACCTGGACCGTGGCGGTGCCCGGCTGGTCCTGGTCGGTGAAGCGGTCGCGGTCGTCGTACAGGTCGTCGTGGCACTCCGCCCAGTTCTGGGCGAAGGCCGCGGCTATCCCGTCCACGGCGGGCCCCCGGACGCGCACGTGGGTGTCGCGCCACTCGCCCGGGCCGCGGGCGTCGCCGCACCACTCCTCGGCGATGCCGACGCCGCCGGTGAACGCGGTGTGCTCGTCGGTGACCAGGACCTTGCGGTGGCAGCGGTGGTTCTGCCGCATCGGTGACAGCCGGGTCGGCTTGCGGAACCAGGCCACCTGGACGCCGGCCCGCCGCATGGCGTCCAGCAGGTCGGGCTCTATCTCCTTGGCGCCGAAGCCGTCCAGCAGCAGCCGGACGCGCACGCCCGCGCGGGCCCGTTCGGAGAGCGCGTCCGCGAACTCCCGGGCGATGTCGCCCCGCCAGTAGACGAAGGTCATCATGTCGACGGTGTGCTCGGCGGCCCGGACCGCCGCCAGCATCTCGGGGAAGATCCGGTCGCCGTTGCGCAACGGCACCAGCTCGTTGCCCTCGGTGGCCGCGATGCCGATCAGCCGCTCCAGCCGTCTGCGCAGCCGTTTGCGCTCCGCCTCCGGTGTCTGTGCGGGTTCCGTGTCCGGTGTCACCTGGGTCATGGATGCTCTCCCTGGGCCGCTCGTCGAGTCCTCCCGGCGTGGTCGCTCCGACCGGGGCGCCATACCTCTTCTTGCCGTTGTCGGCGCTCCCAAGCAGGGCGCCGCCCGACGGGCGTGGGAACCGGGGCCACGGTGGGGCCGTTCCTGTGGTGGTCATGGGGCGAGGGGCGTAGGACGGAGGGGCGGGGGCCGCCCCGGTCCTCGCGGACTCCCGGGAGGAATCATGACGCAGCAATCCGCCGCCGCCCCGCTGAGCAAGGAGATGCAGGACTGCATCGACGCGTGCATGACCTGCCACAGCATGTGCGAACAGACCATGAGCCACTGCCTGCAGATGGGCGGCGAAGCCCCGGTACAGATCATGCGCGCGCTCATGGACTGCGCCGAGACGACCCGGCTGTGCGCCGACATGATGATGCGCCGCTCCCCGCTCGCACCCGACATGTGCGCGATGTGCGCCACGGCCTGCGACACGTGCGCGGAGGCGTGTATGAGCATGCCGGACGACGAGCAGATGATGCGCTGCGCCGAGGCGTGCCGGCGCTGCGCCGACTCCTGCCGCACGATGGCCGGCGCGACGATGTGACGCGGATCCTCGGGGCCCGTGAGGCCGGTCCCGGTCCTCGGGTCCCGTGACGCGGTCCTCCGGCCAGGCACCGTGACGCCGGTCCGGTACCGGCGCGGTCTTCGGGTCCCGTGACGCCGGTCCCGGTCGGCCACCGGCGCGGTCCTCGGGCCCCGTGACGCCGGTCCCGGTCCGGCACCGCACGGCACCGCCCCGTCCGCCCGCCGCCGCAGCGGAACGGCCGAGGGGCACCCCCGGGCGGGGTGCCCCTCGGCCGTGGACGTGCCGTCAGGTGCCGTGCTGCCGCCGTCAGTTGCCCTTGACGGTGACCTTCTCGTCGTTGTTCAGCTGGTTCACCAGCTGCTTGACCTTGGCCTTGTCCCAGAGCAGGTTGCCGCCGGTGGAGCCCGCGATGGGCATGTTCATCGAGGTGCCGTCGCCGCCGCTGACGCCCTTCATCGCCCAGAACATCCCCGCGAGGTCGAACAGGCCCATGTCCTTGTCGACGATCAGCGAGTCCAGACCGGCGCCCAGGGTCGGGTACAGCTTGAACGGGTTGAGCACCGTGCCGGGCGTGGCCACCTGGTTGGCCAGGGCGGAGAGGAACTTCTGCTGGTTCTTGGTGCGGTCCAGGTCCGAGCCCTTCAGCGCGTACCGGGTGCGGACGAAGGCGAGGGCCTGCTGGCCGTCCAGCGTCTGCTTGCCCTTCTTCAGATCGGCGCCGGACTTGGTGTCCTTGATGTCCTGCGGGATGTCCATCTCGACGCCGCCGACCGCGTCCACGATGTTCGCGAAGCCGGCGAAGCCGATCTCGACGTAGTGGTCGATGTGCAGCCCGGTGTTGAACTCCACGGTGCGCACGAGCAGTTCGGGCCCGTCCTCGGAGTAAGCGGCGTTGAGCTTCACCTGACGGCCGGTGCCCGGGTACGTCTTGCCGGAGTCGGAGCCCTTGAACGAGGGGATCTCCACGTTGGAGTCGCGGGGCAGCGAGATGAGGGTGGGGCCGTTGTCGCCGGTGTGCAGGATCATCATGGAGTCGGTGCGCTTGCCCTCGGCCGACCCGGTGCGCAGCTCCTTCTTCTGCTCGGAGCTGAGCCCGGCGCGGCTGTCGGAGCCGACGATCAGGTAGGTGGTGCCCGCGCCCTTCTCCGGCCGTTCGATCACCTTGGACAGGTCGACCTCGCGGTTCAGCTTGGAGTCGGCCCAGAAGTAGGTGCCGACCGAAGTGACGATCAGCACAGTGGCGACGGTGATCGCGGTCACCTTGATGCGGCGCCGCCAGTCCGGCGCGGACTGCCGCGGGTAGGTGCCGGCGCCGCCCGGCCCGCCGGGCCCGGAGGGCCGCCCGTAGACCTGGCCGGTGTTGTAGTCACCGCCCTGACCGCCGCCGTATCCGTCGTAGCCGCCGTGGCCCTGGCCGTCGACGTAGGAGGGCTGCTGCGGGACACCGCCGTAACCGCCGTGCGCGGGCGGGGCGGTCGGGCCGCGGCGGACCTGCCGCATCACGCGGGCGCTTTCGGGCTGTGCGCTCGCGCTGCCGCGGCCGTAGCGGCTGCCGCGGTGGTCGTCGGGCCGTGCGTCGGGCCAATCAGTCATGCGCAACAGTGTGCAGGTCCGGACGCCGTGCCATACAGGGTCGTCGGAAAATAGGGTCGCCGCTGTTGCGAAGCTGACACACATTCCCGGCATCTCGCCTCGGCATAAGGTGGAGGCCATGACAGACCAGGCCCCCGCCCCTCAGACGGACAGTCCGGATATCCCGGGCAAGCCCACGTCCGCGTCCCGGACGACGCTCAGCCACATCATGACCCACAGCGACACCAACCTGCTCGGGACGGTGCACGGCGGCGTCATCATGAAGCTGGTGGACGACGCGGCGGGCGCCGTCGCCGGACGGCACTCCGAAGGGCCCGCGGTCACCGCGTCGATGGACGAGATGGCGTTCCTGGAGCCGGTCCGGGTCGGCGACCTCGTGCACGTCAAGGCCCAGGTCAACTGGACGGGCCGGACCTCGATGGAGGTGGGCGTGCGGGTGCTGGCGGAGCGCTGGAACGAGTCCGCCCCCGCCACTCAGGTCGGCTCCGCCTACCTGGTGTTCGCGGCCGTCGACGCGGAGGGCAAACCGCGCCGCGTGCCGCCGGTCCTGCCGGAGAGCGACCGGGACCGGCGCCGCTACCAGGAGGCGCAGATCCGCCGCACGCACCGCCTGGCCCGCCGCCGGGCGATCATGGAGCTGCGCGAGCGGCGGGCCGCCGAGGGGTACGAGGACTGAGCCGCGCGGCCCCGGGGCGGTCGCGGTCGGCGTGACCGGGGCCGACGGTCCGGTGCGGCCGGGGTCCGGTGGTCCGGCGGTCCGGTCCAGCCGGTCTGGTGGTCGGGTCCAGCGGGTTCGGCGGTCCGGTCCAGCCGGTCTGGTGGTCGGGCCCAACCGGTTCGGTCCGACTCAGCCGGTTCGATGGTCGGGCCCAGCCGTTCCGGTGGTCAGAGCCCTGCCGGTTCAGCGGACCCGTCAGGTGCAGCCGACCTCGTCGCCGCGCACCACACCGAACTCGTCCTGGCCCGGGTCCGCGGGCCGCACTTTGCGGACCTTCTCGAAGTCCGTCCCGGCGATCACCTTGAGCGTGGCGCCCTGGCCCTTGACCGCGCGCAGTTCACTGCCCGGAAGGGCCGCCGCGAGAGACTTCGCGGAGCGGTCCCAGCGGGGGTCGTAGGCGATGACGGTGCGCGTCACGTCCCGGGTCGCGGCGTTGGCCGGGGCTCGGGTGGTGGCGAAGCCGGTCGCGGCCAGGGCCGCGTCGACACGGCGGCCCAGCCCGGCGGTGGTGGTGCCGTTCTCGACCTGGACCCGGATCTGCGCGGGGTCCACGGCCACCCGCAGCGCCCCGCCCTTCGCCTTCGGCGGTGACAGCGGGTCGTCCTGGCGCAGCGCCTCGAAGATGCGCTCCGACTTCTCCGGATCCCACTTCAGCGTCGAGCCGACGCCCTCGACGCGGTGGCCCATCTTCCCGATCGGGACCGTGGTGAACTCCGAGGAGGAGGGGGAGAAGTTCCGCATCGCCCGCCCCAGGTCCAGCAGTTCGTCGCTGCCGAAGCCCTTGTCGGCGCGGACCGAGCCGAGCACCGCCCGGGTGACGTCCCGGAACTTGATCGGGTTGAGCAGGATCCCGGAGGAGGTGGCCCGTTCGACCAGGGCGGCCATGAAGCGCTGCTGGCGCTTCATCCTGCCCAGGTCGCTCGCCGCGTCGACGTACCGGGCGCGGACGTACTGCAGGGCCTGCCCGCCGTCCAGGGTGTGCCGGCCGGGGGCCAGGTCGAGGCCCGTGTGCGTGTCCTTGAGCCGCCGGTCGGTGCAGATCTCGACGCCGCCGACGACGTCGACGGTCTTCATGAAGCTGGTGAAGTCCAGTTCCAGGTAGTGGTCGATCTTCACCCGGGTCATCTTCTCGACCGTGCGCACGGTCAGCTGCGGCCCGCCCTCGGCGTAGGCGGCGTTCAGCTTCAGCGGGTGCCCCTCGTGCCGCTCGCCGCTGACCCGGTCGGTGTGCGCGGGGGTCATGGCGTAGGAGTCGCGCGGCAGGCTCACCACGCTGGCCCGGTCCCGGTCCTCGGAGATGTGCACGATCATCATGGTGTCGGTGCAGTGGCAGGGCGCCCCGCCGAGGCGGTACTTGCGCCGCTCCTCCTCGCTGATCCCGTCGCGTCCGTCGGTGCCGACCACCAGGATGTTCATGCCGTGGCCGGCCTCGGGACGGTTCTTCATGTCCCGGAACGGGTCGACCCGGTCGATGCCCGACTCCAGGCCGGTGAGCACCGCGTGCCCGATGCCCGCCGACGCGAGCACCACCACCGACACGGTGGTGACGGCCCGCGTCACCCAGCGCGCCCGCCGGCGGCGGGCGGGGGGACGCGGGGCGCCGCGGGACGGTCGGTGCGGGCGCCGGGGCGTGGTGCGGGGCCGGGGGGACCGCGGCGGCGTGGGCAAAGGGGACACCTCCGGACGACGGCCGTGCGTGGATCTTGAGCACCGTAGGCCGATACGATCTGCGGCCCGGCTCATCGCCCCCGGCGCGCGCATCGGTGTCCCTCGTACGCGGTAACGTGAGCCTCCTATGAACGCCAATCCCGACGTGCGGCACCCCGCCGTTTCCGTGATCATGCCGGTCCTCAACGAGGAGCGGCATCTGCGCGGCGCCGTCCGCGCGATCCTCGCCCAGGAGTACGACGGCGAGATGGAGGTCGTGATCGCCCTCGGTCCGTCCACGGACCGCACGGACGAGATCGCCGCCGAGCTCGTCGCCGAGGACCCGCGGGTGCACACCGTGCCCAACCCGACGGGCCGCACCCCGGCCGCCCTCAACGCGGCGATCAAGGCCTCGCGCCACCCGGTCGTGGTCCGCGTCGACGGGCACGGCATGCTCTCCCCGAACTACATCGCCACCGCCGTGCGGCTCCTGGAGGAGACCGGCGCGCAGAACGTGGGCGGCATCATGCACGCCGAGGGGGAGAACGACTGGGAGCACGCGGTCGCCGCCGCGATGACGTCCCGGATCGGCGTCGGCAACGCCGCCTTCCACACCGGCGGCGAGGCCGGTCCCGCCGACACGGTGTACCTCGGGGTGTTCCGGCGCGAGGCGCTGGAGCAGCAGGGCGGCTACAACGTGGAGTTCATCCGCGCCCAGGACTGGGAGCTGAACTTCCGCATCCGCGAGGCCGGCGGGCTGATCTGGTTCTCGCCGGAACTGAAGGTGTCCTACCGCCCGCGGCCCACCGTGCGGGCCCTGGCCAAGCAGTACAAGGACTACGGCCGTTGGCGGCACGTGGTGGCCCGCTACCACGCCGGGTCCATCAACCTGCGCTACCTGGCCCCGCCGGCCGCGGTGTGCGCGATCGCGGCGGGCACCCTGGCCGGTGTCCTGCTGACCCCCTGGGGCTTCGTGGTGCCCGGCGGCTACCTGGCGGCCATCGTGCTGGGCTCGGTGCCGGCGGGCAAGGGCCTGCCGCTGACGGCGCGGCTGCGGATACCCGTGGCCCTGGCCACCATGCACATGTCCTGGGGCTGGGGCTTCCTGACCAGCCCGCGCTCGCTGGCGAAGAAGGTCATCGCCTCGCGCCGCCCGGCCGTCCGCGCGGACGCCCCGGCGGCCTGACGGACCGTTCACGGGCCCTTCCGGTGGGGAGGGCCCCCGGTACCGTGCCGGGGCCGGACGCCGGCCGCGCCCGGCCCGTGCCGTGCGGGTCCTGTGCCCTGCCCCTGCCCGGATCCAGGCCGCGCCCGGCCCGTACCGTGCCGTGTCTTGCCCTCTGCCGCCCCCGGCTCGCGCCCTGCCGGGCGTGCCCCGTGCCAGGCGCCCCGTGCCCTTCCCTGCCGAGGACCAGGCCGCCCCCGGCCCGTACCGTGCCCTTGCCGGGGACCAGGCCGCCCCCGACGCGTGCCGTACGGGCGTGAGGCCCCGCCGCGCCCGGCCCGTGTCGTGCGGCGCGAGAGCCCGCCGCCCTCCCGCCCCCGCTACCAGCTGAAGGCCGGGTTGACCTCCATGCAGGCCGAGTCGTCGGCGCCGTTGAGGGGCTGGGCCGACTCGGGGGTGCTGTCGTCCTTCTCCGGTGCCCGGTACGTGTCGCCCTCGCGCCAGTCGGCGCCCACGACGAGCGTGACGCCGGAGACCTCGGTGGACCGCTTCACCGCGTCCGACGGGATGCCCAGCACCTCGGCGACCCGCCGGGCGTCGCCCTCCAGGTCGGCGCTCGGGTAGCGCACGACGGTGCGCTTCTCCCGCGTGACGCCGACGGTGTCGGCCGAGGCGTCCGTGAAGCCCTTCTCCTTGAGCAGCCCGGCCACGGTGCCCGCCCGCCCGGCGGCGGGGCCCAGGGTGTCCGTCCGGGTGCCGTTGCGGACCTGCACGGCGATCTCGTCGTCGGGGGCGGCCGGTTCCGCGGGGGCGTCCTCCACGGCCGGCTCCTCCTCGGCGTCCCTGCCGTCCAGGGCGATGTCCTCGCGCACCAGCCGGAACAGCTGCTCGGCGTCCTCGGTGGGCTCCACGCGGGCGCCCACGTACCGGTTGGGCATGGTGGTCATGGTGATACGTTTCGGCTCCACCTTCCGCAGCTCGTTGCTGAGGTCGTAGAGCTTCTTGACGGTGTCCAGGCCGGGGTCGACGGTCAGCGCGGTGGTGGCCTTCTCGGCCAGTCTGCGCAGCTTGTTGGGGCTGCTCAGGGTGGCGTTCTCCCGCAGCTGACGGACCATCGCGTTCATGTACATGTGCTGCGCCTTGGCGCGGGCGAGGTCGCTGCCGTCCTCGAAGCCGTACCGGGTGCGCAGCCACTGCAGGGCCTGCTCGCCCTTGATGTGGGTGGTGCCCTTCTCCAGCTTCAGGCCGGAGCCGTGCCCCCGGCTGTCGCGGGAGTGGATGTTCCTGTCCACGCACACCGGGACGCCGCCGACCGCGTCGGCCATGGACACCACGCCGGCGAAGTCCACCATGACGAAGTGGTCGATGTGGATGCCGGTGAGCTCCTGCCAGGTGGCCACCGTGCAGCCCGGACCGCCGTGACCGAGGCTCTGGTTGGTCATCACCCGGCCGTTGCTCGCCGGATACACCGTCCCGTCCTCGGGGTCGGTGCACTTGGGGATCTGCACCAGGGTGTCCCGCGGCATGCTGACGACCGACATGTTGGAGCGGTCCGCCGACAGGTGCACCAGCATCTGCACGTCGGCCAGCGGCGTCGAGCCGAACGTCTCCCGGGCTCCGCCGAGTTGCTGGTTCTCCTTGGTGTCCCGGGCGTCCGAGCCGATCAGCAGGATGTTCAGCGGGGTCTGCCCGGCGGCGTTGGGCGTGGGCGCGGCGATCTTGTTGTCGCCGAGGTTCAGGGGGTCCTTCCTGAGGTTGTCGTTGAGGTGCCGGTAGTAGAGGTAACCCGCCCCTGCGGAGCCGGTTATGAGCAGCGCGAGCACCGCCGCGGTCCACTTGAGCACCCGCCGTCGACGCCGCGGACGGCGGCTGCCGTCGCCGGCCGGGGCCGTGTCGCCGTCCCCGTCGGACGGGCCCCCCTCCCGGTCCGCAGCGGGATCACCGTCACCGGGTGTGCCCGGGTCGGCGTTCCGCGTCACTGCCCCCGTTCTCGCCACTCCTGGCACCTCTCGTGTCGTGAAACAGGCCCGTCCTGCGTCCTGTTAGACGCACGAAGGGCCCGTCAGTTGCACAGGAAACGGCAACGACTTCAACACGGTGAAGCCGGCCGCCGCGACGCTCTCACCTGAGCGTCAGCTCGCACATTCGACCTTGTCGGCGGTGGTCTTGTCGACCTTCGGCGGGGTCGCGCCCGAGCCGTCCAGCTTCGCGCCGGGACGCTTGAAGTCCTCGCCGAGGGTGAGGGTCATCGCGGGCACGCCCTGGGAGTTGACCACGCTCTCGCCGGGCTTCATGGCCGACCCCGACAGGCCGAGGATCGCGGCGAGGCGGCGGGCCTGGTCGGCCTGGTCGAGCGCGTACTCCAGCGTGGTCTTCCTGAGCTCCTCGGGCGCGTTGCCGCCGTTCTCCGACTTGGTGACGCCCTCCTCGACCTGGAGCCAGCTCAGGGTCTGCTGGGCACTGCCCGAGGGGGCCCCGCCGTTGAGGATCTGCACCCGGACCTCGGAGGCCGGGGCCTTCGTCCCCTTCAGCCGGGCGGCGACCGCGGCCTTCTCCTTCTTCCGCTTCTGCTTGACCTCGGTCAGCGACACGTCGTCGCGGATGGCGTCCAGCACCTGCGGCGCCTGCGCCTCGTCGAGGACGACGGTCGCCTTCACCCGCTCGGCGGGGTTGTCCTTCACCGGCACGGTGAGGAAGGAGATGTTCTTCGGCGGCACCTTCTTCAGTTCCAGGGCGACGTCCTTGAGCGTGTTGACGTTGCCGAGGGCCTTGTCGACGGTGAGCGCCTCGGTGGCGGCCTCGGCCAGCTTCACCAGCTTGGTGGGGCTGGTCAGGGTGTCGCCGGAGGACATCTTGCGCATCAGCGAGCCCAGGAACTGCTGCTGCACCTTGATCCGGTCGAGGTCGCCCTGGTTGCCGAAGCTGGAGCGGGTGCGGACGAACGCGAGGGCCTGCTCGCCCTCGACCACCGACTTCCCGGCGGGCAGCTTCAGGTGGGACTTCTTGTCGTCCACCGCCTTCGCCAGGCACACCTCGACGCCCTCGACGGCCGTGGTGAGGGTCTTCACCGCGTTGAAGTCCGCCATCATGAAGTGGTCCGGCTTGATGCCGGTGGCCGCCTCCACGGTCCGCATGGTGCAGCCCGGGTCCCGGCCCTGCTCGCCCAGGCTCCGGTTGAACCGGACACCCTGCGCCCCGGGGACGACGGTCTCGGTGCCGTCCTCCAGCGTGGTCGGGCAGTCGGGGATGTCGACGATCAGGTCGCGCGGGATGCTCAACGCGGTCGCGTTCGTACGGTCCTTGGACACGTGCAGCAGCACCGTGGTGTCCGCGTGCCCGACGCTGCCGGCGTCGCCGTACCCCTTGTTGCCCTTGCCGGTGCGCTTGTCGGTGCCGAGGACGAGGATGTTGAACGCCTCGTCCTTGCTGAAGTTGCTCTTCGCGGCGTCACCGACGTCGGCCGTGGTGACGTTGCCCTCGAGGTGCTTGAGGTAGAAGTAGCCGACCGTGCCGGTGGCGAGCACCACGAACGCCATGGTGCCGCCGGTCCACAGCAGGATCCGCCTGGCCTTCGGCTTCTTCTGCGGGGCCCTGCCCGCGCGCCGGCCCGGCGACGGTTCCGCGGGCTCCCGCCGCCGCTGCGGCGGCACGGACTCCCGCCCGGGCGACCGCGTGCGGCCCGTGCCGTCCCGTGAACCCGCGCCGTCCCGCGAACCGGTGCCGTCCCGTGGACCCGCGCCGTCCCGCGGTCCCGTGCGGGGTCGGGGCACGGACGGTTGCGGAGCGGAAGGGCCCAGTCGCAGTTCGTATTCCCCGGTGGCCGGATTGATTACCCACTGGTCTGCGGGATCGATGTCGTCCCCCCGCCCACGGCCTTGCGTGTCCATGGTGTCCGGATCCTTCGTCGGGACCACGTGGCGCCTTCCCCCCTCCGGAAGGCGCCCGCGGTGCTGGTCACCTCAGTGCACGACGCGAGGACGGCGGTCCTCGCGGCCGGGGGCACTGGAGCGCTCACATTAGCTGCCCCGTCGGTGAAGGAGTGAAGGCAGTGACGAATTCCTCGCTGACGAAACGGGACATTACCTGCCATCCGGCCCTGGATCAAAGGGTTTTCCCACTGCCGCCGACCGGGCTGATCCTGCGTGACCGCCCGGCGGAACCGCCGAGCGGCGTCCGCCACCCGGGCGGGGCGCTCGTCCCGGACGCGCACGGCGGCACCCGGTCGCCCCGGCCGACGTGGCCGACGTGCCCGACCCGGCGACGACCGTGCCGGCGCCGAGGGAGCCCGCACGCCGGACGCGGGTCCGCCTCGCGCCCGAACACGGGCCCGCCCCACGCCCGGTGGGACACGGGGCGTGGGGCGGACCCGGCGGGTCACTCGGCGCACTCGACCTTGTCCGCCGTGGACTTGTCGATGTCGTCCGGCGCCTTGTCCGGCGGGGTCAGGGACACGCCCGGCCCCTTGAAGTCCTTGCCCAGTGTCAGCGTCATCGCGGGCACGCCCTGCGCGTTGGTGACGCTCTCGCCGGGTTTCATCCCCGACCCCGACAGGCCGAGGATCGCGGCGAGGCGGCGGGCCTGGGCGGCCTGGTCGGGCGCGTACTCCAGCGTGGTCCGCTTCAGCTCCTTCGGCGCGTTGCCGCCGTTCTCCGACTTGGTGACGCCCTCCTCGACCTGGAGCCAGCTCAGGGTCTGCTGGGCACTGCCCTGGGCGGCACCGCCGTTGAGGACCCGCACCCGCACCTCGCCGGCCGGGGCCTTCTCGCCCTCGAGGCGGGCGGCGACGGCGGCCTTCTCCTTCTTCTTCCGCTGCTTGACGTCCGTGAACGACACGTCGTTGCGGATGAGGTCGAACACCTGCTGGGCTTTGGCCTCGTCGAGGACGACGGTCGCCTTCACCTGCTCCGCCGGGTTGTCCTTCACCGGCACCGTGGTGAACGTCAGGTTCTCGGTGTTCAGCTTGCCCAGTTCCAGGCCGAGGTCCTTCAGCTTGTTGATGCTGTCCAGCTGGGAGTCGACGGTCAGCGCCTCGGTCCCGGCCTCGGCGAGCTTGACCATCTTCGACGGGCTGGTGAGCGTGTCGCTGGACTTCAGCTTGCGCATCAGCGCGCTCAGGAACTGCTGTTGCAGCCCGATCCGGCTCAGGTCCCCGCCGAAGCCGACCGAGTGGCGGGTGCGCACGTAGGCCAGCGCCGTCTCGCCCTCGATGGTGTGCGTTCCCTTGGGCAGCTTCAGGTGCGAGTCGGGGTCGTCGATGTTCTTGGCGAGGCAGACCTCGACCCCGCCCACCGCCGAGGTCAGCGTCTTGACCGCGTTGAAGTCCGCCACCATGAAGTTGTCCGGCGTGATGCCGGTCAGCTCGGTGACGGTGCGCATGGTGCAGCTGGGCGTCCGGCCGTCCTGGCCGAGGCTGGTGTTGAAGCGGACCCCGGTGGTGCCCGCGATGACCTTCGTGCTGCCGTCCTCCTGCGTGGTCGGGCAGTCGGGGATGTCGACGATCAGGTCGCGCGGGATGCTCAACGCGGTCGCGTTCGTGCGGTCCTTGGAGACGTGCAGCAGGATCGTGGTGTCGGCGTGCCCGGGGCTCCCGGCGTCGCCGTACCCCTTGTTGCCCTTGCCGGTGCGCTTGTCGGTGCCGATCAGCAGGATGTTGATGGCCTTGTCCTTGCTGAAGCCGCCCGTGCCCGCGCCGTCGTCGGAGACCGAGGTGATGTTGTCGTTGAGGTGCTCCAGGTACAGGTACCCGGCCGCACCGGTGGCCAGCACGACGAACGCCATGACCCCGCCGGTCCACAGCAGTGCGCGCCTCGCCTTGCCCTTCTTCTTGACCGGCCGGCGTCCGCGCCGTCCCGGCGGCGGTTCCTCGGGCGCGCCCTTCCGCCGGCGCGGCGGCGGCACCTCACGCTCGGGCGGGCGCCGGGCGGGGGCCTCGGTGGTCCTCGGCGGCGCCTGGGTCCGGCCGCGCGGTGCGGCCGGCGCGGCGCTGCGCGCGCTGCGGGGTTCGGGGACCGGCGACTGCGCCGCGGAAGGGCTCAGTCGCAGTTCGTATTCACCCGTCGTCGGGTTGAGCACCCACTGGTCTGCGGGGTCGATGTCGTCCGCCCGCCCACGGCCTTGCGCGTCCACGGTCGCCTGAATCCTCCGTCGGGGCCACGCGGCGCCTTTCCCCTCCCAAGGCGCTCGGGTCTCGGTGTCACGGCGCGCGACCTCAGGACCGGTCCCGAGGTGCCGCGCACCGGGGTCGGCTCACACTAACGGCACGGATCAGTCCACGGCGACGCCGGTGACACATTCCACGCGCGTACAAGCGGGCAATTCGCCCATTTCCCTGGACGGTGCCCGCCCGTCGTGGAGTTGTCGGTCCCCGGTCCTTATGTGCAGCTGTCCTCGGCGGCCGTGTTGCCGGAGAACGTGGGGGCGGGCGAGGCGTTGTCGGAGGTTTCCCCCGCGGCCTTTCCGTCGGCCTTTTCCGCACCCCGTGCGGCAGCGCGCCCCGCATTCTCGTAGGAGGCTCCGGATCCGCTTTCCCCGGCCGGGTTCCGCGCCGCTCCCCGCGCCACGACCAGCGGCTCGTCCCTGCGCAGCCGCTCGAAGAGTTCCCGCGCGGCGGGCTGCACCAACTGGTCCCGATTCGCGTCGTGGACGTAGGACTCCCGCGGCACGGTGAGGAATTGCACCCGTTCCGTGGGGATGTCCCGCAACCCGCGCACGAGTTCGTACAGGCCGCGCAGACTCGCCAGTGCCGGGTCGGTGGTGAGGGAGGAGGTGGCCGCGTCCAGAACGGGATAGAGCTTCGCCGGATTCAGCAGGACGTCATTGCTGCGCACCTTGGTGACGAGCGCCCCGAGGAAGCGTTGCTGGCGTTCCATCCGGTCGGTGTCGCTCCCGTTCCCGAGGGACTTCCGGGCTCGCACATACCCGAGTGCCTGCTCGCCGTCGAGGGTCACCCGCCCGGCGGGCAGGCTCAGTCCGGCGTCCTCGTCGTCGATGGGCCGCCGCAGGCACACCTCCACGCCGTCGACGGCGTCGACCATCTTCTTGAAACCCTGGAAGTCGACGACGACGTGGTGGTCGACGCGGATGTCGGTGAGCTTCTCCACGGTGCGGATGGCGCAGGCGGAACCGCCCACCGCGAACGCCTGGTTGAACATCGTGAACATCGGCCGGGTCCGGGTGCCGTCCGGGCGCAGGCAGCCCGGCACGTCGACCATCAGGTCGCGGGGCAGGGACACCGCGGTCGCGTCGCGCCGGCCCGCCGCCAGGTGCAGCAGGATGGCGGTGTCCGACCGCTCCGTGCCCGAGTCGCGGCCGTAGCGGGCGTTGCCGTCGCCGGCCCGGGAGTCCGAGCCGATGAGCAGGATGTTCCGGGCGTCCTTGACCAGAGCGGTCGGCCGCTCCTTCTCGTACCGGGCGAGTTCGGCCGCGGCGGCCTCGTCCGGCGTGATGTTGCCCTCCAGCTTGGCGTAGACCGCCCAGCCGGCGGCGGCTGCCGCCACCAGCACGCCGGCGGCCGAGAGTGCCGTGATCCGGGTCCACCGCCGGCGCCTGCGCCGGTCCGGCCCGGCCCCGCTCGCCGAGGCCCCGGCGCCCGGGCCGAGACCGCGCCCGGCCGGCCCCGGCCCGCCGGGGGACGCGTCTGCGGTGTCGCTCATGACCGGTCCACCCCTCCCTGGCGCGCGGGAACGTCGTACGGGCCGGACGCCGCCGGGCAGCAGCCGCCGCCCACCGCGTCGGCGGCGCACCGCGTGCGGGGCGTCCGGCGCGTCCGGCGCGCAGCGTGCCGTGCCGTCGCTCACGACGATGCCCCGGCCGGGCGGCGGCGCGCGGGCGGAACTGCGCCGAACGGGGGACGGGCCGGGGCGTACGGGTGAAGGAGGCCGCCCCATGGTTTGGGCCGCGCGACGCGGGCCGGGGGCGCCTCCCGGGCGGGCGGACGCCGTAGGACGGAGCCCAGGGCACCGGCCGGGGGCAGGCGGGGTGGGCCCTGGTCCACCGGTAAGTCCGGGTCCCGTGGGGCGGGCCCTGGCCCACCGGTGCGTCCGGGTCCCGTGGGGTGGGCCGTGGTCCACCGGTGGGTCCCGGGGCCGGGGGCGGCCCGGTCCACCGGGGTCCGCGGCCCGACGGCGGGCGGGCCGCCGTCCGCGCGGCCTACGGCTGGGAGGGCAGGCGCGCGATGACCGCGACCCGTTCGCTCTCCACCCGCTTGTCCAGGTCCTCCGCGGCGAGCCGGTCCAGGTTGCGGCACAGCACCACCGAACCGCCGGTCGCCAGCGGCCCGTACAGCCCCGCGTTGAGCCCGTCCCAGGTGTCGTAGGCGAGCCCCGACAGGATGCGCGTGCCCGGCCCGGTCAGCCCCAGGCCGGCGGCCTCGGCCTCGGCGCGCTGCACCACCTCGGCGCCGCTGAACTCCCGTCCGGCCACGATCAGCGCCGGGTCGTCCGGGGAGACCGGAGCGTACGGCGCGAAGCGGTCGCCCTGGCCCGGCACCTCCACCGCGTAGTCGGCGAAGCCCTCGGGAGGCTGCGGGAAGCGCCCGCCGAGCGGCCTGAGGGCCAGCGCGATCCGGGCGCCCGGACAGGCCCGTGCCGCCTCCAGCGTGTCCGGCCCGCTCACCACGACGTCGGCCGCGCCCGGATCGGCGGACGCCACGTCGGCGACCACACCGACCGACGAGCAGGCCAGCAGCCACACGGCCGTCTGCCAGTGCGCGGGCAGCAGCAGCGCCACCCGGTCGCCCGGTTCCGCGGACAGCTCGTCCTGGAGGAGATTGGCGGTCTTGGCCACCCAATTGGCGAAGGTGGCCACGGACAGTTCGACGCGTTCGCCCGTGGCGTCGTCGTAGAACGTCACCAGGGGGCGTGCCGGGTCCGCGGCGAGCGCGGAACTCAGCAGGTCGGCAGGGGTACGGTCGCTGGCGTTCACCCGGGCAAGCGTACGCGGGCGGGCCCCGGGGCACCGTTCGGCCGGTCCACCGGTCGGCGGAACGGGGCCCGACGGCCCGTCATATCCGCGATGGACAGATTTGTACGACTGTGTCCAAGCTCAGGGGCATGCGTGGAATTCTTGCTTCCTCGATCGGTGTCACGTGTGCCGCCGCCCTCGCCCTCCCCCTCGCCCCGCCCGCCGCGGCGGTCGCGGGACCGGCGCCGACGGCTGAGGCGGCCACGCGTGCGACGGGCGCGACGGGCGCGACCGATGCGGACGTCCCCGGCAGCACCCAGTCCCTGTCCCTCCGTCCGCTCGGCGGCGACCGCGCCGCGGGCACCGTGGTCCAGGGCCTCGGCCCGCGGACCGTACGGCAGTTCTCCCTCCTCGGGGTCGTCTGGGACGATCCCGCAGCCCACCTCGACGGCCTGGTCCAGGTCCGCACCCGGTCCGTCGCCACCGGCACCTGGTCCGGCTGGCAGGACGTCGAGACCCACAACGCCGACCACGCGGCCGACCCCGGCACCCCGGAACGCGCCTCCGGCACCCGGCGGGGGGCCACCGCACCGCTGTGGGTGGGCGCGTCGGACGGCGTGGAGATCCGCGTCCGCGCGACGGCCGCTCCCGCGACCGGCTCCCCGGACGGTACTGCGACCGGCCCCGCCGACGGCACCCGGAGCGCGGCGGTCCCGCTGCTCCCGGCCGGGCTCCAGCTCGAACTCATCGACCCCGGGGACGGCACCCCGGCGTCCGCCGGACCCCTCGACGCCCCCCGGGCCGGGGAGACGGGCACCGAGGCGACCGCCGCCTCCGCCGCCAACGCCTCCCTCGCGCCCCTGGGCGCCACCGAGATCCCCGCCCTGAGCCGCGAACTGACCGAGCGGGAGCTCCTCTCCGACCGCGGGGCCGCCGCGCCGGGCGCCCGGCAGGCGAAGCCGTACATCGGGCCGCGCCCGGCCATCACCACCCGGCGCGGCTGGGGGGCGAACGAGAGCATGCGGGAGAAGGGCTTCTCCTACACCAAGAAGGTCAAGGCGGCCTTCGTCCACCACACCGCCTCCGGCAACACGTACAAGTGCTCCCAGGCGCCTTCCCTCATCCGCGGCTTCTACCGCT
This sequence comes from Streptomyces sp. NPDC029526, assembly GCF_040637405.1. Taxonomy (NCBI): domain Bacteria; kingdom Bacillati; phylum Actinomycetota; class Actinomycetes; order Kitasatosporales; family Streptomycetaceae; genus Streptomyces; species Streptomyces sp. NPDC029526. Next base: position 48,087 of record NZ_JBEZWE010000024.1, read on the forward strand.
ACCACGTGGTGAGCCTCGGCTGGCGGGACATCGGCTACAACTTCCTCATCGACAAGTGCGGGCGCATCTACGAGGGCCGCGCCGGGGGAGTGGCCAAGCCGGTGCTGGGCGCGCACACGCTCGGCTTCAACAGCAACAGCATGGGCATCGCGGTCATCGGCTCCTACGGCGCCAAGAAGCCGTCGGGCTCCGCGGTGAAGGCCGTGTCCCGGCTGACGGCCTGGAAGCTGGGTCTGCACGGCATGAATCCCAAGGGGAAGACATACCTCACGTCGGCAGGTGGCAACCTCTACCGAAAGGGCAAGAAGGTGCGACTGAACGTGATCTCCGGTCACAGGGACGGGTTCAACACGGCGTGCCCAGGGGGGAAGCTCTACAAGAAGCTCGGCAGCGCCCGTTCCACGGCGGCCCGTTACCAGGGTCGCTGAGGCACGCGGGGCCGCCGGGCCGCACGTTCCTTCCTGCCGGAGTCCACGGCCGTCGCATGCGCGGTGGAACGGTCTGCATACACTGACCGGCCGAAAGACAGTTCGGCCGGTCCCGGCAGGAAGCAGAGACGACAGGTGACAGAAGCGATCCTCCTGGTCGGCGGCAAGGGCACGCGGCTGCGTCCGCTCACGGTGCACACGCCCAAGCCCATGGTCCCGGCGGCCGGAGTGCCCTTCCTGACGCACCAGCTGGCGAGAGCCAGAGCGGCGGGCGTCGAACACATCGTCCTGGCCACGTCCTACCTGGCCGAGGTCTTCGAACCGCACTTCGGCGACGGCGCGTCGCTCGGGCTGCACATCGAGTACGTGACGGAGGAGGAACCGCTCGGCACCGGCGGCGCCCTGCGCAACGTCGCCTCCCGCCTCCACTCGGGCCCCGACGACCCGGTGCTCGTCTTCAACGGGGACATCCTCACCGGGCTGGACATCAGGGCGCTGGTGCGCACGCACGAGACGACCGGCGCGGACGTCTCCCTGCACCTGACGAAGGTGACCGACCCCCGCGCCTACGGGCTGGTCCCGACCGACGACACCGGACGGGTCCTGGCCTTCCTGGAGAAGCCCCAGACCCCCGAGGAGATCGTCACCGACCAGATCAACGCGGGCGCGTACGTCTTCCGCCGCTCGGTCATCGACACCATCCCCGCCGGACGGCCGGTGTCCGTGGAACGAGAGACCTTCCCCGGGCTGCTGACGGCCGGGGCGCACCTGCAGGGCATGGTCGACTCCACCTACTGGCTGGACCTCGGCACCCCGGCGGCCTTCGTGCGCGGTTCCGCGGACCTGGTGCTCGGCCGGGCCCCGTCGCCCGCCGTGCCCGGCCGCTGCGGCGACCGGCTGGTGCTGCCCACGGCGACGGTGGCACCGGACGCGAAGCTGGCGGGCGGCACGGTGGTCGGCGAGGGCGCGTTCGTGGCGGAGGGCGCGCGCGTCTTCGGCAGCACCATCCTGCCGGGCGCGGTCATAGAACCGGGCGCGGTCGTCACCGACTCCCTGATCGGCACCCGGGCCCGGGTGGGGGAGCGGTCGGTGCTCACCGGGGCGGTGATAGGGGACGGCGCGGTCGTCGGCGCCCGCAACGAGTTCCTCGACGGGGCCCGCGTCTGGTGCGACGCCCGCATCCCGGCCGGCGCGGTGCGCTTCTCCTCGGACCAGTGACCGCCCGGGGGCGGTGACGGCCCCGGGACACGCTCCCGGGCCCACGCCGTCACGGCGACCCACGCCGTCACGGCGGCCCGGGAGCACGGCGGCGCGGGAGCACGGCGGCGCGGGAGCACGGCGGCGCGGGAGCACGGCGGGGCGGTGGACGGGCGGGGCGGCCGACGGGCCCGGGCGGCGGGAGCCCCGCTCGTGGTCGTACCCCGAGTGGCCGTGCCCCCTGCCCCCTGCCCCCTGGCCCCGTGCCCCGTGTGCCCGTGCCCCGGACCGCCGACGGCCTCCGTCGTCCCGGCCGGTCCGGCCGGGACGGCTACAGCCGGCCGATGTCCCCGTGGGGCATGCGCGGCGCCCGGCGTTCGGGGACCCGGCCGCTGAGCAGGATCAGGCGCGCCGCCCGGTACCGCTGGCCCGCGTACGGCTCCAGCAGGTCCAGCATCACCGCGTCGTCCGCGTAGCGGTCCCCGGCGAGGGCCCAGCCGACGATGCCGGGCAGGTGCAGGTCCCCCACGGTCACCTCGTCGGGCGCGCCGTGACTGCGCTGCACGGTCTCCGCCGACGTCCACGGCCCGATGCCCGGCACCCGCTCCAGGCGCTCCCGCGCCGCCGCCGGCGGCATCCGCACCGCCTCCTCCAGCCGGGGCGCGACCCGCACCGCCCGCAGGACCGTCGAGGCCCGCTTGTCGTCGACGCCCGCCCGGTGCCACTCCCAGGACGGGATCAGCGCCCAGGTGCGCGGCGGCGGCATCACGTACATCCGCTCCGGCGCCGGTCCGGGTGCCGGCTCCCCGAACCTGCGGACCAGGAGCCGCCACGCCCGGTACGCCTCCCCGGTGGTGACCTTCTGTTCCAGGACCGAGGGGATCAGCGACTCCAGCACCAGTCCCGTCCGGGTCAGCCGCAGTCCGGGCCGCCGGTGCCGGGTGTGCGCCAGCAGCCGGTGCCGGGGCACGAAGGCGTCCGGGTCGTCGGTGGAGCCGAGCAGCTCCGGGAGGTGGTCCAGCAGCCAGTCGGCGCCCGGCCCCCACGCCTCGCCGCGGACCTCCTCGCCGCGCCGGGTCACCCGCAGGGTGCCCGGTCCGGCCGGGGTGAGGCTGGCCCGCCAGGCCGAACCGTCCGGCAGGGTCCGGAACGTCGGGTCGCCGGTGCCGCGCCGCAGCGGGCCGAGGACCAGGCCGAGGTCGAGCGGGCCGCCCGGCACCCAGGTGCGCACCCGCGCCGGCGCCAGCGCCTGCCGGGGTATCCCGGCGGCGGGCGCCACGACCCGGCCCCCGCGCCCGGGCACGGGGGCGGCCCGCCCCGCGCCGTCGGGGCGCGGGGGCCGGGGGGCGAAACGTCCTGCCACGAGGTGATCCAGGGGACGGGGGCGGAGGCGCGGCCGGGGCCGCGGAGGGACCCTACGAGGGTAGGCGCTCGCGGGACCGGCTCACCGCACCTCGATGAAGGCGTCCGCGTCCCGCGCGGGCCGCGGCCCGGGCTCCCCGGCGGGGTGACCGATCGCCACCGCGCCCATCGGGTCCCAGTGGGCCGGCAGGTCCAGCACCTCGCGGACCACGTCACGGCAGAACATCGTGGACGACACCCAGGCGGAGCCCAGCCGCTCCCCGGCCAGGGCGACCAGGAAGTTCTGCACCCCGGCGCCGGTCGCGACCACGAACATCTCGCGCTCCGCGCCGTCCCGCCGGGCGTCGCCGTAGGTGTGCGAGCCGTCCATCACCATGCACGGCACCGCCAGGAAGGGGGCGTTGCGCAGCACGTCCCCCCGGCGGATCCGCCGGGCGATGGACTCCTCCGACTTGCCGTCCCCGCGCAGGTCGGCGATCCAGGCGTCCCGCATGGCGTCCAGCAGACGCGTCCGGGACTCCCGCGACGGGAGCAGGACGAACCGCCAGGGCGTGGTGTGGTGCGGGGCGGGTGCCGTCACGGCGGCGGCGACCGCGCGGCGCACCGCCTCGGGGTCGACGGGCTCGTCGGTGAAGCTGCGCACCGTGCGCCGCCCGGTGACGGCCTCCCGGACCGCCTCCGAGGTGCCGAGGCGGAACATGTCGTCGCGCGCGTCACGGACCAGGGCCCGGGCGCCGGGGCCGTCCTCCGGGGTGACCAGGCGGGGCAGCCCGCGCACGACCGCCACCGGCAGCCCGGCCGTCTTGCCCTTCACGAGGTCGCCCGCGGCGGCCAGTTCGTCGGCCGTGGCGACGACCGTGGCGCTCAGCGGATTGCCGTGGGTGTCCTCGCCGCCGCGCAGGTCGTCGGTGACCCGGACCCCGGCAGCGCCGATCGTGACGTCGGTGAGCCCCGTCCGCCAGGGGCGCCCGAAGGTGTCGGTGACGAGCACGCCGACCTCGACGCCGAGGGCGTCGCGCAGGCCGTCCCGGATCGAGCGGGCCGACGCGTCGGGGTCCTCCGGCAGCAACAGCACCGTCCCCGAAGGGGTGTTGGACGCGTCGACGCCGGCCGCCGCCATCACCAGGCCCTGCCGGTTCTCCACGATGCGCAGCGGGCCGCGCCGGGCCACCACCCGTACGGTCTCCTCGTCGATCGCCGCCTCCCGGTCGGCGGCCTCGACGACGCGGCCCTCCGCCTTGGAGACGATCTTCGAGGTGACGAGCAGGACGTCCCCGTCGGCGAGGTCCGGCTCGGCGTCGGCGATGAGCCGGGCGAGGTCGTCGCCCTTGCGGATCTCGGGCAGGCCCGCGACCGCCCAGACGCGGTAGCCGGGCTCCCGGTGCGTGCCGGTCACAGGGCGCGCACCTCCTCGGCGAGGGCCAGCGCCTGGCGGGCCATGGCGGCGGTCGCGTCCACGTCGGTCATCATCAGCGGGACGGCCCGGCAGCGGATGCCGGCCGCCTCCACCCGCTCCACCGCGGCCGTGTCGGCGGTGTCGACCAGCCAGCCGTCCAGCAGACCGGAACCGTAGTGCTCGGCGACCGCCGCCGCCGTGCTCTGCACGCCGATCGCGGCCAGCACCTTGTCGGCCATCCCGCGCACCGGGGCGCCGCCGACGATCGGCGACAGGCCCACCACGGGCACGCCGGCCTCGGCGATGGCCTCCCGGATGCCGGGCACGGCGAGGATGGTGCCGATGGACACCACCGGGTTGGACGGCGGGAAGAGGATCACGTCGGCCGCGCCGATCGCCTCCAGGACACCCGGCGCGGGCTTCGCCTGCTCCGCGCCGACCGGCACGATCGCCTCGGCGGGCACCGACGCCCGCAGCCGCACCCAGTACTCCTGGAAGTGGACGGCCCGGCGTTCGCCGGCGCCCGCGCCCTCGTCGTCGGGGAGGGTCACGGCGACGTGCGTCTCCACCCGGTCGTCGGTCATCGGGATCAGCCGCACGCCCGGTTTCCACCGGTCGCACAGCGCCTCGGTGACCGCGCTCAGCGGGTAGCCCGCGCCGAGCATCTGGGTCCGCACGATGTGGGTGGCGAAGTCCCGGTCGCCGAGCCCGAACCACTCGGGGCCGACGCCGTAGGCGGCGAGTTCCTCCTTGAGGTGGAAGGTCTCCTCGGCCCGCCCCCAGCCCTGCTCCTCGTTGATGCCGCCGCCGAGCGTGTACATCACCGTGTCGAGGTCGGGACAGACCTTGAGCCCGAAGAGGTGGATGTCGTCGCCGGTGTTGCCGATGACCGTGATGTCCGCGTCCGGCGCGGCCTGCTTCAGACCGCGCAGGAAACGGGCACCGCCGATGCCGCCTGCCAGAACCACAATGCGCATGGGGCAAGTCTGGCAGGCGCCCCCGCCCCCGTGTCAGGCAGTCGGGGACCCGGGCAGCGCCCCGGACGCGCGGCGGGCGGCGGGGGAGGGCCGCCCGGCCGCCCCGGACCCGGCCGCGGGGTGCATCGGCATCTCGGTCAGGCCGGGGAAGTAGACGTGCAGGCTGACCGCCGGCTCCAGGGCGTCGTTGACGACCTCGTGGACGTAGCCCGGCGCGAACACCCGCTGGGAGCCCGGGGTCAGCACCCGGGTGCCGCGGGCGGTGCGCTCGGTGAGGGCGCCGGACAGGACGGTGAGCACCCCGGAGGAGCGGCCGTGGTCGTGCAGCCCGCTGCCCTGCCCCGGTACCCAGGACAGCAGCCAGACCTCGTAACCGGGGGTGCCGGGGGAGGCGGCGTCGTGCGGCGGCCCCCCGGCCGGCAGCGCCGGGTCCGACGCCCCGGGTACGGCACGCAGGCGGTGGTACCAGCGGGTGGTGGCGTCGAAGCGGACCAGGGGCTCCCACTGGGCGCGGTCGGCGGCCAGGGAGCGGGCCAGGCCGACGAAGTCGGCGACGGTGGCGGGGTGTCGGCGCGGGGCCTGGAGCAGGTGGGGCACTTCGAGGATGTCGCCGGCGATCTGGAGGTCGCTGTCGCTGTTCATGGGTGCGGTGGTTCCTCGGCTCAGAGGCGGTGGCAGGCGGTGGCAGGGGGTGCGAGGACGGTGTCGCGGGCGTCCGGATCGCGGACGGCGGCGCGGGGCGCCCTGCGGGGGAGCGGGGTCACAGCGGCCGGGTCGGGTACGACGCGGCGGCGGCGGCCGGAGCGGGGGAAGGGCTCAACAGCCGCAGGAGCGACAGCTACAGCGAACGAGGGCAGCACCGGGGGACCCGGCGGAGCGGGTCGAGGTGAGTGCCGAGTTCGCGAGCATGCCCACAAGGACAGCGGTTCACACCCCCACTGTCAACTCGACGCCCCGTTCGTGGGACGCGGTTCACCTCATCCGGTTCATCTCGCAGGTGAAAGGTTTGCTCATACGGATCCCGGGACACATGGTGCGCACGACCGGGAGCATGAACGTCGTTGTGATCCTGTGATCCGAATGTGATCAGGTTCGCTTCGTCGCGCGTGCCGGAACAAGTCCTTTCTGCCGGACGTCCTTCCCTGTGGAGGTTGCGCGCGGGGCGGGGTGCTTCGCGGGCCCAGTCTGTGTGTCAAGGTTTATGGCGATTTGAACACTTTCCGCTTGGCCTTGGTTCCGCAGAGTGAATAAGGGGCCCAATAGCAGATTTCGGCTTGACTCGCCCGGAGCAGCACACTTGTAATTTCACTCGTGTCGTTCAGCCGGAAACGGTAACGGCTGCATCACGGGGACGTGGAAGACGGACGAGGGGCGCACATGACCGAGCTGGTGCAGGAACTGCTGGTCGACGACGCGGAAGAGGAGCTCGGCTGGCAGGAGCGCGCACTGTGCGCCCAGACCGACCCCGAGTCCTTCTTCCCCGAGAAGGGCGGGTCGACCCGGGAGGCCAAGAAGGTCTGCCTCGCCTGCGAGGTCCGCTCCGAGTGCCTCGAGTACGCCCTCGCCAACGACGAGCGCTTCGGCATCTGGGGCGGCCTGTCCGAGCGGGAGCGCCGCCGCCTGAAGAAGGCCGCGGTCTGACCCACCGCGCGGCACCTCCGCCGCCGCCGGAGCACCGCTCCCACCGGCCGCGGAACCCCGCGCCCGGGAGGCCGCACCGCCGCCCCGGACCCGCCAGACCAGTACATACGGCACGATCGGCCCGTCGCCCGTGGGTTGTCCACAGGCGGCGGGCCGCTGTGCGGACCAGCCGCTAGTGTGGTCGCTCGTCCGAGACGCCCCGCCGCCCCCAGCGCGCACGGGCGTCCACCTCAGTCCACCGAACCGGGGCCCGTACCTCGATGTCCGTGCACAGCCACCCGGCAGCCGCCCAAGACGCCGCCGCCGCACCCGAGTTCCCGCGTCATGTGGTGACCGCGGTCCTCGTCTCCCACGACGGCACCCGCTGGCTGCCCGACGCGCTCTCCGGGCTGCTCGGCCAGGAGCGGCCCGTCCAGTACGCCATGGGCGCCGACACCGGAAGCGCCGACGACTCCGCCCGGCTGCTCGGCGAGGCCCTCGGCGACGACCGCGTCCTGCACCTCGCCCGGCGCACCGGCTTCGGCCAGGCCGTCGAGGAGTGCGACCGCAGCGCCCCCCACCTCACCCCCGAGGACCTGCCCTACCTGAAGCGGCCCAGCGGCTGGGACCCGGTCACCCGCAGCTGGCGCGACGACGCCTACGACCTGCCCGAACTGCCCCACGGGGAACCGGTGCAGTGGCTGTGGCTGCTGCACGACGACTGCGCCCCCGAACCCGACGCCCTCGCCCAGCTCCTGCGCGTGGTGGAGAACGAGTACGAACTCGGCCGCGACGACGTGGCCGTCGTCGGACCCAAGCTGCGTGGCTGGTACGACCGCCGGCAACTGCTGGAGGTCGGCGTCTCCATCGCCAACTCCGGCCGCCGCTGGACCGGCCTGGACCGCCGCGAACAGGACCAGGGCCAGCACGACCACGTCCGCACCGTGCTGTCGGTCTCCACCGCGGGCATGCTGGTCCGCCGTGACGTCTTCGAGGAACTCGGCGGCTTCGACCCGCACCTGCCCCTGATGCGGGACGACGTCGACCTGTGCTGGCGGGCGCACTCCGCCGGCTACCGGGTCCTCGTCGCCCCCGAGGCCGTCGTCCGGCACGCCGAGGCCGCCTCCCGCGAGCGGCGCACCGTCGACTGCGTGGGCCGCACCGCCGCCTCCCCGCACAAGGTCGACAAGGCCGGCGCGGTCCACACCCTGCTCGTCAACACCCGTACCGCGGCACTGCCCTGGGTCCTGCTGCGGCTCGTCCTGGGCACCCTGCTGCGCACCCTCGCCCACCTCGTGGGCAAGGTGCCCGGCCAGGCCCTCGACGAGATCCGCGGCCTGCTGGGCACCCTGCTGCGCCCCGAACGCATCCTCGCCGGACGGCGCCGCCGCGGCACCCCGCAGGTCGACAAGGCCGAGCTGCGGCCGCTGTTCCCGCCGCCCGGGGCGACCGTCCGCGTCACCGTCGAGCAGGTCGCCGGCAGCCTCGTCGGACGCTCCGACCCGGAGACCGCCTCGGGCGCCGGACGGCACGGCGGCGCCGTCGAGTCCGGCCCCGGCGGCGACGACGCCGACTTCCTGGAGATCGAGCAGTTCGCCCGCCTCAAGCGCATCGCCCGCAAGCCGGCCCCGGTGCTCTTCGTGGTGCTGCTGCTGGTCTCCCTCACGGCCTGCCGCCACCTCCTCGGCGGCGGCGCCCTCGCCGGCGGCGCCCTGCTCCCGGTCCCCGCCGACGCCGGTGACCTGTGGGCGCGCTACACCGACGCCTGGCACGCGGTGGGCACCGGCAGCACCGGCTCCGCCCCGCCCTACCTCGCCGTGCTCGCCGCGTTCGCGACCCTGCTGCTCGGCTCGACCGGCCTCGCCGTCACCCTGCTGCTGGTCGGCTCGGTCCCGCTGGCCGGCCTCACCGCCTACTTCGCCTCCCGCTCGCTGGTCGAGTCCCGGCTGCTGCGCGCCTGGGCGGCCGTCGCCTACGCCTTCCTGCCCGCCGTCACCGGCGCGCTCGCCGACGGCCGCGTCGGCACCGCCGTACTCGCCGTCCTGCTGCCGCTCCTCGCCCGCGCGGGCGTCGCCGCCGCCGGACTCACCCGGCCCGAGGACACCCGCGGCAGCTGGCGCGCCACCTGGGCGTACGCGCTGCTGCTGACCCTCACCACCGCCTTCACCCCGATCGTCTGGCCCCTCGCGCTGGTCCTCGGCCTCGGCGTCCTCGCCCTGCGCCGCCGCGACCTCGCCGCCTACGGGCCCCGCTTCCTGGCCCAGCTCGGCGTGCCGCTGCTGGTCCTGGCCCCGTGGTCGCTGTCCCTGCTGCCCCTCGGGTTCTTCCGCGAGGCAGGCATGGACACCGAGGCGTCCACCGCCTCCGCCCTCGACCTGCTGGGCGCGAACCCGGGCGGCCCCGGCACCGCCGGCGGTCCGCTGCTGATGGGTGTCGTGCTCGCCGCGCTCGCCGCCCTGCTGCGGGCCGAGCGCCGGCCGGCCATCCTGACGGCCTGGGCGGCTGCCCTGGCGGGCCTGCTCTTCGCGGTCCTGTCCAACGGCTCCGCCTGGTCCGGCCCCGCCACCCTGGTCTACGGCCTCGCCCTGCTGGGCGCCGCCCTGCTCGGTGCCGACGGAGCCCGCGCGCGGGTCGCCGAGCAGAGCTTCGGCTGGCGTCAGCCGGTCGCCGCCCTGATCGCCCTCGCCTGCGCCGCCGGCCCGCTGCTGCTCGCCGCCGGCTGGACGATCCGCGGCGCCGACGGTCCCCTGGAGCGCCGCGACCCCGTCCAGGTCCCCGCGTTCGTCGCCGAGGAGAGCCGCACCCGCGACCAGGCCCGCACCCTCGTCCTGGACAGCGACTCCGCGGCCCGGGTCCGCTACATGCTGGTCCGCGGCTCCGGCGCCCGCATGGGGGAGGCCGAGATCGTCGCGGCGGCCGGCGGGAACGGCACCCTCGACAAGGTCGTCGCCAACCTGGTCGCCGGGTCCGGCGCGGACCAGGCCGACCAGCTCGGCGGCTTCGCCGTCCGCTACGTCCTGGTCCACCGGGGCGCGTCCCGCGAGGTCGCCCGCGTCCTGGACGCCACGCCCGGCCTGACCCGGCTGAGCCAGCAGGAGGGCGGCGCCCTGTGGCGGGTCGACCGCGAGGTCGCCCGCGCGAGCATCCTCCCCGCCGAGGACGCCGAGGACGCCGGGGACGCCGCGAGCACCGGGGGCGGTGCACGGCCCGTCGCCGCCGGACCCGTCGAGATCCACACCGAGATCCCGGACGGCCCCCAGGGCCGGATCCTGCGCCTCGCCGACACCGCCGACGCGGGCTGGAGCGCCACCCTCGACGGCAAGCAGCTGCCCCGCACCACGGTCGACGGCTGGGCCCAGGGCTTCCGGCTGCCGGCCTCCGGCGGCCGTCTCGACGTGACCTACGACGAGCCGTTCACCCACACCGCCTGGTTGTGGGCGCAGGGCCTGCTCGCCGTCGTCCTGGTCGTCATGGCCCTGCCCGGCCGACGCCGCGACATCGACGACGACCTGCCCGAGGAGCCCGCCGTCACCGCCGAGGACCTGGCCGGCGACGGCCGCCGCGCCCGCCGCCTGCGCGCCCAGGCGGAGGCGGACGCGGCACGCGAGGGCGCCGACGCGGTCCCGGGCGCCGACGATGTCCCCGCCCCGCCGCCCGTCACCGTGCCGGCCCAGGCGGACCACACCGCCTGGCAGGCGGGGGAGTACCAGGGCGCGGCCCACGTCACCGCCGGCCGGACCGGCCCGGACACCCCGGGCGGCGACGGCCACCAGCAGGCGTACGCGACGGACGAGTACGGGCAGCCGTACCGGCACGACGCCTACCAGGCCGACGGCCACCAGCAGGGCGGGTACCCGCAGGACGCCTACCAGGCCGATCCGTACCAGCAGGGCCAGTACGACCCGTACGCCCAGGACGCCCACCAGCAGAGCCAGGGCCAGTACGACCCGTACGCCTACGGCGGCACGCCGCAGCAGGCGCCGTACGACCCGTCGGCGTACGGGCAGCAGGGCTACGGCCCGGCCGGGACGCACGACTACGGCGCGCCCTACGACCCGCAGCAGCACCACGACCCGCACGGCACGGGCCCCGAGCGCCCCGACGGGAGCCAGCAGTGAACCGCCCCACCCTGTCCCTGATCGCCGTGGCGACCGCGCTCGCCGCCGTCACCGGTGTCGCCGCGCTGACGGCCCCGGAGCCCGCGGCGGACACCACCGCGACCACGGCCGCCCGCCGTCTGCCGGTGGAGCGCTCCAGCCTGCTGTGCCCCGCGCCCAGCACCTCGGACCTGGCCGAGACGACGTACACGTCCTTCACGCCCGTCACGGACGGCACCGGTGACCAGGGTGCCGCCGAGCTCCTGCCCGCCGGTGCGAAGGCCCCGGAGAAGGACGCGGCGGACGAGGACGGGGACGGGGACGGGGACGGGGACGGGGAGCAGGACGGGACGGCCGACGACGGCTCTGATGACGAGGCGTCCGGTGACGGGAAGTCCGGTGACAAGGACGCCGAGCCCGTCCTGAAGCCGAAGGAGCCGGGCAAGCCGGTCACCGGCGACGCCACCGGCGGTGAGGCGCCCGCACTGGTCGGCACCGCCGAGGGCCGCTTCGCGCCCGGCTGGACGCTCCAGCAGACCACCGAGGTGGCCGCGGGCACCGGCCGCGGTCTGCAGGGCGTCGCCTGCACCGCCCCGGACACCGAGTTCTGGTTCCCCGGCGCCAGCACCGGCACCGACCGCACCGACTACGTCCACCTCACCAACCCCGACGACTCCGCCGCCGTCGTGGACATCGAGCTGTACGGCAAGGACGGCGCCCTGGAGACGGTGGTCGACGACGGCATCACCGTGCAGCCGCACTCCACCGAGCCGGTCCTGCTGTCCACGCTCACCGAGGCGGAGGAGACCGACGTGACCGTCCACGTCGTCGTCCGCAGCGGCCGGGTGGGGGCGTCCGTGCAGGCGCTGGACGACACGCTGGGCGGCGACTGGCTGGCCGCGTCCGCCGACCCGGCCGGCAGCCTGGTCCTGCCGGGCCTCCCCGAGGACGCCACCGCCGTCCGCCTGGTCCTCTTCACGCCCGGCGACACCGACGCCGACCTGAAGGTGCGGCTGGCCTCCCCCTCCGGGCCGATCACCCCGGCCGGCCACGAGACCGTGCAGGTGAAGGCCGGGACGACGACCGCCGTCGACCTCGGCGAGGTCACCCGCGGCGAGGCGGGCTCCCTGCTGCTCACCCCGGCCGACCGCCCGGTGCCGGTGGTGGCGGCCGTCCGCGTCCTGCGGGGCGAGGGCGACGACCAGGAGTCGGCGTTCATCCCCGCCGCCCGCCCGGTGGGCGCCCGCGCGACCGCCGCCGGCAACACCGCCAAGGGCACCGTCCTGGCCGTCACCGCCCCCGAGGGCACCGCCAAGGTCAAGGTGACCGCGTCGGCGGGCAGCGAGGGCGGCAGCCCGGAGTCCGAGACGTTCACCATCAAGTCCGGCACCACGCAGCACCTCGACGGGCCGGTGCCGAGCGGCCTGAAGGGCACCTACGCGCTGACCGTCGAACCGGAACCGGGCGCCCCGCCCGTCTACGCCTCCCGCACCCTCACCGCCCCCGACGACGGCGTCCCGGCGTTCACCGTGCAGCCCCTGCCGGACGACCGCGGCCTGGTGGCCGTGCCGCGGGCCGAGGAGGACCTGTCGGTCCTGCAGCGGTGAGGGCACGGCGCCCGCAGGCCGCCGCCGGGGCCGCGGCGACGGCACCGCGCCGGAGGCCGTCGGGCGGGGCGGGCCGTCGGTTCTCGCCGTGCCGGATGGGCCGGGCCGTCCGTCCTCGCCGTGCCGGGGCCGGTGTCAGTCCTCGCCGTACCGGGGGTCCACCGTCTCCGGGGTGAGCCCCAGCACCTCGGCGACCTGCTCCACCACGACCTCGTGGACGAGCGCGGCCCGCTCGTCGCGGCCCTTGGTGCGGATCTCCACCGGTCGCCGGTAGACCACCACCCGGGCGGGACGGCCGTCGAGGGCCGGGGACGTGCCGCCCAGCGGCACCGACTCCTCGCTCCAGCCCGGACCGGTCCCGCCGCCGGCGCGGCCGTCCAGCCGGGGCACCTCCAGCACCAGGAAGTCGACGTCGGCGAGTTGGGGCCACCGCCGCTCCAGACGCTCCACCGAGTCCTGCACCAGATCGGCGAACACCTCCGCCCGGCTGGCCGCGAGCGGCACCTGGGGAGGTGCGATCGGACCGCGCATGCCCCGACCGTGGCGATCACGGCGGCGGGGCCCGGGGCGGCCGGCGGCACGGGGCGTCACAGGGTTGTCCATCACAGTGCAGGGTAGTCGTCACGGGGCCCGGCCGCCCGGCCCCCCGTGGCTTCCCGCCGGACCGCGCGTCATGTCACCGGATGACCTTTTCAGCCAAGGTTGGGCTCGATTACGTATCCCCTCGGGACCATCTCGGTCTCAACAATTGATGACGTTTGTGCCAACCGGTGACAGCGATCAGAATCGACCCGTGCCCCGGAACGACGCGTCGCGGCAGTTCGGCGAGGCGGGAGCAGTGGGGCGTGGGGGGCGTTTCACGCCACGACACGGTGGAGTGACCTGGTGGAGAGTCGTCGCGGCCCGCTCAAGAGTGCGGTACCGTCCAACATCGTGAGCCCTGTACGTCGCTGTTCGCGCACCGCCTGCGGCCGTCCCGCCGTCGCGACGCTGACGTACGTCTACGCCGACTCGACCGCGGTCCTCGGCCCGCTCGCCACCTACGCCGAACCCCACTGCTACGACCTGTGCGCCGAGCACTCCGAGCGCCTCACCGCGCCCCGCGGCTGGGAGGTCGTCCGGCTCCTCGACGGCTCGGCCCCGGCCCAGCCCAGCGGGGACGACCTGGAAGCCCTGGCGAACGCCGTGCGCGAGGCCGCGCGCCCGCAGGAGCGGGCGGCCGGAGCCGGCGGCGGAGGGCGTGCCGCGGACCCCATGGAGGTCGCCCGGCGCGGCCACCTGCGCGTCCTGCGTTCCCCCGACAACTGACGGCGCCGCACCCGCCCAGGGCTCAAGGCCGCAGGGCTCATGGCCGCAGGGCTCAGGATTCAGGGCCCGTGGCCGAGGGCTCAGGGCTCGGGACGGCCCGCCGCCCGTCGACGGGCACGCCGGCCTCGACCACCCGGCCCGCCGGGCCGTCGCCCGTGGCCCCGCAGTCACTTCCGAACACCCCGGGTCGGTGTTCGAACCCTGCCGGTAGTTTGTGGGGGGTCCGATCGGACCCAGAGACTTCCGGAAAGGCTGGCCGTGGCTGCTGACCTGTCGCAGATCGTGAAGGCGTACGACGTGCGCGGAGTCGTCCCCGACCAGTGGGACGAGCCGCTCGCCGAGCTGTTCGGCGCCGCCTTCGCCCGGGTGACCGGTGCCACCGCCCTCGTCACCGGACACGACATGCGGCCCTCGTCCCCGGGACTGTCCCGGGCCTTCGCCCGCGGCGCCGCGGCGCTCGGCGCCGACGTGACCGAGATCGGCCTGTGCTCCACCGACCAGCTGTACTACGCCTCGGGCGCGCTGGACCTGCCCGGCGCGATGTTCACCGCCTCGCACAACCCCGCCCGCTACAACGGCATCAAACTGTGCCGCGCGGGCGCCGCCCCCGTCGGCCAGGACACCGGCCTCGCCGAGATCCGGGCCCTCGTCGAGCGGTGGAGCGAGGAGGGGGCCCCCGAGCCGGCCGCCCGCCCCGGCACCGTCCGCTCGCGCGACACCCTGGACGACTACGCGGCCCACCTGCGCTCCCTGGTCGACCTGACCTCCGTGCGGCCCCTGAAGGTCGTCGTCGACGCGGGCAACGGCATGGGCGGCCACACCGTGCCCACCGTCCTCGCCGGGCTGCCGCTCACCGTGGTCCCGATGTACTTCGAGCTCGACGGCACCTTCCCCAACCACGAGGCCAACCCCCTCGACCCGGCCAACCTCGTCGACCTCCAGAAGCGGGTGCGCGAGGAGGACGCCGACCTCGGACTCGCCTTCGACGGTGACGCCGACCGCTGCTTCGTCGTCGACGAGCGAGGCGAACCCGTCTCCCCGTCCGCCATCACCGCCCTGGTCGCCGCCCGCGAGCTGGCCCGCAACGGCGGCACCGGCCTGATCATCCACAACCTGATCACGTCCTGGTCCGTGCCGGAGGTCGTGGCGGAGCAGGGCGGCACCCCGGTCCGCACCCGCGTCGGCCACTCCTTCATCAAGGCCGAGATGGCCGCCACCGGCGCGATCTTCGGCGGGGAGCACTCGGCCCACTACTACTTCCGGGACTTCTGGAACGCCGACACCGGCATGCTCGCCGCCCTGCACGTCCTCGCCGCGCTCGGCGGCCAGGACGGCACCCTCTCCGAGCTGGTCGCCCAGTACGACCGCTACGCCGGCTCCGGCGAGATCAACTCCACGGTGGAGGACCAGACGGCCCGCCTCGCCGCCCTCCGGGCCGCCTACGAGGGCCGGGACGGCATCACCCTGGACGAGCTCGACGGCCTCACCGTCACCGCCGCCGACTGGTGGTTCAACGTGCGCCCCTCCAACACCGAACCCTTGCTCCGCCTGAACGCCGAGGCCCGCGACGCCGCCACCATGGCCCGCGTCCGCGACGAGGCGCTGGCCATCATCCGGGGCTGACGAGCGGGGGCGGCGTGTACAGGTTGACGCGCATGGGCTGACGTGCCCGGGCTGACGCGCCGGGGCCGCGCGGCCCCGGCGTCGAGGCGGTGCGGCAGGTGGCGGGCCGGTGCCGCGGTCGGTCAGGTGCTGCCCGACGCCTGCTGCCCGCGCGGCTTGCCCGGCCTGCCCGGCCTGCCCGGCCTGCGTGGCGTCCGCGCGGCTTCTCCACCGGGAGCGTGAGGGCCTTGCCCTGCGGTGCCGCCGGGCGGTCGGTGCGCTTCGCCCGGGGGCGTCGCCCGGCCGCCGATGCGTTTCCCTCGCGGTCCCGCACAGCTCCCTGCTGCCCGCGCCCAACGGGCTGGTGTGCGGCTCCCGGCCTCCCGCGCCCACGGCCTGCCGCAAAGCTCCTGGCCGCCTCGCCCGAGGCCCGACGCACGGCTGTCGCCGCCTGGCCCGGGAGCTGCCGCACGACGCCCGGGCCCGCCTCGCCAGGCGGCTGCCGCCCGGCCACCGGCCCCCTCGTCGGTGTCCCGCCCGGCGGCCGGCCCAGTGCCGGGTCGGCCGCCCGGCCGCCGACCCGTCCCGGGGCGCCGCCCACGTCCCCGCCACCGGCGGTACCCTGACCAGGCACATCCCCATACGTGCGCCCGTGCGCGCCGCCCGTCCCGAAGGGAACCCCCATGCCGCTCGAAGCCGGCCTCCTGGAGATCCTCGCCTGCCCGGCCTGCCACTCCGCCCTCGAGGAGCGGGACGCCGAGCTGATCTGCACCGGTCAGGACTGCGGCCTGGCGTACCCGGTCCGCGACGGCATCCCCGTCCTCCTCGTCGACGAGGCCCGCCGCCCCGCCTGACCGGCGCTCCGGCGACCCGGCGCACCAGCGACCGGCGCCCCCGCGTACCGACGCCCCGCCGATCGGAGGCTCCCGCCCCCATGTTCGACGAATCGCTGCTCGACTCACCGGAGGGCCTCGCCGAGGCCGACCACCGCGGGCTGCTCCGCGGGGCCGCCGAGGCCGGCGCCCGTGTCCGTACCGCCGTCCGGCACGCCGCCGAGGCCGGCGTGGGCGAGCTCAGACCCGACGGGCGGCCCCGCGCGGTGCTCATCGCCGGTCCCGGTGCCGCCGCCACCCAGGCCGCCGACCTGCTCGGCACCCTGGCGGGCGCGGGCAGCCCCGTCACCCGGCTCGCCCCGACCGGCGTGGCGCCCGCCGCGGGCGCCCTGCGCTGGGAGCTGCCCGGCTGGGCCGGCTCCGTCGACCTGCTGCTGATCGCCACCCCCGACGGCTCCGAACCCGGCCTCTCCCTGCTCTGCGAGCAGGCCTACCGCCGCGGCTGCACCGTCGTCGCCGTCGCCCCCGCCCGCAGCCCGCTCGCCGACGCGGTGAGCGGCGCGCACGGCCTGTTCATCCCCATGGCGTCGGCCCCCTACGACCAGGACGAACCCCTCGCCGCCGCCGCACCCGGCGTCCTGTGGGCCCTGCTCACCCCGCTGATCGCCCTGCTGGACCGCACCGGCCTGCTCACCGCCCCGCCCGAGGCCCTGACCGCGGTTGCCGACCGCCTCGACCGGGTCGCCGAGCACTGCGGACCCGCCATCGTCACCTACAGCAACCCGGCCAAGACCCTCGCCGCCGAACTCGCCGACGCGCTCCCCGTCGTGTGGACCGAGGGCGTCTCGGCGGGCCCGGCCGGCCGCCGGTTCGCCGCCGCCCTCGCCGAACTGTCCGGCCGCCCCGCCGTCGTCGCCGAACTGCCCGAGGCGCTCGCCGCGCACAGCGCCCTGCTGGCCGGCCCGCTGGCCGCCAGCGCCGACCCGGACGACTTCTTCCGCGACCGCGTCGAGGAGACGCCCGCCCTGCACGCCCGCGTGGTCCTGCTCCGCGACCGCCCCATCGGCGGGCTCACCGCGGCACCCGCCGCCCGGGAACTCGCCCTCGGCCACGACACCCCGATCAGCGAGCTGGAACCCGAAGCGGGCGGCGAGCTGGAGACCCTCGCCGAGCTGATCGCCGTCACGGATTTCGCCGCCGTCTACCTGGCGCTCACCTCGGCACGCTGAGCTTCACCCGGGACGGCCCGCCCTCCACCGCGTCCGCACCAGAACCGGCAGAAGGAACCAGAACCGCCATGGACCGCCTCGACAACACCATCCGCCCCTACGCCTGGGGATCCACCACCGCCATCCCGCGGCTGCTCGGCACCGAGCCGACCGGCGAGCCGCAGGCGGAGATGTGGATGGGCGCCCACCCCGGCGCCCCCTCCCGCACCGCGCGGGGCACGCTCGCCGAGATCATCGACGCCGCCCCGGAGCAGGAACTCGGCGCCGCCGCGGTCGCCCGGTTCGGCCCCCGGCTGCCCTTCCTGCTGAAGCTGCTCGCCGCCGGCGCCCCCCTCTCCCTCCAGGTCCACCCCGACCTGGACCAGGCGAAGGCGGGCTACGCCGACGAGGAACGGCGCGGTGTCCCCGTCACCGCCGCCCACCGCACCTACAAGGACGCCAACCACAAGCCCGAACTGGTCTGCGCCCTGACCGAGTTCGACGGGCTGTGCGGCTTCCGCGACCCGCTGCGCGCCGCCGAACTCCTCGACGGCCTCGGCGTGGACTCCCTCAAGCCGTACGTCGACCTGCTGCACGCCCGCCCCGAGGACGCGGCCCTGCGCGAGGTCCTCACCGCCGTCCTGACCGCCGACCCCGAGGAGATGGCCCGCACGGTCGCCGAGACCGCCGCCGCCTGCGACCGCCTCGGCGGCGACTACGCCCCGTACGCCGGCATCGCCCACCACCACCCCGGCGACCCCGGCGTCATCGCCGCGATGCTCCTCAACCACGTCCGGCTCCAGCCCGGCGAGGCCCTCTACCTCGACGCCGGTGTGCCGCACGCCTACCTCGACGGCCTCGCCGTCGAGATCATGGCCAACTCGGACAACGTGCTGCGCTGCGGCCTGACCCCCAAGCACGTCGACGTGCCCGAACTCCTGCGCATCGTCCGCTTCGAGGCCCGTGACGCCGGCATCCTCCGCCCGGAGGCGGCACCCGACGGCGAGGAGGTTTACGAGACCCCGACCGACGAGTTCCGGCTCTCCCGGTACGTCCTGCCCGAGGGCGGCGCCACCCACGACCTGACCCTGGACACGGCGCAGATCCTGCTCTGCACCGCCGGCACGGTCCGGGCCGGCGAGCACGACCTGACGCCCGGCACATCGGTGTTCGTCCCGGCGGGGGAGAGGGCCGAAGTGACCGGTGCCGGAACCCTGTTCCGGGCCACCGTCGTCGTCTGACCTCCCGGTGACCGCGACCTGACGCGCCGTACCCGACGGGGCTGCAACAATGGCGCCCCGTCCCGGACGGGACACCCACGGGCGGGCGCCCACCCGCGCCCGCCCGCACCCGGAACTCGGCCCACGGCAACCGGCACACGAAGGGACCACGCGGACACATGAGCGCGTCAGGCGGCACCAAGGCGATCGTGGCGGCACTCGCCGCCAACCTCGCGATCGCGGTAGCGAAGTTCGTGGCGTTCCTCTTCAGCGGCTCCTCGTCGATGCTCGCCGAATCCGTCCACTCCCTCGCCGACTCCGGCAACCAGGCGCTGCTCCTGGTCGGCGGCAAGCGGGCCCAGCGCAAGGCGACCCCGGAGCACCCCTTCGGCTACGGCCGCGAGCGCTACATCTACGCCTTCCTCGTCTCCATCGTGCTGTTCTCGGTCGGCGGCATGTTCGCCCTCTACGAGGGCTACGAGAAGATCAAGCACCCCCACGAACTGACCCACTGGTACTGGCCCGTCGGCGTGCTGGTCTTCGCGATCATCGTCGAGACCCTCTCCTTCCGCACCGCCATCAAGGAGTCCAACGCCGTGCGCGGCCGGCGCTCCTGGAAGGAGTTCGTCCGCCACTCGAAGGCGCCCGAGCTGCCGGTCGTCCTCCTGGAGGACCTCGGTGCCCTCGTCGGCCTGGTCCTCGCCCTCGGCGGCGTGGGGATGGCCCTGCTCACCGGTGACAGTGTCTGGGACGGCATCGGCACCCTCTGCATCGGCGTCCTGCTCATCGTGATCGCCCTGGTCCTCGCCCTGGAGACCAAGTCGCTGCTGCTCGGCGAGTCGGCCGGCCTCGACGAGACCCGGAAGATCGAGACGGCCCTCGTCGACGGCGACACCGTCACCCGCATCATCCACATGCGCACCCTCCACCTCGGCCCCGAGGAACTGCTCGTCGCCGCGAAGATCGCGGTGCGGCACGACGACACGGCCACGCAGATCGCCACCGCCATCGACGCCGCCGAGGCCCGCGTCCGCGAGGCGGTGCCGATCGCCCGTGTGATCTACCTGGAGCCCGACGTCTACAAGGCGGCCGAGGCCGCCAAGGGCGCCGATCCCGAGGCCACCCCCGGCGGACCGGCCCCGGACCCCTCCGCCCACTGACGTCGACGTCCGCCCCGGCGACGTCGGCGTCCGCCACGGCGCGCCCCACGGGAGGCGCCAGAGGAGCCCGCCGGAGGAGCCCGTCCGAGGGGGAGCCGCCCGTACGGGACCAGGCCCGCCTCGGTGGCTCCCCGCCGCCGCCCCTGGGGGCGCCGGGCCACCCCGGCCGCCCGGCGCACACGCCCCACCGCTTCCGGCGGCGAGCCCGCTCGCCCCGATCGCCCCGATCGCCAGGCTCGCCCGCACCGGCCCGACCGGGGGCGGGCGGCCGCCGCGGGGACAGCCACGTCACTGACGCCTCGTGTTCGGCTTGATGTGTACCGTGACGGACTGGGGGTCGCCCGGGGCCGCGGTGTAGCTTGGGACGGAGCCAGACGTCGCTGCTGATGGCGGTCGGGCGGTCCGCCTGTGGACCGGCCGAGGGAGAGAGGGCCTCCGACGGACTGCGCTGCGCGCACGCGGGCATGCCAGTGTCCTCCCCGGGCACCCAGGTGTCCGCCGCCGCGCAGACCAGCCGTACCCACCTCGACCCACATCCCGAGGAGCAGCTCGCAATGACGACTGTCGACAACCGACAGGACTTCAAGGTCGCCGACCTCTCGCTGGCCGACTTCGGCCGCAAGGAGATCACCCTCGCCGAGCACGAGATGCCCGGCCTGATGGCGATCCGCAAGGAGTACGCCGAGGCCCGCCCCCTGGCCGGCGCCCGCATCACCGGCTCCCTGCACATGACCGTGCAGACCGCCGTCCTCATCGAGACCCTGGTCGCCCTCGGCGCCGAGGTCCGCTGGGCGTCCTGCAACATCTTCTCCACCCAGGACCACGCCGCGGCCGCCATCGCCGTCGGCCCGGACGGCACGCCCGACAACCCGCGGGGCGTCCCGGTCTTCGCCTGGAAGGGCGAGACCCTCGAGGAGTACTGGTGGTGCACCGAGCAGGCGCTGACCTGGCCGGACAGTCCCACCGGCGGCCCCAACATGATCCTCGACGACGGCGGTGACGCCACCCTCCTCGTCCACAAGGGCGTCGAGTACGAGAAGGACGGCAAGGCCCCCTCGCCGGACACCGCCGAGTCCGACGAGCACCGCGTCATCCTCGAACTGCTCAACCGCACCCTGAGCGAGAACCCGCAGAAGTGGACCCAGCTCTCCTCCGAGATCCGCGGGGTCACCGAGGAGACCACCACCGGCGTCCACCGCCTGTACGAGATGCAGCGCGACGGCACCCTGCTGTTCCCGGCGATCAACGTCAACGACGCTGTCACCAAGTCGAAGTTCGACAACAAGTACGGCTGCCGCCACTCCCTGATCGACGGCATCAACCGCGCCACCGACACCCTCATCGGCGGCAAGACCGCCGTCGTGTTCGGCTACGGCGACGTGGGCAAGGGCTGCGCGGAGTCCCTGCGCGGCCAGGGTGCCCGCGTGATCATCACCGAGATCGACCCGATCTGCGCCCTGCAGGCCGCGATGGACGGCTACCAGGTCACGACCCTCGACGAGGTCGTCGAGACGGCCGACATCTTCATCACCACGACCGGCAACAAGGACATCATCATGGCCTCGGACATGGCCAGGATGAAGCACCAGGCGATCGTGGGGAACATCGGCCACTTCGACAACGAGATCGACATGGCCGGCCTCGCCAAGGTCCCCGGCATCGTCAAGGACGAGATCAAGCCCCAGGTGCACACCTGGACGTTCCCCGACGGCAAGAAGATCATCGTCCTGTCCGAGGGCCGCCTGCTGAACCTGGGCAACGCCACCGGCCACCCGTCGTTCGTGATGTCCAACTCCTTCGCGGACCAGACCCTGGCCCAGATCGAGCTGTTCACCAAGCCCGACGAGTACCCGACCGGCGTCTACGTGCTGCCCAAGCACCTCGACGAGAAGGTCGCCCGCCTCCACCTCGACGCGCTCGGCGTGAAGCTCACGACGCTCCGCCCCGAGCAGGCCGAGTACATCGGCGTGAAGGTCGAAGGCCCCTACAAGTCGGACCACTACCGCTACTGATCCGACCCCCGGCCCGCCGCCGGGCGGAACGCGCCCGAGCCTTCACGCCCGCACGCGCCCACGGCAGCAGGTCCACGCGACAGGCCCCCCGCACCCCCGTGTCGGGGGGCCTGCCCGTGCCCCCGCCCGGCCGGCCTCCGGAGCCCGGCCTCTCCGCAGCCCGCCCTCGGCACCCGGCTTCCCGGAGCCCGACCTTCTCCCGGAGCCCGACCTTCCGGCGCGCCGGCCCCTTCCTCAGCGGACCGACCCGTCACGACCCAGGACCGACCCCATGCCCCGCGGCCGCTACGCGCTCCACGATCCGCACGATCACACCCCCTCGCTGACGAACACTTCCAGTGCGCCCCCGGGCCCTCCGGCTGGCGCTACGTCTCCCGGCTCACCACGCCGTCCGGCGGCGACCACGGCTCCGTCGACCTCGCACTCGACGAACTCGGCCGCCCCATCCGCCTCGAACTGCACGCCGGAGGCTGGCAGATCCGCGGCGCCGCCCTCGACGGCGTCACCTGGGTCCGCACCGACCCGACCGGAACCCACGCCACCGAAGGCAATGTGCGCGCCCACGCCTTCACCGGCTCGTCCCCGGCGTTCCTCGTCGCCACCGCGCGTCTCCTGCGCCTCACCCCCTCCACGTCGGCCACCCGCGTCCGCCTCGTCGCCCTCACCGACCCGGTCCTCGCCCCCCGCACCGTGGACCAGTCCTGGGCCTTGGTGGAAAGAGAAGCACACGCCACTGACAACGGCCCGCTGATCGTGGACGCGTACCAGGTCACCGCCCTGGACACGGGCGAGCGGCACACCGTGCACCTCGCCGGTGACGTCGTCCTCGCGGCACCGGGCATCGAGCTGGAGGACCTGGAGTCGCCCCCGTCGGTCTTCCCCTGACCGACGGGGCGCGCGCACCACGGCCCTGCGGCACCGCGGTGCACGACGCCCACGGCCTCGCAGCCCCGGCCCCCGAGCCCTGCTAAGCGGGGGGTACGAAACCGCCGGCGGACCGGCCGACGGAGGGCGCGTCCGACGATGTGTCCGACGGCCCGGCGGGCCCCGGCGGCACCGCGGTGGAGGACGCAGCAGCGGGCGGTGCCGAAGGGGAAGCAGACGCAGGAGGCGCAGGGGAGGCGGGGGCCGACGGAGACGCCGGTGCCGGCGGCGTCATGGGGGAGGCGGACGGCGCACCGGGAACGGTCGGCGCGGACGCCGGGGCGTGCGGTGCCGCCGGGTGTCCGGGCGGGCCGAAGGGTCCCGCGGGGCCGGCCCCACCGGCCGGCCGGACCTCCGCGGCCGGGCCGTTCGCGAAGGCACGCCGGGCCTCCCGCACCTGCCGCTCCTGCATCACCGCCGCCAGATAGGCGGCCGGGGGCACTCCGGGCGGCGCCGGCGTCCCGGTGCGGTCCGCCAGGTCCGAGGCCAGCCGCTCCGCCATGGCCCAGCCGACCTGCGGGTCCAGCTGCTGCATCCGCGTCAGGTACTGCCGCACCGCCAGCCAGAGCCCGTCGGGCACCGCCGACAGATCGAGCCCCTGGAACCGTCCGGCCAGCCAGGGCGGCGGGGGCGGCACGAACCCGGTGCGCCCGGCCGGCACCCGCTCCCGGACGACGAGGGTGCCCGCGAACACGTCCCCGAGCCGCCGCCCCCGGGCCGACACCAACGAGGCGATGCAGGCCACCACTCCGAGCGTCATCAGGATCTCGATCACGCCGATCAGACCCCGCACCAGCGCGTGCCGGAACCGGATCGGCCCCCCGTCGTCCCGCACGACCCGCAGCCCGCACGCCAGCTTCCCCAGCGACTTCCCGTGCGTCAGGGTCTCGACCACGATCGGACCGCCCACCAGGACGAGCAGGAACAGGGACAGGGATATCGCCGTCTGCGCCGCCTCGTCCAACGAGGCGGTGGACATCATCACCACGATGGTCAGGATCACGTAGGCCGTCATCGCGACCACCAGGTCGAGCAGCACCGCCAAGGCCCGGCTGGGCAACCTCGCCGGGCGCAGCTCCAACGCCACCGCCTCGCCCGTCACCAGCTCACTCACGCCCGCCGCCCTTCCCTCGCATGCCCCTCACCCCGCCAGTCTGCCAAGCTGTTGCCGATCGCAGTACGACAAGCCCACCACGCCGACCGAGTCGATCAGCCGAGGAGCAGGCACACCGATGGACCTGGACGTCTTCGTCTCCGCCCACCGCGCGGAGTGGGACCGCCTCGACGCCCTGCTCCGGCGCAGGCGCCGGCTCACCGGTGCCGAGGCCGACGAACTCGTCGTCCTCTACCAACGGACGGCCACCCATCTTTCCTTGATCCAGTCCGCCGCCCCCGACCCCCAGCTGACCGGACGGCTCAGCCAGCTGGTCGCCCGCGCGCGCAGCGCCGTGACCGGAGCGCGCCGCGCGTCGTGGCGGGACGTCACCCACTTCTTCGGCCACAGCTTCCCGGCGGCCGTCTACCGGTCCCGACACTGGTGGGTGCCCACGGCACTGCTGTCCACGGCCGTCGCCGCGCTCCTCGGCTGGTGGATCGGCACCAGCCCGGAGGTGCAGGCGTCCATCGCCGCACCGAGCGAACTGCGGGAGCTCACCCGTCCCGGAGGCCAGTACGAGACGTACTACTCCAGCCATCCCGCCACGTCGTTCGCCGCCCAGGTCTGGACGAACAACGCCTGGGCTGCGGCCCTCTGTCTCATCCTGGGCGTGTTCCTCGGGCTGCCGGTGATCTGGATCCTCTTCCTGAACATGCTCAACCTGGGGGTCGGCTTCGGTCTGATGGCCTCGGCCGGCCGGCTCGACACCTTCCTCGGCCTGGTCCTGCCCCACGGCCTCCTCGAACTGACCGCGGTCTTCGTCGCCGCCGGCACCGGTCTCCGGCTCGGCTGGACCCTCATCGACCCCGGCCCGCGCCTCCGCCGCCAGGCCCTCGCCGAAGAGGGCAGAGCGGCGCTCGCGATGGCCATCGGTCTGGCCGCGGTGCTGTTCGTCTCCGGCGCCATCGAAGGCTTCGTCACCCCGTCCGGCCTGCCCACCTGGGCCCGCATCACCATCGGCGTCGTCGCCGAGGTGGCCTTCCTGGCGTACGTCTACGTCGTGGGCGGACGCGCGGCCCGGTCCGGCGAGACCGGCGACCTCGACGCCTCGGAGCGGAGCGCCACCGTGCCGACCGCGGCCTGATGTGCATCCGGCACGGGGGAGCTGCTAGTGTCCTCTTCGCCCCACGGGATCCGTTGACACGGAGACTGCGGGGAGGTAGATTCGAACAGTTGCCTGGGGACGGGTAGCCGCAAGGCAGCCCTCCAGGAACACAACAGTGAGCATCTGTCTGCTTCTCGAAGCACTTCTTCCGAAGACTCTCGATGAAGCCTCTCCCGATGAATCGGAAAACAAGGGCCGGTCCGACCGGTCCGGAACTTCTGATAATGTCGGGTCCGCCGGAAAGGGAAAGCGCGAAAAGCGTCGACCTGGAAAGCGCCGAGGAAATCGGATCGGGAAGATCTGATAGAGTCGGAAACGCAAGACCGAAGGGAAGCGCCCGGAGGAAAGCCCGAGAGGGTGAGTACGAAGGAAGTGTCCGTTCCTTGAGAA
>NZ_JBEZWE010000025.1:0-55254 GCF_040637405.1 Streptomyces sp. NPDC029526
GCACGAAGGCCCACTCGGCATCGGACAGTTCATGGCGACGTATCACCCGACCATGATCCCCGATCGAAGATCATTTGACGACAGACCCTAGGGGGCTTCGGACCGCGTCCGGTCGCGTGCCTGGGTGGCGATGACGGCGGCCTGGACACGGCGTTCCACACCGAGCTTGGCGAGCAGCCGGGAGATGTGGTTCTTGACCGTCTTCTCGGCCAGGTACAGCCGCTGGCCGATCTGCCGGTTGGTCAGCCCTTCGCCGATCAGGTCCAGGATCTCGCGTTCCCGGTCGGTCAGGCCCGGCAGGACGTCCGGCTCCTCGGCCGGCTGCTGTCCGCCGCCCCGCAGCCGTGTCATCAGCCTGGCCGTGGCGCTGGCGTCCAGCAGCGACTGGCCGCGGGCCACCGTCCGCACGGCCGAGATCAGGTCCGAGCCCTGGATCTGCTTCAGCACGTACCCGGCCGCGCCCGCCATGATCGAGTCCAGGAGCGCCTCCTCGTCGTCGAAGGAGGTCAGCATCAGGCAGGCCAGGTCCGGCATCTTCGAGCGCAGTTCACGGCAGACGGTCACTCCGTCCCCGTCGGGCAGGCGCACGTCGAGGACGGCCACGTCGGGGCGCAGGGCGGGGACCCGGATCAGTGCCTGCTCCACCGTCGCCGCTTCTCCGACCACCGTGATGTCCGGTTCGTCGTTCAGCAGGTCGTGCACTCCCCGCCGTACCACCTCGTGGTCGTCCAGGAGGAAGACCTTGATCGGGCTTCCCGTGCCGTCGCCCTGCTCGGTGTGCGCCATCGCATGCTCCTCGTGATGCCTCGGTCTCCGTCGAACTCCCCATCCTGCCAGGGCGGCCGAGGTCCAGGGGAGGTCGGTCCCGTGCCCGCCCGCCTCAGTGGGCCGCGAGGCCACGTCCACGGAACTGAGCCCGTACCCGGTCCACGAGCGCCGCGTCGGGGACCGGAGTGTCCCGCAGGGTGAAGGGGACACCCAGGGCGTCGTACTTGGCGGCACCGAGCTTGTGGAACGGCAGGATGTCGACCCGCTCGACGCAGCCCAGGCCGGAGAGGAAGCCGGCGAGTCCGTCGACGGCGTCCTCGTCGTCGGTCCAGCCGGGCACCAGGACGTACCTGATCCACACGCGCTTGCCCAGCCGGTCGAGGCGGGTGGCGAAGTCGAGGGTGGGGGCGAGGTCGCCGCCGGTCAGCTTCCGGTAGGTGCGGGCGTCGAAGGACTTGACGTCCAGCAGCACCAGGTCGGTGTCGGCGAGGAGTTCGTCCGTGGCGCGGGCGCCGAGGAACCCGGAGGTGTCGAGCGCGGTGTGCAGTCCGAGCTCCTTGCAGCGGCGGAGGACCGCGGCGGTGAAGGCCGGCTGGAGGAGGGCCTCGCCGCCGGTGAGGGTCACTCCCCCGCCGGCGGTGGTGACGAAGGCCCGGTACTTCTCGATCTCGGCCATCACCTCGTCGACGGTGGCCGGTTTCCCGTCCCGCATGTGCCAGGTGTCGGGGTTGGCGCAGTACAGGCAGCGCAGGGGGCAGCCGCTGAGGAACAGCACGAACCGGGTCCCGGGACCGTCCACTCCCGTGGACAGGTCCCAGGAGTGGATCCGGCCCGTGACCGGCTCGACAGTGGTGTTCACAGCGATCCGTGGAAGGTCCGGCTGATCACGTCGAGCTGCTGCTCGCGGGTCAGGCGGACGAAGTTGACGGCGTATCCGGAGACCCGGACCGTCAGCTCCGGGTACTTCTCCGGGTGCTCCATGGCGTCCTCCAGGGTCGCCCGGTCCAGCACGTTGACGTTCATGTGGAAGCCGCCCGAGGACATGTAGGCGTCGAGGATGCCGACCAGGTGACCCGCTCGCTCCTCGGGGACGTGTCCGAGGCCCTCCGGGGTGATGGTGGTGGTCAGGGAGATGCCGTCCCGCGCCGCCTCGTAGGGGAGCTTGGCCACCGACAGGGCGGAGGCGGCGACCCCGTGCCGGTCGCGGCCGTTCATCGGGTTGGCGCCGGGGGCGAACGGGGCGCCCGCGCGCCGGCCGTCGGGGGTGTTGCCGGTGTGCTTGCCGTAGACCACGTTGGAGGTGATGGTCAGCACGGACTGGGTGTGCTCGGCGTCGCGGTAGGTGGGGTGCTTGCGCACCTTCTCCATGAACGACTCCACCAGGTCGACGGCGAGTGCGTCGGCGCGGTCGTCGTTGTTGCCGTAGGCCGGGAACTCGCCTTCGATCTGGAAGTCGACAGCCAGTCCGGTCGCGTCGCGGAACACCTTCACCCGCGCGTGCTTGACGGCGGACAGGCTGTCCACGGCGACGGACAGGCCGGCGATGCCGCACGCCATGAAGCGGTGCACCGGATAGTCGTGCAGGGCCATCTCGATGCGCTCGTAGGCGTACTTGTCGTGCATGTAGTGGATGACGTTGAGCGCGTCCACGTACGTCCGCGCGAGCCAGTCCAGGACCCGGTCGTAGGAGGCCGACAACTCCTCGTAGTCCAGGTAGTCCCCGGTCAGCGCCGGCATTTGGGGGGCGACCTGTTCGCCGGTCATCTCGTCCCGGCCGCCGTTGACCGCGTACAGCAACGCCTTGGCCAGGTTGACGCGGGCGCCGAAGAACTGCATCTGCTTGCCGACCGCCATCGCGGAGACGCAGCAGGCGATCGCGGTGTCGTCGCCGGTGCGCGGGCGCATCAGCTCGTCGGACTCGTACTGGACGGCGCTGGTGTCGATGGACACCTGCGCGCAGAACTCCTTGAAGCCGGCCGGGAGCCGGGGCGACCACAGCACGGTCAGGTTCGGTTCCGGGGCCGGGCCGAGGTTGTACAGGGTCTGCAGGAAGCGGAAGGAGGTGCGGGTGACCAGCGTGCGCCCGTCGGCGCCGAGGCCGCCGATGGACTCCGTCACCCACGTCGGGTCGCCGGAGAACAGGGCGTCGTACTCGGGGGTGCGCAGGAAGCGCACGATCCGCAGCTTGATGACGAAGTCGTCGATCAGTTCCTGGGCGCGGGACTCGTCGAGGATCCCTTCGTCCAGGTCCCGCTGGAGGTAGACGTCGAGGAAGGTGGAGGTGCGGCCCAGCGACATCGCCGCGCCGTTCTGCTCCTTCACCGCGGCCAGGAAGCCCAGGTAGAGCCACTGCACCGCCTCGTGCGCGGTGGCGGCGGGACGCGAGACGTCGCAGCCGTACGAGGCGGCCATCTCGGTCAGTTCTCCCAGCGCCCGGACCTGCTCGGCCAGTTCCTCACGGTCCCGGATGACGTCCGGGCCGGAGGGCCGCGCGTCCAGCAGGGCCCGCTCGGCGCGCTTGGCCTCGATCAGCCGGTCCGTGCCGTACAGCGCGACCCGCCGGTAGTCGCCGATGATCCGGCCCCGGCCGTAGGCGTCCGGCAGCCCGGTGATGATCCCGACCTTGCGGGCGGCCCGCATCTCGGGCGTGTAGGCGTCGAAGACGCCGTCGTTGTGGGTCTTGCGGTAGTTCCCGAAAACGCGCGTGACGAAGGGGTCCGGCTTGTAGCCGTACGCCTTGAGTCCGTTCTCCACCATCCGCAGCCCGCCGTTCGGCATGATGGCCCGCCGCAGGGGGACCTCGGTCTGCAGGCCGACGATCAGTTCACGGTCGCGGTCGATGTAGCCGGGCCGGTGCGAGGTGATGGTGGACGGGTTGCCCGGGTCGACGTCGAGGACGCCCCGGCGACGTTCCTCGGGAAACAGTGCGGCCACCTTGCCCCAGACCGCGAGCGTGCGCTCGGTCGGACCGGCCAGGAACGCGGCGTCGCCTTCGTAGGGGGTGTAGTTGGCCTGGATGAAGTCGCGCACGTCGATGCGCTCACGCCACCCGCTCCCGGCGAACTGCCGCCAGGCATCGGCGGTCCGGGGGCCGGCTGTCACCGTCGCGGTCATCTCAGGTCCTCTCCTCGAACGGTCTTGTCACTGTCGATGCTCGTCGTGCGGGCTCGCGGCGAGGAGTGCCGGACAGGGCACCGGGCGGGTCCCTTCCGCCCCCGGCCGGCCGGGACCTTCGGCCCCCTGTCCCGACGACAGCGCACCGCAGGACGGTTCCGTCGTGGGAGAGCCGGACAGCCGGGGAGGCGCGGTGCGCGTGCCCGACCGTGACGCCGCGGTGCCGGTGCCCCCTCACGTCCGCCGGGGCCGGCACCGACCGGCCGGCCCCGGCGGGCCGGCAGCCGGCCGATGTGCCCCCGCCACCTCAGTCGTGCGGGACGACGGCGACGGGGCATCCGACATGGTGCAGGACGGCGTGGGTGACCGGGCCCGTGTGGGCACCGACCCGGTGGTCGGTGGTACGGCGGCCCACCACGAGGAGGCCCGCGTCCCGGGTGGCCCGCACCAGTGCGACGGTGGCGCGTCCTTCGGTGACCGCCTCGGTCACGGGGACGGTCGGGTACTTCTCCCGCCAGGGGCGCAGCACCGCCGTCAGGGCGCGCTCCTCGTCCGCCAGCGTCTGGGCCCGCGGCTGCGGGACGAGAGCCGGGCCCTCCGGGGCGACGGTCACCAGGGGCGCCGAGGCAGCGGGTGCGGGGCGGAACGGCGTCCGGAAGGCGTGGACCACCCGCAGGCCGGTGTCACGTCGGCGGGCGGCGTCGAAGGCGAACTCGATCAGTTCGTCGCAGGGACGGTCCGTCCGCAGTCCCAGGACCACCCGGCGGTAGGGCGTTGTCGGGATCTCCTCCGGGGCGACGCCGTCCGTGGCCGGCAGGTGCTCATCGGCGGCTCCCCGCCCCGCCCGGACCAGGACGACCGGGCGGGCGGACCGGCCGACGACGCGCTGGGACACGGAGCCCGTCACGAATCCGCTCAGGGCCCCGAGGCCGAGGGAACCGAGAACCAGCAGGTCGGCGTCGGCCGAGGCGGCCAGCAGAGCGGTGACCGTCGCGTCGCACACGAGCCGGTCGGTGATCCGCAGACCCGGGTGGGCGGCACGGACACTGCGTACGGCCTCCCGCAGGAGCTGCTCGGCGCAGTCGTGCTCGTTGCTGTCCATGGGGATGTACGGCGCGGGACGGGCGTGGCGGTGCCAGGCGTGGACCACGGTGAGACCCCTCCCCCGCCGCTGGGCCTCCTGCGCCGCCCAGTGCGCGGCGGCGAGGCCCGCGGCCGATCCGTCGACCCCCACCACGATGTCGTGCGGCATGACGTGTCCCCTCCCGGCTGGATGACTTCCGATGTCTTCGAGCGTCCTCCCGGCCGAGCGGGTGGTACACGGGCCGTACAGCCCCGGCCAGGCTCCCGAAGGTCCTTCCGGGACGGACGGTGCGAGCCGGGGCCGACCGGTCCCCCGGGCGGGACGGCCGGCACCTCGCGCCGAGCACGCCCCCGTCCGACGCTGGAAGCATCACGCCCCCACGCTTGAGGAGCGCAGCGTCATGGTCCGTTACGTGTACGACTTCACCGAGGGCGGCCGTGACATGGCCGACCTTCTCGGCGGCAAGGGCTCGAACCTGGCCGAGATAACCCGGCTGGGACTCCCCGTGCCACCGGGCTTCACCCTCACCACCGAGGCGTGCCGCGCCTTCCTGGCCACGGGCAGCGAACCCGCGGGCTTGTGGGAGGAGGTCTCCGCGCACCTGTCGGCCCTGGAGGGGTCCGCCGGCCGGGTGCTGGGGCAGCCGGACGACCCGCTGCTGCTGTCCGTCCGCTCCGGCGCGAGGTTCTCCATGCCCGGCATGATGGAGACGATCCTCGACATCGGCCTGAACGACGACTCCGTCCTCGGGCTGGCCAAGGTCTCCGGCAGTGAACGCTTCGCCTGGGACTCCTACCGCCGTCTCGTCCAGATGTTCGGCGCCACGGTCATGGGCGTCGACTCCGCACGCTTCGAGCAGGCCCTCGCCCGCCTGAAGGGGCTGCGCGGCGTCGAGGAGGACACGCACCTGGAGACGTCCGACCTGGCCGAGCTGGTCGAGACGTACAAGGACCTGATCCGCCTGGAGACCGGGGAGCCCTTCCCGCAGTCCCCCGCCGAGCAGCTGCGCCGGGCGGTGCTGGCCGTGTTCGAGTCCTGGAACGGCGAGCGCGCCCGTCTGTACCGGCGGCGCGAGCACATCGCCGACGACCTGGGCACCGCCGTCAACGTGCAGCGCATGGTCTTCGGCAACCTCGGGGCCGATTCCGGCAGCGGTGTCGCCTTCACCCGCGACCCGGCCACCGGACGCCCCGGCCCGTACGGCGACTACCTGCCCGACGCGCAGGGCGAGGACGTCGTCGCCGGCATCCGCAACACCGTGCCGCTGGCCGAGCTGAAGCGCCTGGACGCCACGTCTTACGACCGGCTGCGTATGCACATGCGTACCCTGGAGCGGCACTACCGGGACCTGTGCGACATCGAGTTCACGATCGAGCGCGGCACCCTGTGGATGCTTCAGACGCGGGTCGGCAAGCGCACCGCCGAGGCCGCGTTCGTGCTGGCCGCCGAACTGGCCGACGAAGGGCTCGTCACCCCGGACGAGGCGCTGGCCCGAGTGCACGGGGAGGGCCTGGCCCGGCTGATGTTCCCGCGCTTCGACACCTCGGCGACCGGCACCGCGCTCGCCCGCGGGGTCCCGGCCTCCCCCGGCGCGGCGGTCGGTGCCGTGGTCTTCGACTCGGCCCAGGCCGTACGGCGCGCCGCGGCCGGCGAGAAGGCCGTCCTGGTCCGGCAGGAGACCACCCCCGACGACCTGCCCGGCATGATCGCCGCCCAGGCGGTCCTCACCAGCCGGGGCGGCAAGACCAGCCACGCGGCCGTCGTCGCCCGCGGCATGGGCAAGGTCTGCGTGTGCGGCGCCGAGGAACTCACCGTGGACACCGAAGCCCGCCGCTTCACCACCGCGGACGGCACCGTCGTCGAGGAGGGCACCGTCGTCTCGGTGGACGGCTCCGCGGGAGCGGTGTACCCGGGATCGGTGCCGCTGGTGGACTCGGCGGTCATCCGGTTCCTGGAGGGCGGCCGGGAGGACGAGGGCGCGCGTCGCGTGGTCGACGCGGTGGCCCGGGCCCTGTCCCGCGCGGACACCGTCCGGCGCCTGGAGGTGCGGGCCAACGCCGACACTCCCGAGGACGCCGCCCGCGCCCGCCGGTTCGGAGCACAGGGCATCGGCCTGTGCCGCACCGAGCACATGTTCCTCGGCGAGCGCCGCAAGCTGGTCGAGCAGATGATCCTTGCGGGCACGGACGCCGAGCGCGACCGGGCCCTGGCAGACCTTCTCCCCCTTCAGCGGCAGGACTTCACCGGCATCCTGGAGGCGATGGACGGCCTGCCGGTCACCATCCGGCTGCTCGACCCGCCACTGCACGAGTTCCTGCCCGACCACACCGAACTGGCGGTGCGGATCGCCACCGCCCAGGCCCGTGACGAGGAACCGGACCCGCACGACGTCGAGCTGCTGACCGCGGTCAACCGCATGCATGAAGAGAATCCGATGCTGGGCCTGCGCGGCGTACGCCTGGGACTGGTCGTCCCCGGCCTGGTCGCCATGCAGGTGCGGGCCATCGGTGAGGCCGTCGCCGAGCGCCTCCTGAGCGGCGGAGATCCGCATGCGGAGATCATGGTCCCGCTCGTCGGGGACGTCCGGGAACTGCACCTCGTGCGCGAGGAGGTGCGGCGGGTGCTGGCCGAGGTCTCACAGGCGTCCGGGGTCGGCGTCGACTGCCCGGTCGGCACCATGATCGAGCTGCCCAGGGCGGCCCTGACGGCCGGTCGGATCGCCGAGGAGGCGGAGTTCTTCTCCTTCGGCACCAATGACCTCACCCAGACCACCTGGGGCTTCTCCCGTGACGACGTCGAAGCCGAGTTCTTCTCCGCCTACCTCGACAAGGGCGTCTTCCCCACGTCGCCGTTCGAGACGCTCGACCGTGACGGGGTCGGCCGGCTGGTGGGCATCGCCGTCGCCGAGGGCCGCGCCACCCGCCCGGACCTCAAGATCGGCGTGTGCGGCGAGCACGGCGGTGATCCCGACTCGGTGCACTTCTTCCACACCGCGGGACTGGACTACGTCTCCTGCTCACCGTTCCGGGTGCCGGTGGCGCGGCTGGAGGCGGGCCGGGCGGCGCTGGAGGAGACCGAAGGGAGCGACAGCAGGTGAGGCCCGGGGCTCCTCGGCCCTGATGCCAGGGGCCGAGGAGCCCCTCCCACCGAGGTCGGTCGCCTCTGGGACACGGAGGGCAAGCGCGGCAGTCTTGAGGTGTCCCAGAACGATCACAGGGAGTGGATCACATGACCGCCAAGGACATCGGTACCCGTGAGAATACCGCCACCGTGCGGGTGCGCGCCGACGGCAGGGTGGACGAGGAGTCCCTCGCCTATCTCCGCGAGAAGGTCGGCACCGCCCTGGACCGGCCAGGACTGCCGCCCGTCAGCGGCGACGTGCGCATCGTCAGGGCCACGGCCCGCCGCATCGCACAGCCCTGGTCCGCCGGCGCCGAGATCCGGGTGGGCGGCGACCTCGTCGTCGTCCACGCCCGCGAGGCGACCGCCCGCGAACTCGCCGACCGGCTCCACGACCGGCTGCGCGCCACCACCGAACGCGCCGCCCACCGAGGCGACACCACCCGCCGCACGGCCGCACCGCCCCCGTGGCGCGGCGGCCCGCAGAAGTAGGCGCCGCACCGCGCCTGCCCGACCCGGCGGGAGGGCCGGAGCCGGCCACCGGCTCCGGCCCTGTCCGTCCGCGCCCGTGAAGGAGAATCCGCCATGACCGCTCACACCGTCGGTGAAGTGATGACCAGGGACGTCGTCCAGGCCCACCGGACGACACCGTTCAAGGAGGTCGTGCGGCTGCTCGACCACCACCGGATCAGCGGGCTGCCGGTGATCGACGCCGACGACAAGGTCCTCGGCGTCCTGTCCGGGAGCGACCTGGTACGCGTCCAGGCATACCGGCAAGGCTCCGCACCTCCTCCCGCCCTCACGGCGGAGGACGTGATGTCGAGCCCCGCGATCACCGTGCACCCGGAGCAGACCGTGCCGGACGCGGCCCGGCTGATGGAGCGCCGTGGCGTCGAACGGCTGCCCGTGGTCGACGAAGCCGACCGCCTCATCGGCATCGCCACCCGCCGCGACCTCCTCCGGGTCTTCCTGCGCGCGGACGACGACATCCGCCGCCAGGTGACCGGAGACATCGTCGTCGGCACGCTGGAGCTGCCGTCCGACGCCGTCCTCGTCTCCGTGCGCGACGGTGTCGTCACCCTCGCCGGCCGTGTCGAACGGCGCAGTCAGGTGCCGGAGCTCATTCACGCCGCCTGGCGCCTCGAAGGCGTGGTCGGCGTGGTGAACCGCCTCACCTTCCACACCGACGACTGTGCGGCGGCCACCCCACCCGCTCGGATCGGGAGCCTGTGAACGCGGCGGGCGCGGCCGTGCGGTGGCTCCGTCCGGCCCGGGCCGACAGTCCCTGCCGGGCCGGGCCGGACGGACACGGAAGGGGCCCTTCGACGCCTCCTGCGGCAGGCGCTGTCGGAGAACAGTGAAGGCAGAGAGCGGCGCCGCCGTACACCACGGCGGCCCCTGATGACGGAGGCACACCACCATGACCCGACAGAACGTGCGGACCAAGGACCGCGGGACCGACGCCCCGTCCGACACCGCGGTCGCCGTGGACCGTCTGGTCACGGCCGGCCTCAAGGCACTCGTCGACTATGGGGGTCTCACCCAGGAGCAGGTCGACCACATCGTCAAGAAGGCGTCGGTCGCCGCCCTGGACCAGCACACCGCGCTGGCCCGTCTGGCGGTCGAGGAGACCGGGCGGGGGGTGTTCGAGGACAAGGCGGTCAAGAACATGTTCGCCTGCGAGCACGTCACGCACAGCATGGGGCACATGAGGACCGTCGGGGTCATCGCCCGCGACGACATCGAGGACATGGTCGAGATCGCCGAACCGGTGGGCGTGGTGGCCGCGGTCACCCCCGTCACCAACCCGACCTCCACCACCATCTTCAAGGCCCTGCTGGCGCTGAAGACCCGCAACCCGGTCGTGTTCGCCTTCCACCCCTCCGCCCAGCGGTGCAGCGCCGAAGCCGCCCGCGTCGTACGGGACGCGGCCGTCGCCGCGGGAGCGCCGGAGCACTGCGTGCAGTGGATCGAGCAGCCGTCGGTGGAGGCCACCCGCACTCTGATGCGGCACCCGGGCGTCTCACTGATCCTCGCCACCGGCGGCAACGCCATGGTCAAGGCCGCCTACTCGGCCGGCAAGCCCGCCCTCGGCGTGGGCGCCGGCAACGTCCCCGCGTACGTGCACAAGAGCGCGAAGCTGCACCGGGCCGTCAACGACCTGGTGCTGTCGAAGGCGTTCGACAACGGCATGATCTGCGCCTCCGAGCAGGCCGTCATCCTGGACACCGACATCTACGACGCGGCGCTCGCCGAGTTCCGCACCCTCCACGCCCACCTGGCCACCCCGGAGGAGAAGGCGAAGCTGGAGTCCTTCCTGTTCCCCGCCACCGGCGGGTCGGGCGCCGGCTGCGAGCCCAAGGTCAACGCGTCCGCCGTCGGCCAGAGCCCCGCCTGGATCGCCGAACGGGCCGGGTTCTCCGTGCCGGAGAAC
Organism: Streptomyces sp. NPDC029526; assembly: GCF_040637405.1. Lineage (NCBI taxonomy): Bacteria > Bacillati > Actinomycetota > Actinomycetes > Kitasatosporales > Streptomycetaceae > Streptomyces > Streptomyces sp. NPDC029526. Next base: position 10,521 of record NZ_JBEZWE010000025.1, read on the forward strand.
GCCTCGGTCATCCTCGTCGAGGCCGAACGCGTCGGCCCGGACGAGCCGCTGACCCGCGAGAAGCTCTGCCCGGTCCTCGCCGTGCTGCGCGCCGAGGACGAGCGCCACGGCTTCGACCTGGCCGCCGACATGGTCGCCTTCCACGGCCAGGGCCACAGCGCCGTCATCCACACCGGGGACCCCGCCATGGCCGAGGCGTACGGCAAGCGGATGAAGACCGTGCGGATCATCGTCAACTCGCCGTCCTCGCAGGGTGCGATCGGCGGCGTCTACAACGGTCTGCTGCCCTCGCTCACCCTGGGCTGCGGCTCCTGGGGGAGCACATCGGTGTCCAACAACGTCTCCGCCGCCCAGCTGCTCAACGTCAAGCGGGTCTCCACCCGCCGCAACAACCTGCAGTGGTTCAAGGTCCCGCCGAAGATCTACTTCGAGCCGCAGGCCATCCGCTACCTGGCCTCCATGCCGGACGTCCACCGCGTCACGATCGTCACCGACGCCACCATGACCCGTCTCGGCTTCGTCGACCGGATCAGCCGCGTCCTGCAACGGCGCCGGGAACCGGTCACCCTCCAGATCATCGACAACGTCCAGCCCGAACCCAGCATCGACTCCGTACAGCACGGTGCCGACCTCATGCGGGACTTCCGTCCCGACACGATCATCGCGCTCGGCGGCGGCTCGCCCATGGACGCGGCCAAGGTGATGTGGCTGCTGTACGAGCAGCCCGGCATCGACTTCGCCGACATGCGGCAGAAGTTCTCCGACATCCGCAAGCGCGCCTTCCGCTTCCCCACCCTGGGCAGGCTGGCCCGTCTGGTGTGCGTGCCCACCACCTCCGGAACCGGCGCCGAGGTCACCCCCTTCGCCGTCATCTCCGACCCCGCCACCAGCAAGAAGTACCCGCTGGCCGACTACGCGCTGACCCCCAGCGTGGCCATCGTCGACCCCCTCCTCACCACCGCCCTGCCCCCGGCGCTCGCCGCCGACAGCGGCTTCGACGCCCTCACCCACGCCATCGAGGCGTACGTCTCCGTCTACGCCAACGACTTCACCGACGGCTTGGCCCTCCACGCCATTCGTCTGATCTTCGGCCATCTCGAGGCATCGGTGAACAACCGTGGAGACGCGGCGGAGGCCCGGGAGAAGATGCACAACGCCGGCACCATCGCGGGCATGGCCTTCGGCAACGCCTTCCTCGGCATCGTCCACGCCATGTCCCACACTCTCGGCGCCACCTTCCACATCGCGCACGGCCGCACCAACGCGGTCCTGCTCCCCCACGTCATCCGCTACAACGGCACCGTCCCCACGAAGCTCACCGGCTGGCCCAAGTACGAGAACTACTGTGCCCCCGAACGCTTCCAGGACATCGCCCGCACTCTCGGCCTGCCCGCCGCCACCCCGGCCGAGGGCGTGGAATCCCTCGCCGCCGCCGTCGAGCGCCTGCGCGACGCCGTCGGCATCGAGCCGACGTTCCAGGCCCTCGGCGTCGATGAGCGCGCCTTCCTCGACGCCCTGCCCCAGCAGGCCCTCAACGCCTACGAGGACCAGTGCGCACCCGCCAACCCGAGGATGCCGATGCTCGCCGACATGCAGGAACTCATGCGCACCGCCTACCACGGCTGAACACGGCCGTGCCGGAAGCCGCCGTACGGGAGCCTGACCGCTTCCTCGCGGCGGCCTCGCCGTGCCGGGCGGTACCGGCCGGCATGCCGGAGGGGTCCACGACCCCGGCGCGTGGACCATCGGGCCCTGCTGCCCGGCGGGCACGTGCACTTGGCTGTCCATATGACGCACGAGACGTGTTCCCTATTGGATGAGCGTGTTGATGGCGCCCAACTAAAAGGCGGAGCACGTGCGGTGGCAGGTGTATTGGTCACCCGAACGGCCATCGATCCCAGCGGATTGGATACCCGTACTTGCGGAAATGGAGGATCTGTCCGACCGTGAGGACCGGGACCCATCCGGGAGACCCGATCATGTTGTCGCCGGACTACCGGATCGACGAACTGCTGAGCCTCTACTTGTGCCGGTCGGGGTTCGCAAAGCCGGCGCCGAAGACCAAGCGCGCCTACACGGACGACTGGCTGCCTGTTCTTCGACTTCCTCTGGGCCGGGGCAAGGTCTAGAACCAGGCCACCAACGACGACCTCGCGGACTTCGAGTACTGGCGGGCCCGGGCCAGCGCGAGCCCGGGAAAGGTCGGCGGGTCCCGCTGAAACCGGGGACTGGCCGCGCTAACCCGCCTCCACGAGTGGGCCGACTGGCGCGAGCACGTCGTACGGAATCCGGTCCTGATGCGCGACGTCATCGGCCGCACCGGCCAGGTGATGCGGGTTCCGCAGGCACGGGCGAAGGGCGCCAAGACCAGCGATGTCCACTGGCTGACGCCGCGGACGTCCCGCATGTGGGTGAACGTCGGCCTGCGTGGCTACACAGCCCAGGGGGTGCTGGCGGCGGGCTGGGTTGGGCGGCTGGAGGACCGCAACGCGGCCTTCGCGGACCTGCTGCTGTCGTCGGGAATGCGGCTGACCGAGGCGGCATCGCTGCTGACCATCGAGAACCCGCGCACACAGCTGGGCGGTGCCCGCTACTACTCGGGGCGCCTGGCGCCGGTGGTCGGCGGCGTCGAGGGCTACATAGAGTCGTCGCGGGCGGACAGGATCCGCCGCGCCCAGGCCAAGGGCCGCTACGAGAGTCTGCCGCGGATGCGGCTGGTCACGAAGGTCGCGGGTTTGCGCAAGAAGGTGCTGCACTGGCGGCACCAGGACGGAGTCGAGGGGCGGACGCCGCTGTCCGATGCGGACGCGGCCGAGCGGATGACGTTGTTCATCGAAGGCCCGGCGGGGCCGAAACCGCTGTGGTTGTGGTTGAACGAGTCCGGTCTGCCGTTCCGCCCGGCGTCGTGGGAGAACGCCTTTCGCACTGCGTCGCTGAGATGCGCCGAGGTGCTGGACGGCGTCGTCGCCGAACCTCCGTGTTGCACCCCGCACCTGGCCAGGCACTCCTTCGCCTTGTTCATGCTGGTGGTGCTGCACCACGTCGTTGACCTGCGGATGGGGCGACTGGATGGCATACGCGGCTGACGTCAGCAGGCGAACGAGCACCGAAGGCGCGAACAGCCAAGGCGAACTCCTGAGCCGGTCCGGACCGGTAGCGCCTCGGTGTCAGGGCGGTGCGTGCGAGCCGTGGTGCCGGCCCGCACGAGCCGGGTGCCTTGGCGGAATCTGCCGCCGCCAGGCCCGGCCGCGCCACGTGCACTGCGTTGATCGCTCCCATGCCCGCTGCGACGGTTCGCCGGGTGCCGGTCTGTTCACCCGATCGGGACGACCCGCGCCAGAACCGGTTGTTGCGGGCGGTGTGGTGATGCCGTGCAGTCCTGGCGTGACTTCCGGCCGTGGTGATCGTTTAGGAGGGGTGGCGGTGTCGGAACGGGATGTGAGGAGGGGGTGCGGTGGAGATCCGGGGAGTGTGCCATTCCTACCGCCGCCATGAAGTGCTGCGGGGCGTGGATCTGCGCCTGGCCGCGGGCACGGTGACGGGGATCGTCGGGGAGAACGGCGCGGGCAAGTCCACCTTGCTGAAGATCCTTGCCGGGGAGCTGCGTCCAACGCGAGGGACGGTCCGGCACACCGGCCGCTTCGGCTACTGCCCGCAGCAGGTGGTACTGAACAACGCGCTGACGGTGCGCCAGCATCTGCTGTTCTTCCAGCGCGCGTTCGCCCTGCCCAATCTGCGCCGGGCGCAGGAGGTGATGGACGTGCTGGGACTGTCCGCCTACCGCGACGAGAGGGCCGGCGTCCTCAGCGGCGGGACCCGGCAGAAGCTGAGCCTGACGCTGGCGCTGATGCACGATCCGCAGGTGCTGCTGCTGGACGAGCCGTACCAGGGCTTCGACTGGGAGACGTATCTGCGGTTCTGGGAGCTGGCCGGGCGGCTGCGGGACGCGGGCCGGACCGTGCTCGTGGTCACGCACCTGGCGCACGACGTCGAACGGCTGGACGAGGCGTGGCAGCTGGTGGACGGCAGGCTGCGCGCCGGAATGACGGTGGCGGCATGAAGCGGCACCGGGACCTGTTCGCCACGGCCGCCCGGTACGCGCTGCTCGAACACGGACGCAACCACTTCGCCCTGGTCCTGATCGCGGCGTTCCTGCCGCTGTGGACCGCGCTGGCCTACGCGGCGATCCCAGCCCCGCCTGTACGGGTGCGGCTGCGCGCCACGGGGGAATGGCTGGCGCCGCACGGCAACGAGCTGACCTCGATCAGCGGCGCGCTGAACGCGGTGACGCTGATCACCGGCTTCCTCATGTTCGCCGCGACGTTCACCAGCGGCCCCTTCGACCGGCGCCTGGCCATGGCCGGCTTCCCCCGCTTCCACCTGATGGCCGCCAAGCTGACCGGCCTCTGCGCCGCCGCCGCGGTGATCGCCGCCTACGCCACGGCCGTCATCTGCCTGGTCTGGGACCCGCACCAGCCCTTCCACCTCGCCCTTGCCCTGTTCACCGCCGGCATGACCTACGGCGTCCTCGGCGTGGGCTTCGGCGCCCTGCTGCGCCGGGAGGTGGAGGGCATGTTCGCCATCGTCATGACCAGCATCATCGACCTGCTCCTGCAGAACCCGATCATGAGCGCGGGCGCGGACGACGCCGTCACCCAGTTCCTGCCGTCCTACGGCGCCATGCAGACCAGCATCGCCGCAGGCTTCTCCACCACATTCGCCGGCACCAGCCTGCTCATCCAGCTCGCCTGGTGCACCGCGGCCGCTGCCCTGGCGCTGCTCGCCTTCCACCACCGAACCCGCAGCACACTGACCCGGCCAGCCGCCTCGCCCCCCGGCGACACCGGCACACGGCACGCCGCCGCCACGCCCACTGTCTGACCGGCAACCCGGCGCCACACCCCCTTCCGGTCTCCGGCGACCGGCGCGAAGCGGCGGTCCGGGTCCCACCCGCCAGCCGGCGGGACCGGGTCCTCCCGCCCGCAGCCGCCCGGCCAGGAGCCAGGAGTTGAGGGCCGGCGACGCGCTGCCCCTCCCCGTTCACCGCGGCCACCGATCACGAAAGACGAGCCATGCCCACCACTTCACCGTCCCCGCTCGCCGCAGCACGGCCGGAGGAGTACGGCGCGCCAATCACCGGCGACGCCGGACTTCGCGCGGCCTACCGGCTGTGCCGCCAGCGCACTCAGCGGGAGGACCCGGTCGAGTACGCCCTGATCCAGCTGGCCCCGCCGGCGCTGCGGCCTCCCTGCTGGGCGCTGTGGGCGGCGGCGAACGCCATCGACGACCTGGCCGATGAGCGCGACGCCACGCCCGAGCAACGCGCCCGGCGCGTAGAGCAGTGGATCACCGGCCTCACCCGCGACCTGCACCTCGGCCGCAGCAGCGACCCGGTCCGCCACGCCCTGGTGGACACCGCTATCCGCTGGCAGCTGGACCTATCCGAACTCACCGACGCCATGCTCCTGGTCAAGAACGACGCCTCAGGACGGCACTTCGACGACTGGGCGGCCTGGCGGGCCTGGGGCCGCGACACCCTGCTGCCCTGGTTCGACCAGGTCCGCGACCTGTTCGACCGGGCCGGCGCGCCCCTCGCGCTGCGCCTGGATGAGAAGGACAACTACGAGCAGTTTCTGGACGGCGTCCGGCTCACCGACATCCTCACCGACCTGGCCGCCGACCTCGCCGACGGTGACCTCCTCCTGCCCCAGGAGGTGTTCAAGGCGTTCCCCGGCAGCGGTGACGACCTCGCCGGGCTGCGCTGGAGCACACCGGTCGCCGAGCTGATCGCGCACCTGACGGCCCTGGCCCGCCGCTGGACCACCCAGCCGTCCCTCACCCGCGGCATGCACCCCGGCCCGGCCACCATCGTGCAGAGCATGGCCCGCCTCCTGCACGCCCAGCTCGACGCCATCAACCAGGCCGGCCCCGCCCTGCTCCACACGCCCCCGCGGCCCGCCCGCGCGACCAGCGCCCGCATTCTGGCCCCAGCCCGGGCCCGCGCCGCCCTCGCCTGGCGCCTGACCCACCTGACCCTCCCCGCCCCCCGCACACCAGGCACCACCGCACCCTGCGCGCCGCCCACCCCCCTTCTGGCCGGTCCCCGCGCCCGGGCCTTCGCCGCCCCGCCGGCGCATCCCAGCGGGGCACGGCCCCCTCACCTGACCAGCGCCCAGATGCCCGCCCACGTCGCCGTCATCATGGACGGCAACGGCCGCTGGGCCACCCAGCAAGGACTGCCCCGCGCCCACGGCCACCGCAGCGGCGCCCTCGCCCTGCGCGACACCGTCCACGGCGCCCTGGACATCGGCCTGTGCCACCTGACGCTCTACACCTTCTCCACCGAGAACTGGAAACGCGACCCCGAAGAAGTCGACGCCATCCTCGACGTCATCCGCAACGAACTGGCCACCGACCCCTACCGCGACCTCGACGTCCGCATCCGCTGGCACGGCCGCACCGGAAAACTCCCCGCCGACCTCGTCGACCTCCTCCTCACCCGGGAGCGCACCACCCGCGACCGCACCGGCCTCACCCTCACCCTGTGCATCAACTACGGCGGCCGTGACGAGATCACCCGCGCCGCCGCCCGCCTGGCCGCCACCGTCAAAAACGACGGCCTCAACCCCGACTGGATCACCGAAAACGATCTCGCCCGCCACCTCCCGCACCCCGACATGCCCGACGTCGACCTGCTGTGGCGCACCGGCAACGAACAGCGCACCTCCAACTTCCTTCCCTGGCACAGCTCCTACGCCGAACTCCACTTCACCGAACACCTCTGGCCAGACGTCGACCGACGACACCTCTGGCAGGCCATCACCGAATACAGCCGACGCCAACGCCACTACGGAGCCACACCCCAACAGACAACCGGCAGCTGATCAGTCCCACCGTGCGCGGAAGCCCCGTTGCCCTTCGCCACCGCAGGGCCCGCGCGCCAGTAGGCGGAGGTGACGGCGACTCCGGATTCTTATCGAGCTGTGCTAGCTGGCCGGGTGAGGCCGCAAGATCGCCCGTTAAGAGCCTTCCTGAGCCCGTGGCGGCTGACACTGCGAAGGACCGTGGACAGCACGTGGCGCCGCCACCCGTGAGGCGGTAGCCCGACCAGCTGTCGGTCGTCGGCGCGGAGCTAGAGCTTGAGCATCGAGACGGAGTCGATCACGTTGTTCTTGACCAAGTAGGCGCCTCGCTCGGCGCCGGCGGAAAGGCTGCAGATCAGACGCGATGATCCCCCGCTGCCGCCGTGGGTCGGATCGGTGCAGCAGCCTCGATGGAAAGGCAAGTACTTCAGAATGGCGCGGTGCGGACCGGCTGGTCTCTGCTATTCCGTCCGTAGCGATATCCGACTCCACCATTAGCGCCCGTCTCGGACCTGCAGCTGCGGTCGCTGATGGCCGAGCCCGAGCCGGTGGAGGGCGGCGGCGAGAGATGGTCCCAGGACCGGTTCACCTTGCTGCTGGCGCGGATCGCCGAGGAAAGCGAGGGCATCCAGGACATGGACGCCAAGCTCATCCCGGTGGTGTCGGCATGAGCCGCCGCGGCCGCAAGGCCGCCCTGCCCCCCACGCCCTTTCGCCATCCCCCTGTTCTCGGCGAAGACCTGGGCGACGTGGTGGTACGCCACACCACCGAGCAGGGCCGCGCCGGCTGCGTCCTGGGAAGTGGTGTACGGGTTCCCACCTGATCCGGGCGTTTGGCCCGGCGTCGGAGTGAGGGTCCGGATACGAGAACGGCCACCGGCTGATCTTTCAAGACGACCAAGTCTTTGAAGGAGTTCAGCACGATGACCGCACCCGACAGTCTGCCCCTGCAAGCCCTCGCCGAGGACAATCTCACCGCGGTGAGTCCGGATCTACTGCGCGCGATGGTCAAGACGTTCGCCGATGCGCTCATGTCGGCGGAGGCCGACGTCCTCTGCAACACCGAGTACGGGCAGGTCAGCGACGAGAGGGTCAACCACCGCAACGGCTATCGCCCGCGCGAGTGGGACACCCGCTCTGGGACCGTCGAGCTCGCCGTTCCCAGGCTGAGGCAGGGCAGCTACTTCCCACATTGGCTCCTGGAACGGCGGCGCCGGGCCGAACAGGCCCTGATCTCGGTTGTCGCCACCGCCTACCTGCTCGGCGTCTCCACTCGCAGGGTCGAGAAGCCCGCCGAGTCCCTGGGCGTCACTCAGCTGTCGAAGTCCCAGGTCAGCGCAATGGCGAGGCACCTGGACGAACAGGTCACCGCCTTCCGCAACCGACCCCTGGACGCCGGCCCGTACTCGTTCGTCTGGGTCGACACGCTCACCCAGAAGGTCCGCGAGGGAGGCCGCATCATCAATGTCCACGCCCTGGTTGCGGTCGGCGTCAACGCCAACGACCACCGCGAGATCCTCGGCATCGATGTCGCCACCGCCGAGGACGGCGCCGACTGGCTGGCCTTCCTGCGGTCTCTGATCGCCCGCGGCCTGTCAGGCACCCAGCTCGTCATCTCCGACGCTACGCCGGCCTGGTGGACGCGATCGGCGCGGTGCTGCCCGGCGCTTCCCGTCAGCGCTGTCGCACCCACTATGCGACGAACTTGCTGAGCTAGGTGCCGAAGTCGGCCCAGCCCTGGGTGGCAACCCTGCTGCGGACCGTGTTCGAGCAGCCCGACACCGACGCGGTGAAGGCGCAGACGACCCATGTCCTGGACGCGTTGGAGGCCAAGTTTCCCAAAGCAGCGGGTCACTTGGACGCCGCCCAGCACGGCCTGCTGGCCTTCACCGCCTTCCCGCGGGAGATCTGGCAGCAGATCTGGTCGAACAATCCGCAGCAACGGTTGAACAAGGAGATCCGGCGTCGCACCGACGTGGTCGGCATCTTCCCCGACCGCACGGCCGCTATCCGGCCCGTCGGTACCGTGCCGGCCGAGCAGAACGACGAGTGGACCGAAGCCCGCCGCTACATGGGCCGCGACCTCCTCGCCAAGGCCCGACTCCACCCGATCGAGTCAGAAACCGACGACACCACCCTGCCCACCGAACTCACCGCGTACCCTCAAACCGAGATCACCAAGTGGCCGTCGATATACCACTCCAGCGGACGTGACCCGTCTCGCTCAGGCCTTAAAAAAAATCTTGTTCTGACAGTGTGAGGTTCCTGGGAGCCCGTCGTCAGACTCCACAGGAGCGGATGATGCGCACGTCCCTCCCGCCGTCACAGAACGGCTAGCACGCGGAGAGGGACGCCACCGAAATGCTGGCCCGATCCAACAGCCCGGGGCAGCCACCGGCAGTGACCGAAGCCACTCGCCGACCGCCCCGGCGCAAGCCCCTCCTTCAGGAGGGACCCAAGCGGAATTCCATCCGGGATGCCGCCAGTGGATGAGAAGCAGACAATCAGCGAATGGCTGATCGAAAACTTCTACATCATCCACTTCTACATGCGACGAGGGGAGGCAGACCCCGAAGTCGCGGCGGAACTCGCACAGGAAGTATTCGCGAAAATTTCCGCAGCAGAAAAACGAGGCGTCAATGTCGAAGACATCAGACCTTACGCCTACGCAGTCGCAGGAAACGTCCTGAAGGACCATTACAAGGCCAAAGGACGTTACAAGATCTCCGAGATCGAGGACAAAATCCCCGATCCGCGAGAATCTGCGGAGTATGTCCACGGTCTCCGTGACCTACTTCGTCCCGAAATCAAGAAACTGCCCCGTCGGCAGCGCCAGATCATCTGGCTCCGCTACTACGACGGCATGTCCCCGAAGGAAATCGCGGACGAACTCGGGATCGATGCGGCGACCGTGCATAACATGCACAGCCTGGCTCTGAGGCGTCTTCGTGAGGCTCTCATCCAGCAGGGGATCGACTACAGGAGGGCGTAATTGAGCATCGAGGCCATGCTGCGCCGAGATGCTCAGGCCCTCGCCCGGAGCATGAACGACGCTGAAATGCAGCAACTGCGGAACGAGATCTTCGCCGCAGACAGTGCTTCGGAGAGTTCGGCCGCAGGTCGGTCCGGCAGCCTTCGGGCTGCCGGACCGGCCCCCGGTCGGGGCCTGAGCGAAAGGGAAGAAGCAGCAGCTGTCTCAGGAGGGGACCACACGGTCCTTGACCGATATCGAGAGGAAGGAGTCAAGCACGCGGCGAGCGCACGCCGCGCGGCAGAACTTCTGGAACTAATCGGAGAAGACGAGTCGGCTGGGCGCTGGTGGCGCACCGCAGCACGACTTGGCGACCCCGACGCCATCGACTACGTCGATGCATTCCTTGGCGGGCCAACGGACGGCAGCGCCTTGGCGTCACAGCGAAAAGAAGAGAGGTGAAAACCATGGAAAACGCAGAACCCGGGCCCTTCAATTGAAAGACCCACATGATCCAAGCGGCCGTGCTTCTCGTCGCGGCGCTCGTCAATTGGCTTGGCAGCCTCTTGACTACACACAACAGCAGCAAGCAATCCATCACCTTCGCAACTGCCCATGGGCGAGTGCATGACACTCGTCCGATCTTCATCCCGGGGAGCATGAGTCCACGACTCACTCTCCAAGAGTGATGGAATGTCAGAGAGGCCCCCGGTCCGCTGGACCGGGGGCCTCTCCGCTTCTTATGCACAGTGAGGTTCCCCGTCCTCCCGCGTCTCATAAGGAAACACTGATTACAGGGAGGGAGCGGCATGGGTTCCGCATCCGGCGAGGAAAACGTTAACGGCAATTCGAACGCAACCAGGAGTATGAAGGGGAAGCTCCTCCGTCGAGTACTCATGAAGATCGGCATCGGTCTGCTGGCGCACGAGGCAGTCGAGGAACTCGACGACCTGATCGACGAACTCGCTGAGGCGACGCAGGACGCGATCGAGGATGCGAACGAGGACACCCAGAGCTGATCATGGTGCGGGCGTCCTGTCGCGCCCGGTCGATCAGGCCGCCCGCACTAGGCTCTACCTCCGCCGCGCTGACCAGCCCGTCCAACCGTCCAACCTGGTGGGGCAAGCAATTCGTGAGGGATTGTCAGTGCTGCGGGTTACCCTCAGATCTAGCTCAAAAGAGGACCCCGGCGGCGTCGAGGTCGACGGGCACCGGGGTCTCTCCTGATTGGCATCTGGAACATACCTCGAACACAACGCCGAAGGCACTCAGTGTCATCCCGTTGTGATCATTGCCTCTCGATCTGGCACGCCGGGCCACCTCGCTGGAAACGAGGAAGGACCCGCAGCACAGTGCAACTGATCAAGGCCCGTATCACCGACTACCGCTCCGTCGAGGACTCCTCCACATTCGACGTCGAAGAGGACGTCACCTGCTTCGTCGGGAAGAACGAGTCAGGCAAGACGACGCTCCTCCAGGCGCTCTTCCGGCTCAACCCCGTGGAGCCCGCTGCCTTCGACGAAGTGGTCGACTTCCCCGCCCGCAAGACCCGCGAGCGCAAGAAGCTGCCGGCTGGCAAGCAGATCCCCGTGCTCCGGGCGACCTTCCGCTTCGACGACACCGAGAGGAAGACCATTGAGGGGGAGCTTGGCTCGAAGGCCCTGAGGAGCCCCGAATTCGATGTGGTCATCGGCTATCGGGACGACGAGGCGACCTTCGAGCTCCACTACAACGAGGCTGCGGTCGTCGACCACCTGCGTTCCGCCCTGGACCTGCCGGCTGCGGCCACCCAGGCCATTGGCGGCGCCTGCACGATCGGAGAGCTCCTCGACGCCCTCGACGCACTGGACGAGCTCCCGTCCGAGGCGTCCGCGCTGGCTGACCGCATCCGGGGCTGGCGCGACTGCGATCTCGGCTCGTACTTGATCGACGAGTACGCCGCCCCGCTCATGCCGAAGTTCGTCTACTTCGCGGACTACGACACGATGCCCGGCAAGGTCTCGTTGCCCGATCTGGTCCGGCGCCGGGCATCGGGAGACCTCAAGCGCGGTGAGCGCGCCCTGCTGAGCCTGCTGGATATGGCGGGAGTCTCACCGGAGGACTTCCAGGACTCCGGCCAGCACGAACGGCTCATCCGCGAGATGGAGAACGCGGGCAACGTCATCTCGGACGAGGTCTTCGACTACTGGTCGCAGAACAAGGAGCTGGAAGTCCGGCTGGAGGTCCTGACCCCTGAAACCGGGGCCCAGCCTCCCTTCCACGAGGGACCGATCCTCCAGGTCCGCGTCTTCAACAGCCGCCACCGGGCATCGGTCCCCTTCGACGACCGGTCCCGCGGTTTCGTCTGGTTCTTCAGCTTCCTCGCTTACTTCAACGAGCTGGAAGACGCAGGCACCACGGACCTGATCCTGCTGCTGGACGAGCCGGGCCTGTCCCTGCACGGCCGAGCTCAGGCTGACCTGCTCCGTCTGATCGACGAGCGGCTGGCCCCCAAGCACCAGGTCCTCTACACCACGCACTCCCCGTTCATGGTCGATCCCGACCACCTCCAAAGGGTCCGGACGGTCATCGACATGGAACGCGGCGGCGCGAAGGTCTCCTCGGAGATCTTCAAGGCCGACGAGGACACTGTGTTCCCGCTGCTGACTGCGATGGGGATCGAGATGACCCAGACGCTGTTCGTGGGCGAGCACGTCTTGCTCCTCGAAGGCCCGAGTGACCTGATCTACCTGGACGTCCTCACGGAGATCGCCGAGGCGAACGGCTCCACCGGGCTTGACCCCCGCTGGGTGAAGACCCCCATCGGCGGATCGGGGAAGCTGTCCACCTTCGTGACCCTCCTGGGTGCAAACAAACTGAACGTCGCGGTCCTCGTCGACTCCAGCACCAAGGATGTCGGGGCCATCCAGCGCCTCCGGGACAACGCCCAGCTCGCCAGGAACGGACTCGTCGAGATCAGCGAGTTCACCAGCGCGGCTGACGCCGACGTCGAGGACCTCTTCGACCGTGACTTCTACCTGGAACTGGTCAACCGCGCCTACGCGGCCGAGCTCACCACCCCGATCACGGCAGCGGACCTCAACGCCAAGGACCCCCGCGTTGTCCGCCAGATCGAGGCCGAGTTCAAGAAGCGGAACATCCCGGCGCGGTTCAACCACTACAAACCGGCGGCCGTTCTCCTCCGCGAGCAGGCCACCCTGACGCCGCTGATCAATCCGGCCACGATCGCACGAGCCGATCAGCTCTTCACCCGACTCAACTCCCTGATCCCTGAGCACTGAGCGCTGAGCTGAGTCTGCACTGCGCGTCCTCCTGCCCTGCGATCTTCCGGTCGGTTCGACAAGCAGCACTCGACACAGAAGCACGCCCGCACCGGCCCGATCCGCTCCGAGTACACCGTCGGTGACACGACCGCCCTGGAGCTGCGCGGGGACCTCGGCATCGCCGTGACACCGATCGTCACGGCACATCGGGAAGCCCTCACCGCGTACCCGCGCCCCGAGCTGGTCGTGGACCTGTGTCCCGTGCCCTTTCTGGACTGCTCCGCGCTGGGGAATGCCGTGCAGGGCACGCACGCGGACCCGTGAGCGGCACCGCAGGCTCCGTCTCGTCTCCGACAGCGGCCGCTTACGCACCATCGTGCGCCACACCGGACCGGCGGACGCCTTCGAGGTCCACGGGTCGCTGACGGACGCCCTGGGGTGCGAACTCCGCGACGACCGGCCCGCCTGACCGCTTCGCCGACCGTGCGGACGGACACGTCGGCCGATCCCGCCGACGGGCAGGCAGCCCTCGCGGGCGCCTCCCGCTCGCCCTTGCCGGGAAGCGACGGGCCCGGACGGCGGACCGGATGTCCGCGGTCCGGGCACCACCGGCTCCTGCCGGCCGTTCCACGGCCCGTCGGCGGCCTCGGCCAGGCCGGCACGTGCTCGCCGGAGGCGCCCGTGTCCGCCCCCGCCCGCGCGCCACGGACCTGTCCGGTTCCCGGGGCGGCACGCCGACCGGTACCGGTCCGCGCCCTCTCGACGGGTTTGTTCCCGCGTGCAGTCGACCAGACCTGGGAGCAGCGGCCGTAGCGGGAGGAGACGTGGATCAGCTCGGCCGGCGCGGCAACGACCAGGGTGCGGCCGAGGACTCTGAGCAGTTACTTGTTCGGCGTCGGCCGGGGACAGCACCCGGCCCGCATGATGCCCCCCAACGTCTGGACGCGACGATGGCCGCGCCCCACCACCGAGGTGGTCACGAGCACGGCGAACAGTGCCTCCCGTCAAGTGCCACCGGTGGCGACGACCGCGAACAGGGGGAGGCGGGCGGCCATGGCGAAGTCCTCCAGCGCCAGCACCGACGGCGTCTCGCGGTTGCCGAGTCTGCGCGGATCGCCGAGAAGGCGGGCGATGATGCCGGAGGACGAGACATAGGTCGCACCGACCAGGGCGAGGACGCCCCGCGGCGTCGAGATCGAGCAGCCATCCCGCCGCGGCGCCCGGGGTGGCGTTCAGGACCAGGTCCACGACCGCGGAGGACCGGTGACGGCGCAAGCCGACCGTGAATTCCCGGACAGTGAAGTCCAGACAGAGAGTCAGCAGCAGGAGGATCAGCCCGATCGCGGCGCCGGTGTTGACGAACGCATAGGCCGCCGGGACCGGCGCGGTCCACCGTCGCCCAAGGCGAGTCCCGCCAGCAGGTACAGCGGTACGGGCGTCAGGGCCAGGCGTCTGGTGACCGCGCCGAGCAGGCTCAATGCCCCGTCATCCTGTTGTGAACCGGTCTTCACATTGACCGCATGCACGGTTCAGCCCTGGACGAACTCGTAGCGCAGCCCCACGCCGGGAAGCAGCACCTCGGTGACGTCCATACGTCTCCTCCTCACCATGCTTCCCTGGGTGTGCCGGGTTTCCTCGGGCGCCTCGCGTACCGTCCCAGGCGCCGGAGCGTGCCCTGCGGGGCCAGGCTCGCTGGTCGTCATCGTGGGCCGTCCGACAGGCGGACGGCCCACGTGACAGCCCCCGGTGGACTTCCCGCCGGGGGCTGTCGGCGTGCTGGTGTGGCGGGTCGTTGGGAGGGGTCCGTCTCACCGGCCTGGTTCAGCGCAGCCACGCGTGGTCGCGGACGATCGGGAGCCGGGCCCACAGGCGGCCCAGACCCAGCGCGTCACCGGCCGAGATCGCGGCCAGCGCGATCAGCACCACCGCGTAGATCAGGTGGTAGTCCACGAACGGGTTCGTCGACATGCTCGCCGACCCGTCCGACAAGTGTTTCGCCGGCGGCCACTCCGCCACCCACATCAGCGCCATCATCACCGCGCCCGCAAAGGCCGCCAGGCGCAGCGCCACCCCCGCGGTCAGGGCCAGTCCGATCCCCAGCAGACCCAGCATGAACAGCCAGTCCGCCCACGCCGCCCCGGCCCACGCGTGGAACGTCGACTCCATCGGACCGACCGCCACATGCCCCAGGAACCCTTCGGTGGGCGAGCCCCCGTCGATCCAGCCCTTGCCGGACGCGGTGGCATAACCGAAGCCGAACGTCTTGTCGAGGAACGCCCACAGGAAGACGAACCCCATCAACACCCGCACCGAGGCCAGGACATAGGCCCGCGCGGTGAGCTTGCCGGCCTCCGCCGGCACAGCCGCCTCCGGCGCGGAAACCGCGCGGTCGCGGCGGAACGACGGCAGGTGAAAACCCGAACCACGGTGCGTGGACTGGTGCACGGCCATGACAGTGACTCCTTCGAACGGACTCCGGCTTGCTTCCTGACACCACCCACTCTCCCGGCTCCCCCCACCCCGCACCCGACGCCGAAGGTCCGCACCCAAGGACTCAACAGCCCCGGACAACAGGGACCATCGGCCACCACCGGCGGCGCGCGGGACGGTCATCGGCTGTGCCGAGGCCGGCTCTGACCAACGAGCTGTGCCGGGGGCTTCGGTGGCGGTCCGGGCGGCAGCCCGGTGCGACGCGTCGTGCGGGGCGTGATCGGGCCGGGGACCCCACCGGTGCACGGCGGGGTCCCGGCCCGCTTGCGTCACGGGCGGGCCGGGACCCGAGCAGGCGTAGCCGGAGCCTCGCACCCCGCGAGCGCCGCGCGTCGGCACGCCGTTCACCCGGGACTCCGTCCCCCTGGGACCGGCCGTCGTCCCGCGTACTTCTTCCGGTCAGTCGTGCGAGATCACCGCTACCGGAGCGCCGGCGTGGTGAAGCAGCGCCTGGGTCACCGGCCCGATGTGCACACCGACCGCCGCCCGGCGGACCCGCCGGCCCACGACCACAAGAGCGGCGTCGTAGGAGGCGTCGATCAGGTGGCCGCCCGCACCACCGACCGTGGCCTGCGCGCTGACCTCCACCGCGGGGTACTTCTCCTGCCACGGCCGCAGGACGTCGGCCAGTTCGCGCCGCACCTGGGCGGCCGTGCGGTCGTTCAGGCCGGGCATGAGGTCGCCGCCGTAGGTGTAGGGCGGCAGCGTCCAGCCGTGGACGATCCGCAGGCGTGCGGCGCGCCGCGAAGCCGCGTCGAACGCGAAGTCGATCACCGCGTCGTCGGGCTTGTGCAGGTCGAGGCCGAGGACGACGTCGCGGTGGTCGGTGGCAGCGGAGAGTCCTGGTGCCGAGGGCTCCGGTCGGTCTTCCTTCCCGCCCTGTCCGGCGGCCCGGACGAGGACGACAGGTCGCCTGCACGAGGCCAGGACGGGGAGGGAGACGGAACCGAGCAAGAATCCCGCCGTCCTGCTCAGTCCGCGGGATCCCAGGACCAGCAGCTCGGCGTCCTCGGCGGCCTTCAGCAGAGCAGGGACGGGCAACCCGGAGATCTCGTCCGTGTCGATCAGCAGGCCGGGACGGCGTTCGGCGACGCGCTTCCGTGTCTCGTCCAGCAAGCGCTGCGCTCCTGCGTGCTGGAGATCTCTCGGCGGCACCGGCACGCCGAGTGCGGCCGGCGGCGCGTAGACGGGGGGCTGCCACTGCCATGCGGTCACGAGCCGCAGGGGCAGGTCCCTGAGCTGTGCCTCGCGTGCGGCCCAGTCCGCGGCAGCCACGCTCGCGGGCGAGCCGTCCAGTCCGACGGTGATGGTACGGGTCATGGTGAACCTCCTTCAGGCTGCTTCGAGTGTTCGTTCCGCGGGGCGGTGGCGGCAGGGGCCGCTGGTCCTCGCCCGGCATCCGACGGTCCCGGTGTCCGGCCCTACGGTTCGCCGCCCACCGTCGTCAGAGGGCGAGTTCAGGCCGTACGAGCGTCCCCGACGTTCCGTGGGCGATGGCGTGCGCGGCATCGAGGGCTCCGATCGCGGCCAGACCACCGGTCCGTTCCACGAACCGGGCGGCGGCCTCGGCCTTGGGCTTCATCGACCCCTCGGGGAAGGCGCCGTCCCGAAGCTGTGCGGGGGTCACGTCGAGCACCGGCTGCTGGCGGGCCGTGCCGAAGTCGGCGTAGACGTTCGGGACGTCGGTGAGGATGAGCAGAAGGTCCGCCTTGAGTTCCTCGGCCAGGAGCGCGGCCGTGAGGTCCTTGTCGACGACGGCCTCCACCGCGGTCAGCCCACCGGTGCCACGGTCGGCTGTCACCGGAACCCCTCCGCCGCCGGCGCAGACGACCAGGGTGCCGCTGCTCAGCAGTGCCTGGACGGTGTCCGCCTCGACGATGGCCTCGGGCGTCGGGGACGGCACGACGCGGCGCCACCCCGTGGTGTCCTTGGCGATGTGCCAGCCGCGCTCACGGGCAAGCGCGTGCGCCACCTCCCGTGAGTGGACCTGGCCGACGAACTCGGTGGGCCGCTCGAAGGCCGGGTCGTCCGCGCGGACCACGGTGTGGGTGACCAGTGCGGCGACCTGCCGCCCGGGCAGGGCGTAGCGCAGCGCCCGGACGAGCAGGGACCCGATGACGCCTTGCGTCTGGGCGCTCAGAACATCCAGCGGGCAGGGCGGGGCCAGGGCGGGATCGGCGGCGCCTCCGACGGCCGGCGGGCCGATCCGGGGGCCGTTCCCGTGGGTGATGACGAGTTCGTTGTCGCGGGCGAGTGCGGCGAGGGCAGTGACGGCCCGGTTGGCGTTGACTTGTTGTACCGCGGCGTCGGGGCGTTCACCCCGGCGCAGCAGGGCGTTGCCGCCCAGGGCGACGACGATGCGCATGGCTCGGTCCTCCAGAGGGTGACGAGTACGGCCTTGATGGTGTGCGGCCGGTTCCCGAACTGGTCGATGACGAGGGACGCGGGCGGGGAGAGGGCCTCGTCGGTGACGTCCGGTCCGTCCAGGCCCGCAGGCCCCGGGCAGTCGCTCGCCCAGGCGGGTTCCGCGGTCGTGCGGGGACGGCGGGCGGTGCGTGACCGTGGCGTCCGGGCCCTTGGCGGCCGCCCTCGTCCTGGCGTCGGCGCGCGGGCGTGTGGTGGTTCTCCTGGATGACGGACGGGTCTTCACCTCCGTCACGCCGGCCACGCGGGCGGTTTGTCTTCGTCATGGAGACTCCTCGGGCCGGGCGCGGGAGTGCCGCGGGACGCCGGGAAAGGAACCGTTCGGCACCGATCCTTCCGGCCGGGCCGGGACGAGGGGAACGGCCGCACGTCCCGTGCTGGGCCCGTTGGTCCCGGCCGCCGGGTGTCCGTCCGGCCCGCAGAGGCCGGGCCGGACGGACACCCGGCGGCGGCAACTGCCGTACGGGACACCGCCCGTGGTCGCACGTCTTCCGGCCCGTGGGATGATCCGGACGGCCGCCGGGCGGGTCCGCCCCGGCCCTTGTCGGCGGACGGTGTCCGAGGGAGGCCGGCCGTGGAAACAGGAGACCCGCACGAGGAGGCACGGTGAGCGGTGTTGTGGTGGTCGGTGTGGACGGATCGGCGTCAAGTCTGACGGCGGTGGAGGTGGCGGCGCGGGAGGCCCGGTTGCGCGGGGCGGCACTGCGCGTGGTGCACGCGTGGTTGTGGCCCGCGATGCACGTGCCGTTGGGACCGTCGCCGATGGGCCCGCCGGAGGGCGGGTTGCGCGGCATGGTCGACCGTCTGGTGATCGAGGCGGTGGAACGGGCCCGTGCGACGGCGCCGGACATCGACGTCAGTCACGTCGTGGTGACCGGTGAACCGCTGACCGTGCTGGAGGCCCAGTCCCGTGCCGCCGAGCTGCTCGTCGTCGGCTCCCGCGGGATGGGCGGGTTCGTCGGCCTGCTGGTGGGCTCGACGGCGGTCCATCTGGCGGCGCACGGCCGGTGCCCGGTGCTGGTGGTGCGCGAGCAGCCGCAGGACGACGGTCCGGTGGTGCTGGCCGTCGACGGCTCCGCCGCGGGCGACAGAGCTGTGGAGTTCGCCTTCGCCGAGGCCTCATTGCGCAAGGCGCCTCTTCTGGCGTTGCACGCCTATACGAACTGGAACGCCCCACTGCCCTCTCCTCAGGACCCGTCGGAGCCGGACGCGAACCCTCCGGGTGCACTGGCTCAGGCTGAGGAGCGGCTGCTGGCCGAGACGCTCGCCGGCCATCAGGAGCGCTGTCCGGACGTGGTGGTGGAGCGCAAGGTGGTGCACGGCGGTCCGCGCGAGACGCTGATCGAGGCGAGCCGTTCCGCCCAGCTGCTGGTGGTGGGCGCCCGAGGCCGGGGCGGCTTCGCGGGTCTGCTGCTGGGATCGGTCAGTCAGAGCCTTCTGCACCACGCGCACTGCCCGGTGGCGGTGGTACGAGGAGCGGACGGCTCCCACTGACACGCCTCGCCCACCGCCCCGTCCTTCGGGGCGGTGCCGGGTGGGGATCACCCCGGAGCCTCGCTGTACTCGGTGCCCTCGGCAAGCGCGGCAGGCCACCCGAGTACGCCCGCCTCGGTGTCCGGCCGAGCCGGATCCGGGGTCGGGGCCGGCCGGATCGGGCTGGGGTCGGGCCGGGGTCGAACGTCCCGGGTCCTGACCTGGTCAACCCTTGACCTGGATGATCATCCTGCTGGAGGGTGAAAGCGAGGGGCCGCGTCCGCGGCCTCCCGAAGAGGGAGAGCACAGTGAGTGATCCGGTGATCGTGGGAGTGGACGGCTCGGCGTCGAGTCTCACGGCGGTCGATGTCGCGGCCCGCGAGGCCCGCCTGCGGAGCACATCGCTGCGCATCGTCCACGCCATCGGCCGCCCGTCCGCGCACCTGCCGTCCGGCGCGGCGCCGTGGAGTCCTGCCGACCACGGCCTGGAACCCATGGTGGACGGACGACTGGCCCGGGCGGAGGAGAGCGCGCACGCGGTCGCACCCGGCATCGAGATCACTCGCTCGGTGGTGCCCGGTGACCCGTTCGAGGTCCTGGAGATCGAGTCGCGGTCGGCGGCGCTGACGGTGGTCGGCAGCCGCGGCCTCACGGGCTTCTCCGGGCTGCTGCTCGGCTCGACTGCGGTCCATCTGGCCGCGCACGGCCACGGCCCGCTGATGGTGGTGCGCGGCCGGCCGGACCCGGCCGGACCGGTGCTGCTCGCCGTGGACGGCTCCCCGGCCGGGGAACGGGCCGTGGAGTTCGCGTTCGCCGAGGCCGCCCTGCGCGGCGCCCCGCTCGTGGCACTGCACGTGTGGAACACCTGGAGCGAACGCGCCTACGAGGGGCCCGGCGATCCGCTGACCTCGGTCGTGGCGGACGCCGAGCGGCTGAGGGAGGCCGAACAGCAGCTCCTCGACCGGACCGTGGCCGCATGGCAGGAGAGCTACCCGCAGGTCACCGTCGAGCGGCGCCTGACGCGGTCCCGGATCCGCAACGCGCTGATCGACGCCAGCAAGGAGGCCCAACTGGTGGTGGCCGGAGCCCGCGGCAGCGGCGGCTTCACCGGCCTGCTCCTGGGATCGGTCAGCCAGGCCCTGCTGCACCACGCCCACTGCCCCGTCACCGTCGTCCGCGGCAAGGAGTGACCGGGCCCCGGCGAGCCGCAGCCCTCGCCCCGCCCTCACTTCACTGCGAAGACGCCACGAGCGGGAGGCCACCGACGTGGCGGACCTGCTCGACGTCGCCCGGCCACAGGCCCGACCACGGCCGAAGCTGAGTGCCGACGGCGGTCGAGACGGCGGGCCTCGACGTCGAGCTCCCGGCCGACGCGCGCACCCGGGCTCTCGAGAACATCACCTCCGGCATCGGCTCCCTACGACTCGTCGATCGTGACCCGGAGCGATCCGGATCTTCTCGTCACCCCACGCGTTCCCAGCCACGGCGCGGGGGACGTGCGCCGAGCCGGGTGTCGCGGCTGCGGTAGACGATGTAGGGGCGGGTGAGGTAGCCCAGGGGGGCCGTGAGCATGTGGACAAGCCGGGTGAAGGGCCAAGCCGCGAAGAGCAGCAGGGCACTGATCGCGTGCAGCTGGAACAGCACCGGCGCGCCGGTCATCAGGTCCGGATCGGGCTGGAAATAGAAGATGGAACGGAACCACGGGGAGATGGTCTCGCGGTAGTCGTATCCTCCGCCCACGACGTTCGCGGCCACCGTGGCGGCCAGGCCGAGCACGATGGTCACGGTCAGGGAGAGGTACATGGCCTTGTCGTTGCGGGTGGTGGCGGAGAAGACCGGGCCGACGGTGCGGCGGCGGTAGATCAGGATGGCCGTTCCGCCAAGCGTGGCGACACCCGCGATCGTGCCGAGGACGACCGCGCCGATGTGGTACATGTGCTCGCTGACGCCGGCCGCCTCGGTCCAGCTTTTCGGGATGAGCAGGCCCCCGATGTGTCCGAGGAGTACAACGAGGATGCCGAAGTGGAACAGCGGGCTGCCGATGCGCAGCAGGCGCCGTTCATACAGTTGGGAGGAGCGGGTGGTCCAGCCGAACTTGTCGTAGCGGTAACGCCAGACATGGCCGAGGACGAAGACAGCCAGGGCGACGTAGGGCAGGACCACCCACAACAGGATGCCCCCGGTGCCTGACTCCGCCGCCAGGGTGAGGGGATGCGCCGGCGCGGTCATCGGGGGCCTCCTACGACGGGGTCGGGCAGGAACACGGGGGACGACGCGTACGGGTCGAGACCGACCTGTTCTTCGGGCGGGCCCTGGGCGGCGAGACGCAGGACGGCTTCGCGGTCACCGCCGGCGAGTGCGGGCAGGGTGGCGGAGACGGAGTCCAGCACGTGTGCCCAGGGGGAGCCGTCGTCGTTCAGGGCCAGGCGCAGCAGCTCCAGTCCGGCGCGGTGCTCGGTGAGCAGGCGCGCTCCGGTGGCCGGGTCTGTCGCGGCGAATTCGAGTACGACGGCGAGGTGGTCGGGCAGTTCGTCGTCGGTCAGACGCCAGCCGGCGGCAGTGTAGGACTGCTTCAGGCGCAGCAGGGCGAGGCCCCGTTTGCGCGTGTCGCCGTGGGCGTAGTAGGTGAGGTAAGGGCAGCAGCGCTTGCGGTGGTCGAAGGCGGCGACGTAGGCAGTGGTCAAGTCGGCGGTGGCGGTCTGCTCTGCGTGTGCGGTGAAGCGCAGCAGAGGGCCGGCGACCGGTTCGGGCAGGGAAGCGGCGACCCGGCCGGCCAGGGTCAGGCGCTGCTCGAACTGCTCGTCGGGGTAGGCGAGCAGCAAGGACTGGGCCTGCCAGGCGTAGGGGTGCCAGGAGTCGGTGCGATCGGTGCGGGTGGTCTTCTTCTTGAAGGCTTTCACGGCTTCGGATCGACCTCCCCGTCGCTGTCCCCGTCGGCGCTGCTGCCGTCGGATGGCCGGTCCGGGAACAGGCCGGGCGGGGAGCCTTTGCCGTCCCAGTTCAGGAGATTCACGCGGGCGGCCTTGTCGGTGGGCGCTGCCGGGGTGTCGGCGGTCTGCCGGTCGCGCAGGGCGTGGAAGTTCTCCACCGCGATGGGGGCGGCGCCGCCGGAGGTCTCGCCGAAGGGGCCGGAGCCGCCCATGCCGGGTCCGCCCTCGTAGTCGAGGCTGCACTCGGTGGCCAGTTCCTCGAGGCTGTGGGCCTGTTCGGCGTGTGCGGGAGGGATGACGTAGCGCTCGTCGTACTTGGCGAGGGCGAGCAGCCGGTACATGTCGTACATCTGTTCCTCGCCCATGCCGACCGAGGCGGGGATGGAGGCGTCCGGTTCGCGGCCGAGGTTGATGTCGCGCATGTAGGAGCGCATGGCCGCCAGGCGGCGCAGTACCGCGTCCACGGGAGCCGGGTCGCCGGCGGTGAACAGCTGGGCCAGGTAGCCGACGGGGATGCGCAGGGCGTCCACTGCGGCGAAGAGGTTGCCGTGGTCCTCCGCGTCCCGGCCGGTGTCACGGACCGCGTCGACGACCGGGGACAGCGGCGGGATGTACCAGACCATGGGCAGGGTGCGGTACTCCGGGTGCAGCGGAAGCGCCACCTTGTAGGTGTTGATCAGGGCGTGGATCGGGGAGCGCTGCGCGGCATCGATCCAGTCCCGCGGGATGCCGGCCTTCTCGGCTGCGGCGATGACGGTCGGGTCGTGCGGGTCGAGGAACACCTTGCGCTGCGCCTCGTACAGGCCGGTCTCGTCAGGCGTCGAGGCGGCTTCCAGGACGCGGTCGGCGTCGTAGAGGACGAGCCCGATGTAGCGCAGCCGGCCGACGCAGGTCTCGGAGCAGACGGTGGGCAGACCGACCTCGACGCGGGGGAAGCAGAAGGTGCACTTCTCGGCCTTGCCGGTGCGGTGGTTGAAGTACACCTTCTTGTAGGGGCAGCCGGTGATGCACATCCGCCAGCCCCGGCAGCGGTCCTGGTCGACGAGGACGATGCCGTCCTCCTCGCGCTTGTAGATCGCCCCGGAGGGGCAGGACGCCGCGCAGGACGGGTTGAGGCAGTGCTCGCAGATGCGCGGCAGGTAGAACATGAAGGTCTGCTCGAACTCGAGCTTGATCTTCTCCGAGACCTCGTTGAGGAGGACGTCCTTCTCGCCGGTCGCCGCCGATCCTCCGAGGTTGTCGTCCCAGTTCGCCGACCAGGCGATCTTCATGTCCTTGCCGGTGATCAGGGACTTGGGGCGGGCGACCGGGGTGTGTTCCTGCAGGGGCGCGTTGGTCAGGGTCTCGTAGTCGTAGGTCCAGGGCTCGTAGTAGTCGTCCAGGGACGGCATGACGGGGTTGGAGAAGATCGTGACCAGCTTCTTGAACCGGCCACCCGCCTTCAGCGCGAGCTTCCCACGCTTGTTGAGTTCCCAGCCGCCCTTCCAGGTCTCCTGGTCCTCGTAGCGGCGGGGGTAGCCCTGCCCGGGCCGGGTCTCGACGTTGTTGAACCACACGTACTCGACGCCGGTGCGGTTGGTCCACGCCTGTTTGCAGGTGACCGAGCAGGTGTGGCACCCGATGCACTTGTCGAGGTTCATCACCATCGCCATCTGGGCCATGACACGCATCTCAGTACTCCACCTCCTGGTTCGCGCGGCGTCGGATGACGGTGACCTCGTCGCGCTGGTTGCCGGTCGGGCCGAGATAGTTGAAGGCGTACGACAACTGGGCGTAGCCACCGATCAGATGGGTCGGCTTGATGAGCAGGCGGGTCAGGGAGTTATGGATGCCGCCACGCCGGCCGCTCGTCTCGGTGCGGGGCACGTCGATCAGCCGGTCCTGCGCGTGGTGCATGTAGACGGTGCCCTCGGGCATGCGGTGCGAGACGACCGCGCGGGCGGCGACGACACCGTTGCGGTTGACGGCCTCCACCCAGTCGTTGTCGCTCACGCCGACCTTCTCCGCGTCCTGGGTACTCATCCAGATCGTCGGACCGCCTCGGGAGAGCGAGAGCATGAACAGGTTGTCCTGGTACTCGGAGTGGATGGACCATTTGTTGTGCGGGGTGAGGTAGCGGACCGTCACGCCCAGTTCGCCGACCTCTCCGAGCCGTGGCTCGCCGAACAGCGCGTCCATGTTCAACGGCGGTCGGTATACGGGGAGTTGCTCACCCAGAGCGGTCATCCAGTCGTGGTCGAGGTAGAAGTGCTGGCGGCCGGTGAGGGTGTGCCACGGCTTGTGGCGCTCCACGTTGACCGTGAACGGGGAGTAGCGGCGTCCGCCCGTCTCCGAGCCGGACCACTCGGGGCTGGTGATGACCGGGACCGGAGCGGCCTGGGTGTCGGCGAAGGTGATCTGCTTGCCCTCGTGTTCGGCGGCCAAGTCCGCGAGTTGCGTGCCGGTGCGGGCCTCGAGGGTGTGGAAGCCCTGGGTGGCCAGGTGCCCGTTGGTGGTGCCGGACAGGGCGAGGATCGCCTCGCAGGCCTGGGAGTCACGGGCGATCGAGGGCCGTCCGTCGGCCGGGCCGCCCCTCACGGTGCCGTTCTTGTGCCGCAGGTACTCCAGCTCACGGCCGACCTTGAAGGTGACGCCCTTGGTGGTGGCGCCCAGGGTGTCCAGCAGCGGGCCGAGGGCGCCCATCTTGTCGGCGACCGCGCCGTAGTCCCGCTCGACCGTGATCAGTTTCGGCATGGTGCGGCCGGGCACCGGCTCGCACTCCCCTGCCTTCCAGTCGCGGACCCTGCCGTGCGGGGTGGCCAGTTCGTCGGGGGTGTCGTGCAGCAGCGGCGCGGCGACCACGTCCTTGCGCACCCCGAGGTGTTCGGCGGCCTGGCGGCTGAACTCCTTGGCGAGGGTGTGGAAGGCGTCGAAGTCGGTGCGGGTCTGCCAGGGCGGGGCGATGGCCGGGTTGAAGGCGTGCACGAAGGGGTGCATGTCCGTGCTGGACAGGTCGTGCTTCTCGTACCAGGTCGCGGCCGGCAGGACGACGTCGGAGAAGACGGTGGTGCTGGTCATGCGGAAGTCCAGCGTCAGCAGCAGGTCGAGCTTGCCCTCCGGGGCCTCCTCCCGCCACACCACATCCCGCGGGCGGGCGTCCGGCGGCGCTTCCGTGGCACGCACCGACGCGTCGGTGCCGAGCAGGTGTTTGAGGAAGTACTCGTTGCCCTTCGCCGAGGAACCCAGCAGATTGGCCCGCCACACGGTCAGCACCCGCGGGAAGTTCTCCGGCGCGTCAGGATCCTCACCCGCGAACCCCAGTCGCCCTGACCTCAGCTCCTCCACGACGTGCGCGCCCACGTCACGGCCCGCGGCCTCCGCCTCGTCGGCGAGGTCCAGCGGGTTGCGGTCGAAGGTCGGATACGAGGGCATCCAGCCCATCCGTGCCGACTGCGCGATCACATCGGCGGTGGTCTTCCCCGCGAACGGGCCGCCCTGTCCCGCCGCTGCGAGGGTATCGGCGGAGAACGGGTCGTAGCGGAACTGGTCGCTGTGCAGGTACCAGTACGCCGTCTGGATCATCAGCCGGGCCGGACGGTTCCAGTCCGCAGCGGTCGCGATCGCCGAGTAGCCGGTGATCGGACGGACCTTCTCCTGGCCGACGTAATGAGCCCAGCCGCCGCCGTTGACGCCCTGGCAACCCGTGAGCGTGGTGAGCGTGAGGAAGGCCCGGTAGATGGTGTCGGAGTGGAACCAGTGGTTGGTGCCCGCCCCCATGATGATCATCGAACGGCCGCCGGACTCCTCGGCGTTGGCGGCGAACTCACGCGCGATCCTGGCCGCCTTCTCCGCGGCGACCCCGGTGATCGCCGCCTGCCAGGCGGGGGTGTACGGCTCGCTCGCGTCCTCGTACGACGCCGGCCACTCACCCGGTAGCCCATCGCGGCCCACCCCGTACTGCGCCAGCAGCAGGTCGAACACCGTGGTCACCAAGCGGCCCGCCACCCTGCGCACCGGTACGCCACGTCGCAGCCGTCCCGCGCTGCCGTCGGGAACTTCAAAGCGGGGCAAGTCGACGGCAACCGGTGCCTCGTCAGTGCCTCCGGCGGACAGGAGAGGGTCGATGGTGCCGAGATCCAGGTTCCATTTCCCGGCCCCTGCCTCGCCGTAGCGGTCGCCGAGCGTGCCGTTCGGCACCACCGGCTGCCCGATGGCCGCGTCCAGCAGCACGGTGCGGAACTCCGCGTGCTCAGCCTCAGCATGCTCGCCGCCCAGGTCGGCCGCGGTAAGGAACTTGCCCGGCCGGTAGGTGCCCGGCGTGCCGTCGATCTCGTCGAGGGCGACCAGAAATGGCAGGTCGGTGTACTTCTTCACGTAGTCGGTGAAGTACGGCGTGGCCCGGTCGACGAAGAACTCCTTGAGGATCACATGCCCCATGGCCATCGCCAGCGCCCCGTCGGTGCCGGGCTGGGCCGCGAGCCACTCGTCGGCGAACTTCACGTTGTCCGCGTAGTCCGGGGAGACCGCGACGACCTTCTGGCCGCGGTAGCGGGCCTCGGCCATCCAGTGGGCGTCCGGGGTCCGGGTCACCGGCAGGTTCGACCCCCACATGATCAGATACCCGGCGTCCCACCAGTCCCCGGATTCCGGGACGTCGGTCTGGTCGCCGAACACCTGGGGAGAGGCCACCGGCAGGTCGGCGTACCAGTCGTAGAACGACAGCATCGCCCCGCCGAGCAGTGAGTAGAAGCGGGCCCCGGCCGCGTGGGAGACCATCGACATCGCCGGGATCGGCGAGAAGCCGGCCAGCCGGTCCGGCCCGTACTCCTTGATGGTGTGCACGTGCGCGGCGGCGACCATCTCCACCGCCTCGTCCCAGCTCGCCCGCACCAGGCCGCCCTTGCCCCGCGCCCGCTTGTAGCGGCGCGCCTTCTCGGGGTCCGAGACGATGTCCGCCCAGGCCGCCACCGGGTCGCCCAGCCTCCGCCTGGCCTCCCGGTACATCTGCAGCAGCACGCCCCGCACGTACGGGTAGCGGACCCGGGTGGGCGAGTAGGTGTACCAGGAGAACGCCGCACCGCGCGGGCAGCCCCGGGGCTCGTACTCGGGGCTGTCCGGGCCGACGGAGGGGTAGTCGGTCTGCTGGGCCTCCCAGGTGATGATGCCGTCCTTGACGTACACCTTCCACGAGCACGAACCCGTGCAGTTCACCCCGTGCGTGGACCGCACCACCTTGTCGTGCGACCAGCGGTCCCGGTAGAACTCGTCCGCCTGCCGGCCGCCCTTGCGGTGCAGGGTGCGCAGGTCGTCAGAGACCTCCGCCCTGGTGAAGAAGCGGCGGCTGCGCACCAGCGCCTCCGCCAGATCGCCGTCCATGCCCGCCCGTGCCCGTTCCGGGCTGGTCTCCGTACTCACCGTGCCACTCCGCTCCGGGCACCCGAGACGCCCGTTCGAATCGTGATCGGTTCCGGCCGCTGCTGACTCTACGACTGCCGCCCCCGGCAAGGTCAACAACCAACTCCACGAGCAGCGTGCGACTTGGTGAAGATCGTTCTGCGTCCAGGGTGGGCTAACCGGACTTCGAGTGACCGCACCTGGGCATGTCGGCCCTGTGCCCCGCTCAGCTGAGCGGGGCGCAAGGCCCAAAATTGTTGTTGCAAGGCGGGGATTGGGGGGGGCGTGCGGGGCGTGTGCCGACGGCCGGCACGCGGCGTGCGCTTGCCACCACCGGCCGCCGTGCGGACGCCGGTGAGGGTGTAGGCCAACGCGGCGGCGGCGACGATGGCGAGCAGGGCCAGGCCGGCCGCGTACGTTCCGTACTGACCGTACAGCGAGCCCATGACCAGCGGCGGCAGGAAGCCGCCCAGGCCGCCCGCGGCGCCGACCACACCGGTGACAGAGCCGACCTGGTCGGCCGGGGTACGCAGGGCCACCAGAGCGAAGGTCGCTCCGCTGCCCGCGCCGAGAGCGGCGGCCATGCCCAGGAAGGCGATGGTGCCTGCCGGGGCCAGCGCCGGGGTGAACGCCTGGGTCACCGCCCCGGCCACGACCACGACCAGCGAGCCGGCCAGCACGCGGACCGGGCCCAACCGGTCGGACAACCAGCCACCGATCGGACGCATCGCCACGGCGAGCAGCACGAAGCCGGCCATGCGGTTGGCGGCATCGGCCTGGGTGAGGCCGTAGCCGGTCTTGAGGTAGGTGGGCAGGTAGACGGAGAAGGCCACGTAGCCGCCGAACGCGACCGCGTACAGCGCGGACGCCTGCCAGGTGATGGGCAGCCGGGCGGTGGTGGCCAGGCGGCGGCCCAGCGGCTCGGTCGGCACGGTGCGGCCGGGTGCGTCCCGCAGCAGCAGCGCAGCGACCAAGGCGTAGCCGGCCAACACCGCGGCGGTGATCAGGAAGGGGGTAGACATGCTGTTCGCGTCGACCAGCTTCACCGTGGTCAAGGCGCTGATGGCGGTGCCGCCCATGCCGGCGCCGAAGACGCCGATGGCCAGGCCGCGCCGCTCGGGCGGGAACCAGGCGTTGACCAGCGGCACGCCGACGGCGAACGCGGTGCCGCCGATGCCGAGGAAGAAGCCGCCGATCAGCAGGGCGGCGAGGGAATCGTGTCCGGCCAGGCCGAGGTAGAGCACCGGCACGATGGTGGCCGCCGACACGATCGGGAACATGACCCGTCCGCCGAACCGGTCGGTCAGAGCGCCGACGGGGATGCGGCCCAGGGAGCCGACTACGACCGGAACCGCCACCAGCAGCGACTGCTCGAACGACGACAGGTCGAGGCCGTCCTTGAATCGGGGGCCGAGTGGGCTGAGCAGCGCCCACGCCCAGAAGTTCACGGCGAAACCGACCGTGGCCAGGGCCAGCATGAGCCAAGCCCGGCCGGACACCGGGGCGCTTGACGGCGAACTGCCGCTCATCGACTTCAACGGCTGGGCCATGTTGTCCGTCCCTTTCGTCGTGTGGTGGTGCTGCGCCACGTGGATCACACATGACCGCAGGCCCCTTGCCTGCGGAACGGCCTCCAGGAACCACTGTCCGCATCAGGGCCGACCGCAGGCATGGGCCAACAGTCCCTGCCGACGGACGGACGGTCCTCTGACTCGGACCCGGGAGTCCCTCCGCGCGGCCGCGTCCCTCCGCGCGGCCGCGGCCCTCGTCTACCGGCTTACCCGCACGGCTCCCGCGAAACGACGGCAGCGGTCGGCCGTCCGCACACCGCGAGGGGCCCATGGGGGTAGGGCCGGTCGGCCCTACCCCCACACGGCATCCGCGGGGACGATGGACCGATGTCCCACAACGATGCCTTCCGCGCACTCGACCGGCAGGAGTGCCTGCGCCTGCTCGCCAAGGTGCCGGTCGGCCGCGTCGTCTACACCCGACACGCACTGCCCGCGGTCCTGCCCATCAACTTCTCCCTCGACACGGACGCCTCCGTCCTGCTGCGCACGTCTCCGGACTCGGACCTCGTCCGCGCCATCGACGGCGTCGTGGTCGCCTTCGAGGCGGACGAGTTCGACGTCGCGAACCGGTCCGGCTGGAGCGTGGTCGTCACCGGACGGGCCACCGTCGTGACCGGTCCCGACGAGCACGCCCGGCTCTCGGAGACCGGCCCCGCGTCATGGATGCCCCTGCAGGACGAGGTGTTCGTACGAATCGAGTCGGAGATGGTCACCGGACGCGAACTCAGGGGAACGCCCGGCATGCGGTGAGGCGCGGCCCTGGGCTCCGGCCGCTTGGATTGCGGTGTCGGTCGGCTACCACGCCCACCCGGCCCACGCCGCCTTCGGCGGCTACAAGGGCTCGGGCACCGGCCACGAGACCCGCAAGATGAGGCTCGACCACTACCAGCAGACGAAGAACCAGCTGGTGAACAATGCCATGCAAAGGCTCGGCCTATTCCGAGGGGCACCCGCACGGGTACGTCGCACGGATATCGGCCGCCGCGACCTCGGGCAAGGCGGCCGGTCGGCACGGGCCCGGTGATACGCCATCAGCCCGGGGCCCTCCCGACCGCAGCCCCCCGATGGACCACTCGCTGCGGCGCTGTCCTCCGGCAGGACCCCGTTGCCGGGCCTCCTGTCGTGCACGGGGACCGCGGGGTCGGCGGTCGCGACGCACCCGGGACCCAGCCCCCGTCAACTCCGCGGCACATGAATCTCCTACCGAAGGGTCACCTGGCTCGTATGCACACGGACAGGCCCCGGGTGTCCGGAGCAGGACGGTGCAGCGCTCAGTCCTCCTCGGTTCCGGCTGCGGGAGGCGGTGCTGGCCGAGCAGCGGATTGCCCGGGGGCTCGCGGTGTGCCGGCGCCGTCCGGTCCGTAGCCGAAGCGGATCAGCACGTGAGGGTGGCACCGCTTGGGTCGCGGAAGGGCGGTCGCGGCCCGCAGGTCGGGCCATTCCATGGCCTGGTGCAGCAGTGACGTGCGCACCCCATGGGCGGTCGCCGTCAGGAGGACGTACTGCAGGGCCTGGCCCGCCCGCAACCAGTCCTCCCGCCGGTCGTGTGCCGTCCACAGCAGACCGAGCTGGACGTGGCGTTCGAACCACACGGCGGGCCGGCGGCCGGCGGAAAGGGGACCGGTGAAGTCCCGCATCGGCATGCGCTTACCCGCGTCCGGCGGGCCGAGTGCGGTGGCCGGTATGCCGTAGGGGGCATCCCTTCCTGGAGCGGTGATCCAGGTGAGGGTTTCGGCGGTGCGGTCCGGGTGGGCCTGGTTGCGTGCCTCGGCTGCGGCGGTCAGGCGCAGAAGCCGCCGTGTTCCGGCGAAGTCCGGTACGTGAAGACGTGCGCCGGCGGCGTGTGCCGCCGACGTCATCTCCGCCACGATCGGCTCGGGCACGGGGCGGCCGGTGAACGGCATCCGGCTCGTGTGCCGCCGCGCGATGGCCTCGTAGAGGCCATCGCTCATTGGCTGTTCGTCCGCGCCGAGGGGATCGGTCAGTCGTACGGTGGCCGACAGGCCGGGGTTGTGCGGGTCCGGCAACAGCCTCACCTCCGGGCGCCGGCCCAGGTGGAGGGCGGCGAGACGGAGGTTGAAGACGGCGGCGCCCACGGACAGGTACTGGGCGCGGTGCAGGGGGTCGGTCAGCGGCAGCGTGCGCTCCGGTGCCGAATGGACCTCCAGCACCTGGTGGTGGGGGTCGAGGCGGAAGCGCCAGGGCTGGGTGTTGTGGATCGACGGGGCCGCTACGGCGGCCCTCAGGAGCGACTCCACGGTGGCTGCGTCCAGGACGGCTCGGGTACGCATGATGCCTTCTCCTTCTCCTTTTCCTTCTTCTTCCCTTTTCTTCTTCGTGGCTGCTGGTCAGGTGACGGGCAGGGCGGTGGCGAGCACGACGACGCCGAGTGAGCCGACGAGGGAGGCGCCCGCCAGGGCGCGGGCCAGGTCCGCACGGCCCTTTGCGTGGGCGATGCCGTGTCCGGCCGCGGCAAACATCACCATCACGAACAGGGCGAGTTTGGTGGTCAGGGTGCGGCCGTAGCCGGGTTCGGCGAGCGAGGCCCAGGTGACTCCCTTGTGCCAGGCCATGGCCCAGCCGGTGGCCAGTTGCACGGGCAGGAACACCGCCCCGGTCAGCATCCCGAACCGGCGGCCGGCCGCGGCGGTGAAGCCGTCCTTGGCCTCCGGGGCGAGCAGATGGCGGGCCAGCGGCAGGACCACCAGGGAGAGGGCCAGCTGGCCCCCGACCCACAGGGCGGCGCCGGCCACGTGCGCGAAACGCACCAGGGACCACCAGCCGACGGTGTCCACTACTCGCTCACCTCCACGAGGCCGTGCGCGCCGGCCTCGGCGTGGCGCATGTCGTGGTCGACGAACGGGTAGTGGCCGGCCTCGGGGAACGTCGTCTCGACGAAGCCGCCCTGCGCCGGGGCCAGGTCCAGTACCTGGGCACCGCCCGCGTCGCCGGGCTTCAGCGCATAGGCGCCCTCCTTGTACATGGTGTCGAAGACGGTGCCGACGATGTGGAAGGCGAGACCGTCGCTGGGACCTGCGGCGACCACCCAGAAGCGGGCCCGCTCGCCGGCCTTCGCCTTCAGGGGCCGCTGGGTGTACTGGTTCGCGATGCCGTTGAACAACCAGGCGTCCGGGGTGTTCCGGCGCATCTTCGTCACCTGGGCCGTGCTGCCGGGCGTACCGGTGTAGAGCTCGGAGGAGACCAGCACGTACTCGTGGTCGACCTTCGCCAGGCCGGGTGGGTCGATGATCACGGCGCCGTACATCCCGTTGCCCATGTGCTGGAGCATCGGCGAGGTGCTGCAGTGGTACAGCCACGCTCCGGCCTTCTCGGCACGGAACCGGTAGACCAGCCGCTCACCCGGATCGAGGGTGCGCATGGGCTTGTCGGGGGCGAGGGCGCCG
Organism: Streptomyces sp. NPDC029526; assembly: GCF_040637405.1. Lineage (NCBI taxonomy): Bacteria > Bacillati > Actinomycetota > Actinomycetes > Kitasatosporales > Streptomycetaceae > Streptomyces > Streptomyces sp. NPDC029526. The sequence goes on from NZ_JBEZWE010000025.1 coordinate 43,282, forward strand.
GCGTGGAAGTCGATACCGTGGCCCATGCCGGTGTCGTCGTTGACGAGGGTGATCTCGAAGACGTCGCCGACCTTGCCGCGCAGGGTGGGGCCGGGTGCGGTGCCGCCGAAGGTCCACATCTGCTGTTTCACGCCGGGGGCGACCTCCACCGTGGTGTGGGCGGCGTGCAGTTCGACCTCGTGGACGGTTCCGCCGGGCGCGGGGGCGAGTTCGGCGTCGCGTGCTTGCCAGCCGTCGGAGAAGTCGGCGGCGAGGTCCAGTCCGTTCCCGGTGGTGGAGTGCCCGTCATGACCGTCCGCGTGCTCGGCCGTGCCGTTCTTCGCGGTGTCCTTCACGACGATGTCCATCGTCATCCCGGCGGCCCGGTGGCCCGGCAGGGTGCACCACGCCTCGCGGTCCTCGGTGACGGTTCCGAGGTCGAGGGTATGACTGTCGCCCTTGCCGAGCATCGGAGTCGACGGGCCGTCCTCGACCTTGAGGTCGTGGCGCTGGACATCGGCGTTGGTGACCTTCAGCCGCAGCGCCGTTCCCGCAGCGACGTCGAGCCGGGCCGGGCGGATACGCATGGCGGCGAGGGTCACCTCGATGGTGCGGGTCGCGGCCGCAGCTCCGGTTCCCCCCGCGGAGGCGACGGCCGGATCGCCGGTGTCACCACCACTGTTGGCCACGAGCGCGGCCAGCACGGTCAGGACGACGCCCGCGGCCGTGCCCCACAGCGCGGGGCGCCGAGACGCACCGGCGGTTCCCGCGTCCGGGGACGCCTTCCGGCTGCTGCGGACGAGTACGGGCACCGCGAGGGTGAGGAACGCGGCCCCGGCCAGCGCGGCCAGCAGCATGCCGGTCGTGGCGGCGGGATCGGGCAGCGGGAGTGCCGCGAGCGCTACACCGGTGTTGAGGGCCGCCAGCCGCGGCAGCCAACCCCGTTCGAGCAGCGCCCGTACGGTGGCACGGTCTCCGGGGCCGCTGCTGAGGACGACCGGGAGCAGATAGGTGAGGGCCCCGATGAGGATCTGGGCGACGAAGCCGATGAGCAGCACCGGCAGCAGAGCGTCGATCGCGGCCTGTGCCTCCGCGAGCGGTCGGACGGCGAGCCGTGCCAGGTCGGCCGCCACGGCGATCAGCAGCCAGCAGGTGGCCGTGGCGAGCATCCAGGCTGCTGCCGCGGACACGGGACGGCTGCCGCGTACCGTACGCACGAGCAGGTGGACGGCGAGAGCCGCGCCCGCCGCATAGAGGGCGACGCCCGCCGCCGCCGGCAGGCGCCGGCCGAGGGCCAGAGCGGCGGCCGCGACCAGGAGTCCGCTGCCGGTGAGCCACAGCACCCATCGGGACACCGTGGTGGTGCGGTCCTTCATCCGTACGCCCAGCACGGTCGGCCACAGCATGAACAGCGTGCCCAGGACGGGCAGCCCGATCCAGCCGAGCAACGTGACGTGGAGGTGCGCCAGGCGCAGTCCGGCGTACCGGCCGGGCCCGCCGGCCCCGCCGCTCGACAGCATCCAGCCCAGGACGGCGCCGGCGATCAGAGCGGCGGTGGCCGCCCGGTAGTAGGAGACGATCGGCTTGAGCCGTCCGCCGAGTGCGCCCCGCCCCAGGCGGACCAGCATCACCAGGTGCGCGCCGGCCGCGGCCACCAGCGACGCGGCGGAGACGGCGGTGAGGACGGCAGTGGCGGTCCACACCCCGAGGAGCAGTCCGGCCACGGCGAGGTTGGCCGTCGCGAGCCGGGCGGTGCTCCAGCGCTGGTCGGGGATCCTCGCGTGCAGCAGGGCGACGGCGAAGTGCTCGCTCCAGATCAGGACGGCGGTGGTGACGGCACCGAGCAGGAACATGTGGATGGACAGCCAGCGGGCCACCGGCATGGTCTCCTGCGCCGCGGCCGCGAGCAGGGCCAGGCCCAGCCACGCCACGACCAGGACGTGGGCGCGCAGATGCCGGGCCTGCACACCCGACGCCCTGAATCTGTTCGGGTACTTGGCGGGTCCGCTCGCGTCGCCTGTCCCGGTGGGCCCGTCGGCAACGGTGGTCATGCCACTCCTCGGTGCTGTTGCGAACCCGCGTCGCTGTCCTGGTGCGAAGCGTTCCCGCCGTCGCTGCCGCGGGGCAGCAGCGCGGTCAACTCCGCCTGGTGGGGGAAGGATCCGGGGACGTATCCGCACCACGGTTCCTCGGCGTACGGGTCGCCGGTGACGCCGTACGCGCGCGATCGCGAGCCGCCGCAGACCCGGCGGAACTCGCAGGCTCCGCACCGGCCGCCCAACCGGTCGGCGTCCCGCAGTCCGGTGAAGAGCTCGGAGGTGCGGTAGATCTCCGTGAGCGGCGTCTCGCGGACGCTTCCGGCGCCCAGCGGCAGGAAGCCGCTGGGGTGCACGGTGCCGGTGTGGGAGATGAAGACGAAGCCGCGGCCCGCGTTGACGTCCAGCGGCGGACGCCTCGCCCGGCGCGCTGCGGCGTCCAGGCCCAGCTCGGCGGCCCGCTCGCGCAACTCCCGGTACAGCGGTCCGAGTCCGAGGACCGCCACGTGGTCGTCACCGGTGGCGGCGAGGATCCTGCGCTGCAGGGCGACGCGGCGGAAGTGGTGCGCCTCGGTGGTCTTGGCGGGTACGGTCAGGCCGACGTCGTGGACGAAGTTGAGGACGTCTTCCGTCTCCGCCGGTGTGAGTGCGCCGAGGGTGCGGCCGCGACCGGTGGGCACCAGGAAGAAGGCGCTCCACAGCATCGCGCCGTGCTCGGCGACCAGGCGGACGATGTCGGGGAGGTCGTGCAGGTTGTGCCGGGCGACCGTGGTGTTGATCTGCACTTTCATGCCGAGTGCGCGTGCGGTGTCCCAGGCGTCCAGGGTCCAGCGGAACACCCCGGCCACGCCTCGGAAGGTGTCGTGGAGGTCGGCGGTGGAACCGTCCAGACTCAGTGAGAGGCCGACGGTACCCGCGGTGTGCAGCTCCCGCAGCCGCTCGGCGGTGAGCGTCGGCGTACCGGAGGGGGACACCGCGACCCGGACGCCGGTCTCCCTGCCGTAGGCGATGAGCTCGGTCAGGTCGGGGCGCTGGAACGGGTCGCCACCGGTGATCACGAACAGCGGGGCGGGCTGCCCGAAGGCGGCCACTTGGTGCAGCAGGTCCTTGGCGGCGGCGGTGTCCAGTTCGCGCGGGTCGCGGTCGGGCACGGCCTCGGCACGGCAGTGCAGGCAGGCCAGCGGGCAGGCCCGGGTGGACTCCCAGATGACGATGAACGGCCGCTCCCCCGCGTCGTGTCGCTGACGCCGGATGGGCTGGGCGACGGCGTTCATCGCGCAGCCCGGCCGAGCGCCCGGAGGCTGTGTCCGGCCGCCCTGGAGTCGGGGCAGACGAGGCGGGCGGCCGGACGGTGACCTGACCGGGCAGGGCGCGGCACCCACCGCGAGCGACAGCGGTGGAATCGGCCTCGAGGGCGGTCGATGTGGTCGTGCACGAGACACCTCCGGATCGGTCGCCGTCAGCATCCACCGGCGGCGGTGGCCGGCGCGGCAGCCGATGGTCTTGTCGGACAGGGCCGTTGGTCCTTCTTCGTGCCAGTGCAAGAGGGCCGGACGGACCGTCGGAGAGGCAGCGCGGGCGGGGGTCCCCTGCGGCAGTCGGCCACTGCGTCGTCCGCGCTGCGCCTGCGGCGGTCAGGGACGGGGACGGGCCGTCTGGCCGGCACGGAATGCGGTCGTACCGATGGGCATCCGCGGCTCGATCCATGCCCGGCATGCAGGGTCGGGCGCGGTGGCCTCTCGGCCGGCCGGTCCCCGTCACAGGGACCATCGGGCCCTGTGGCGACCTGCAGGATGGGGTCGGAAGGCGATCCGGCAGGGACCGCCGGTCCCAGGCGGGGGGCGCGGTGTGCCGCCTAGCGTTCCCGGTCATGGAGAACGATCAGAACGCACGGCGTGAGGCGCTGCGCACCGGTGAAAGCTGGCCGCTGGCCGCCCGCAGGCTGCTCACCCGCCGTGAGGTGTCCGCCGACGGACGCGCCGTGTTCGGCACGGGCGATCCGAAGTGGGAGGGCTTCTACCGGGACCGCTGGTCGCACGACAAGGTGGTGCGATCCACGCACGGGGTGAACTGCACCGGTTCGTGCTCGTGGATGGTGTACGTCAAGGACGGCATCATCACCTGGGAGCACCAGGCCACCGACTATCCGTCGATCGGCGCGGACTGCCCGGAGTACGAGCCGCGCGGCTGCCCACGGGGGGCGTCGTTCTCCTGGTACACCTACTCCCCCAGCCGGGTCCGCTACCCCTACGTGCGCGGTGCCTTGCTGAAGCTGTGGCGCGAGGCCCGCAGACGGCTGGGCGACCCGGTGGCCGCCTGGGCCGAGATCACCGGCGACCCGGCGAAGGCGCGGGCGTACAAGCGGGCGCGCGGTAAGGGCGGTCTGGTGCGCGCCGACTGGGACGAGGTGAGCGAGCTGATCGCCGCCGCCCAGGTGCACACCGTCAAGACGTACGGTCCCGACCGCGTCGCCGGCTTCTCGCCCATCCCCGCGATGTCGATGGCGTCCTTTGCGGCAGGGGCACGGTTCCACTCACTGATCGGCGGCACGCTGCTGTCGTTCTACGACTGGTACGCCGACCTGCCGATCGCCTCCCCGCAGGTGTTCGGTGACCAGACGGACGTGCCGGAGGCGGCCGACTGGTGGAACGCCGGCTACCTGATCATGTGGGGCTCCAACATCCCGGTCACCCGCACACCCGACGCGCACTTCCTGACCGAGACCCGCTACAGCGGCACCAAGGTCGTCGCGGTCAGCCCGGACTACGCGGACAACGTCAAGCACGCCGACGAGTGGATGTCCCCGCACCCCGGCACCGACGGCGCGCTGGCGATGGCCATGGGACATGTGATCCTGCGCGAGTTCCTCGTGGACCGCGAGGTGCCCTACTTCCAGGACTACCTGCGGAAGTTCACCGACGCGCCGTTCCTGGTGACCCTGCGCCAGCACGACCACGGTCTCGTCCCGGACGGGTTCCTGACCGCCGCAGACCTCGGGCAGGACGGCGAGGAGAACGCGGAGTCCAAGACCGTCCTCCTGGACCGGGCCACAGGTGAACCCGTGGTCCCCGGCGGCTCGCTCGGCTTCCGCTGGGGGAAAGCCGGGCGGGGCCGCTGGAACCTCGAACTGGGTGATGTCGTCCCTGAGTTGAGCCTTCTCGAGCGTGCAGTGGACACGGCGGAGGTCGCGCTGCCCCGCTTCGACGAGGGAACCACGGAGGGCGGTTCGGTCATGGTCCGGGGCGTTCCGGTGCGCCGGATCGGCGGCCGGCTCGTCACCACCGTCTTCGACCTGATGCTCGCCCAGTACGGGGTACGACGCCCCGGGCTGCCGGGCACATGGCCGTCGTCGTACGAGGACGCGAGCGAGCCGTACACGCCTGCCTGGCAGGAGACGATCACCTCGGTTCCTGCGGAGCAGGCGGCCCGGATCGCCCGTGAGTTCGCCCGCAACGCCCAGCGCACCCAGGGCCGTTCAATGATCGCGCTGGGTGCCGGAACCAACCACTGGTTCCACTCCGACACCATCTACCGCGCCTTCCTGGCCCTGACCACCATGACCGGCTGCCAGGGCGTCAACGGCGGCGGCTGGGCGCACTACGTCGGCCAGGAGAAGGTCCGCCCGGTCACCGGGCAGCAGCATCTGTCCTTCGCCTTCGACTGGCAGCGGCCCACCCGGCACATGGCGGGCACCTCGTACTGGTACCTCAACTCCGACCAGTGGCGCTACGAGGCGTTCGGGCCCGACGAGCTGGCCTCCCCGCTCGGCAACGGCCGGTTCAAGGGCAAGGCGTTCGCGGACACACTCGCGCAGGCCGTGCGGCTGGGCTGGAGTCCGGGTCACCCCGGCTTCAACCGCAATCCCCTCGACCTGACCGACGAGGCAGCCGCGGCAGGGCGGCCGGTCGCCGAGCACATCGTCGACGAGCTGAAGTCGGGGCGGCTGCGGTTCGCCGCCGAGGACCCCGACGACCCGGCCAACTTCCCGCGCGTACTGACCGTGTGGCGGGCGAACCTGCTGGGTTCCTCCGGCAAGGGCAACGAGTACTTCCTGCGCCATCTGCTGGGCACCGACGCGGCAGTCCGCTCCGAGGAGACCCCGCCCGAGCACCGGCCGAAGGACGTGGTGTGGCGGGACGAGGCGCCCGAGGGCAAGGTCGACCTGCTGGTCACCATGGACTTCCGGATGACCTCCACCGGTCTGTTCTCCGACGTCGTCCTGCCGGCCGCGACCTGGTACGAGAAGGACGACCTGTCCAGCACGGACATGCACCCCTTCGTGCACGCCTTCACCCCGGCCATCGCCCCACCCTGGCAGGCCCGCACCGACTACGACACCTTCCTGACCATGGCCGACCGGTTCAGTGAGCTGGCCGCCGAACACCTCGGCACGCGCACCGACGTTCTCGCCGTTCCGCTGCTGCACGACACCCCGGACGAACTCGCCCAGCCGGGCGGAGTGGTGCGGGACTGGAAGACCGGGGAGTGCGAGCCGATACCGGGCCGGACCATGCCCAAGCTGGCCGTCATCGAACGGGACTACGCCGCGATCGCGCAGAAGATGCGCGCCGTCGGCCCGCTGCTGGACACCCTGGGCACCACCACCAAGGGCGTCACCGTCCACCCCGAGCGGGAGATCGAGGACCTGCGCCGGCGCAACGGCACCGTCCGGGACGGGATCGCAGCCGGCCGGCCCTCGCTCGCCACCGCCTCCGACATGTGCGAGGCGATCCTCGCCCTGTCCGGCACCACCAACGGACGCCTGGCCACCGAGGGCTTCCGCGAACTGGAGCGGCAGACCGGCAGCGAAGGGCTCGTCGAGCTCGCCTCCGAACGCGAGGCCGAGCGGATCACCTTCGCCGACACCCGCGCCCAGCCACGCTCCGTGATCACCTCCTACGAGTGGTCGGGCTCGGAGACGGGTGGCCGCCGCTACTCCCCGTTCGTCATCAACACCGAGCACAAGAAGCCCTGGCACACCCTCACCGGCCGCCAGCACTTCTTCGTCCAGCACGACTGGATCGCCGAACTCGGTGAGCAACTACCGGTCTACCGGCCGCCGTTGAACACCCCCCGGCACTACGGCGACGAGCAGCTGCGCGAGGACGGCCGGGCCGAGGTCACCGTCCGCTATCTGACCCCGCACTCGAAGTGGTCCATCCACTCCAACTACCAGGACAACAAGTACATGCTCGACCTGTCCCGCGGCGGCCCGGTCATCTGGATGTCGCTGGAGGACGCCGAGAAGATCGGCGTGAAGGACAACGAGTGGATCGAGGCGTACAACCGCAACGGCGTCGTCGCCGCCCGCGCCGTGGTCACCCACCGGATGCCGGAGGGAACCGTGTACATGTACCACGCCCAGGACCGCAACGTGAACGTCCCGAAGACCGAGGTCAGTGGCCGCCGCGGCGGCATCCACAACTCGCTGACCCGCCTGCTGCTCAAACCCACCCACCTCGCCGGCGGCTACGCCCAGTTCACCTACGCCTTCAACTACTACGGACCCACCGGCAACCAGCGCGACGAGGTCACCGTCATCCGTCGTCGCTCGCAGGATGTGGAGTACTGACATGCGCGTGATGGCTCAAGTGGCGATGGTGATGAACCTCGACAAGTGCATCGGGTGCCACACCTGCTCGGTCACCTGCAAGCAGACGTGGACCAACCGCACCGGCGTCGAGTACGCCTGGTTCAACAACGTCGAGACCAAGCCCGGCGTCGGCTACCCCCGCCGCTACGAGGACCAGGAGCAGTGGAAGGGCGGCTGGATGCTCGACCGGCGCGGACGTCTCGTCCTGCGCTCCGGGGGGCGGGTCAAGCGGCTGCTCTCGCTGTTCTCCAACCCCGACCTGCCGTCCCTGGAGGACTACTACGAGCCGGTCACCTACGACTACGACAACCTCATCAGCGCCCCCGCCGGACCGGACGTGCCCGTCGCCCGGCCCCGCTCGGTCCTCACCGGGAAGCCCACGGCCATCACGTGGGGGGCCAACTGGGAGGACGGGCTCGGCGGCGCCCCGGAGAACGCCGGCGCCGACCCCAACCTGTCGGGCGAGTGGGCCGAGAAGGTGAGGTTCGAGTTCGAGCAGACCTTCCTCTTCCACCTGCCCCGGCTGTGCGAGCACTGCCTCAACCCCGCCTGTGTTTCCGCCTGTCCGTCGGGCGCCATGTACAAGCGGGTCGAGGACGGCATCGTCCTGGTCGACCAGGACAAGTGCCGCGGCTGGCGGATGTGCGTGACGGCGTGCCCGTACAAGAAGGTGTACGTCAACCACACCACCGGCAAGGCCGAGAAGTGCACCTTCTGCTTCCCGCGCATCGAGGCCGGGCAGCCCACCGTCTGCTCCGAGACCTGCGTCGGCCGGCTGCGCTACCTCGGCCTGCTGCTGTACGACGCCGACCGCGTCGGCGAGGCCGCCGCCACCCCGGACGAGAAGGACCTGCTGGACGCCCAGCGGGGCGTATTCCTCGACCCGCACGACCCCGAGGTCGCCGCCGCCGCACGGGCGTCGGGCATACCCGAGGACTGGCTGGAGGCGGCCCGGCGCTCCCCCGTGTACGACCTGGTCATGCGCTACAGGGTCGCGCTGCCCCTGCACCCGGAGTACCGCACCCTGCCCATGGTCTGGTACGTGCCGCCGCTTTCCCCGGTACTGGACGCCGTCGACGCGGCCGGCGGCGACCAGGACGACCCCGACCACGTGTTCGCTGCCGTCACCCGGCTGCGCATCCCGCTGGAGTACCTGGCGGAGCTGTTCACCGCCGGCGACTCCGAAGTGGTCGCCGGGGTGCTGATGAAGCTCACCGCGCTGCGCTCGTACATGCGCGAGCGCACCCTCGGCGAGGCCGGCGACGAGGCCGTGCTCAAGGCCGTCGGGCTCACCGTACGCGAGGCGGAGGACCTGCACCGACTCCTCGCCGTCGCCAAATACCAGGACCGCTACGTCGTCCCCGCCGCCCACAAGGAGGACGCCGCCGCGCTCACCGCGATGGAGAACCGCTGCCCGGTCGAGACGTCCGGCGACCCCGAGCCCCGCAAGATCATGCTCGGCATCCCCACCCTGCGCCGCAACACCACTGCCGGAGGCCGATCGTGAGCCCGCTGCCGGCATCGATTCCCGCCCTCGTCCGCACCCGCATCCGGGCCGCCGTGCGCCGCCCAGCCAGGCTCACCCCCGAGGAGACGGCGGGCCGGGCGCTGACACTGCGGCTCGTATCGCTGCTCCTGCAGTATCCGGACGTGGAACTGACCGCAGCGCGTGCCGAGTTGACGACCGCAGTCACAGCTCTGCCGGCCACGCCCGCGGCGGAACACCTCGCCCGGTTCACCGACTGGTTCGGCGCACAGGATTCCGAGGCGCTGGAGCGGCACTACGTCGAGATGTTCGACCTGCGCCGGAAAAGCAGCCTCTACCTCACCTACTACCTGCACGGCGACACCCGCCGCCGCGGCATGGCCCTGCTCACCCTCAACCAGCGTTACCGGGCCGCCGGCTGGGACACCGGCGGCGGTGAACTCCCCGACCACCTTCCGGTCGTCCTGGAGTTCGCAGCCCTGGCAGGCCCCGGTGGCGGCGAGGCCCCCCTGCGCCAGCACCGACGCGGCCTGGAACTGATCCACCGTGCTCTGACCGACGCCGACTCCCCCTACCGACACCTCCTGGCCGCGCTGCTCAGCCTGCTGCCACCGCCCACCGAGGCCGACCGCGCGGCAGTGGCCCGGCTCGTCGCCGAGGGCCCGCCCGACGAAGAGGTCGGCCTCGACCCCTACGGGACCTACGGAGACGGGGAGTTCGCACCTCCCGGCACCTTCGTACCACCCATGCAGGCCCCGCCGACGCGAGTCCCGCCCGCCCCGACCAGCCGTACGGAAGGCCTCCGATGAACGCCGTACCCGTCCCCGTGGCCGCCGCCTCGGCGAGTGGTGCCGACCTGCTCCTGTGGGTCGCCGTCCCCTACATCTGCCTCGCCGTGTTCGTGGTCGGGCACATCTGGCGCTACCGTCAGGACCAGTTCGGCTGGACCTCCCGCACCACCCAGCTTCTCGAACACCGCTGGCTGCGCTGGGGCAGCCCGCTGTTCCACCTCGGTGCCTTCATGGTCATCGCCGGACATGTCGTGGGCCTCGCCATCCCCCACGCGTGGACCGAAGCCGTCGGCATCACAGAGCACACCTACCACACCACGGCCGTCTGGGCGGGCTCGGTGGCGGGCGTAGCCATGGTCGCCGGACTCGGCATGCTGTGCGCCCGCCGGCTGCTGAACCGCCAGATCCGCCGGGGCACCGACCGCAGCGACAAGCTCCTCTTCCCCCTGCTGTCCGCCACCGTCCTGCTCGGCATCACCGCCACCGCCGCCCACAACGTCTTCGGCGCCGGCTACGACTACCGCTCCACCGTCTCCGTCTGGTTCCGCGGCCTGTTCGTCCTCCAGCCCCACCCGGAGGCGATCTCCGGAGCCCCGCTGCTGTTCCAGCTCCACGCCCTGACCGCCTTCCTGCTCTTCGCCGCCTGGCCGTTCACCCGTCTGGTCCACGTGTGGAGCGCCCCGATCGGCTACCTGACTCGCCCGTACCTGGTCTACCGACGGCGCACCACCCCGACGGCAGCCACGACGACGGGCGGCCGGACCCGGTCAGCCTCGGGCTCCCGGCGAGCGGCATGAGTCACGGACCCGCGCTCGCGCTGGCGGCCCCGTCCACCCGGTCTGCCGCCGCGGTGGGCGCGAGCCGCCGCACGGGGTGGGTGATGGTCGTCACCGGGATCGTCGGCTGGCTGGCCTCCTTCCAGCTCACCGTGGACGACTGGCGGCTGCTGCGCGACCCCGCCTACCAGCCGCCGTGCGACATCAGCCCCGTCGTGAGCTGCGGCAGCGTCATGTCCAGTCCCCAGGGCAGTCTGCTCGGCTTCCCCAACATGCTGCTGGGGCTGGGTGCCTTCGCCGCGGTGATCGCCCTGGGCATCGCCGTGCTCTGCGGGGCTCGACTGCACCGCCGGCTGTGGCTCGCGCTGACCGCCGGCGCGCTGGTCGGAGTGGTGTTCGCGCACTGGCTGATCGGTCAGTCGCTCTACGAGCTCAACAAGCTCTGCCCCTACTGCGCCGTGGTCTGGATCGCCACCATCGCCCTGTTCTGGTACCTCACCCTGCACTGCCTGGAACGGGGGATCGTCCCCGTGCCCCGAGGCGTGCTGCATGTCGTCCGCGACACCCACTGGATGCTCCTCAGCGCCTGGTACGGCGTGATTGCGCTCCTCGTCCTCACCCGCTTCTGGCCTTACTGGAGCAGCCTGCTGTAACCGGCCACCGCCCTCCGCGCACAGGCCGCGCACTGGTCGCATGGCCACGAACGAGAGGACAGGGATCGTGGACGACGTACTGCAGGTATGAACCGCCACTCTCAAGGCCGAGCTGTGCATCGAGCTCGAAGTCGACCGGGCGCTGCTCCTCGCCCTCGCGGGCGATGCCGCTCACGGTGTCGCCCCGCCCGCCGCACCGCTGACGACCTTCCTGGTCGGGTACGCGGCAGGGCAGCAGGCGGGGGACGGGTCCGAAGCGGTGGCAGACGCATCCGGTACGCCGGAGAACTCGCCGCCCGGTGGGCTGCCGAGGCCGGCCACAGCCCTGGCTCGGGGGCAGCATGACGAACCACGCCGCCGATTACGTTCCAGGGGCCGTGCACCACTGATCCTGCGTTTGGCCCGTTCGCAGCCCTGCTCCGCTGGTAGGACAACCGCGCGAGCCCAGGGCACTGGCCGAGGCTCTTCGGACGCGCTTCGAGGACGCCAGCCTGACCATGACCCTCACTCAGAAAGCGGCGGGGTTGGGGCACGGCCCTCAAACGGTCGACGATCCCGACAACCACGGCCGTCGTCGCAGTGCTGCGACGACGCGCCGGGGTTGGGGGCTAGCGGGGGGGGGGGTGGGGGGGCCGATAACCGCCCCAGGTGGGGACCCC
>NZ_JBEZWE010000026.1:0-42746 GCF_040637405.1 Streptomyces sp. NPDC029526
CGGATCTTCCGAAGGTCCCGGATCAGCCCCAACCGCATGACGTCAGTCACCAAAGCCGTCCTCACCCTGGAGAGGCAGCGCTGAAAACGCTCACTGTCTCCAGGTCGGCGCCGACGGCATGGGAGTCTTACCTCTCGTGGGATTGCTCTGTCCCTCCAACACACCGCGCGGACTACCCGACCGTCGCGCCCTGACGGCGCCCGGTCGCCCCCGTTATCTTCTTCGCGGTCCTGCAAGAGGGCCGCTGGCCTCCGGGCCCGGCATGACTGTTGCCCCCTGTCGATGGGATGACTTGGGGGGTAGTGTCACCGGGCCCGAGGGGTGCCGTCGGAGACGCTGATCAGAGGTCCGACCACCGTCCGACCGGGTGCAATGCCTGGCCACTCGCGGGCGGCAGGTCTGCATAACGTGGATGCGCGAGTACGACACCGGCGCCGAGGCCGGCACGGTCGACACCTCTGGGGAAGGGCGCGATGTTCGAGATCGAAGACGTGGGCGTCTTCCTGGGCCTGGACGTCGGCAAGACGGCCCACCACGGCCACGGACTCACCCCGGCCGGGAAGAAGGTCTTCGACAAGCCGCTGCCCAGCAGCGAACCGAAACTGCGGGCCGCCTTCGACAAACCGGCCGGGAAGTGCGGCACCGTCCTGGTGATCGTGGACCAGCCCGCCTCGATCGGCGCTCTGCCGCTGACCGTGGCCCGGGATGCGGGCTGCCAGGTCGCCTACCTGCCCGGACTAGCCATGCGCCGGATCGCCGACCTCTACCCCGGCGAGGCCAAGACCGACGCCAGGGAAGCGGCCGTGATCGCGGACGCGGCCCGCACCATGCCGCACACCCTGCGCTCGCTGGAGCTGACGCCACGGGCAGGGGGCGGCCTCCGAAGCCTCCGTGAGGCTTTTTGCGGAGGCGACTCGGCCCAGCACACAGCTCCGGACGCACCGGCGAATGCGCAGCTCAGGAAGCACAGAGGTAGGGACAACCCCCTGAGCCTGAGGGGGCTCGGCCCCTCTACGAGGCCTACGGCTGACAGGCTGGTGGCGGTGGGGCGGCCGTAGCCAGACTCGCCTGCATGACGATTCCTACCGACGCCACGGTCACGACGGCCCCGGCCGCCTCGCGGCCTCGCCCCGGCACCGGCAGTGACTTCGCCCGGCTGTCGCAGCGCATCACCGAGGCGGGTCTACTACGGCGGCGCCCCGGCTACTACACGGTGCGGCTCGCTCTGGTGAGCGGACTGCTGGCAGCGGGCTGGACCGCCTTCGTCACGCTGGGCGACACGTGGTGGCAGCTGGCGGTCGCCGCCTTTCTGGCCCTGATGTTCGGCCAAGTGGCTCTGGTGGCACATGACTTGGCGCACCGGCAGATCTTCCCGAAGCGCCGGGCGAGCGCGGTTTGGGGCCAACTCTTCGGCAACCTCGGCATCGGCATGAGTTACGGCTGGTGGATGAACAAGCACACCCGCCATCACGCCAACCCCAACCACGAGGAACTCGACCCCGATGTCGCCCCGGACATCCTGGTGTGGTCCACCGAGCAGGCCCGCAACAGCAATGGTCTGGCCCGCTTCATCGGCGGCCACCAGGCGTTCTTGTTCCTCCCGCTGCTGACGCTGGAGGGCTTCAACCTGCACGTGGCGAGCGTGCGGGCGCTGCGCTCACCGACGATGAAGAACCGCCTGCTGGAGGGCACACTGCTTCTCCTGCACATGGCGGCCTACCTCTCCGCGCTGTTCCTGGTGCTCTCCCCCGGCAAGGCCGTGGCGTTCCTCGCCGTGCACCAGTGCCTGTTCGGTGTGTATCTCGGCTGCACGTTCGCCCCGAACCACAAGGGCATGCCCACCCTCACCGGCGACGACCGCCCCGACTTCCTGCGCCGTCAGGTACTCACCTCCCGCAACGTACGGGGCGGCCGGCTCTCCGACGTGATGCTCGGCGGGCTCAACTACCAGATCGAGCACCACCTGTTCCCGAGCATGCCCACTCCTCATCTACGGCGGGCCCAGGCCGTCGTACGCGCCTACTGCGCGGAAATCGACGTGCCGTACCACGAAACCAGCCTGATCCAGTCCTACCGCGAGGCACTCACCCACCTGCACCGAGTGGGCGAGCCCATCAGACGTCAACACAAGGCGTCGTGACGGCAGGACGACAGAAGGCGGGTGAACAGCGCATCGGCCCACGTCGGATCCTCACCCATCGTGCTCCCGCCTTGCGCCATGGTCGTCACGACGCCGACGGACAGCGATCCGTTCCCAAGGCCCCGGCCTCCCGCCGTTCCGGTCCCGCTACGTCCGGGCGGTGGCGGAGGGCGGCGAGGCACAGCACTCCGAGGGCCGTGCAAGCCAGTAAGGCCAGCACGGCCGCGGGAGGGGGCTTCGCGTCGTTCCCGGTGGACGCGAGACCTCGGTGGGAGGAACCGCACAGGGCCGCGGCGGCTGAGGCCGGCCGATCGCGTGGACGGGCAGCGCGTCCGACGACTGGTGAACCGCAGCGATGGCTGCCGGCGACAGAGCCGCCGGGAGCCGCAGGTGAGCGGCGGTTCTCATTGACTCGGAGGCCTGCCGGGGGTGGTCAGGGGCGGGCCGACGGTGACCCGCCTCCGTGGGGTCACGGGTTCCAGGTCATGGTGGCGTGGACCCGGTCGAAGCGCCGCGCGGCCAGGTCCTGCCGGGAGATCGACCAGGAGTAGAAGGCCGCCTCCAGGCCGCGGAGGCTGTGATGCCACTGGGCGAGGCACACCCAGTCCTCGGGGCGTATGCCCGGCTCGGCCGGGGATCTCTCGCCCCGTATCTCCCGTCGCTCCGCCTCCCGTCCGGCTGCCACGCTGGGGTCCTCCACGTCGTTCTCGTCCGCGGCGTACCCGCCCAGCTGGATCCCGGTGTGGATGTCGTCGTGGGGCAGGGCCGTCCACACGTCGCGCAGCTCGCCGGCACGGGGGTGTTCGGGGAGGGGCTTGCAGTCGAAGGGGGACCCGGGGTCGTAGACCGAGGTGTGGAAGGGCAGGGAGACACTGGTCCTCAGGTGGAGTGGGCCTTCCGGGAAGTTGGCTTCGTCCGAGACGTTCCTCCATCCCGCATCGAAGTCGGGCCGGCGTTCCTCGACGGCCGTGCCCGCGGGGATGTGAAGTGCGGTGCCGAGGTTCTCCTCGTCGATCCCGTCGGGGTCCGGGTCGGCGAAGAGCAGAAGGTGGCCGTCGGCGGGCAGACCGAGGTCGGTCGCTCCCGCGGGCAGGGCGGCGAGGTCGACAGTGGCGGCCAGCTCGCACCACGGGTCGGGGACGTCGGCGGGAAGCATGAGAGGTCCGCCGAGCCGGCCCACCACCGGCCCCTCTCCTCGGGTGTCCAGGAGGGCGCAGGGGCGGGCGAGGCCCGTCCACCGCTGGATGTCGTCCGGCGGGATGCCCGCGGCGAGGGCGTTCTCACGGAACGCGTCCAGTCGGTCCAGCATCTCGGGGGTCATGGGGCTCCTGTGTTCGGGCGAGACGTTGCAACTTCCGCCCGTGTTCCCGGCGGGAGCCGATGGTGTCATGGGAGGGACTGTACGGATCGGGTGTGACAACGGGTGCGGAGCGGGCGCCGGTCGGGCCGGCCTCAGGTCCGGCACCCCCACCGGGGTCGGTTCGATGCCGCGGCCCGCTTGTAGGTCACCCACCGGCGTTGTCGTGCGAGCGAGGAGTGCCTCGTTGAGGTCGGTGCCCGTCGGTGCCCGGTGTGGTCGCTCGCCTGTCCGGCGAGGGGAGGTGGTGCGTCTGGGCGATGCCGCACATGGCGTGATGGGGGCCGGAGCACCGCGCATCGGCGGGGAGAACCGTTTCCGCGTCCGCTGGTGATCTCAAGCGGCGGAACATCCGCCATGACGGGGAGGACGCGCTGCCGCAGGGCGCGGCGCCGACCCGTCACGGACGGTTCCCGTCCTTCCCGTCACGGACGATCCCCGTCCTTCCACTCCCCGCGCGCGCTGTGAGGTGCTCCACGATGGTGCTCCGCAGCGCCACGGAAGGAGTTTCCGTGCACGGCCGTGGGTGGGAAGACGGACGGCCCGGGAGTTGGCTCGAACTGCCTGCCGTCGGTCGGTCGGTCGGTCGAGGTTGGACGGCCGGCACACCCTTCCGGCCTCGGCTTCGACGAGGACGAGGACCAGGTCGACGACGATGTCGTCCATGCCGGGAAGGCGCTTGTGCCGCTCCTTCACGATCTCCGACGCGAAGGGGGTTCCGCAAAGGGGCCTCGCGAAGGGGCCCCTCGCGAGCGCGGGCACGGCCATCCGGATCGGGCCGACAGCGGTCCGCACAGTCGCCACGGGTTCCGTTGCGGCTGTTGCCCCGGTACTTCCCGGCCGGATCGTGCTTGTCATGGCCGAGTGGTCGGTGAACTCGCCCCCCCACCACCGTGACGGCAACGGCAGTTGCCGTCTGGCGGGAACACCGGCTCGACTCAGGGGTCGTGAGCGCTTCCGTCCACTCACCCGCGCGCCGTGTCGGCGTCCAGGGTGTCGAAGAGCAGGTTGAGGCCCTCCGCCATGGTCGGGTGGGTGAAGATCGCGTCGCGGACCTCCCGGTAGGGCAGTCCGCCGAGCATGGCCATCTGCACGGCGGAGAGAACCTCCCCGGCGTGGCGGCCCAGCAGGGCGACACCGAGAATCCGGTCCGTGTCGGCGTCGACGACGGCCTTCCAGGTACCGGCCTGGTCGTGCAGCGTCTTCGCGCGCGGGATGGCGGCGACCGGGAGGCGGGCCACCTTCACGTCGTACCCCTGTGATCGGGCTTCGGCCTCCGTGAGTCCGATGCGAGCGAGTTCGGGCGTGGTGAAGACGGTGTAGGGCACGGTCCGGTCGGTGGTGACGGCGTCGTCACCGGTGAGGTTCGCGCGCAGGACCCGGAAGTCGTGCCACGAGGCGTGGGTGAACTGGGGACTGCCGGCGACGTCTCCGGCGGCCCACACGCCGTCGGCGGTGGTGCGCAGGTGATCGTCGACGACGTAACCACGGTCCGTCAGCCGTACGCCCGCCGCTCCCGGTGCGAGGCCGGCGGTGACCGGTGTCCGGCCGGTGGCGACGAGCAGCTCCTGCCCGCGCACCTCGGAGCCGTCGTCCAGGGTGACGACGATGTCGCCGTGGCCGTCCTCTCTGCGTACGGAGCTCGCACGTGCGCGGAGCCGCACCTCGACGCCCTGCGCGGTGAGCAGGCGGGCCACCTCGTCGGCCACGTCCCGGTCCTCACGCGGCAGCAACTGGTCCCGGCCCTGCAGCAACGTCACGCGGGTACCGAAGACGGCGAACATCGAGGCGAATTCGGCTCCGACGTATCCTCCGCCCAGGATCAGCAGCGTCTCGGGCAGCCGTTCCAGACGCAGGATCGTCTCCGAGTTCCACACCTCTGCCCCGGCGATGCCGGGCAGGTCCGGCATCGCCGGGGTGGTTCCGGTGTTGATGACGACGTCCCGGCCGCGTACCGTACGCGTGGATCCGTCGGCGGTGGTGATCTCGACGGTTCGTTCCCCGGTGAAGCGGGCGGAGCCGAGGACGAAGTCCATGCCGGAGGCGGCGAAAAGCTTCTGGTGGGCTCCGACCATTCCGCCCACCACGTTCTCCTTGTGTGCGCGCAGCGCCTCCAGGTCGACGGCGGGCTCAGCTCCGGTCCGGACCCCCATCCGGGCGGCGTGGCGCGCGGTGAGCAGGGTGCGGGCCGAACCCACGAGCGCCTTGGTGGGAATGCAGGCGACGTTGATGCACGTACCACCGATCTTGTCCCGCTCCACCATGACGACCGTCCAGCCGCCCTTGGCACGGTCCATCGCCAGGGACTTGCCCGCCTTGCCCCCTCCGATCACCAGCAGGTCGACGTTCTGGACGTCCTTCTCGCTCATGGAGCCTTCCACCTCTTCGCTCGCGCGGTACTCACCGGCTTCCCCTTTTTCGATCGCGTGGTACTCACCGGCTGACCTGGGCCACGCCCGGGACCGATCGTGCGCCGGCCCCGCGGACGCGGCGGGACCACTGCGGCCGAACCGCCCCTCATCGTGGGCTCCTCCCGACGCGGTGGTGCGGGATGCCCGTTGTCGGACTGATCGGGCGGAGACACCGACGGTGGTGACCGGTCCGTGGGACACCAGACCTCTTTCGGCGCCTTCTTTCGAAGCTCCGGTGCTCCGGTGCTCCGATGTTCCGTGAGTCAAAGATGGGCTCGGTGCGGTCGTGCGGCACTCGGGGCGTCACCACCGCCGCTGCGCAGTCAGCCCGAGGGAGCAGGTCGGGCACCGTGCGGCCGGGGAGTCACGGCTCGTTGGCGTCGGTCGGTGAGGCACAACTCGTGGGCGTCGGTCGGTTCCGGGGAAGGGTGACGGCCGGAATCAGCGTTTAGATTGGGACGATGGGCGACATCGGTGGCGTGCCCCATGAAGCATCCGAGAGCGACCCGGTCCACACCCGGCTCGTTGAGCTGGCCACGGGCTGGGCGGATGCCATCGTGTCCAATGATCCCGTCCGCATCGGTGGCTTCATGGCCGACGAGTGGGTCATCGTCTCCGAGTCCGGCGCCTCCGACAGGGGGCGGTTCCTGTCGCTCGTCGAATCCGGGGAGTTGACACACTCGGCCATGCGGAGCGTCAGCCGGCCGAGGATCCGGGTGTACGGCGACACCGCGGTCTCCACGGCGCGGGTGACGAACACGGCCCACTACAAGGGCCGACACTTCGAGGCCGACGAGTGGACGACCGATGTGTTCGTGAAGCGGAACGGCCGCTGGTTGTGCGTGCTGAGCCACATCACCGCGGCAGCCCCGGGCTGAGGACGCACACCGAGCACGGTGCGCAGGCTCTCGTGCACCACCCCGACGCACCGCCGACACGCGCGGGGGTCCCGTGACCTTGACGGAGTTCGATATCAGCCGTTCTCCCCCATGACCGGTTCAGCAGGGACCTGGAGACACGTGCACCGGTCACGCGGCGCCGACCCCCGCCTCAACCCGGCCCCCTGCCTCTCCATGGCCCTTGCTTGCATGGCCCTACCGGGACGTCCTTGCCTGGATCGGTCGCGGGGCCCGGGCGGGTCGTCCCGGAGAAGACTGGAGGGCTGGAGGCCTGGAGGGCTCCAGTCGGCGTCGCACCCTTCCGGCTCCGTGTGGGGCAGAGCTGCTCATGCAGGCGTGCATGAAAATCTGTGGTGTTCGCAGTAGACATTCATGCGCCGCGGGGATATCGTCGTGCACGTACCCAAGAGGGTCGAGAGTCGAGAAAGGTGCGGCGGACAGGAACGGCCGCACAGACAGGTCGAGCGGGACGTGACTCGGAGGTCGCGAGCACTACCCGCGTCATCCCGCAGTACACACCGTGTTACCGAAGGTAAGGAGCCAAGACGCCATCAGGATCGCCCGGGCCGGCCAGGCCGCCCGAGTACCGCAGGCCCCGGATTGGAAGGTGGTCCCCGGTCACGCATCCGCGATCCCCGCAGCCCCGCCCTCCCGGGCGGTACCTGCGACACAGAGAACCGGCGTCACGCGCCGGCAGATGGTGTTGAAAGCTCGGGGTCCGGGCGCCGTGTGGCGCCCGGGCCCCTCGATGCGTGTCCCGGAAGAAGAGGTCTATGCCCCCTGCCGTATCCCGTCCCATCGACAATCTCGACGATGACGACTACCCCGCCTACACCATGGGTCGGGCCGCCGAGATGCTCGGCACCACCCCCGCGTTCCTCCGCGCCCTGGGGGAACACCGCCTGATCACCCCCCTGCGTTCCGAGGGCGGCCACCGCCGCTATTCGCGGTACCAGTTGCGCATCGCCGCGCGCGCCCGCGAGCTCGTCGACCAGGGCACCGCCATCGAGGCCGCCTGCCGCATCGTCATCCTCGAAGACCAACTCGAGGAGGCTCAGCGCATCAACGAGCAACTGCGCGCACATGGTCACCGGCCGCAGCCGAAGCCGTCGGCCTGAGCCGGGGCGCACGTCCGTGGCATGCCCTGCCGAACGGCTCGGAGTGACCGTCTCGAACCCGAAGGTGACGCGTCGGACGACATAGCGGCACGGGCACGGGCACTGGAGCGTGCGCGGGAGCGCGAGCAGCCGGCGGGCCGGAGGCAGGTGGGCCGGAGGCAGGCGGGCGTCGTGGTGCGGGCGTCCGGCCCGGCTCGCGTGGCCGGGCCGCGCCTCCCGCGGACGTCGACCGGGCCCTGGGTCGGAACGTCGACCGGGCCCCGTCGGGCCCGCGGTCACTGGTTCTCTGACGTCCGCTGCCAGAAAGGGGCGGGGGCCGGGATGTAGGGCAGGGAGGTGTCCACCCGTCCGAAGCGGTCGTCCCGGCGGGCCCAGGAGGCGTGGGCGGCGTCGATCTCTTCGCGGCCTCGGCCGACGAAGTTCCACCACATCAGGATCGGTTCGGGGAAGGGCTCCCCGCCGATGAGCATGAGGCAGGTGGGTTCGCGTACGTCGAGGGGCAGCTCCTCCCGGCCCTCCCCCAGGTAGCCGAGGCGCCCCGGGTGCAAGGGCTGGCCACGCAGGGCCACGGCGCCCTGGAGGACGACCAGTGCGTACTCCCAGTCGGGTCGCAGTGGGACCGTGACCGGGGCCCGCAGGTCCAGTTCTGCTCCGACGAGCGGGGTGTCGCGGCGGGCGGGGCTGGTCAGGCCGTAGAAGTCGCCCATCAACACCGTCGCGGCACCCGCGCCGCCGTCGAGGTCGGTGCGCGGCAGCTCCGCGTGGTGCTCGAACGCCGGTGCACCGTGGCGGGTGGCTTCGGGCAGCGCGGTCCACAACTGGATGCCCTCCAGGGTGCCGCGGTAGTGGCCGGTGGCCTCCTCCGCGTGGGAGACGGCGTTTCCGGAGGTCATCAGGTTGAGCTGGCCGGGCTTGATGACCTGTTCGGAGCCGAGGCTGTCGCGGTGCAGTACCTGCCCGTCGGTCAGCCAGGTGACCGTCTGCAGACCGATGTGCGGGTGCGGGCCGACGTCGAGTCCACTGTTCTCGGTGACATCGGCCGGTCCCATGTGGTCGGCGAAGCACCAGGCCCCGACCGTGCGGCGGCCCCGGCGCGGCAGGGCCCGGCGTACGCGGATGGCGCCCACGGTCGCCTCCCGGCTGTCGGTCACCTCCAGGCACGGCGGTTCGGGATGGCCGGTGTCCGCCTGATCGGCAGGCGCGTCGACGGTGCTGACCGGTCCGCTCATCGCAAGGCCTTTCTCTCCGTGTCGTACAGGGGTGCTCCCCAGGATGGGCTTCCGGGCGGTCGCACGGCGCCCGGGACGCGCGGGTGATGCAAGTCGCCGTCTCCGCGGCTCAGGAGTCCCGAGGATGTCCCGCCCCACGGATGCGCCTTCCCCGCGGATGACCTTTCCACGACGAACGACGAGGTCTCTCCCCGCAGATGTCTGCCGTCCCACGGAATACGTGGACGGCTTCTGCATGGCCGGGGTCTCGTTCGTGCCGTACGGCGGGCCGGGCGGCTCCCCGCCCTCCTCACCCGGATGGAGGGCGGGGGCGACGAGGTGCCGTCCCGGCGACGCGCCGGAACTCGTTCGACGGCTGGTCGGAGGGCCGGTCACGCACGCCGACAGGTGGGGCGGAAGGCCGTCGGCACGCGCGCCGGGGCTTGTTCCGTCCGCGGGACGGGTCCGGCCCGCCCCGCGGCCAGGCGTGATCTTTTGCAGCGTCTCCCCTCGATCTCCCGGGCGGTGGGGTGAAGATGCGGGGGTCCGCGGCGCGGGTGACCATCGGACGGGTGGTGGCCGTGCGCCTGTCGTCCGCGAGCCACCCCGCACCTCTCAGCCCCCTTCACGCACCCTCCTACGCGCACGCCCCGGACGGAGTCACGATGCCTCGGAGTACCGGAGCACATCCCGCCCTCCCGGTCCGGCGGCCGTTGTCACGGCCCGCCGCTCCGAGTGGACGCGCGGCCGATCCTGTCCCGGACCCGTTTCGACCAGTTGACGACCCGGCCGCCCCAGCGGCGGAGTCGGCCGGGTGGCACCGCCGCAGGGGGCACCCGGCGGTCCAGGGCGCCCGTGCGGATCGCCTCGAGAGCGTCTGCGAGGTCCACGCCCGCGAAGGTGATGACGTCGGTGGCGACCGTACGCAGGCTGTAGGCCAGGAAGGTGCGCTCGGAGTCGGCCGGCCCGGACTCCGCGGTGATCCGCGTGGCGAGTTCCAGCGAGCGGTCCGCGGCGCGCTGACGCACCGTGCGGTCGTCGAGTCCGTCGGCCAGCGAGCCGACGACGTCCGCCAGGCCGCGCACCGGTTGCTCCAGCCGGCCGCGGGTGTCGGCGTCGGCCGAGGTGAGCAGGCGTGCGAAGAGCAGGCAGCTGGCGCCGAGCAGGTCGAGGTGTTCCGCGTTCTCCTTCTCACGCACGACGATCTTGTCCCCTCGCGCGAGGGCGCGCCGTGTGACGCGGGTGTTGGTCCGGCCGGCCCGGCGCAGGTCCTGGAGGCGGTCCAGGACCTGGCGGAGTTCCCCGACCGCTTGCCGGGCGAGCGTGTCGTCGTCGCGGGCGACGGCGGTGGCCAGGGTGGACAGCCCGCCGGCGATGGCCTTGAGCGCGGCCCGCTCGGCCCGGCGCAGCAGGGTGAGGGGTTCGGGCGGGAAGAGGACCTGCGAGAACACCAGGGCGATGCCGGCACCGGTCAGGGCGTCCAGCAGGCGCTGGACACCGTTCGCCTGGTCTCCCAGCGCCACGACGAGGATGGCGCTCACCGCGGCCTGGACGAGGACGATCTGTGCGCCCCGCAGCATCCGGGCGGCGGCGAGGGAGACGAAGACCGCAAGGGTCATCGTGCCCGGACCGATCCCCAGGGTGGCGAGCACGATCTGCCCGATCAGCAGTCCGAGGAACACGCCGAGGAGGAGCCGCATCGCGTGCAGGCCGCGTTCGCCGAGGTTCGCGGTCAGTGCGATGACCGCCGTGATGGGCGCGAAGTACGGGGCAGGGTGGTCGAGTGCGTAACGAGCCACCAGCCATGCCGCCCCGGCGCCGACGGTGGCCTGGAGGAGCAGCCACACGTCCAGGGCGGCCCGGCGGCAGCCGGCCACGAACCGCGATGCCGCTCGGCGGGCCGGTGCGCGCGCGGCGAACACTTTCGTGCGGGTTCGCGGCGCGCTCACCCGGCCCACTATGCCAGCCGGCCGCCTCGTACACCCGGCGGCGGCTGCCCCGGGCGAGCCGGGCCCCGGGACGGGCCCGTGCTGCGGCGCGCGGTGGAAAGGACGTGGTGATGGTGAAGGTCGACCAGGTCACCGAGCCGCTGGCGTATCACGCCGAAGGACCCGTCTGGTCCGAGGCGTGGGGCGGACTGCGGTGGCTGGACATGCTGGCGGGCGACGTGTTGTCGCTCGCCCCGGACCACAGCGTGACCCGGCGGCACATCGACACCGTCGTGGCCGCGGTCCGGCCCCGACGAGGAGGGGGTGCCGTGATCGGTGTCGAGCGCGGCTTCGCCCTCGAGGACACGAACGGAACGGTGACGGTCTTGGATTCCCTGTGGAGCGACGAAGGCGTCCGTATGAACGAGGGGGGATGCGACCCCGACGGACGCTTCTACTGCGGTTCGATGGCCTACGACGGCCGTGAGGGGGCCGGCTCGCTGTACCGCCTGGACGCGGACGGCTCGACGACGACGGTCCTGGACGAGGTGACGGTCTCCAACGGTCTGGAGTGGAGCCCGGACGGGGACCGCGCGTACTACGCGGACACCGCGACGGGGCGCGTCGACGTCTTCGACTACGACCGCGGGACGGGGCTGAGCGGGAGGCGTCCGTTCGCCTCCGTGCCGGACGGCGACGGCGGTCCGGACGGGTTGACGGTGGATGCGGAGGGCGGGGTGTGGGTCGCGCTGTACGGCGGTTCCGCGGTGCGGCGGTACGCGCCCGACGGCACCCTGGACGAGGTCGTGGAGCTGCCGGTCAGCAAGGTCACGGCGTGCACGTTCGGCGGGCCCGGCCTCGACCGGCTGTTCGTCACCACGTCGCGTGAGCACCTCGAGCCCGGGGCCGAACCGGAGGCGGGCGCGTTGTTCGCGTGCACGCCAGGGGTGCGGGGCGTGCCGGTGAGGGAGTTCGCCGGATGAGCGCCCCCGACACCCCCGCGGCGGACACGGCCGACGGGCGGACCCAGACACTGCTTATTCTCGGCGCGGGCGGTGACCTGACCCAGCGGCTGCTCCTGCCCGGCCTGGGCAACCTCGTCGCGTCGTCGGGGCTGACCGGTCTCCACCTGGTCGGCAGTGACCGGGGAGAGAGCAGTGACGAGGAGTGGCGGACGCTGGTGGCGCGGGCGTTCGAGGCGGGCGGGGCGGAGGGGCCGGCCGTCGACGCCGTCGTCCGCGACACGCGTTACGTCGTCGCGGACGCCACCGCCGAGGACGACCTGCGCCGTGTGATGGCCTCCTGCCGGGGCCGTCTGACCCTGTACTTCGCGTTGCCGCCGGCCGTCACCGTGGAGGTGTGCCGGGTGCTGGCCCGGACCGGTGTGCCCGCCGGGACGCGCCTGGTGCTCGAGAAGCCCTTCGGCACGGACGCGGCCAGCGCCACCGCGCTGAACGAACTGCTGCACGGTTTCGTGCCCGAGGACCACGTGCATCGCGTCGACCACTTCCTGGGGATGTCGACGGTGCTCAACATCCTGGGTGTCCGGTTCGCCAACCGGGTCATCGAGCCCCTGCTGACCTCGGAGCACGTCGCGGCGGTGGACATCGTGTTCGACGAGACGCTCGGTCTGGAGGGCCGGGCCGGCTTCTACGACACGACGGGCGCGCTGCGCGACATGATCCAGAGCCATCTGCTCCAGGTGCTGTCGCTGGTGGCGATGCCCGCGCCGAGCAGACTGGACCCGGTCGACGTGCGGGACGCCAAGGCGCACGTGCTGCGCGCCACGCACGTCTGGGACGACCGTCCCGAGCGGTTCAGCCGGCGTGCCCGCTACACCGCCGGAACGGTCGACGGGCGCTCGTTGCCCTCCTACACCGACGAGCCGGGCATCGACCCCGCCCGGGAGACCGAGACGCTCGCCGAGGTGGTGTTCGCGGTCGACACCTGGCAGTGGGCGGGTGTCCCGTTCCGGGTCCGTTCGGGCAAGGCGATCGGTTCGCCACGGCAGGAGGTCACCTTCTGGTTCAAGGCCCCGCAGCACGTGCCGGACGGGCTCGTCGGTGACGTGCCCGACAACCGGCTGCGTCTGGGTATCGGTCCGCACCGTCTGCAACTGGACCTGAACGTCAACGGCCCCGGCGACCCGTCGACCATTTCCCCGGTCACCCTCGACACCACGTTCGGGCCGGGCGAGCTGCTGGAGTACGGGGAGGTGCTCCGGGGCGTCCTGGAGGACGAGAAGCCGCTGTCGGTGCGCGACGACATGTCGGTGGAGTCGTGGCGCATCGTGGAACCGGTGCTGGACGCCTGGAGCGACGGGCGTGTCCCCCTCGACGAGTATCCGGCCGGCAGTGCCGGACCCGCGCATTGGGAGCAACTGCCGTCATGAGCGAACCACTGGACACACGTCCCTCGGCGCAGAGCCGGTTCGTACAGCTCACGCCGAAGGGGCTCGGGATCGTCCGCCGCTGGGCGATGGCCATCACCATCGGCAGCTTCCTGTTCGGCTTCGACACCGGGATCATCTCCGGCGCGCTGCTGTTCATCCGCGACGAGTTCGAACTGACCTCCTTCGAGCAGAGCTCGGTGGTCAGCGTCCTGCTGCTCGGTGCGGTCGCCGGTGCGCTGGGCAGCGGGAAGGTCTCGGACCGCTACGGGCGGCGTCCGCTCCTCGCCGGTCTCGGCGTGCTGTTCCTCCTCGGGATCATCGTCGCCGCGGTGGCCAATGGTTACTGGATGCTGATGCTCGGCCGCATCATCATGGGTCTCGCCGTCGGCGGGGTGTCGGCGACGGTGCCGACCTATCTCGGCGAGATGGCTCCGGCCCAGATCCGGGGCCGGGTGCTCAGTCTGAACCAGCTGCTCATCACCCTGGGCCTGCTCGCCTCCTACCTCGTGAACTGGGCGTTCGCCGACTCCGAGCAGTGGCGCGCGATGTTCTGGGTCGGCGGCATCCCCTCCGCGCTGCTGGTGCTGGTGTGCCTGTGGCTGCCCGAATCCCCGGTGTGGCAGATCAACAACGGCAAGACGGACCGGGCCCGCCGGACGCTCGACCGGGTCACCGAACCGGGCGGCGCGGACCTCGTCGTCTCCCGCTACGACGACACCGACACCGGTGGCGGGGGCAGTGGCGGTGACGGTGACGGTGACGATCGCGGTGGCGGTGGCGGAACCGGGACGGGGGGGCATGCGGGCCCTGTGGGTCCCCGCCGTACGACCCGCGCTGCTGGTGGGCGTCATCCTCGCCGCACTGCAGCAGTTCTCCGGCATCAACACGATCCTTTACTACGCGCCGACCATCATGGGCCAGGCCGGACTGTCCGCCTCGAACGCGATCTATTACTCCGTCTTCATCGGCATCGTGAACGTCATCATCACCGTGGTCTCGCTCGGCCTCGTCGACCGGATCGGGCGTCGGCCACTGCTGATCGGTTCCCTGGGCGGCATGGCGGTCTCCATCGCCCTGCTGGGGATCGCGTTCGTCGCGGATCTCAGCCCGCTCGTCATGCTCATCGCCATGATGCTGTACATCGTGGCCTTCGGGATCGGCCTGGGGCCGGTCTTCTGGGTCCTGCTCGGTGAGATCTTCCCTCCGGCCCAGCGCGCCGAGGGATCCGGTGCGGGCGCCACCGTCAACTGGCTCTCGAACTTCGTGGTGAGTCTGCTGTTCCTGCCGCTGATCTCCGCCATCGGGGAAGGCCCGACGTTCTGGATCTTCGCCGGCATCTGTGTGATCGGCGTGGGGTTCGTCGCCAAGTGGGTTCCCGAGACGCGCGGGCGGCACATCGACGAGGTGGGGCAGGACCTCCACCGGAGGTGGAACGCCCGGGCACGGTGAGGAGGTCGCTCACGGGGGCGTTGCCCGGCGGGTGGGGTACCGGTCGGCGGCGGGCCCGTCGGGGCGGAACGGTTTCGGGGTGCTGCCGTGACGGCGGAGCGGCTCCTCGTCGCGGAGGCTGTCGCCGACGGAAGCCTCCGCCGAGGCAACCGCCGACCAGACATCCCCGCGTGCCGACGAGACAGAGACATCCCCACGCGCCCAGCGGCGTAGTCCCTCAGCGCCGGCAGCGCCCGAAGGGCTCGGTACGCCTCAAGGACGGGGCGAAAGCCCGAGGGAGCCTTCGCGACGCGGGGGCGTCCGGCCCGGTGACGTCCTCGCCGGCCCAAAGCGTCCGCGGGAATGGGAGCGTCCCCGGGAATCGGGGTGCTTACGGTGCGAAGGCGTCGGCGTCCAGCTCGCGCAGCGACTCGACGACGCGGTCGGCGATCTCCTCGGGAGTACCGGACACATCGACCGTCACCCCCTTCTCGTCCGGCTCCAGCGGCTGGAGCTCAGCGATCTGGGAGGCGAGCAGTTTGGTGGGCATGAAGTGCCCCTGACGGCGGGCCAGTCGCTCCTCGATGACTTCGCGGTCTCCCGTGAGGTGCACGAACACGATGTCGGGAGCCGTGGCCCGCACCCGGTCGCGGTAGGCCCTCCGCAGCGCCGAACCGCTGATCATTCCGCCGGATTCGGTCCGGTCGCGGGCCCATTCACCGATGGTGTCCAGCCAGGGCCCGCGGTCCGCGTCGGTGAGCGGAGTGCCGCCCGACATTTTGGCGATGTTGGCCCGCGAGTGGAAGTCGTCGCCCTCGGCGAACGGGACGCCGAACCGGGACGCGAGCAGGACACCGATGGTCGTCTTACCAGTGCCGGTGACCCCCATGACCACCACGACCCGATTGCCGCTCATGATCCCCTCCGTACCAGCACGGGACGGACGGTGGGCATCGGGTGGGGGGTGCGAGGTGTCATGACGCGATCGTCTCAGGGAATCGGGACGCCGGCAGTCCTGGACCGGCTCATCGGGTACCGCGCCTCGCCGGGCCGGCACGGCTGCCGGGCCGGCACGGCTGTCGGGCCGGCACGGCTGTCGGGCGACATTCGTCGCGCTCGATGGGAGGCGCCTGTTCACCCGGCCCGGGTTCTCGTCACCGCGCCTCCCCGGCGCGCCGCACCTCTGCATCCATCTGTGGACGGCGTCCGGAGCGCCGGGGCGGAGGAACGTCGTTCAGTCGGCCGCGTCCACGAAGCCCAGCTTCCGGTTCATGGCAATCGCGGCCGCGTTGGCCGGATGGTGGAACGTGCGGACCCTGCTCGCTCCGCACTCCCGCACGAAGCCCATGGCGAACGTCTTCATGGCGATCGAGATCCCCCGGCCTCGGTACCCGGCTCGCACACCGGTCATCTCGTTGAACACGAAGCCCTCATGCCTCGATGTCGCCGCCATGCCCACCCAGTCGTCGCCCTCCACGGCGATCACGACGCCCCGCGGGTTGTAGGACGCATCCGCGAAGCGCCGCTCGGCGTACTCGTCGATAGAGAAGAACTTCCCTCGTCCCGGTATGTCTGCCGAGCATTCCTTGTTGAGTTCGTACAGTTTCCTGCGATGCTCCGGGGTGTCGCCCAGGTCCGCGAGAGTCGTCAGGCGCAGTCCGTTTAGTTGACACTCCGTCACATACCCCGCGAAACGGTCGTGGTCGAATCCGGCCACGTCGAGTTCGAGTCTCACCCACGTCTCGGACATCCCTGCCTGCCTCCGGTTGGTGCCTCGGTCCTGGTGGTCACCGCCGCGGCGGCCTGATGTGATCCTCCGTCGTGCTGCCGGTCAGGCTCGGCATGCCCGGGGCTCTGCCGGCTCATGCCCGGGCCGACCGGTGGTTCGTAGGGCATCGGGGCTGCTTCCGCTCTCCGCGTGGCTCTGCGGGTGCGGTGCCTCCTCTCGATCACCGATCGCTGCGACGGCAGCCGAGGGCGCCGCCGGTCGTGGCGCGGTCGCTCGGTCCATGGCTCGGTCACCCTGTCCATGGCTCGGTCGCCCGGTCCTCGGGAGTCGCGGCGGGTGGTCGGCGCTTCGCCGGGTCCGGACGGCAGGGTCAGTCCGCACCCTTCGCACTCTTCGCCCCCTCGTCGCCCTCGGCACCCTCGGCTCCGTCCGCGTCGTAGCGGGCGAGTGCGGGGCGTCGCGGCGTGTCGCCCCTGTCCGAGGAGTTCGGGAAGGTGACGACGCCCGCGGCGAGAACGGTCCGGGTACCGGGGATCAGTCGGGTCACGACGGCCTGGAACGGCTGGTCGAAGTCGTACTTGCGTTTCGGCTTCGGCACCTCGGACGGCTCCGGCAGCCGTTCCGGGCCGCGCAGCTTGTGCAGCTTCCCGTCCGGGGTCCGGCGCATCCTCGTGTCCAGGAGCAGGCCGCCGGCCCCGTCGGCGACGCTCGTGGCCGTCGTGAAGACCCGGCCGACGTCTGCGACGACGACCCTCGTCCACGAGGTGCCGTCCCCGGTCAGGACGATCTCCTGACTTTCCGGTTCCTCCTCCACCTCGCCGTGGTTGAAGTCGTGCCTGCCGAGTGCCCACAGGCGGTCGCCCACGGGGTCGTGCACGAGCGCGTCGAGCGAGGCGGACGGCTCCGGCGGCACGGGGTCGGGGAAGCGGTACGTGGGCGTGTCGAGTGGCTGCCAGGCGCCGTCCGACCACCGGGCCGTGGCCGGCTGCGGGTAGCAGATGTCCCGATCGCACCCGGGGTCGTGCCAACCGGCCGCCCAAGCGCGGGGAGTTCCGTCCTCGGCGGGCGCGGCGGCCAGGGCGGTGGCAGCGAAGGGGAGGGCGGGGACGTCCCAGCGTTGCCCGTCCCAGTGCAGCACCTTGCCGTAGTGGTTGACCCACAGGCCGGTTCCGGAGGCCACGCACCAGGCGGCTTCCGTCGGGCTGTACGTCCCCACGTCGCCCCGCACGGCCGGGGGTTCGGGCAGTCGCCGCCACGCTCCTCCCGTGCGGTGGAACACGGCCGGCCCGCCTCCGCCTCCCCCCGCTGCGCGCCGCGCGAGCCAGAGCTCACCGGGTGCTCCCACGGCCAGCGCCCAGGAGGAGGACGGATCGCCCGCCTTCAGTGCGTCGGGCAGTTCGGGAGCGCTCCACCGGGTGCCGTCCCAGTGCTCCAGGAACGGTGCGGAGGAGGACTTCCGTGTGCCCAGCAGCCACACGTCGTCCCGCGACGCGACGGCCATGGCCCGGTAGGACGCGCCGTCCTCCGGGGCGAGGTGCGTGTAGCGCCAGGCGCCGTCCGGCGATGCCGCGGACGCGCTGTCGGCAGCGGGCGGGGCGTCCTCGAGCCGGGCCGGGTCCGTCTGCGGACGGCCGGAAGGCGACTGCTTCTCCCCCTTCCCGCCCGGCTCGTCGCCGGTGGCGCACCCGGTCAGCACCGAGGCTCCGGCAAGTACGGCCAGGCCGAGCAGTGTGCGCCTCGTGGGCGGGGAAGCATTCATGCGCACCGACTGTAGTACCGGCTGTCCGGACGACCCGCGCGCCGGGTCGGAGCGAGCCGGGGCTCGGTGACTGCCCACGGAGAACGTGCTGACGGCGACGGGGGGAGTGTCGGGGCGGCATGATCGGCACGGCACAATGGCCGACCGGCCGTCAGGACCGAGTTCGGGGCAGAGGGGGCGGCACCAGGGTGAGACGGCGAGTTCGAAGCACGGTCCGAGGAGGCCTGGTCACGGCGATGCTGACCGCTGTGACGGCCTGCGCCCCGCCGACACCGCTGCCCCCACGGTTCTCAGGTCCTGCGCTGTCCGCGGACACGGCGGTGTCGGAGGTGCGGTCCGCTCTGGCGGCAGAGGGCGTCCGGGTACGGAGGGAACCGTCGGACGGTTCCGGACGGTGCTTGGAGCAGCTGTCCGGGCGGCATGACCCACGGACCGCGGGTGCCGCGGTGAAGGCCGCTCTCGCCCGTGCCCGTTCCGAGTACGGCTGGCGGTCGGTGCCGGGCACGCATGAGCGGACCGTGACGCTCGAGAAGGGGAACTGGCAGGCGATCGTCTTCCTGCCCGGCACACCCGCCCAGGGCATCGACGCACCGGTCTCCGTCACGCTGCTCTGCGTGGCCGACGGCAGCACGTCCCCGTCGAGCACGACGCCACCGCCCGACGAGGGACCGAGCCGGTCCGGAGCCTGAGGTCGGTCGCCCTCGGCCAACGGGCCCGGTGAACGAGGTCCCTGACTCGGGGAGGGACCGATGTCGGGACGCTGTGGGTGAGCCGGGAACGGCCGCCCCACCGCAGCCTGCGGTCGCGTATCGCCGCGCCCGGGCCCGGTGGCGGGTCGGCGCGAGGGGCGGCGGGCGCCGGGATTCCCGCTGCGAGGAACGGCACGGCGTTCACCGGGTTCACCGGGTTTGCCGGGTTCACCGGGTCAGGTGGGTCACCACCGAGCGCATCGCACGGCACACGGCCGGGCGGACCTCCTCGGGAGCGTCGACGGTCTCGAAGCCGTGGTGACCGTTCGGCACGTCGATCAGTTCGAGGTGCGCTCCGCACGCCTGCGCCTCGGTCACGAACGCGTCGACGGTGGCGGCGATCTCGGGGGTCTCCCGCCCGGCGCGGAGGAGAACGAGAGGCAGGGAGCCCGCGTGCGCGACCGCCCGCGCCGGGTGGAAGCGGCTGTCGGCCAGTCCCCAGTTGGGCATCGGCGCCAGGATCGGGTAGGAGGCGGCCAGGCAGCGCAGCCAGGCCGGGGGCCCGGCCAACCAGTCGGCGGCGAGCGGGCCGCCGCCGGAGAAGAACCACACGGCGATCCGGTCGGCGTCCACCCGGGGATCGGCCCGCACCAGGTCCACCGCGGCGCTGACGTCCTCGGCGGCACGCTCGTAGTCGGTGACGTCGTGGAGCCGGTGGTCCAGAGTGGCGCCGACCACGCCCTCGGCGGCGGCCAGGCGGGCGTATCCCACCAGCACCGGCCAGTCGCGCGGGGTCGGCCGTGCGTCCGCGGGAAGGGGCCCGCCGTGCACGAGGACCACGGCCGGCCGCGGCCCGTCGGCTTCGGGGCCGTACAGGTCGACGTGTCCCCTGCGGTCCCGGGGCACGTCGGGCACGTCCAGCGGGAAGGGGCGGAGGTGGGCGGGCACGGTGCCGGTGCCGGCCGGCCGCAGGCGGCGTCCCTCCCCCGCCGCTGCCCGCATCAGTGCGTCGGCCAGTTCCGTGGGGCGGGAGAGCATGGGCCAGTGTCCGGTGGAGAGTTCGAAGAAGGTGGTGCGGGGGTCGGTCAGGGTGGCCAGGGCCGGATCGCCGAAGTCGACGAGGCGTTGCACCAGGTCGATGCTGAGCCCGTTGAGGGTGCACAGCACTCCGGTGGTGGGCACCGCGGCCGCCCGTCCGGTCAGCCGCAGTGGCTGGAGCAGGGTGCCCAGTGGCTGCGGCGCGGCGAGCGTGGTGAGCCGGTCCAGTGCGGCGTCGGGGACGCCGGCGGTACTCCCCCAGCTCTGCCACCCCTCGCGGGTCGGCGGCGGCAGCACGCCCGCGTGGTCGCCGCGTTCGGCCCGTACGGCCAGTCGTGCGCGCAGAGCCTGGTCGGGGACGGCCGCGAGGGCCGGGGCGCCGTTCTGCGGCACCCCGCAGTCCAGGTGCACCACGCGGGCGACGCGCTCAGGACGCCGGTCCGCCGCCCCGAGCACGGGATGGATGCCGTAGTCGTGACCGACGAGGACGACGTCCCCGCCGGACACCGCGTCGATCGCGGCGGTCACGTCCGCGATGTGTGTCGCCAGATCGACACCTTCCGCAGGGGCGGGGCGGTCCGGGTCGACCGCGGTGAGCGGGACCGCGTGCACCTCGCTGCCTGCCGCGGTCAGCCGGTCGGCCGTCTCCCGCCACACGTGGGCGCCGGTGAACACGCCCGCCACCAGAACGAACACGGTCATGGCTCTCTCCGTAAGTTGTCAGGAAGTTGTCAGGCGGCGGGCGTCCCGCCGTCCGCGTACGCCGTCGCGCGTCGGCCGGGGTACGGCCCGGTCCACGCGTGCCGCTACGGTAGGAACTCCCCCGGAGGGAGGTTCAACTGTCCACCTCGCACGACGCATCGCACGACGCCCTGTGGACCATCGGTGAGCTCGCCGAGCGAGCGGGGGTCACGGTGAAGAGCGTCCGCTTCTACTCCGACCGGGGTCTGCTGCCCGAGGCGGCCCGCAGTGGCGGCGGGCACCGCCGGTACGCCCCGGAGGCACTGGAGCGGCTCCGGTTGATCCGGTCCCTGCGCGCCCTCGATCTGCCGCTGCCCGAGGTGCGCCGCGTGCTGGAGGCCGGGGGCGCGGCGGACCGCGTGCTGGAGGACGCCGTCGCGGGTCGTCTGCGCGCCGTGGGCAACGAGTTGAAGGCGTTGCGCTGGCGGGAGGCCGCGCTGCGGCTGGTGCGAGAGTGCCCGCCCGCGGAGCTGGCCGGACGGCTGCGGCTGGTCGGTTCACTCGACACTCCGCCGAGCACGGCTCCGCTGGCGCGTTTCTGGCGTGCCTGGCTCCCGGCCCGGATGCCCGCCCCGGCGACGGCCGCGTTCCTGGACGTGGCCGTTCCGCAGCCGCCCGACGAGCCGGAGCCGGCCCAGGTCCTCGCCTTCGCCCGGCTCCACGCGATGACGACGGCCCCCTGCCCCGATGGCCGGCAGCCCCGACCCGAGGTGCACCGGGCGGCCGGGGCCGACGGCGCGGCCAGGCTGTACGCGGGGCTCGCTGAGGCGTACGAGATCGCGGGCCCGCAGCTGCGCCAGGCGAAGGACCCGTACCCCGGCGAGGCGTTGGACGCCTATGTGGCGGCGTACGCGAGCGCGTACGGGGACAGGGACACCCGGCAGTTCCGCCGCCTGCTGGCCGCGCGGCTGGCGGCCGAGCCGCGGCTGACCGGGTACTGGGAGCTGACCGCGGTGGTCCGTACGGCTCCGGGCAGCCCCCCGGAGCCGACCCCCGGGCACGCGGACGAGTGGCTGCGCGCGGCACTGGAACGGGACAGCGCCGACAGGGCGTAGGGCACGGGG
The DNA here is from genome assembly GCF_040637405.1 of Streptomyces sp. NPDC029526. Lineage (NCBI taxonomy): Bacteria > Bacillati > Actinomycetota > Actinomycetes > Kitasatosporales > Streptomycetaceae > Streptomyces > Streptomyces sp. NPDC029526. The sequence goes on from NZ_JBEZWE010000026.1 coordinate 21,902, forward strand.
CGAGGCGCGGGGGCGTCGGAAGCGGGTGCGTGGCAGTTTGCGCCGCGGCACCGTGCGGTACCGGTCGGTGGCCGCGTCCTCCTGCTCGGCCTGGACCGGGTGGTCCACGTGTGGTCAGCCCGTGAGCGTGGCGAGCCAGTCGGTCAGCAGGCGGTTCACCTCATCGGGGCGCTCCTGCTGGACCCAGTGTCCGCAGCCGTCGAGGAGGTGGGATGCGGACAGGCCGGGGAGGGTGGTCGGGTGGGCGGCTACGGCGTCGGCCATCCAGGTGGTGGAGGCGTCCAGCGCGCCGCCGACGAACAGGGCCGGCTGCCTGAGGGGGGCACCGTGGTGGGCGGCGAGGTCCTCCCAGTCCCGGTCCATGCAACGGTAGCGGTTCAGCGCGCCCGTGAGCCCGGTGCGTTCGAACTCCCCGGCGTAGACGTCGAGGTCCTCGTCGCGCAGCCAGGCGGGAGAGGCAGCGGGGAAGCGGTCGCGCAGTCGGCCGCCCCGGACGACGAAGTGCGGGTCGGGCGCGTCCGGGGCCGGCATGGTGTCGGCGGACAAGGCCGCGTAGAAGCCGGCGAGCCAGCCCCGTACATCGGGCTCGATCTCCGCCTCGGCTCGGCCGGGTTCCTGGAAGTAGGAGACGTAGAACTCCTGCTCGGGGCCGCCGACTTGAACGAAGGTGTCGCTGGGCCGAGGGCCGCCGGGTGGCGCGTAGGGGACGCTCAGCAGAGCGACCGCGCGGACGACGTCCGGATGGAGCAGAGCGGTGGCGGCGGCGATGTTGGACCCCCAGTCATGACCGACGAGTACCGCGCTCTCCTCGCCGAGCGCCCGCACGACGGCGACGTTGTCCTCCACCAGCTCGACCATGCGGTAGGCATCGACCGCGGAGGGCTTGGAGGAACGGCCGTATCCGCGGACGTCGATCGCCACAGCCCGGAAACCGGCCGCGGCAAGGACCGGGAGCTGGCGGCGCCAGGAGTACCAGGACTCGGGGAAGCCGTGCAGGAGCAGGACCAGCGGACCGGTGCCCTGTTCCACCAGGTGCACGCGTCCGGCCGGTCCCTCGATGGTGCGGTGGCGTGGTGCGGTGCTCGGCTCTGACAGCACGCGGGCTCATCTCCTCGGTGCGGGGACAGGCGGGACGTTCTGCACCGATCATGCGGGGGGACGCCCGCCGGGCGAGAGGGGAGTTGCCGTTTCGGCAATGCGCCGTGTGGGCACCCTCCCCGCCTTCGGCGATCCGGCCGTGGCGGCCGTGGCGGCCGGCACAGCCGGTCGGGAGGGAGGGCCGTTCCGGGAGGGCTGGGTGAGGGGCGTCGGGAGGGAGCGGGAGGGCCCGGGCCCGGAGGGGTCTGTTCGTCACCGGCGAAGGCGTCTGTGATCCGCCGTCGGCGTTCTGCCAGGCTGTGTCCATGAAGACGACACCTGACGGACGACCGGTCCCGCCCGCGCACGCCGACGAGCGCACCATGCTGGAAGCATGGCTGGACTTCCACCGCGCGACGCTCACCCTGAAGTGTTCCGGCCTCACGGATGCCCAACTGCGGACTGCTGCCGCTTCGCCGTCGTCCATGACGTTGCTCGGCCTCGTGCAGCACATGGCCGAGATCGAACGCAACTGGTTCGCCCGTGTCTTCGCAGGCCAGGCGCTGCCGCCGGTCTTCGGGGAGGACAACCGCGACGGCTTCGCCCTCCGTCCGGAGCGAGGGCTCGACGAGGCGACGGCTGCCTGGCGGGCGGAGGTCGACCGGGGGCGTGCGCTGATCGCCGACGCCTCGCTCGACGACTCCGGCCATCTGTCCGACCAGGAAGCGGGGCACCTCGGCGATCAGGGCGTCTCCCTGCGCTGGATCCTGGTGCACATGATCGAGGAGTACGCACGGCACAACGGCCATGCGGATCTCCTCCGCGAGCAGGTCGACGGGGCCACCGGCGCCTGAACCGTCCGGGTACGGCCGACGGCGGGACGGGGACGAGCAACCGGCCGGGGTGTGCCGGGCCATCGCGTGGGGTCCCGAGAGCCCCGGACGGTTCCGAAGGGCTGATGAGGGCTCCGGGCGAGCACGGCACAGCCCCGGGAGGACAGGGCGCACCGTGGCGGAAGGGGCGCACCGTGGCGGACGGAGCGTCGTGGGCGTCAGCGGGCTCGAGGACCGTCCTCCCTCGGACAGCGGAACAGGCGGGGGCCGGTGCGGCGGCCTCCTCCCCCGGGCGTGGGCAGATCGCCGGTACCGAGCAGGAATCAAGAAGCCACCGCGGGCGGTCCACGACTAGCGTGATCGGCATGAACTCCCTCACCAGCGTCACCCTCGAAGTGGACGACCTCGACGCGGCCTCCCGCTTCTACGCCGCCGCCTTCAGTCTGGGCCCCCAGGTGCGTCTGCGGGCCTCGACCGCCCCCACCTCGGGCTTCCGCGGCTTCACCATGTCGATCACCGTGCCTCAGCCGGCCGACGTCGACAGCTTCCTCGACAGTGCCCTCCAGGCCGGGGCCACCCAGCTGAAACCCGCCGAGAAGTCCCTGTGGGGCTACGGCGGTGTCGTGCAGGCACCCGACGGCACCGTATGGCAGCTCGCCACCTCCACCAAGAAGGGCAGTGGGGCCGCCACGCGCACCATCGAGAGCCTCGTCCTCCTCCTCGGGGTCGAGGACGTCAAGGCGAGCAAGCAGTTCTACACGGAGCAGGGCCTGAAGGTGGGCAAGAGCTTCGGCGGCAAGTACGCGGAGTTCACCTCGCAGGACACCGACGCGGTCAGCCTCGCCCTGTACAAGCGCCGCGGCCTCGCCAAGGTCGCCGGAGTGGACGCGGAGGGCTCCGGCGCGCACCGCGTCATCCTCCACGGACACAGCGGAGAGTTCACCGACCCCGACGGGTTCGCCTGGACCACGAGCCCCGTTCCCGCGCCGGAAACACCGTCCTGAGCCTCGCGCCGTCCCCCGGCGCGCTCTCCGGGCGGGTGACCTGGAGCACGGGCTCGTCCGTCGCCGACGGATCTGTCGGCGCCCTCGGCATGACAGCGCTGGCTTGCCATGGCCGTTGCGAGGTGTGCGGCATCGAGTACTGCCCGGGCGGCAGTTGTTGCTGTGCAGCGCGCGGTCGTCCGTGGAACGCCCGTGACACGATCGACATGTCGCGCCCCCGTTTCCTGCTGCGGGCGGGTTCCGTTTCAGGCGGGTTCCGTTTCTCAGCACGTGACGCGCTACAGCCTCGTGGCCGCGTGGGCCATCGGCGCCGCTCCGCTCCGGCGACGCCCCGGTTCCGTCTCCGTCGCCCCGCCTGTCGTCGCTCCTCCGGTCGCCGCCCCTCCTCCCCCACGTCCTGCGGCGTGCGTCATACGCCCGTCACCGAAACTCGTAGCAGCGGGGGGTGACCGCCGCCGGCGTTCCCACCACTGCCGTACGGTGCGCTACCGCCGCGGTTTACCCGGAAGTCACACCGGCGTCCGACGCCCTCGGCGGGGGCGCTCCGTACCTTCGATGGCGACCACACAGGGTTCCCGTGCGATCGGCACGGGACAGAAGGGGGAAGCATGCTGACGAAGCGATTCGCCACCGTTCTCGGGTCCACGGCCCTCGTCCTGGCCGGCGTCGCCGGTGGGGCGGCTTCGGCGCAGGCGGCGCCAGTGCAGGCCACTCCGGTACAGATCACCGCGGGTGGTACGGCGCCCGCGTGCATCCAGCGGAGCGTCGTGAACACCCCCGACGGCGGCATGCAGGCGTGGGTGTACAACAACTGCGGCAAGACGATGCGGGTCAAGATCGTCGTCAAGAACTGGCGCGACACCTCGTGCAAGACCATCAAGAACAAGAAGAGCGCCTACTTCCGCACCGTCGGCGGCCGCTACGACCGGACGGCGGTCTGCTGATCCGCCTCACCCGTGAGCGGGGGGTGGCCCGGCGCGCAGAGTGCCGGGCCACCCCCTCTTCGTGGTGCGGTACCAACCGTCCCTCAGCGGATCCACAGAGTTACCGAGCTACCGGGCTACCGGGCTACCGGGCTACCGGGCTACCGGGCTACCGCACGCTACGCCTGCGCCCGTAACGGAGGGCACGGGCGGGACGCCCTGGCCACGAAGGGCCGGGACGCGACGGTGATCGTGACCGAAAGGGCGGCGAGAGCGGTGATCGCCACGGCGGGCGCGACGTACTGCGCGAGACCGCCCGCCATCGCCGCTGCGACACCCTGGCACGCCAGTCGGCCCGCCGACTCGACGCCCTGCACCTGCCCGCGTATCGGGGCCGGGGTCAGCGCCAGCAGCCGTTCCTGCAGCGGCAGGGTGGCCGCGAAGCCGGCGCCGGCGAGGAACACGGCGGCCGTGAGCACCGGCATGGGCGGGTGGACGGCGAACAGCAGGTAGGGGACCGCCAGCAGCAGCCGCAGGAGCAACGCTGTCCGGCCTCGCTGAGCTGCGGTGAGCAGCCGCCCGACGGTCAGGTCACCGAGGAGCATGCCCGCCGCGCCGGCGGCCAGCAGCACCCCTGCCCGGTCCGGGGCGTAGGAGATGAACAGGGCCTCGCAGCCGACGATCAGGCCGTTGGGGACCCAGAGGTTCAGCAGCAGGGCCCGGCGGCCGGGGTGGGCGAACAGGGCGGCGTTGTTCCTCCAGGTCTGCCGCGGTCCCGGACGACGGGCCAGGCGGATCGGACGTTCCCGCAGGGTGGTTGCCACGACGAGGAGCCCGGCACCGGTCAGAGCCGTCGCGACGGCGAAGAGGTCACCCGGCGTCGACGAGCGCAGGAGCAGGCCGCCGGCGGCGTAGCCGGCGACCGCGGTGCAGCCCGCCGTGATGTTCATCAACGAACGTGCCAGTGCGTACGCGGAGGCCGGCAGCAACGCGGTGACCAGTCCCATCCGGGTGCCGGTGCCGAGGGACTGGAAGAAGCCGAGCACGAGGAGCAGTCCGAACCGTGCGGCCAGTGGCAGTCCCGGAAGCGCCTGAGCGGCGACACCCGCCAGGGAGACCGACTGGAGCACCACGAGAGTGCGGCGGGGGCGGCTGCCGTCGGCGACCGACATCAGGGTCGTCGCGCCGATCACGGTGGCGAAGGTGGCGCCGTACATGCTCACGGCGGTGAGAAAGGGGGATCCGGTCTCCCGGTCGACCAGGGTGCCGAGCGCGAAGCCCGACAGGGTGCTCGCCGCGACAGTCAGCGCGAAGCTGACGTAGAGGCCCGCGAACTCGCGGTTGCGGAGCAGAGCACGGTAGGTGGTGGGCGGCGTGACGGGGATGGCGACTTCGGAGTGCATGAAAAAAGCCTCCGGGCGCCCTTGTTGGGATGCCGAAGGCCGAGGGGGTCATTCTAGCAGTGCCTGGTGCCTGTTCCACGGGGTGCCTTGCGTGTCATCTCTGGCCGTCGCCGACCCGTGGTCGCCGTTTCCCAGGCCGTCGCCGACCCATGGCCGACGCGCCGGACGCCGACGGGCCGGCCTCGGCCGTGGCGCTCATCCGCCGGTGTTGACCAGCAGGGTTCGCGCTGTCGGGCGGTGGCGCCCCGCCCGCCTCTCAACATCCGCCGCCCCAATCATTCCTTTGGCCGCATATGTGCGACACCATTTCTCCCGTAAGACATCGGTTCACGCGGTTCAAGCGATTCTCGCGGTTCAAGCGGTTCATCCAAGGAGATCAGTGACCAAGGTCAGCATCGTGGTGCCCGTGTACAACGGGGGCCGTTACCTCGAACTCTGCGCTCCGTCCCTGCTCCACCAGAGCCTCGGCGCCGACGCCTACGAGATCGTCTACGTGGACGACGGTTCCACCGACGACTCCCCGCAGCGCCTGGACCGGCTGGCCGCCGAGCACCCCCACGTCCGCGTGATCCACCAGGAGAACTCCGGCTGGCCCGGGAAGCCCCGCAATGTCGGTGTGCGGGCCGCGCGCGGCGAATACGTCCAGTTCGTCGACCAGGACGACGAACTGACCCCGCGGGCCCTCGAACGCCTCTACGACCTCGCCGTCCGCAACAACTCCGACATCGTCATGGGCAAGGTCGCCGGTACGATGCAGGGCCCCAGCAGGGTCTTCAAGCACACGGTCGAGCAGTGCACGGTCGAGGACGCGCCGCTCTTCGAGAGTCTCACCCCGCACAAGATGTTCCGACGCGACTTCCTGCTGGGGCACGGCATCGAGTTCCCGGAAGGGCCGGTCCGCCTGGAGGACCAACTGTTCATGGCCCGGGCCTACGTCCGCGCCAAGATCGTCTCCATTCTCGCGGGTCCTCCCTGCTACATCTGGAACCGCCGCGACGACGGCGGCAACACGAGCAGCCGTGCCACGACACCCGAGGACTACTACGGTCACCTGCGCACCGTCGTCGACGCCGTCAAGGAGGTCATCCCGCCGGGACCGCTCCAGGATCACCTCCTGCGCCGCTCCTACCGTGTCGAACTCCTCCGCCCGGTCAGCGAACCGCGCGTCCTGCAGCGCACCGGGCCGAACCTGGAGCGGTACTTCACCGTCGTTCGCAGCATGGCTCGTGAGAGCTTCCCGCCGGGCGTCAGGGACGGTCTGCCCGCGATCAGCCGGCTGAGGGCGCACCTGCTGGAGGAGGGGCGCCTGGACGACCTGGTCGAGCTCGCCCGCCGGACCGCGAACATCAAGCCGCGGCTCACCGTGGACCGTGTGGGCCGACGGGACGGCCGCCTTCACCTCGACGTCACGGTCGGCATGGTCCGCCCGGACGGCGAGCCCCTGACCCTGGTGGAGCGCCACGGTCGTCTGTATCTCGACCCGGAACTCCTGGCGGGCATTCCCGGCGCCGTGGACTGGGAGGTCCCCCACCCGCTCGGGCACGCGCACGGTGACGTCCTCGTCCACGACACGGCCCGGAACCGCTGGTACTTCACGGACGGTGACCTCCGCCCGTGCATCGAGGCCCTCGGCGACCACCGTCACCGCGTGGTCGTGAGGGGGCGGACCGTCATCGCCCCGGAAACGCTGGCGAACGGCGAGGCGTCGGCGCCGGGCACCTACACGGTGTGGGCCAGCGCCCAACTCCTGGGCGTCGGGCGTCGCTTGCGCGTCACCGGGCCGAACGCCCCGGCTCTGCCCACGGACGGGGTGCCCCGCACGCGGCGCGGAAGGACGGCCGCCGGCCGTTCGCCCCTGCTGGTGGTCCCCGACTGGGGCGGGCCGTCCGGTCAACTGCGCCTGTCCGTCGCCCCCGCCGACCGGACGACGACCTCCCGCCGCATCCTCCTGTCCGCTTCGGCGGCCCCCCGTCTTCGCCGTGGCGCCCGCACCATCGTCAACCACCTGCCGCCCGACGCCCGCGACAAGGTGCGGGCCCTGGCGCGCAAGGCCGATCCCTGGACCAGGGCGGGGAAGAAGTAGGCCCCAGGAGCGGCGGGCGGGCAGGGCCGGGGACGGTCGCTGCCCGCAGCCGAGAGCGTGCCGTTCCTGCTCGACCTGCTCTTCGCCCTCGACCGTCGGCCCCGCCCGTACCACAAGTACCTCGCATGGGAACTCGACCGGTATCCCCTCCCGGGCTGGGACACCGACGAGTTGCTCTCCGCGGTGGACGTCATCTCGACGACGGGTGGTGTGGCAGCACAGCAGCAGCTGTTCGGCCTGGTGGAAACGGCGGCACGACGGGCCGGGCTCGGGGCGGTGCTGGACGCGTGGGGCGAGGACCTCGACCTGCTGCGGGCGGCGCAGGACTGAGCGGGGGTGTTCTCGATGACCCGGGGGCCGAGGGTCGAGGCTGCGCGGCGACCCGACCTGCCGGACGGGCGGACGGACGGGCGGACGGACGGGCGGGTGGGCGGGCCGTGGGCGTCGGCTGACAGGCGGCCGGAGGTGCGGCGCAGCGCCCGCGGGGGCGGGCCGTCGGCGCCCGGACAGGGTGGGGAGGGAGACGGGCGCTCCCCGCACACCGGGCGCCCTCACGTCAACGCCCCGACGTCAACGTCCCACCCGTTGGCAACCTACTCGAACGGGTGAATCAGGGCCTGGGCGGGGAGGCATGGACGGGTCGGCCGTCACCGCCCATGGCGGGCATCCGACGGGGCGACCGTCCGTGGGATCCACCGGGCGGGCCCCGCGATATCACCGGACCGTGGGCCTCCCGGGGCGGTGACGCACGTGTCGGCGCGTCCGGACACCGTGCATCACGCCCTGCGTTCGGCCCTGTTGCACACCCGGAGCAGTTCCGGTACTTCCCCCTGGTGCACGGTCCCGGGCCGACGACGCCCCGTACGGTGGGACGGCGACGCGCGGTGTCCGGGCGTGCGCGAAGCGAGGGTGGGCCGGGGACGCGGAACGCGGGGAGGATGAGAAGGATGGCGGAGGTCGCTGCGAACGAGCCGGTCGAACGGGTCGCCGGCCGTCGGTGGACGGTGCGTCTCGACCCGGCGGGCCGGGGCAGCACGGTGGTGCGCGTCTCGTGCAGCCGCCCGGCCTGTGCGGAGCAGCGCCTGCCGACCCCGGCAGCCGGCCGCGCGGCGGCGGTGGCCCATCTCAAGGCTCACCTCCGTGCGGCCGCCCGGCCGAGGGCTGATGCCGACTGTGCCTGCCGCTCGGAGGGGTGCCGGATGCACCTGAGGCCGACCGACCGGCACGACCGGATGCCGTCCTGGCGGTGCGGCGGTGCGGTCGTCCTGGCCGTCGTCACCGACCGGGAGGGCCGGTGGTGGCAGGTGACGGAGTGCTGTTCGCGCTGTGCGGCCGCGACCCCCGGAGCGCAGGTCGTCGACACCTCTCCGGCCGTGGCACCCCGCACGCCCCCGGGCGCCGCGCCCCGCCCGGCGGGCCCCCGTCCCGCCGGTGATGCCACCGCTCCCCCCGAGCAGCCGTCGGCGGGGCCGGTCGGCGTACCGCAGTTCTCCCACCTCCCCGTGTCCGGGGCCCGCGCGTCCGGGGCCCGCGGGTCCGGGGCCCGCCCCGAGACGGTGCCGGAGCCGCGTTCCGGACCCCCTCGGCGCCGGCCTCCCGCGGGAAGGATCGCGCAGCGCTACATCCCGCACGATCTGCAGCCCGCCGTCCTGCGCGACGAACTCGTGGAGCTCGGCAGCCGGTTCCGCGCCTACCAGCAACGCAGCGAACCGGATCTCTCCCTGCTCGCCGACCTCCACGAGCGCAAGGCGCGCGCCTTCGCGGCCTGGGCCGACGTCAGCGGGGACATCAACCTCCGGCTGGAGGCCCGGCGCGCCGAACAGGCCGCCGCCACGGCGCGGGCGCAGCACCTGCAGCGGACCGGCGAGTCCCTGGACGGCACCACGCCGGCGGTGGCGCGGGTGCTGACCTCGCCGGCGCAGTGGGACCACGCGCGGTCCGTCCTCGCCCACGTCGCACAGCACAGCCCGCTGCCCGGCCCCGACGCGCGGCTCCTGACGCTGATGCTGACCCTGCGCGCCGCCCACTCCGGCCAGGGCAACATCGTCGGCCAGGACGTCAGTTCCCTGGGTCTGACCGGTCCCGAAGAGCTGGTCGAGCAGCTGACCGGCTGCGGCTGGCTGCGTCTTCCCGGCACCGTCGACGACCTGTTCGCCTCACGGCCGGAGAACCCCACCCCCATCACTGTCCCGAGCCTGCTGCCCGGCCCGGACGGGTCCGGCCCCTTCGCGTTCGGCAGGAAGCTGCGGCCGAAGCTGAGCGGCTGGGCGCAGAGGGTGATCTCCGACAAGAAGCTGCGCAAGGCCAAGGCGACCTCTGCGGTGCGCCTGCTCGCCCTGCAACTGGCGACCCGGACCGACGCCGAGGGGCACCTGGACGCGGGCGGGCAGGGCATCCCCCTCGCAGCCGTCTCCGCCTGGGTGGCGACGGATGCCGACGCGCTGCAGCCGATGGTCGACCTGCTGGTGCGGGCGGGGTGGCTCACGGACGACGCCGTCCTCTCCGACACGCATCTCGCCGGCCGGGTGGGCGAACGTGTCCTGCCGTTCACCTGTCCCCTCACCTGATCCGCTCACCTGATCCGCCGTTCCGGGCGGCAGGCAGGGGGACGCGGGTGCGCTCCTCTCTCGGCAAGGCGCGCCACCCTCGGGCTGTGTCTCGTGTGTCTCGGTGGGCCGGGCGCCGCCGGGGTCTGCGTCGCAGTGGCCGGCGCCGCCCGGGGCCGCGTCACGGTGGGCCGGGCGCCGCCCGCGGGCTGCGTCACGGTGCCGGGTACCCCACCTCCACCGGGCCACAGCCGATGCGTTCCGCCTCGGCGCGGACGTAGCGCGGCAGCATGTCCCGTATGAAGCCCTTGCTGTCGGTGCGGTCGACGGTCTCCACGGTCATGACCACCCTGCCCGTCTGACAGGTCAGGTGGTACGTGGCACGGTTCGGGCCGATCACTCCGCTTCCCTTCGTGCCCTTCACCGGGTCACCTCCGCTGCCCAGCTCCCTCGTGTGGATCCCCGAGACTCCCGGGTCGACGATCGTGGACATCCGCACCGCCACGTAGAGGTTCTCGCCCGCGTCGCAGGTCCGTGCCGCCCCGCCCTCACCGCTGACGCGGCTGAACTTCAGCCACTTCCGGTGCGGGGCGGGAAGCGCGAGGCCCTTCACCCCGCAGAAGGTGTCCGGCTGCGTTTCCTCCCATTCGGGCAGGTCGGACAGCTTCCCCGGTGCGGAGTACGAGCCCCGGCAACCGAGTTCACGCATGACTCCGTTGGCCGCGTCGACGACCACGCGCGCCAGGGCCGCGCGGTCTTCCCGGTCGCGCCCGGAACTGTTGTCGAAGTCGTGCTCGCCCCGCGCCACGTCCACCACAGTCGAGCCACCCGACAGGCCCGGCTTCCCCACACAACTCTGCGGCAGGGCGAGCCACGCGCGGGAGGCGGACACCATGCCGGGCAGGTCCGCGCCCAGGGCCACCATGCGGCTGGAGAGGTACTCGGCCGGCCAGATGCGACTGTCCTTGCCGTACGTGGCGTCGAGGGCGTGGACGCGGATGGTGACCTGCTCGCTCGCCTCGTCGCCCTTGAAGCTGGTGATGCGGCACTGGCCGTAATGGAGGGCGGCTCGGCTCGGGTCACGCCGCAGCCGCTGTTCCTCGACCTCCAGACGCCGGTCCCCGAAGAGCGCGGAGACGCTGCCCTCGCGGAGGGAGTCCCAGCAGGGGTCGGGCTTCAGCATCGGCAGGGTGTCGGTGCGCCACGCCACGGTACCGGCGCCCAGCAGGACGCCGACGAGGCCGGCGGCCGTGGCGGTGACGACGGTGCGGTGGCGGAGGACCCGCCGGATCCAGGACGGCCGGGCGACGCTCCGGGGCGGTGGGGCGGGCACGCCCACGCGGGGTGCGGCGGCCGGCCCGGGTGCGGGTGCGGGTTCCCCCTGCGTACCGTCGGCCGGGCGGGTGGCCGGGGCGGTCCCGGCGCCGCCGGCACCGTGCTCGGTCGCCTCGGCGGGCGTGGCGGTGGGGTCGTTGTCGTCCGTGGTCATGCCTTGCCCTCAGTCCTGCATCCGACGCGGTGGCCCACGGATGCGACGAATTTCTCGAACGACCGCTCCACGGCGGCCTTGTTGACGGCGGGGGCCCCGTTGACGCGTCCGTAGAAGACGGTCTCGCGGCCGTCGCACGTGACGCGCGCAAGACCGTCGCGCTTACCCTCCGGCAGCCGGCCGTGCCGCTCCGCGGCGCCCCCGGGCACGGGGCCGTAGTCGACGGTGACCCGTTCCCCGAAGCGCACGGAGGTCCGGGAGGCGCCGCGGTCCGAGGTCGAGGCGTACGGGCCGATCCCGGCCGCGACCAAGGTGCCGGCCGGAATCCCGGCCACGACAGAGAGGCGCTTCCGCGCGCCGGTACTCACGTTGTTCCCCCGTTGAAACAGTGAAGTCAGAGCAAGCACACCGATGTTACGTGCCGCGGTGCGGTGCCCGGGGCCGGGGTGCGGAGGGCCGCCGCACGTGGGTACGGAGGGCACGCAACCGGCCAGGCCCGGGAGGCGCGGTCCCGGGCCCCGCCGACACAAGGGGGGCCCGGGACGGATCACCACCCGCGCGACTGACCTCGATCCTCCAGCACTTCGAGCCTCTTCGGTCCGCGGCCGTCGCGACAGCGAACGCCGGGCCGGCGCTGCGATCGGCCACGGGTGCGGGGCCTGCCGCCGTCGCGCCCGATGTCAGCCGATGCGCGGGCCCCGTCGGCCGGCCGCCGCTCCTCGACGCGATCGCCGGGGCGCCCCGCAGACTCACTGCCCGGAATGCCCGGAGTACACGGAGTGCACGGAGCACCCGGAGGGCCGAGGCGCCTGCGGCGCCGTACGTGGTGACTACGGGGTCGACGTGGCGAGGAAGTCGAGGATCTCGCGCACCAGGCGTTCCGGGGCGTCCTCCATGAGGAAGTGGCCGGCGCCGGGGACGACCACGAGTTCCGCGCCGGGGATGTCGTCACGGAGCCGCTTCGCGTAGTGGAGGGGCTGCCACTGGTCCTCCTCGCCCCAAACGATACGGACGGGCATGGCCAGTCGCCCGAGCCGGTCGCTGATCTCCTCGGTGTACGTGGAGTCGTAGTGGCGGACCTGGTGCTCGAAGAAGGAGACGCGGCCGAGCGGTGAACGGTGGGGGGCCAGGTACGCCTCCAGGACGTCGCCGCTCATGCGTGCCGGGTCGGCTACGGCCATGGTGAGCTGCCCGGTCAGCAGGGTGTCGAACGCGTCCCGCGACATGGCGGTGGCCTCGTCGAGGCGTTCGTCGATGATCTTCTGCCAGGTCGGGGAGGGCCACGAGTCGTAGCTGACGGTGTCCATGATCATGAGCCGGCGCACCTGCCCGGGGTGGGCGAGCGCGAAGCGAAGGGCCACGGCACCGCCGATGTCGTGGGCCACGAGGTTCACCCGGTCGAGGTGCAGCGCGTCCATCAGGTGTCCCAGCAGGTCCGTCTGGGCGGCGACCGAGGTGTCCCGGTCGACCGGCCGCTCGGAGCGCCCGTATCCGAGCAGGTCGTAGGTGACGACCCGGCGTCCGGTCGCCTCGACGTGGGGGACGATGTGGCGCCACTCGTAGGAGTGCGAGGGCGTGCCGTGGATGAAGATCACGGGTTCGCCTCGGCCTCGGTCCCGGTCCCGGTAGGCCAGACGCACTCCGTCGACGACGAGGCTGTCGGTCAGGACGGTCATGGTGCCTTCCTCAGGTTGCTGACGTTCGGACGGAGCGCGGGGATTCCGGCCCCGAGGGGCCGCACCATCCACACTGATTAGGTAGACTAGTCTACCTAGCAGATGGACGCGAGAGGCCGGGGCGAGAGGCGGGTCGGAATGAGTGACGTCAAGCGGGTGCCGGGCACGGGCGGGGGTCGGCGGCGGCCGGCCCGGGAGCGCATCCTGGCCGCGGCGGCACGGCGCTTCTACAGCGACGGCATCACGGCGACCGGCATCGACACGATCACCGCGGACGCCGGTGTCGCCAAGATGAGCCTCTACAACAACTTCTCCTCCAAGGCGGAACTCGTGCGGGCATACCTGGAGGCGCGGCATGCGGCGTGGCGCGAGCGCTACAGCGCGCGGCTGAGCCCCGGTCAGGACCCGCGTGACCGCGTGCTGACCGTCTTCGACACGTACATCGACAGCACGCGTTCGGCCGACCACGAAGACTTCCGCGGGTGTGCGCTGCTCAACGCCGCTGCGGAGATGCCGGTGGGCAACGAGACGCGGGCCCTGGTCGGCCGGCAGAAGCAGGAGGTGGAACAGATCATGGCGGATCACCTCGCCGAGCTGCTGCCCGACCGGCCGGACACGGCCCGGACCACTGCCGCGCACCTGTCCTACCTTCTGGAGGGGGCCATCACCCGCGCCGGCCTGGAGGGTGACAGCCGCTGCCTCCGTCAGGCGCGCGCCCTGGCCTCCGAACTGCTCGACCGGCTGTGAGAACGCCCCTGGGCCTGGACGACCACGAACGTCGGTGAGGGAAGCCCGGGTGGCGCAGGCTCGGGTGGCGCAGGCTCGGGCGGTGCGGGCACCGGCTGGTACGGGCTACGACGAGCGGTGCAGGCTCCGGGCCGGTCGGCCTGTCCGCGTCGGCGGTCCTCGGGTCCGGGGCTGAGAGGGCAGCATCCGCGGGACCGTCGGGGCGGTGACGATTCCGCCGGGGCAGGTTCACCGACTTTGCGGAGCGGTGGGCTTATGGTCACGCCATGCGTCAGATGCCGTCGGCCGACATGGTCAGCCTCATCTCGTTTCTCGCGGTCCTGCTGATCTTCTTCAGCATCGACGTGCGGTCCCGGGATTCGAGCGCGTCGAAACCGTGGCACGCACGCCTTTTCGAGTGGGCTTCCCGGGTGGGGGGAATCGCCACGGCGCTCGCCCTCTCCCTGGGGTGGGTGGACCTCTTTCTGCCCGACGAGAACGACCCGATCCATGTGGTGTTCGTGGCCGTACCCGGTTCCGTCGCCGTGTTGTGTGCCATTGTGCTGGGGCTGGAAATGCTCTGGCAGCGGTGGGATCCCTCGTCGTAGGAACCTCGGCCTCGCGCTGCCCCGCACCCCGCACCCCGCACCCCGCACCCCGACGAGGAGCCACAACATGAACGCGCGCAGCGGCACGGTGCTCTGCAACATCTCGGTCTCGGTGGACGGGTACACGGCCGGCCTCGACCAGTCCGAGGAGCGGCCGTTCGGTGACGACGGCGCCGACGGCACGGGGCGCCTGCTGCACGCCTGGATGTTCGACACGCCCGAGGAGAACCGGGTGGAGGCCGAACGGATGACGCGGGCCGGGGCGTTCATCATGGGCCGTAACATGTTCGGTCCCGTACGTGGCGCGTGGGACCGGCCGTGGAACGGCTGGTGGGGTGATGATCCGCCGTTCCACGCCCCGGTGTTCGTCCTGACCCACCACGCTCGCGCACCGCAGCCGATGGAGGGCGGCACCACCTTCCACTTCGTCACCGACGGCATCGGGTCGGCCCTGGCCCGCGCCCGTTCGGCCGCGGGCGCCGCCGACGTGTCGATCATGGGCGGTGCGACCACGGTCAACCAGTACCTTGCCGCCGGGCTGGTCGACGAACTCCACCTGCACATCGCGCCGTTCACCCTGGGGGCCGGCACCCGTCTCTTCGACGGCGTACCGCCGATGCGGCTGGAGCAGCTGCGGGTGCGGTCGGCACGTCTGGTCACCCACGTGACCTACCGCGTACTGCGGTAACGGCCCGGCCGGCGGGCGCCGGTGCGATGTCCGGGCCGCTGCAAGGCCGGTGCCCCACCGCACGGTTCAGCCGGTTCCCCCGCCGCACCGCGTCATGGACTGCAGGTGCGGTGTCCGGGCGCTGATGGGGCGTCGACGCCGGTGTTTCACTGGGCGATCGGTGACACCGCCACGCAGCCGGCCGCCGACACGGCTCCCGCCCCGGACTTCTCGGCCAGCTTCTTGCCGTCGTGCAGGATCCTGCAGGTGAGCCGGCCGCCCGACGCCTCGTCGGCGTCCACCAGGACAGGGAGGACGGTGGGCGCCTCGATGCCGCGCAGCTTCACCGTCTTCCGCCACGGCAGTTCCGGATCGTCGACCGTCTCGAACTGCGGATCGCTCGCGTCGCCGCCGCCCGCGTTGAACTCGATGAAGTCCGCCTTGTCGCCGGTCACTTCGTAGGTGACCTCGTACTCCTGGTCGATCTGCCGGTCGACCTCCTCGACCAACTCGTCCTCCGCCTTCTTGGCGACCTCGTCACCGACACCGGAGCAGCCGAGCAGCAGGACGACTCCTGCCGTGGCCATGGCTATCGTGCGCATGCGACGGATGGTGCGCATGGTGGGACCCCCCAGGTAGGACGCGGCGTGCATCAGCCCGCGAACATGCTTCGACCTGCGAAGTCTAGCTGCACAGAAGGCTGGTGGGGGCACACCCGTTCGGCCGCCCGCCACGACGCGCGCCGCTCGGCGGGTGCGCCGAAGGGGCTTCCGGGGTGGTCACCGCCGCCCGCGGCACAGCGTCGGCCACGGCGGCGGCGCGGCCGGTTCCCACGGGCCGGGTCTTTTCGCTGCGTCGCTCCCGTGTGCGATCGGATCATGGTCCACGCCCGGTGCGGACATGGGCGCGGCACGGCCGGCGCAGGAGGGCAGGCGCCCGGACAGCCGCCCGGTCGACCACGTTCTCAGGACGGGCCGCCCCGCCGAGCACATAGGGTTACGCACCATGCCTCTTCGTCCCGCGCAGGTGAACATCAAGGCCGTGGATGCCCGGGCGGTCGGACGCTTCTGGGCTGAGGCCCTCGGCTGGAGCGCCTACGACGCCGGCGTGACGACCTACGTCGGTCCCGCCGGCGGCCTGGTCCGGCCGGATCCGACCGGCCTCGGCATCGACGTCGTGCCGGTCCCGGAACGGAAGACGGCCGTGAAGAACCGTGTCCACCTCGACCTCGCCACCATGTCCCGAGAGCATCAGGCGGCCCTGGTGGCCCGGGTGCGGGATCTCGGCGCGACGCCCGTCCAGATCGGCCAGGGCGACGTGCCCTGGGAGGTGCTCGCCGATCCGGAGGGCAACGAGTTCTGTGTGCTGGAGCCCCGGGACGTCTACCGGGACGCCGGGCCGATCGCCGCGGTCGTCGTCGACTGTGCGGATCCCCGGCTCATGGCCCGTTTCTGGGGCGAGGCCCTGGACTGGACGCTGCTCGACGCCACCGATCAGTACGCCGTGTTCCGGTCGGCCACGGGGAGCGGACCGTTCCTGGAGTTCCTCCGCACGCCGGACCGCAAGGCCGCGCCGGACCGGGTCCATCTCGACCTGCTGCCGGGGCCCGGCCACGACATGGCCGCCGAGGTGGCCCGCGCGCGGGGTCTCGGTGCCACCGACCTCGACCTGGGCCAGGGCGATGTCCCCTGGGTGTGCCTGTCCGACCCGGAGGACCACGAGTTCTGCGTCCTCGGGCCGCACTGAGACGCGCGGTTCCCCTCCGTTCCCCGGCGCCGCTGTCCTCGGCCGCGAACGTGCCGCAGCCGAGGGCAGCGCCCATCATGGTCGTGAGGGCCCGTCCGGCCGTCACCGAAGCCGCCGGGGGAGGAAGGGACGACCATGGAACTGTTTCCGCCCATCCCGTTCGACGAGTGGCGCGACACCAAGGAGACCCTGCACCGTTTCGCGCAGGTCGTGGGGAAGATCCGGCTCGCCTCGAGCGTCCGACGGAACCACTGGTGGAACGTGACGTTCCGCCTCACCGGGCGCGGAACCACCACCTCTCCGATGGGACAGGTGGACGGCAACCCGATCTTCACCATCGACTTCGACTTCGTCGCGCACCGCCTGGCCGTGTCCTCCCTGGACGGCCGGGAGATCTCGTTCCCGCTCGCCGGACAGTCCGTCGCGTCGTTCTACGCAGCGGTCGTGGAGGCCCTCACCACGCTGGGCGTGCGGACGCGGCCCGCACAGCCCACGCCCTTCGATCTGCCGGACTCCGGGCGGCCGTTCGGCGACGACATGGAGCACGCCACCTACGATCCCGAGCAGGCCAACCGCTACTGGCGCGTCCTCAGTCAAGTGGCCTCCGTACTGGAGGAGTTCGCCGCCGGATACTCGGGCAAGGTCAGCCCGGTGCACCACTTCTGGCACACCTTCGACATCGCCCACACCCGCTTCTCCGAGAGGCGCGTCCCACAGCCCGCGCAGACGGATCCGGTCACCCGGGAGGCGTACTCCCGTGAAGTGATCAGCTTCGGTTTCTGGTTCGGGGACGACACCTTCCCCGAGCCCGCCTTCTACGCGTACGCGGCACCCGAGCCCGCGGGTCTCGCCGACGATCCGCTGGAGCCCGCGGCGGCCCACTGGCTCGACCGGGGCAGCAGTCACCTCGCCGTGCTGCGCTACGACGACGTCCGCAAGGAGAGCGACCGGCGTGCTGCGGTGCTGGCCTTCTACGAGAGCGCCTACCGGGCCGCCGCCCGCCGCGCGGGCTGGGACGTCGATGCGCTGGCCTGCCCGGGCGGGGTCACGGACCCCGGCCTCCGGCCGTACGGGCAGGCGGGCCGGACCGCGGGCTGACCCTCCGCACCGGCGAACGTGACTGCGGGCCTCCGGCCGCTCCGTGGGGTCCGGTACCGCGTCCGCTCGGCCCGTCTCGTCGCCGCGTCCGCTCGGCCGGTCATCCCGGCGGGGTGCGGGCTCGGCGTGGCTCCACCCGCGTTCTAGCCGACGGATCGTCAAGTAGGTGAATCCGTAACCAAGATGGGGTCCTCCCTCGCGCCGTCCATCCCTAGACTGCGATCATGAACCTTGACGTCACGCCGTCCGAGGCATCGGCCGACGGCGAACCGGACCCTGCCCTCTTCGCGACCATGTCCACCATGCGGGCCATGCGCCGGCTGCGGCCCGACCCGGTACCCGAGGAACTCCTGGACCGGCTGATACAGGCCGCGGTCTGGGGCCCCAGCGGGGGCAACATGCAGCGCTACGAGTACGTCGTCGTCACCGACCCGGCGGTGATGGCCGAGCTGGCGCCGCTGTGGGAGCGCTGTGTGAACGCCTACCTGGCCACGACCGGCAAGTACGCGCCGGCCGGCATGGACGAGGCGGCGTACGGGCGCATGGTGGCCGCGATCGAGTACCAGCGCGACCACTTCGCCGAGACCCCGGCGTTGATCATCCCCTGTTACCGGTTCCCGGAGCCCAGGCT
The DNA here is from genome assembly GCF_040637405.1 of Streptomyces sp. NPDC029526. Lineage (NCBI taxonomy): Bacteria > Bacillati > Actinomycetota > Actinomycetes > Kitasatosporales > Streptomycetaceae > Streptomyces > Streptomyces sp. NPDC029526. Next base: position 40,412 of record NZ_JBEZWE010000026.1, read on the forward strand.
CGATCCGGAAGGGCTGCAGCGCTACGCGGAGGAGCTGGGGCCCGACGGTACGGCGCACATGGCCAAGATCGAGGAGCGCTTCAACGCCCTGGCGGAGGGGTCCTGCGTCTACCCGGGTGTGCAGAACCTGCTGCTCGCGGCGCGTGGGCTGGGCCTGGCCGCGAACATCACGATCTGGCACCTGATGCTGGAGGGCGAGTGGAAGGCCGCGCTCGGCATCCCAGAGGACATGAACACCTTCGCCGCCATCCCGGTGGGGTGGCCGCGCGGCAGGTTCGGTCCGGTCAGCCGCCGTCCGGTGGCCGACGTCGTGCACCGGAACCGCTGGTAGTACGTGCCGACTTCCCGGGCGGGGTGCTGCAGGCACCTCGCCCGGGCGATCGGCCTGGGCCCCGGGCCGTACGGGGCGGCGGCTGCGTGCCGGACGGTGACACACGCCTGCGCCTGCCTCACCGTCCGGTCGGTCCGGTGGGTCGGGGGCGGCGGGCGCCTCGGGCGAGCGTCCGTCGCGCGCCAGGAGCGCCGGCGCGGCCCGGCCGGGGGCTCAGGTTCCGCGGGGTGCGCGAACACGCCGGTGCCAGGATCAGCGGGTGGCGCGACTGGTCAGCCGGCTTCCGGCCCCGAACCGTCGGACGACACTCGCGGAGACTCCCCCGGTACGGCCCCGGGAACAGGCGCTCCCGGCCACTCGGCCGTCACCAGCCAGTGCCGGGCGACCAGGCGCACGCCGTCGTCCGTCTCGAAGGCGCGGAACGCATCGGTGGCGGCGTCCCGAGCGCGGTCGACGGCGTCGGGGGCGGCGTCGCGGAGCCAGTGGCGCATCGGTCCCCAGCCGAACAGGAAGGCGGCGGCATCGGCCGCGTCGCGGCCCCAGCCCTGGGGCACTTCGACCGGTTCCGCGGTGGCGGCCTCGAACCCGGCGTCCGACAGGACCTGTTCGGCCCGTGCCGGATCGGCGAAGGCGGTCGGACCCGTCTGCGCGGGGGCCGAGAAGTCGGGCAGCGCGACGTGTTCCGCGACGGCCTCGAAGATCACTGCCTGGTCCATCCGCAGGACGGACTGCGGGCAGACGAAGACGATCCGTCCGCCGGGCCGGAGGGCGCGCCCGATGTTCGCGAACGCGGCGACCGGATCGGCGAAGAACATGACGCCGAATCGGCTCAGCGCCACGTCGAACGACGCTTCCTCGAACGGGTACACCTGGGCATCGGCGAGGAGGTGGGTGACGTTGTCGAGGCGCTCCTCGGCGGCGCTGGCCCGGGCTCGTTCGAGCATGGGCTCGGACAGATCGACGCCCACGGCGCCGGCCGCGGTGCGCGCGGCGAGGCGGGTCAGCCGGCCGTTTCCGCAGCCGATGTCCAGGACCCGGTCCGTGGCCCGGAGGCGGGCGGCTTCGAGGAGGGGGGTGTTGGCGGGGTCGTTGAGCGCGTCGTAGCGCGCTTGGTGCTCGGCCCAGTGGCGGCCTTCGTAGCCGTTCCACGCCTCGGACTGGTGGGTGTTCACGATCCGGTTCTCGGCCATACCCCACATGGTGCCGCACCGAGCGGCAGGCGTCCCGTGCACTCGGCGCTCCGGGCGGTCACCGCTCCGGGCAGTCGGCGCTCCCGGCAGTCGGCGCTCCGGGCGGGTGGCTCCCGCGTTTCATGCGCAGCCCCGGGGGGGTGGTACGCCCGTCGTGGCCCCCGCGCCGAAGGGACGGCGCGGCCCGGCAGGCCGGTGGTGGAGCGTGGGCCCGCCGCCGACGGGAGTCCCTGCCTCTCGTGCGGTTCACGCGCTGGGGACGGTTCGGGTCGGCGGCGGGTGGTGGCAGCCGTCGCAGTAACGGACTCAGGACTGCGGGCGCTTGCCGTGGTTCGCCGCGTTCTTGCGGCGCGCCTTCTTCTTCCGGCGCCTCTTCGACGACATGGAGGACCTCCCTCAGGGCTGAGTCGGGCTGTTTCACTCCCCCGGCCGGTTCGGACCCGCCGGGGTCGACGGCCCATTGTTGCCCGTCGCGTCCGCAGTGGCCAATCGTGGTCCGGCCGCCGGCGGGCCGTCCCGTCCTGGGGCCGCGTGCCCGGGCCCCGCTGTGGCCGTTTCCGGCCGACGTAGCCCGGAATTCCTCGCCCGGGAGGCGCGTCCCTCGACGGCACCGAGGCACCGTGGGGAGTCGGCGCGGACGGGCAGGGAGCGGTGGAACGGATGGGCGGCGGGACGGCGGGTGGCGACGAGCAGGGCGGGGAGGACGGCGGACGCCCTCGGGGGGGGTGCCTCTATGTCTTCCGTCAAGGCGCCCAGGTTCGGTTTGGGGTGGTTTGGCTTGTGGGGGTCATGCGGCGAGTTCGACGTCCTCGGG
>NZ_JBEZWE010000027.1:0-38361 GCF_040637405.1 Streptomyces sp. NPDC029526
GTGGACCTGGAGGGAGAGGGGGGCGCCGGCGGCGAGCAGCTTCAGCAGGAAGGGCGCGGCCGGAGCGGCCGCGTGTCACCACTGTCGACCACCGGGAGCGCCATGTCCCCCTTCACCACCGGCCCGTGGCCGGACCTGTCCCCCCGGGCCGAGGACGGCGGCACTCCGCCGACCCGGTTCGACGACCAGCTCGCCGACCGGCTCCTCGCGCAGCGCATTGTGCTGCTGGGCACGCAGGTCGACGAGGTCTCCGCCAACCGCGTCTGCGCCCAGCTGCTGATCCTCTCCGCGGAGGACGCGCACACCGACATCGCCCTGTGCGTCAACAGCCCCGGCGGCTCGGTGCACGCCGGACTGGCGATCTACGACACCATGCGGCTGATCCCCAACGACGTGTCGACGCTCGCCATGGGCTTCGCCGCCAGCATGGGCCAGTTCCTGCTCAGCGTCGGCGCGGCGGGCAAGCGCTTCGCGCTGCCGAACGCGCGGATCATGATGCACCAGCCGTCGGCGGGCATCGGCGGGACCACCGCCGACATCGAGATCCAGGCGGAGAACCTGGAGTTCACCAAGCGGACCATCGAGCGGATCACCGCCGAGCACACCGGGCGGACGGAGCAGGAGATCTCACGGGACGGCGACCGCGATCGCTGGTTCACCGCCGAGGAGGCCAGGGAGTACGGAATGGTCGACCGGGTGGTGGAGTCGCTCGCCGACGTCCGCCCGGCCGCCGGCCGTCCGAGGATGGGGCTGCGCTGATGGGCGGGTACACGATTCCGAACGTCGTCGAGCGCACCGCGCGCGGCGAGCGGTCCTACGACGTGTTCAGCCGGCTGCTGTCGGAGCGGATCGTCTTCCTGGGCACGGAGATCGACGACGGGGTCGCCAACGTCGTCATCGCGCAGCTGCTGCACCTGGAGGCGGAGGCCCCGGAGAGCGAGATCGCCCTGTACCTGAACTCCCCCGGTGGCTCGTTCACCTCGCTCATGGCGATCTACGACGCGATGACCTTCGTCCGGGCGCCGGTCTCCACGTACTGCGTCGGGCAGGCGGCCTCCACGGCGGCCGTCCTGCTGGCCGGCGGCGACCCGGGCCGGCGGTTCGTGCTGGAGCACGCGCGGGTGCTGCTGGGCCAGCCCGCCACGGGCGGGCAGCGGGGCACGGTCTCGGACCTGGCGCTCCGCGCCCAGGAGATGGTGCGGATCCGCTCGCAGGTGGAGGAGGTGCTGTCCCGTCACACCGGCCACGACGTGGCCACGCTGCGGGCGGACATGGACCGCGACAAGGTGTTCACCGCCCGGGAGGCCGTCACCTACGGTCTCGCCGACGAGGTGCTCAGCCGCCGCGTGGTCGGCGTCTGACCCACCGCCCGCCGGTGCCACGACACGGTGGCACCGGCGACGGGCGACGGGCGACGGGCGACGGTTCAGGCGGCCAGGCAGAGTCCGCCCCGGGGAGCGTGGGCGGGGGCGGTGCCCGGGGCCGGCCCGCCGGCCCGGCGGACGGCGCTGCTCGCGAGGTCGTGGTGGACGCGGACCAGCAGGTCGCCCAGCCCCAGGCCGAGGGCCCGGGCGGCGGCGGCGAGGACCTCCGAGGAGGCCTCCTTGCGGCCCCGCTCCACTTCCGACAGGTACGGCATCGAGATGCGGGCCGCGTCGGCGACGTCCTTCAGGGTCCGTTCCTGGGCCAGGCGTTCCCGGCGCAGCACGTCTCCGACGAGGTCCCGCCACAGGGGTTCTCTGGGGGCGGGTGCCGGGCGGCCGGCAGCCGGTCGCAGGGAGATGACCCGGGCATCGTGGTGCGCTTGGTTCGTCACCCTCCCAGCCTAGGAAGCACGGCGCCCGGCGGAAGGGACCGGCGTTCCGCCCTGAGTGAAGCCGGGCCCGCGACCAGCCGGAACAGATAATTCCGCCCGGCGGCTGCCGACCGGCCGGCACACCCGTACCATCGAACAACGGCGTGCCTTCCCCCGTGGTGGGCACCCGTTGCCAGATGTCCGGAACTCGGTGTGCATGGGTGGGGACAAGCGGGGTACCCGCTCGTCCTGAGGGCGAGGCAGCCCAGCACATGTCCGCCGTGATGCTCGTGGGGAGAGGTAATGGAGACCGCCGTGATCCGGTCGCAGGCGCAGGTCGTGGAAGAGAACACCGAGGCCAGTACGGGTGACGGGGACCTGCTCGGGGGGACGGATCCGCGGGCTGTGGCTCCGCGCGACGCCCGGGCGCTGTCCCGGCAGTTCTTCCGCCGTCTGACGGAACTCGAAGAGGGCACCCACGAATACCAGTACGCCCGCAACACCCTCATCGAGATGAACATGTCCCTCGTGCGGTTCGCCGCCGGCCGGTTCCGCGGCCGTGGCGACGACATGGAGGACATCGTCCAGACCGGCATGATCGGCCTCATCAAGGCGATCGACCGGTTCGAACTCTCGCGCGAGGTGGAGTTCACCTCCTTCGCGCTGCCGTACATCGTCGGTGAGATCAAGCGCTTCTTCCGGGACACCACCTGGGCCGTGCACGTGCCGCGCCGGCTGCAGGAGCTGCGCGTGGAGCTGGCCAAGGCCCGCGAGGAGCTGGCCAGCCGGCTGGACCGCGAGCCGACGGTCGCCGAGCTCGCCACCCTGATGAACATCACCGAGGACCAGGTGATCGAGGGGCAGATCGCCGCCAACGGTTACAACTCCTCCTCCCTGGACGCCGCCCTCACCGGTGACGGCCCGGAGCAGGGCGAGGCGGTGCTGGCCGACTTCATCGGCGTGGAGGAGGAAGGGCTCCAGCTCGTCGAGGACTTCCACGCGCTGGCCCCGCTGATGGCGGAGCTGAGCGAGCGCGACCGGCAGATCATCCACATGCGGTTCGTGGAGGAGGCCACGCAGGCGGAGATCGGTGAGGCTCTGGGGTGCTCCCAGATGCACGTCTCCCGTCTGATCAAGCGGATCATCACCCGCCTCCGTGAGGGCATGCTGGGCGAGCTGGGCTGCGCCTGAGCCCCACCACCCCCGAGCGACACCGGCTGCCGTCCCGTCCGTCCGCGTACCGTGCGGAACTGGGCGGGACGGCAGCGGCGTCACGGAGACGGCGGGACGGCAGTCTTCCGTGAGTCGCGTCTTCCGTGGCATGAGTGTGACGAGTGAACGCGGCAGCCGCCCCGGGCCGTCATCGAGGCGGACGAGCCGTCCCGAAGTGGACGAGCGAACCGCGGACGGATCCCGCACTCGCCGACCGGGGACGGGTGGGCCGTTGCCGAACGCATGACTGAACCGGTCGGGAACAGAATGCGCGTCTGAACGCACCCGAACGGCCCACGGGACACGTGCACGGGACACGAGACACGGAGAACAGCCGCGGGGCGACTCGGCCGACGGTTCAGCCGGAGGCGAGTTTCAGTTCGGCGCGCACGCACTTGCCGACCGGGACGCGTTCCACCGTGACGCTGTCGACCAGGGCGCGGACGATCTCCAGGCCGTGCCGGCCGACGCGCTGGGGATCCCGGGGGAACACCCTCGGCAGGGTGACGCTGCTGTCGTAGACCGTGACGGCGACCGAGGCGTCCGTGCCCTCCAGCTCCAGGATGTACGGGCCGTTGCTGTGCCGGTCGGCGTTGGTGACCAGTTCGCTGACCACCAGCAGGACGGCTCCGTCGGTCCGCTCGTCGATGGTGGCGCACCAGTCGGTCCGCAGTTGCTCGAGGAAGAGCGAGGCGAAGGCGCGCGCCTCGGCGATGCATCCGGGCTCGCCGGTGAAGTGTGCGGCCCGCCGCAGCGGTTCCACGGGCACGTCGAAACCAGTCGGTATCACTGCCCCGTCCAGGTGGTCGGTCATGCGTGTCTCTCTGAAAAGCCGGGCTGGCCGGACGCTCTGCACCAGTCCGCGTACCCCGAGTCGGGCGCGGCACTCCTCCTGGTCGGTGTATGCCCGAGCACACCGGGGAACCCGGCTGCCGGGACCCCGGCGCGGAACCCGGTCCGCCGTCGGTTCCGGCGGCGGGAGGAGGCGCCATGAACCAGCTGTTGGCGATGCGGAGCCTGACGATGCTACCCGTGGTGACGCTGGGGGGCGACGCCGTGGCCCACGTCAAGGACACCCTGCTCGACGCCGCGGCCGGACACGTCACCGGGTTCTCCGTCACCGGCCGGGGGCTGCTGTCCGGTCCCCGGCGGCAGAGCCTGCCCTGGCCGGCTGTCCACAGCCTCGGTCCCGACGCCGTCATGGTCCGCGACGAACGGGCGGTGCTCGGGCTGCCGCTGTCGGCCGTGCGGGGGGACGCCTCGCGCGGGCGGCTGCTGGGAGCCCGGGTGGTGACCGAGGAGGGTGAGCCGGTCGGCACCGTGCTCGATGTGCTGGTCGAGGGTGGTACCAGCGGCCGGGTGGCCGCTTTCCGCCTCGCCGCCCGGCGCGAACTGGTGCGCGGCTCCCGGCACCGCCGCCACCGCGCCTACCTGCCGCGGGCCGAGGCGCTGTCCGTCTCGGGACGGACCCTCGTGGTCCCGCGGCACGCGACCGCCTACGTCGCCGACGACCTGACGGGGTTCGTGTCCGGGGCGGGTGCCCGTCACGAGCGGGCGGGGGGTGTGCCGTCGTGATGCCGTACTCGCGGTTGCGCGGGCTGCCCGTCCTGGTGGCGGGGCCCCGGGGCGGGAAGCGGCTCGGTACGGTCGGCGCGCTGACCGTCGACGTGGTCGCGGGTGAGGTGACGCATCTGAGGGTGCGGCGCGGGCGGCTGCGCGGCGGGAGCGTGCTGCCGTGGGGCGCCGTCGAGGCTGTCGGCCCGGAGGCGGTCCGGGTGCGTGTGCCGGGCGGTCCCGTGCCGGTGCCGGAGCACCACGAGCTGATCGGGCGGCCGGTGCTCACCGACAAGGGCGAGGACCGGGGCACCGTGCTGGACGCGGCGTTCGATCCCGCCACCGGACGCCTGCGGGCGGTGCTGACGACGTCCGGCGTGCTGTCCCCCGGACGTCTGCGGGGGCTCGGCGATCACGCGTTGGTCGTCCGGGCCGCCACGGCAGGGCGTCGGGACGTCCCCCGGACGCCCGGCACCTGAGGTCCGCGGACCCGTCCCGCTGCCGATCCGCGCGGCCGGGAGCGCCGCGGCACCGCGTTCAGGACGAGACGACCGGCGGCGCGCTCACGGTGGCGGCGGACTCCGGAGTGTCGGACGCGGGCGGGGGCGGGGGCGCCGACGACTCGGATGCCGGGGGGGCACCGGTCGGCGTGGTGTCACCGGTGTCGGGGGGCGGCTCGGTGCCGGTCGTCGGCGGGTCGGTCGGTGTGGTGGGCCCGTCCGGCGTGGTGGACCCGTCGGTGGGCGGCGTGCTGGGGGTGCTGGGCGTGGCCGACGGGCTGCGGTGGTCCGGCGGCTCGGTCGGGCGGTCCTTGCCACCCGTGTCACCGTGGTTGCGTTCGAACCAGCCGCCCTCCGCGTCGCGCACCACGAACTTCTTCACCGGCCGGTCCGAGGGCTCCACCACCACCGTGTTCGCCTCGTCGAACCCGGGCCACGGCGTGCCGGTGAGGCGGGGCGAGGACTGGGCGACCGGTTCGGTCAGCGGATTGCCGCAGGCGCAGCGGACCCGGGGCACGCCCCGGTCGTCGACCAGGACCGCCGTGCCGGCCTGCAGCACGGCCTGGTACTGGGTGGCGGCTCCGTCGCGGTACCCGTGGTTGGTGACGCGGGTGTCCATGCGCAGTTGCAGCGGGGTGAGGGAGCGCAGGTAGCCGGGGACGTCGGACGGGGCGACGTCGGCGACCGCCGCGAACGCCTCGTTCTTGGCGGGCACCTCCCGCAGGTACCGGATCTGCTGCTCCACGTCACAGGCGGCGGCGTCCCGGGTGCCCCCGTACAGGCCGGGTGCGGCGCCGTCGACGGTGCGCACCTCGTTCGCGCCGGCGGAGCCGCTGGGCGCCACGGAGGGGGTGGCGGTGGGCACGGAGGCGTCCTTCGCGGTGGACTCGGTGAACGGGTCGGGGCCCTTGGCGTCGGCGGCCTGGAGGAACACCTCTCCCCCGCCTGCCTGCGTGCTGCCGCCGTCGGAGCGGGTGAACACCACGGTGAGGATCACCGCGGCGGCCACCGCCGCCGCGAGCACGGCGATGCCGGGGACCGAGCGCCACCACGGCCGCCGCCGGGGCCCGGGCGGACCGGCGGAGGAGCCACCACCGCCCGGGGGCGGCTGGGAGGGTGGCCCCGACGGGGGCTGGGAGGGGCCGGACAGCGGCCCGGAGGGGGGTCCGGTGGGCCGGCCCGAGGACGGGGGTTCGACGCTCACGAGCTCTTCTTCCCGCGCGGTGGTCCGCGGCAGCCGTCCCGTCGCGTCCGGGAGGCCGGGCGGCGACGCGTGCGGCTGTGCGCCCTACGTTCCATTGTGTGCTCCGGGGGCCCGCCGCTCGCAAGCCGACGCGGACGGACCTCCCGGCGGGCGCGGCGGGCCGGGGCTGCTTAGCGTGACCGGGTGACTTCACACCCCCTTCCCGCCCCGGCGGTCGCCCGGCACGGGTGGGTCCAGGCCCTCCTGACCGTGCTCGCCGGGCTGCTCGCGATGGGCGTGGTCGCGGCGCTCGGCCTGTGGGCGGCCGGGGCCGCGGACCTGCCGGACGGCGCCTTCCTCCCGGTGGTCGCGGCGACCGTGGCCACGGCCGTCGGCGGCACCGTGAAGCTCTCCGGGGACGCCGGCGGGCTGGCCGGCACCGAGGGCGGGCTCACGGTCATGCCGCTCTCCGTCACCCTGACCGGGGCCCTGGTCGTCGGCCTGGGCTTCCTGCGTCCGTTGCGGCACCGGGCCGTGGCGGGGGCGCCCGAACTGGCGGGCTGGGCCGCGCGGATCGCCGCGCTGTGGCTGCCCGCGCTGCTCGGTCTGGCGCTCGGGGCCCGGCACACGTTCGAGATCTCCCTCGGGGAGGGCGCGCTGGGCGACCTCGGTGACCTCTTCGGCGTCCGGCCGGAGGTCGGCTTCACCACCGACGTGCTGCCGACCGTGCTGATCGGTCTGGTCTGGCTGGCGGGTGTGCTGGTGCTGGCCCTGCTGGTGTCTCGCGGAGCGCCCCTGCCCGGCGGGCTGCTGCGCTTCCAGACGTCGGTGCGGCCTGCCGCGCACGCCATGGTCCAACTGCTGCTGGCCTACGTGGTGGTCGCCCTGCTGATCGCCCTCGCCGTCGCCGCCGTCCGCGGCCGCCCGGCCGAGACCTTCGCGGTGATCCTGCTCGGGCTGCCCAACGTCGCCTGGCTCGCGCTGACCGTCGGGCTCGGGGCCACCTGGGACGGCAGGGTGAACGGCCCGTTCGGGCTGCCGATGCCGCACGTCCTGGACGAGGTGCTGCGCACGCCGGACATCTCCGCGCTCAACCTCGGCACGCTCGCCGAGCACGACGGCCGGGTGTGGTGGCTGCCGGTCGTCGCCGCGGTGCTGCTGCTGACCACCGCGTTCCTGATGGCTGCCGTGTCCCCGCCCCGCGTCCGGGCCTGGCAGCACGCCGTGCACCTGGCGGTGGCGCTCGCCCTCACCGTGCTGATGATCTGCCTGCTGGGCCGGATCTCCGCCCGCCTCGGGCTGTCCGTGCTCGGCATCGGCGACCTGGGCGAGGGACTGTCGGGCCAGGTGCTGCTGAGGCCGCGGGTGTGGGGCGCCGTGGGGCTGGCCCTGCTGTGGGGCCTGGTCACCGGCTTCCTCGGGGCGCTGCCGGCCCGGCGGGTCCGCCGGAGGGGCGAGGCGGCACCGGGCACGGCGCCGGACGGTCGCTGAGCACGGCATGGCGGCCGGGCGGCGCCTGCCGGGGCCGAGCCGCAGGGGCCCCGCCCGCCGGCCGGGCCGCAGCAACACCTCGTCCGGCGTGTCCGCCGCGGCCTGCGGCCCTTCAGCACCGCAGCCACCTCACCGACGACCGCCTCGCCGGGACCGGCAGGACCATCAGGCCCGCCTGAGCAACTCCACGGCGTCGCGAACTCAACCTCAGTAACCAGTCGGTCGATCGCCTGCAGTCCCCGAGATGGCCTTCTCCACCGCGTCCCGCAATGCGAGGAACTGCGGGAGCATCTTCTTGCCGGGGATGATCACAGCGTTCTCATCATGGCGGGCGTTGTAGCCGCGACGGCCGAAGCCAGTGCGGGCGGCATCGGGGCTGCCCGCACTGGTGAAGCGGATCCAGCCAGGAAGAATCCCAGTGAGTGGGCCTGTAGGCGGCTTCAAATCCACGGAGGTGATCTGCGAAACCGGAATGCGTTTCTCACTACGCCCTGCGAACAGACGGGCTAGTCCGCGCTGGCTGACGGTGACGAAGCGGCCATCGAAGCTGACGTACTGGCCCGTATCGCCCTTCAGCTCTGTACCCAGCACATAACCGGTCTCCATGGCCGCACCTTCCTAGCCAAGCTAGGTCCGTATCCTTTGTGGAGGCTGCTGTCCCATCATCGACCATTAAGTGGTCAAACGCCGCCCGGCAGTTGCAACACAGGCTGATCAGCGCTTCGGCAAGGAGATGCCGGACGACAGCCCCCGCTCGGCGTCGCGACCGACCTGGGACTGCGCGTCGTTCAGTGCGCCCGCGAGGTCAGGGGACTGCCCGCCCGTCAGCCCCTACGCAGCCACGCGTTCACCTCAGTAACCGGGCGGTTCGAACACCGGGAGCGCCCAGCGGGGCGGCCGTTTCGGCGGGCCCTCCTCCGGCCGGGGAACCCGGGCCGCCACCTGGGTGGCGGGGCGGGCGCTGCCGGTCGACGCGGTACGCAGCGCGGCGACGAAGTCCAGGCAGGAGGCGTAGCGGTCGTCGGGGCTCTTGGCGAGGGCCTTGGCGAGGACGGCGTCGGTCGGCGCCGGGAGGCCGGGGCGTTCGGCGGTCAGGCGGGGCGGGTCGTCGTACTGGTGCGCCCACAGCAGCGCCATGTCGTCGTCGCGGCGGAAGGGCGGGTGCCCGGTGAGGGTCTCGTGGACGACGCAGGCGAATCCGTAGACGTCGCAGCGGGCGTCGACCGGGCGGCCGGAGATCTGTTCGGGGGCGACGTAGTCGAGGGTGCCGACGAACTGGCCGACGGTGGTGAAGCCGGTCAGGGACAGGGACTTCTTGGTGAGCCCGAAGTCGGTGAGGTAGACGTGCTCGGGGTGGTCGCTGTCCGTGCCGCGCGCGACGAGGATGTTGCCGGGCTTCACGTCCCGGTGCACCAGCCCGTGGTCGTGGGCGGCGTCGAGCGCGGACGCCACCTGCGTGGCGATGCGCAGGGCCGTCGGCAGCGGCAGCGGGCCCTCGCGGTCCAGGAGGTGGCGCAGGTCGCTGCCCTCCACGTAGCGCATGGCGATGTAGAGGATGCCGTCCGTCTCCCCGGCCTCGAACACCGGCACGATGTGCGGGTGGTCGATCGCGGCGGCGGTGCGGGACTCGTGGGTGAAGCGGCGGCGGAAGGTGTCGTTGCGGGCGAGCTCCGGGGCGAGCAGCTTCAGGGCGACGGTGCGGTCAAGGCGCAGGTCGCGGCCCCGGTAGACGACGGCCATGCCGCCCCGCCCGATCTCCTCCTCGATCAGGTACCCGGCGACCTGCTGCCCGGTCAGGTCGGCGGGCCGTCCGGCGAAGAGGCTGGTGTCACGGGTCATCGGACGTCCCCGGGCCCGGGTTCACGACCCGGGTCGGCTCTCCCGGCCCGGGCGGCGGGCCGCTGCCGGACACGACCCGGGTGGGCGGATGGCCGGCGGACGCGTCGGGAGGCCGGTCGGCGGGGCGCTTCGGGTCACCGGTCCGGCCGTCGGGCGTCTCGGCGGCCGGTGACCGGGGGCCGGGGCCCGCGTCGGCCGGTTCCCGCTCGGGGCGGTGGGAGGCGTCCGACGGTCCGGACACCACCCGGGTCGGGACAGCGTCCGGCGCCCCCGGCTCCGCGGGCGTCCGGGCCCGTCCGTCGTCCGTGTGGGCCCGTCCGTCGTCCGTGCGGGCCGGGGCCCCGGCCCCGGTGGCCGGTGTCCGCGCCGGGGGCGCCTCCCCGGGCACGGCTCGGTCCGGGACCACCCGGGTCGGCGTGTACGACCGTGCGCCGGCGGCGGGGCCGGGCTGCTCCGGCGCCGCCGGGCCACCGTCCTCCCCCGCCTCGGGCACCACCCGGGTCGGCGGGTGTGCCGGGGCCCGCGGGCGGGGCCCGGGTGCCACGGCGGCGGCCTCGGGCGCGGGTTCCCGGTCCTGCCGCGGGGGCTCGTCGGCGGCGTAGGGCTGCAGGTGGGCGCCGTCGGTGTAGAGCCAGCGGCCGTGGGCGGAGTCGTAGAGCCAGGCGGACTCCCCGTCGACGACGATGCCGACGCGCAGCCCGCGGGTGCGCTGCCGGAAGGCCTCGCCGTCGAGGCCGCCCTCCGCCAGGTTCTCGGCGGCGACCAGGTAGCGGGCCAGGGTCTCCTGGACGCGGGTCAGCAGAGGCCGGGGGTCGGCGGTCCGGGCGGGCGGGGCGTCGGAGGCGGGCGGGTCCTCGGGCACGGCGACCAGGCGGCGGCCGTCGACCCAGGCCGACCAGCCGTTGGAGCACAGGACGTGCCCCCAGTCGCCGCGCGACTCGGTGAGCCGCACCGGCAGCAGCGGGTCGAGGCCGGCGGTGGGCCGGGACGGGTCCGGTGCCTCCCAGGCGGGCAGGCCGTGCCGGGGGACGACGTGGGTGGGCCGGAACGCGGGCGTGGTCATCGGGGGGTCTACCTCCGCATCACGACGGGTTCGTGACGGCGCAGCAGCCGGGAGACGGCGAACGCGAACAGCGCCGACAGCACCACGAGCATCCCGATGTCGAGCAGCCACATGCCCGCCGAGTGCCGCATGATCGGGTCCGAGGTCAGGTCCCCGGGCGACATCCTGGCCAGGTCGACGGTGCCGGCCATCGCGCCGAGCGCCCAGCGCGAGGGGACCAGCCAGGACAGCTGTTCGAGGCCGGGCACGCCGTCGAGTTTCAGCAGGGCGCCGCAGAACACCACCTGGACGATGGCGAGCAGCACCAGCAGCGGCATCGTCACCTCCTCCTTGCGCACCAGCGCGGAGACGAGGAGGCCGAGGGTCATGGCGGTGAAGGCGAGCAGGGCCACCGCCACGGTGATCTCCACCAGGGGCGGCATGAGGACGCCGTCGCCGCCGGGCGCGTTGAGGTCGACGCCGAGGAGGGCTACCAGGGTCAGCACCACGGCCTGGAGCACCGTGACGGTGCCGAGGACGACGATCTTGGAAAGCAGGTAGGCCGATCTGGACAGCCCGACGGCCCGCTCGCGGCGGTGGATGGCGCGCTCCTTGACCAGCTCCCGTACGGCGTTGGCGGCGCCGGTGAGCACCGCGCCGACGCACAGGATCAGCAGGGTGTTGGAGACGGTCTCCCGGGTCAGGGCGCCGCCGGCGAGGGCGCGGGCCATGGCGCCCATGACGAACGGCAGCGCGATCATGATCGCCAGGAAGGTGCGGTCGGCGCTCAGCGCGGCCGCGTAGCGGCGGACCAGGGTGCCCAGTTGCGCGGTGCGGCTGCGCGGCCGGGGCGGCGGGGCGATGACGACCGGGCCGGACCGGGGCTGCGGCGGCTGGTCGGTGGCGTCGGCGATGTAGCGGCCGTGGAAGGGGGAGGCCCGGTAGTCGCCGGCCCAGTCGCGGTCCCGGTCGCGTTCGAACGCCTCGAAGGCCTCGGGCCACTGGTCGAAGCCGAAGAACGCCAGGGCGTCGTCGGGCGGCCCGTAGTAGGCGATGCGCCCGCCGGGGGCCAGGACCAGGAGCCGGTCGCAGACGTCGAGGCTCAGCACGCTGTGGGTGACGACGACGACGGTGCGGCCGTCGTCGGCCAGGCCGCGCAGCATGTGCATCACGGACCGGTCCATGCCGGGGTCGAGGCCGGAGGTGGGTTCGTCGAGGAACAGCAGGGAGGGTTTCGTCAGCAGTTCCAGGGCGACGCTGACCCGCTTGCGCTGTCCGCCGGAGAGGCTGTGCACGGGCTGGTCGGCCCGCTGTTCCAGGCCGAGTTCGCGGATCACCTCGTCGACGCGGGCCCGGCGTTCGGCCTTCGCGGTGTCCTGGGGGAAGCGGAGTTCGGCGGCGTAGGACAGGGCGCGGCGGACGGTGAGCTGGGCGTGCAGGATGTCGTCCTGCGGGACGAGGCCGATGCGCTGGCGCAGCTCGGCGTAGTCGCGGTACAGGTCGCGGCCGTCGTAGAGGACCGTGCCGTGGTCGGCGGGGCGCTGCCCGGTGAGGGCGTTGAGCAGGGTGGACTTGCCCGCGCCGCTGGGGCCGACCACGGCGAGCAGGCACTTCTCCCCCACCGGGAAGGAGACGTGGTCGAGGAGGACCTTGCGTCCCCGGTCGACGGCGACGGTGAGGTCCTGGACGTCCAGGGAGACCTCGCCGGTGTCGACGTACTCCTGGAGTTCGTCGCCGACCAGGCAGAACGCGGCGTGGCCGATGCCGACGATGTCGCCGGGGCCGACGGGGGCGCGGGTGACGGGCGCGCCGTTGAGGTAGGTGCCGTTGTGGCTGCCGAGGTCGGCGATCTCGTAGCCGCCGTCGGGCAGGGCCCGCAGTTCGGCGTGGACGCGGGAGACCACGAGGTCGTCGAGGACGAGGTCGTTGTCGGCGGCGCGGCCGATGCGGATCGTGCGGGTGGGCAGCGGCCGGACCTCGGTGGGCCGGCGGTAGGTGCCGGTGAGCGCCGGGTGGGAGACGGCCGAGAGGCGCTCGGGGGCGGGCGGCGCGGGGTCGGTGAGCACGGCGCGCGGGCCGGTGTCGGGACTGCCGAAGCGGATGACGCTGCCGGGGCCCACGTCCCGGGCGGCGATGCGTTGCCCGTCGGCGTAGGTGCCGTTGGTGCTGTGCTCGTCCTGGAGGGTCCAGTGGCCGTCCGTGGGGCGGAGCACCGCGTGGTGCCAGGAGACCCGGGCGTCGTCGATGACGATGTCGCACAACGGGTCGCGTCCGACGTGGTAGTCGCGGACCGGAGTCATCCGGGTGGAGCCGGTGTCGGTCTCCAGGACGAGCTCGGGCGCTGCCGATCGCTCCGCCATGCCTGGATTCTACCGATTGGTCCGTTCGGGTGCCCGGTGTGGAACGGTCGCCGTCTCGTCCGGGCGGGGGCTCCGGTCAGCCGACGGGGATGCTCAGCACCGGGGCGGTGCGCTGCATGCGCAGGGTGTCCACGGATTCCGCCAGCAGTTCGTACTCGGTGGTGTCGTCGCCGGTGGCGACGCGGACCATCCGGCCGGCCGCCAGCGCTTCGGCCATCTCCTGCTGCCGGGTGAGGTCGGCGCACCAGGCGCGCAGGGTGGCGGGTACGTCGGGCACACCGTCCGGGACGGGGACGAGCGCGCCCGGCGGTAAGTGCTCGGCCTCCGGCAGGGGGTCGAGGCGCTCGGCGATCCAGCAGGCCCGGTCGCGCAGCCACCACAGGGCGAGGGCGAGGGTGGGGGCCCGGTAGGTGCCCAGCGGGACCCCGATGCGGCGCCCGTCGCAGACGCCGTACGCCGTGACGTGGCACAGGAATTCGTCGTGCACGATGTCTCCCCCGCTGCGTGGCTCGCGTGTGCCGCTGAGTGCTGGGCGCCCGGAGTGCGTGCTGTGCGTGAGGGCGCCGTCGCGCGGTGTGAAGCGCTCTCTCTGAGTATGTTCACGACTGAAACACTGTCACCATGTGTTTCCGGCCAGTCTCCTGGCATATTCAGTCGGTCTGGCGGCCCTGCGGAGGGCGCGCCGGGCCGGGTGGCGGGATCCGGTCGGCACCGCCGCGAAGGTACAAACCGCACCGCCGCGGAGGCACGAAGCGCACCGCCGCAGCGGCACCGAACCGCACCGTCACGGGGGCCCGGACAGCACCGCCAGGGGGCCCATTTCCAGGGGGCCGGGACGCGGGCGGCCGGGCACGCGGCCCGTCCGCCCGCGTCCCCCGGGCAGCAGCCCGGGTGGGCGGTCACTGCCGGACGACGGCGTCGATGCGGTCGAGTTCCTCCGCGTCGAAGGAGAGGTTGCGGGTGGCCGCGACGCTGTCCTCCAGCTGGCCCGGACTGCTGGCCCCGACCAGTGCGGAGGTCACGCGACCGCCCCGCAGCACCCAGGCCAGCGCCATCTGCGCCAGGCTCTGACCCCGGGAGCGGGCGATGTCGTTCAGCGTCCGCAGCCGTCCCACCAGGTCCTCGGTGAGGGCGTCCGTCTTCAGGAAGGGGCTGTCGCCGGCGGCCCGCGAGTCCTCGGGGATGCCGTCCAGGTAACGGTCGGTCAGCAGCCCCTGGTCCAGCGGCGAGTAGGCGATGGAACCGACCCCCAGGTCCTCCAGCGCGTCCAGCAGGCCCTCGTCCTCGGGGCGGCGGTCCAGCATCGAGTAGCGGGGCTGGTGGATCAGCAGCGGCGTGCCCAGTTCGCCGAGGATACGGGCGGCCTCCCGGGTCTGCTCCGCCGAGTAGTTGGACACCCCGACGTAGAGCGCCTTGCCCTGCTGGACCGCCGAGTGCAGGGCGCCCATCGTCTCCTCGAGCGGGGTGTCCGGGTCGAAGCGGTGGGAGTAGAAGATGTCGACGTGATCGAGTCCCATGCGCTCCAGGCTCCGGTCCAGCGAGGACAGCAGGGACTTCCGGGAGCCCCATTCGCCGTACGGGCCGGGCCACATCAGGTAGCCGGCCTTGGTCGAGATCACCAGTTCGTCGCGGTACGGCGCGAAATCCTCCCTCAGCGCCTCGCCGAGTGCCGACTCGGCGGCGCCGGGCGGCGGGCCGTAGTTGTTGGCGAGGTCGAAGTGGGTGACGCCGAGGTCGAAGGCACGGCGCAGGATGGCGCGCTGGGTCGCGGCCGGGCGGTCGGGGCCGAAGTTGTGCCAGAGGCCGAGCGAGAGCGCGGGCAGCTTCAGACCGCTGCGTCCGGTGCGCCGGTAGGGCATGTCCGCGTAACGGTCGGGGTGCGGGGTGTACAACGCGACTCCAGAGGGGTGGGCACACGGGTCGGGACGGTTCGGTGGAACCGTGTTCCCACCCTGCCCCGGCGTGCGGGCAGCGGTCCAACAGAAGAATCCGATGGGATTGTGCGGTTAGGCTGCTCAATCATGGAACTGCGCCACCTCCAGCACTTCGTCGCCGTCGCCGAGGACCAGCACTTCACCCGGGCGGCGGAACGGCTGATGGTCTCCCAGTCGGGGCTGTCGGCCTCCATCCGCGCGCTGGAGCGGGAACTGCAGGCCGCGCTGTTCGTCCGGACGACGCGTCGGGTGACGCTCACCGAGGCCGGGCGGGCGCTGCTGGCGGAGGCCCAGCGGATCCTGGCACAGGTGCGGGCGGCGCACGAGGCGGTGGCCGCCGTGCAGGGCGTCCTACGCGGGACGCTCGCCGTGGGCACCGAGCAGTGCATCGCCGGGGTGCACGTCGCGGAACTGCTCGCGGCCTTCCGGCGGCGCCACCCCGACGTGGAGATCAGGCTGCGCCAGTGGGGCTCGGCCGCGCTGGCGGAGGAGGTCGTGGCGGGGCGGCTGGACCTGGCCTTCGCCTACCGGACGGCAGGGGACGCCGACCACCTGCGGGCGGTCCCGCTGACCAGCGAACCGGTGGCGGTGCTGTGCCATCCGGGGCACCGGCTCGCCCGGGCGGGAGCGCCGGTGACGCCGGACGACCTGGCGGAGGAGGTCTTCGTGGACTTCCACCCGGACTGGGGGCCGCGCCGGGCCACGGACGCGGCGTTCGCGGCGGCGGGCGTGCGGCGCACGGTGGCCCTGGAGGTCAACGACGTGCACAGCCTGCTGGACCTCGTCGACCAGGACCTGGGCGTCGCCGTCGTCCCCCGGCACTTCCGGCACAAGCGCGCGGGCCTGGCCGCACTGCCCCTCAAGGGGGCCGGCGAGGCGGTCTACGAGACCGTCGCCCTGATGCCGTCCCCGCGGGCCACCAGCCCGGCCGCGCGCGCCCTGATGTCCCTGCTGGACGACCACCACGAAGGCGACGGGGACCACGGCGGCTGAGTCGGCGGCGAGCCCGTCCGGTGCGACGCGGCCCGGAGGACGCGGGGCGGAGGACGCGGCCCGGAGGACGCGGGGTGGTCCGGGGCCGCGGTCCGGCCCCGGATGCGCCAGGGTGGACCCATGCATGCCAAGGACATCCTCATCGACGGCTTCGGCCGCGTCCGGGAAGAGGTCCACGCCGCCGTCGGGGACCTCTCTCCCGACCTGCTCGACGCCCGGCCCGCTCCCGGCGCCAACTCCCCCGCCTGGCTCGTCTGGCACCTCACCCGGGTCCAGGACGACCACGTCGCCGACGCCTTCGGGCTGGACCAGGTCTGGCTGTCCCAGGGCTTCCAGGAGCGCTTCGGGCTGGGCCTGCCCCGTCACGACACCGGCTACGGCCACACCCCGGCGAAGGTCGCGAAGGTGCGGGTCGGCTCCCCCGGCCTGCTGACCGACTACCACGACGCGGTGCACGCGCAGACCCTGGCGGCGCTGCGCGGGCTGACCGCCAAGGACTTGGAGCGGATCGTCGACGAGCGGTGGGATCCGCCGGTCACCCTGGGCGTCCGCCTCGTCAGCGTCCTGTCCGACGACCTCCAGCACGCCGGACAGGCCGCCTACGCGCGCGGGCTGCTTCAGGCGACGGAGGCGTAGCCGGGCAGCACCACGTCGCGGATGAGGGCGTTGCGCTCGTCGAACGGGAGGAAGGCGCTCTTGAGGGCGTTCACCGTCACGGTGCGCAGGTCCTCGGCGGTCCAGCCGGCCTCCTCGACCAGCAGGGACATCTCGCGGGTCATCGTCGTGCCGGACACCAGGCGGTTGTCGGTGTTGAGGGTGACGCGGAAGCCGAGGTCCTTCAGCGCGGTGATCGGGTGCGTGGCGATCGAGGCGGCGGCGCCGGTCTGGAGGTTGGAGGTGGGACACATCTCCAGGGCGACGCGCCGGTCGCGGACCCAGCCCGCCAGGCGGCCCAGCTTGCCCGCCGCCAGGTCGGGGATGTCGTCGGTGATGCGCACGCCGTGGCCGATGCGCTGGGCGCCGCACACCTGGAGCGCCTGGTGGATGCTGGGCAGGCCGTGCGCCTCACCGGCGTGGATGGTGAAGGGCACGTTCTCGCGGCGCAGGTGCTCGAAGGCGGCGAGGTGGTCGGCGGGCGGGAAGCCGTCCTCGGCGCCGGCGATGTCGAAGCCGACGACACCGGCGTCCCGGTACGCCACGACCAGGTCGGCGATCTCGCGGGTCCGGTCGAACATCCGCATCCCGCACAGCAGCGTGCCCACGCGCACCGGGGTGCCGGCGGCAACCGCCTTGGCCATGCCGGCGGCGAGCCCCTCCTGCACGGCCTCGACGACCTCGGGCAGGGTCAGGCCGCCCCGGGTCATCAGCTCGGGGGCGTAGCGGACCTCGCCGTAGACGACCCCGTCGGCGGCGAGGTCGAGGACGTACTCCTCGGCGGTGCGCAGCAGGCCCTCGCGGTGCTGCATCACGGCGAGGGTGTGCTCGAAGGTGGCTATGTAGCGAACGAGGTCGCCGGAGTTCGCGGCCTCCACGTACCAGGCGGCGAGCCCGTCGGGGTCCGTGACGGGCAGGGTGTGGCCGACGGCGTCCGCGAGTTCCACCAGGGTGGCGGGGCGCAGGGCGCCGTCGAGGTGGTCGTGCAGCACGGCCTTGGGGAGCCGGCGGAGGGTGTCGGTGGTCAGGGGCGCGGTCATGAGCGGGGTGTTCCTCGGCGGTCGGTGGGGTGGGGGCGGTGTGGGTGGTCAGGCGGCGGGCTGGAGCAGGTCCCAGCGGTTGCCGTACGGGTCCTGGAAGACGGCGACCGTGCCGTACGGCTCGTGGCGCGGCTGCTCCAGGAAGGTCACGCCCGCGTCGGTCATCCGGGCGTGGTCGCGGGCGAAGTCGTCGGTGTAGAGGAAGAAGCCGACCCGGCCGCCGGTCTGGTCGCCGATCCGGGCGCGTTGCCGCTCCCCCTTGGCGCGGGCGAGCAGCAGTCCGGTGCCGGTGCGGCCGTCGTCCGGCTCGACGACGACCCAGCGGGAGCCGTCGGGCCGGGGCGTGTCCTCGGCGAGCCGGAAGCCGAGGGCCTCGGTGAAGAAGCGGATCGCCTCGTCGTGGTCGTCCACGACGAGGGTGACCAGGGCGATGCGTCTCATCGGCACCTTTCCGGGTGGGATCGACCGGAGAGGTTATACGTAAAACCCATGGACGCGCCAGTCCTGGCGGGGCGGCGCCGGGGGGACGTGGACCGGATCACACCGGCCGCGGGGAAAGGGCCGGGTCCGTGGACCCGGCCGCTTCCCGTCGGCCGTGGTGGGGCGGTGCGGCTGGACCCTGTCGTCACCTTCCCGTCGTCCGCCCGTCGGGCGGGTCCGGCGGCGCGAGCGCGGCACGGCGGCGCACGGCAGACGGGAAGGTGACGACAGGGCCTACGGATCCGGGAAGGTGACGACAGGGCCTACGGCGACAGGGCCTACGGATAGGTGTACGTGTTCAGCGCGGCGACGGCTGCCGCCGGGTCGCCGAGGTCGTAGCGGTCCACCGCGAGGTAGGTGGGCTTCTTGCGGGCGGCCGGCTCGCAGAACCGGCGGGCGCGGTCGGCGAGTTTGGCGTTGTCGGTACCCGCCGTGGAGGCCATCGGGACGTCCCGGAAGTGGTTCATGACGAACAGCGGGCGGAAGCCGGGCTCGGTGCGGGTGAGCGGGAGGGTGGTCCCGGCGTCGTACCACCGGCTGTAGCAGGACCAGTCGGAGGCGCCCACCCCCGGTCCCATGGACCAGTGGTTCTCCACCGTCCACTCGCGCTGGTACATCACGCCGAAGGTGTCC
This sequence comes from Streptomyces sp. NPDC029526, assembly GCF_040637405.1. Classification (NCBI taxonomy): domain Bacteria; kingdom Bacillati; phylum Actinomycetota; class Actinomycetes; order Kitasatosporales; family Streptomycetaceae; genus Streptomyces; species Streptomyces sp. NPDC029526. Next base: position 18,711 of record NZ_JBEZWE010000027.1, read on the forward strand.
CGGGTGACCCCGCGAGCCGCGTCGGAGGCGCGGGTGCGGTCGGTGAAGATCAGCAACCGGTGTCCCGCGGCGGCGAGTTCGGCCATGGTGGGCCAGCCGTTCTGCCGCACCCCGGTCCGGTCCGGCCGGTACAGCACGTCCTGGAGGCCGTTGACGCGGGCGAGTTCGGCGCGCAGCACCTCCTGGTCGACGTAGTCCTCCAGGAACACGGTGACGAACTGGTCGGGGTGGGAGCGCAGGAAGTCCACGATCCGCTGGAGGTCGACCCAGAGGGCGACGGGCCGGCTGACCAGGGTGCAGCTGTTGTGGCAGAGGATCGCGCCGTCCGGGGTCTGGTGGATGTCCAGCATGAAACCGCGGACGCCGTCGGAGAGTTGGCGTTCGATGCCACGGGTCTGGTTGGGGAAGAGGTTGACGAAGGGCGGGGCGAAGCCGCCGTCGACGCCGTTGGCGTAGGCGTTGTGGGAGGTCAGGAAGGTGACCTGGTCGAGGGTGCGGCGGTCCGGGGGCGGCATCGGGGACGTGACGGGGGTGACCGGAGTGAGGTACCAGGCGGCGAGGTCGTCGGGGGCGGCGCCCACGGAGAGCGGAGCGGGGTGGACGGCACCGGCGGGCTTGGGGGCGACGGCGAGGCGCCGGTCCGCGCTCCCGGGGACGCTCAGGGTGAAGCGGCCGTCTCCCGCGGGGGCGACGCTCCACGGGGCGTCGGTGCTGTCGCAGGGGACGGTCCGGGCGCGGTCTCCGGCCCGGCCGAGGCAGGAGCCGGGGGCGTCGGTGTTCTCCAGGAGGTGGGCGGAGCCCTCCGCCCGCAGGCGCCACTGCTGGCGGTCCTCGTTGCCGCGGGGTCTGTGCTGCTCGACGGCGCCCCCGCGGTCGGAGGCGTTGAGTCCGGTGACGGCGCTCTGCACGTAGTAGGCGCCGGGCGGTGGGACCGCGTCGGCACCTGCGGCCCGTCCCGGTGCCGCGACCGTCGCGGCCAGCGCGACGGCCGCGACGGATGCGGCCAGCAGGGCGTGGGGGGTGCGCATGGTGGGTGCCCTTCGTCCGGGCACGGCCGTCGCGCAGCGGGACGCCGGCGCGCGACGGCCGTGACGGCGGGTGGTCAGGTGCATGACACCACGGCACACCGTCCGTGTCAGCAGTACAGGTTGCCGCCGGGCGTCGTCCCGAGGATCTGGGCGAACCGCTGATAGGTGGTCACCCGGCTCTGCACCTGCGCCGGGTTGCGCCCGTCGCACTCCAGCGAGCCGTTGATGCTGCGGATGGTGTGACCGAAGCCGGCCTGGGAGACCATGGCGTTGTGCGCGGTCATCGACCCGGGACCGGTCTGGGTGTTCCAGTACCACAGGGCGGTCTTCCAGGCGACGGCCGAGTCGTTCTGCACCAGCCAGGGGTTGCCCAGCAGGTCGATGCCGAGGGCGTCGCCCGCCGCCTTGTAGTTGAAGTTCCAGCTCAACTGGATCGGCCCGCGCCCGTAGTAGGCGGCCTGACCGGCCGGGCAGCCGTACGGCTGTCCCCAGTCGCAGTAGTGCGGGTAGTTGGAGGTGTTCTGCTCCACCACGTGCACCAGACCGCCGGTCTCGTGACTGACGTTGGCCAGGAAGGCGGCGGCCTCCTGCTTCTTCACCGTGTCGCTGCCGGTCTTGGCGAAGCCCGGGTAGGCGCCGAGCGCGGCCTTGAGCCCGCTGTAGCTGTAGAAGGAGTTGCGGTTCGGGAACATCTGGTTGAACTGGGACTCGGAGACCACGAAGTCCCCGACGGGCGCGCCGGGCCCGTTGTCACAGGCGTACGGCTCCCAGTACCAGGTGCTGATGACCGGGTCGTAGCCCGGGTTGGCGTGCTCGGCGATGTACGCCCGGCCGTCGGTGTAGCGCACGATGTCACCGGCGTTGTAGGCCTTCCCGGCCTGCCAGCTCGGGTAGCTGGAGCACGCGGCGGCGGAGGCGGGCGAGGCGGGGAGGAGCACGGGCGCACTGCCGGCCAGGGCGAGCACGGTGAGCGCGGCGGCGATGCGGTGTCTCGACAAGGGTCCATCTCCTTCGCGGGACACGGCCGCTCCGGCGGGATGGCGCTCGAAGGTGCGCCCGCACGCGCGCACCGGTGATCCGGTCACGGGCGGTGGGGCGGCCGTGGTGGGGGGTGTGGAGGCACACTCAACCGCTTTGGTCTGTACCAGTCAAGGGTTTAGACCAGTCACGTGGCCGATACCTGACGCCCCGCTCCCGCACCCGGCGCACGGCGGCCTCCGCCCCCGGACCGACACCCCCGGGCACACCCGCCGGAACCCGGCCGGCCAGAGCCGGGAAGGGCACCCGGAAGGGCACCTCGAAGGGCGCCTGGAAGGGCACCCACTCCCCTACACATAAGGGAGAAATAAGAGCAGAATGAGCAAACGCGGCACTTGCCGCATACCGCGTCACGCGGTCAGGACGACCAGCGAAGGAGACGGCCATGGCCAACGTCTCGCACCCCAGGGGTGACATCGCGGGCCACCCCGATGCCTCCGAAATGCGTGCCCGCTACGACCGGGTCCTCGGCGGTCGCGACGTGGCCCTCGTGGACGGACCGGTGTTCCTCCTCGGTCTCTACTGCGCGGTGTCCCCGTGGATCCTCCACTACACGACGAGCCAGCCCGCCCTGGCGCCCCACAACCTGATCGTGGGCATCGCCATCGGGCTCCTCGCCCTCGGCTTCACCGCCGCCCCGGCCCGGATGTACGGGCTCAGCGGGGCCATGTGCGCCATGGGCCTGTGGATGATCGTCTCGCCGTGGATCGTCGGCGAGAACCCGGACGCCGGAGTCATCTGGAACAACATCCTCATCGGGGCCCTGACGGTGGTCCTGGGCAGCGTGTGCCTCGTCACGGCGGCGCGCAGCACCCGGAGGTAGCTCCGCGGCCGGGCACTCACGGGACCGGACGGCCGGCGGGCCCCCGGCCCCGTGGGGAGCGGGCGCAGGTCTACGGGAGGCGGACGTACGGGGTCGTGGTGGTGAGCGCGGCGAAGCCCAGGCGCTCCAGGACCGGACGGCTCTCCGCGGAGGCGTCGACCTGGAGGTACCGGCAGCCGTGCTCCGGTGCGGTCTGCCGGACCACGGCCGCGGTCCGCTCGATCCGGGCGCCCGGACCGTCGGGCCGCGCTCCCCTGCGGACCTCGGCGTCGAACAGGGCGAGGAGCGCGGCGTGATCCATGCCGACCACTCCAGCACGGCGGCGCCGTCACGGGCAACCGAAAAAAGGGCGGGCCCGGCCACCGGCGTCCGCCCGGCCCACGCCCACGGCCGGCTCCGCCCCCGCCCCCGTCGGCGCTGCCCCTCCCCGGCCGGTGCCGGACCGGTGCCCCCCGACCTGCCCGGGAACGCGTCGGGAATCGAACGGCGCGGTCCGCGGGTTACCTTGATCGGCAACAGTGGTCACCCGCGTCGAGAGAGGCCGGTCATGGTCGTGAAGGACAGCGAACTGCCCCACCTGCGCCGCTGCGTGGAACTGGCGGCCGAAGCGCTGGAAGCGGGGGACGACCCCTTCGGTTCGGTCCTCGTCGGCGGGGACGGCACCGTGCTGGCCGAGGACCGCAACCGCACGGCCGCCGGGGACCGCACCCGGCACCCCGAGTTCGCGCTGGCGCGCTGGGCCGCCGAGCACATGGCCCCGGCCGAACGCGCCGCCGCCACGGTGTACACCTCCGGCGAGCACTGCCCGATGTGCGCTGCGGCGCACGCCTGGGTGGGCCTCGGGCGCATCGTGTACGCGGCCTCCTCGGCGCAGCTGACCGACTGGCTCACCGAGTTCGGGGCGCCGTCCCCGCCGGTGCGTCCGCTGCCCGTGGCGGAGGTCGCACCGGGAGTGGAGGTCGCCGGGCCCGTCCCCGAACTCGCCGCAGAGATCAAGGAGTTGCACCGGCGGTACCACCGCGGCGACGGCTGACCGGGGGCCGGGACCGGGCCGTTCCGAGATGCAGGGCCCGATCCCCGGTGTCTACCATCGTCGGGACAGTCAGACCAGGTGCCGCGTCCCTGGTCTCCCCGACGGGGGACGGCGTATGCGCTCGCTTCCGGCGACCCGCCTGATGGCGGGCTACACAGCGTGGATCGTCGTGGCGACCGTCGTGTACCTGGCGGTCCCCGCGACCTGCGCGCCGCTGTGGGCGGCCATCGGCCTGTCGGGCGTCGCCGCCGTCGCGGTCGGCATCCGGGTCAACCGGCCCGCGCACGCCTGGCCGTGGTGGGTGCTCGCCGGAGGACTGTTCACCTTCGTCGCGGGCGACACCTACTACAACGTGATGGAGGAGTTCTTCGGCGCCTCCAACCCCTTCCCGTCCCCCGCCGACGCGCTCTACCTCACTACCTACCCGCTCTTCGCCGTCGGACTGTCCGGCCTCATCCGGTACCGCTTCCCGGACCGCGACCTGCCGAGCCTGCTGGACGCGCTGATCGTCACCGCGGGCCTCGCCCTGCCGGTGTGGGTGTTCCTGGTGCAGCCGCTCACCGAGGTGCAGGGGCTGAGCTGGCAGCAGCGGGCGATCAGCATCGCCTACCCGCTGGGCGACATCCTGGTGCTGGCCCTGCTGGCGCGGCTGCTGAGCCCGGCCCCGCTCAACAGTGCGGACCGGTCCATCCGGCTGCTGGTGATCGGCACCCTCGCCCTGCTCGTCTTCGACATCGGCTACGGCATCCTCCAGCTCAGGGCGATGTGGCAGGTGGGCACCCTGCTGGACGCGGGGTGGATCGTCTTCTACGCGGCCTGGGGGCTGGCCGCGCTGCACCCCTCCATGGTCCGGCTGACCACCGCGCTTCCCCAGCGCCGTTCCCCGTCGCTGTTGCCGCCGCCGCACCGGCTGGTCGTCCTCGCGGTGGCCACGCTCATCGCCCCGGCGATCCTGCTCTACGAGGGGGTGACCCGCTCGGCGCACGACGCCACCGTGATCGCCGCGTTCTCCGCGGGACTGTTCCTGCTGGTCATCCTGCGGCTGGGCAGCATGGTCGTCGCCCACCGCCGTGCCGTCTCCCGCGAGCTGGCCCTGCACGGCACCGGGGCCAGCCTGGTGGCGGCGGTGCGCCCGAGCGAAGTGGTGTTCTCCTGCCAGACGGCCGTGGACCGCGTCCTCGGCCCGGGCGTCGGCCACCGGACCCTGCTGCTGCCCGCGGACCGGGTCGCCGAACTCGCCCCCGAGGGCACCCGGCTCGTCACCCCCGACGACCTCGGCCCGGAACTGGCCACCGCCCTGCAGGGCATGTCCGCCGTCCTGGTGTGCCCGATGACGCAGCCGGACCGCCCGGCCGAGCGCGTCCCCGGGGTGCTGCTCGTGGCGGGCCCCGAGCGGGCCCTGGCGGAGGCGTGGGGGCCGCTGGAGATCCTGGCGTCCCACGTCGGGCTGGCGATGGAACGGCTGGTGCTGCGCAAGGAGATCATCCGGCGGGAGAACGAGGCCTACTTCCGCACCCTCGTGCGCAACGCCTCGGACGTCATCCTGATCGTGGAGGACGACGACACCATCCGCTACGCGAGCCCCTCCGCCGCGTCCGTGTTCGGCACCTCCGACCTCACCGGCCAGTCCCTGCCCGGACTGCTCGACCCCGCGGACCGGCAGCGCGCCGTGCGGGAACTGGCGGCCGTGCGGGAACGGCAGACCCGTGCGGGTCACGACCACTGGTGGGTGCGGCGCCGCGACGGCCGGGTCGAGGTGGAGGTGCGGTGCAGCGACTTCCGTGGCGAGCGGACCGTGGCCGGACTGGTGGTCACCCTGCGGGACGTGACCGAGCAGCGGCGGCTGGAGCACGAACTGACCCAGCGCGCCTTCCACGACGCGCTGACCGGGCTGCCCAACCGCACCCTGCTGCTGGAACGGATCGAACGCGCCCTGCTGCGGGGCCGCCGGGAATCGTCCCTGGTGTGCCTGCTCTTCATCGACCTGGACGACTTCAAGCTCGTCAACGACACCCTCGGGCACGCGGCGGGCGACGGCCTGCTGGTCGCCGTCGGCAACCGCCTCTCCCGGGCCCTGCGACGCACCGACACCGCCGCCCGGCTCGGCGGGGACGAGTTCGCGGTGCTGATGGAGGACGCCCGCGAGCCGAGGGACGCCGAGGTGCTCGCCGCGCAGATCATCCAGACCGTCGGCCGGCCCTTCGAGCTCGCCGACGAGGCGGTCACCGTCTCCGCCAGCGTCGGGCTCGCCACGGCCTGCGACAGCTCGGACGCCCAGGAACTCCTGCGCCACGCCGACCTGGCCCTGTACGCCGCGAAGGCCGCCGGCAAGCGGCAGTGGCGGCGCTTCCGGCCGCTGCTGCAGGACCGCATGACCGAACGGCACGACCTGCAGACGCAGCTGGCGCGGGCCGTGGCCGGCAAGGAGTTCACGCTGCGCTACCAGCCCGTCGTCGACATCACGGCCGGTGAGGTCGTCGGCTTCGAGGCCCTGGTGCGCTGGCCGCAGGCGCCCCGCGCGTCCGTACCGCCCGAGCAGTTCATCGGGCTCGCCGAGGAGACCGGGCACATCGCCCCGCTCGGCTCCTGGGTGCTGGAGAACGCGGTCAACGACATCGCCGGCCTGCAGCGCACCCACGGCGCGGACCGGCCGCCCTACGTCAGCGTGAACGTCTCGGCACGCCAGTTCCGGGACGCCGGGTTCGTGGAGCAGGTCGGCGAGGCCCTGCGCACGCCGGGCCTGGTGCCCGGGTCCCTCCAGCTGGAGCTGACGGAGACGGTGCTGCTGCGCCACGACGACCGGATCCGGTCGGTGCTGGACTCGCTCAAGGACCTCGGGGTGCACATCGCGGTCGACGACTTCGGCACCGGCTTCTCCTCGCTGCGCTACCTGCGCGACTTCCCCATCGACGTACTGAAGATCGACAAGACCTTCATCGACGACATCACCCAGGACACCCAGCAGGTGGCGCTCGTCGAGGGCATCGTGCGGATCGCCGACACCCTCGGACTGCAGGTGATCGCCGAGGGCATCGAGCAGTCGGACCAGCGCGACCTGCTGGCCGGCATGGGGTGCCGCTTCGGCCAGGGCTACCTGTACGCGCGGCCCATGACGGTGGAGGAGAGCGCCCACGTGCTGCGCCGGCCCGGCCGTCGGCACTTCGCGCCCGGCCCCCGCCCGGCCGGACGCGCGGGCCGTCGTGCGGACGGCGCGGACCAGGCCGCGCGGGCCGCCCGGGTGCGCCAGCGGGCGCACCGCTCGGAACTGGACCGGCTCAGGCGCACCAGCCCGATGAGCGACGCGGTCCTGGACGAGGTGCGCGGACGCCACATCCGCAGCGGCGACCACTGGCTGATCGACTTCGCGTCCTGCAACTACCTCGGCTTCGACTGGGACGAGGAGATCATGGCGGCCGTCGAGCCCGCCGTGCGCGCCTGGGGCACGCACCCGAGCTGGTCACGGCTGCTGGGCAGTCCGCGGCTGTACCCGGACATCGAGGAGCGCCTGGCCGCGCTGCTGGGCGCCCCCGACACCCTGCTGCTGCCGACGCTCACCCTGATGCACTCCTCGGTCATCCCCGTGCTGGCCGACCAGGGGCACGTCTTCGTGGAGGCGACCGCGCACCGCACCCTGTACGACGGCTGCGTCGTGGCACGCGCCCAGGGCGCCACCCTGCACCGCTTCCACGCCGAACGGCCGGGCGAGCTCAACACCCTGCTGGACTCGGTGCCGGCGGGCACCCCCCGGTTGGTCTGCCTGGACGGCGTCAACAGCATGAGCGGCAACATCCCGGACCTGCCGAACCTGGCGGCGATCTGCCGGGCCGCGGGCGCCACCCTGTACGTGGACGACGCCCACGGGTTCGGGGTGATCGGCGAACGCGGACCCGACGAGCCGTGCCCGTACGGCCTGCGCGGCAACAGCATCGTGCGCCACACCGGGGAGAGCTACGACTCGGTCGTGCTCACCGGCGGGTTCTCCAAGGCGTACTCGTCGCTGCTGGCGTTCCTCGCGCTGCCGACGGACCTGAAGAACCGGCTGAAGACGGCGGCGGCGCCCTACCTGTACTCGGGGCCTTCCCCGACGGCGTCCCTGGCCACCGCGATGGCCGGCCTCGACGTCAACGACCGGCGCGGCGACGCCTTGCGGGCCGACCTGTACCGCAGGACGGTGCGGCTGCTCGACCACCTGGACGGCCTCGGGGTGGACACCCTGAACACCGACCGGCTGCCCATCGTGGAGATCCCGCTGGCCGACCCGGACGACCTCGACGCGGTCGGCTCGTTCCTGTGGGACGAGGGCATCTACGTGACGCTGGCGGCCTACCCCCTGGTGCCGCGGGACCGGGTCGGCTTCCGGGTGCAGATCACGGCTCTCAACTCCGACGAGGACATGGACCGGCTGGCCGGGACGCTGACCCGGCTGGTGGCGCGCTTCCCGCTGCGGGCGAAGGCGAGGGACCGGACGTCATGACCACCCACAACGACGACGTGGACTGGGACCGCTGGCCGGTCGCCGACTACCTGGCCGAGAACTACCGCGACGTGCATCCGTCGGACGCCGCGGTGATCGCGCACCACAGCGCCTACTACCGGCGGCTGCCACGCGGCTCGGTGGACCGGTCGGTGGAGTTCGGGGCGGGCCCGAACCTGTATCCGCTGATCCTCGCGTCGGCGGTGAGCCGGCGGATCGACGCCGTGGAGGCAGGGGCGAGCAACGTGGCCTACCTGGAGCAGCAGCTCCAGCACCGCCCGGACGCGAGCTGGCAGGAGTTCCACGCGCTGTGCCGGCGGCTCGAACCGGACGTGCCCCCCACCCTCGCGGGAGCGCTCGCGCCGGTGCACGTCGTGCACGGGGACGTGCGCGACCTGCCGCCGGGCAGGTACGGCCTCGCCTCGATGCACTTCGTCGCCGAGGGCGCCACCGAGGACCTCGCGGAGTTCGCCGCCTTCTGCCACGCCTTCGTCCGTACGGTGCGTCCGGGCGGCCACCTGGTGGCGGCGTTCATGGAGAACATGCCGACGTACCGCATCGGCCCGGCCTCCCGCTGGCCGGGCTGCCCGGTCGACCCGGACACGGTGGAGCGCGTCTTCGCGCCGCTCGCCGGCGAGCTCGTGGTCACCCGCATCGACAGCGACACCACCCTGCCGGACTACGGGGACTCCGGGATGGTGCTGCTCACCGGGGTGTCCCGGGGCACGGCCTGACCGGGGGCCCGTGGGCTCGTGGGGGCCGTGGGGGCCGTGGGGCCCGGCCGTGCGGTGTCGTCAGCGCTGGGGCCGGGGGCGGGTCAGCGCTGCGGCCGGGGGCGGGAGCGGCGGTAGAGGGCGGCCCCGCCGAGGAACAGGGCCGCACCGGCTCCCGCCAGCGCGGCGGTGCCCTCGGAACCGGTCTCGGCCAGCTCGGTCCGCTCGGTGTGCGGAGCCGGGACGGGGGCGGGGAGGGGGTGCGGGGGCACCGCGGACGGCGGGGGCGCCGGGTCCTCCGTGTCCTCCTCGGCGCAGGTGTTGCCCAGGGCCGGATTCAGCAGTCCCACGACATCCGCCGTGTTCCCGCAGGCGTTGACCGGCAGGTCCACCGGCAGCTCGACGGTGTTGCCGGAGACCAGGCCCGCCGACCCGGTCGCGCTCCCCTCCGCCCCGGCGTCGGCGTGCGCCGGCCCGGCCACGGCCAGCGCGCCGGACGCGGCGGCGAGGACGATCATGCCGCTTCGAGTGATCCGTCCCATCGTTTCCTGCCTTCCGGACGTCGTCGCGGGCGCTCGCCCGCACCCGGCTCAACGCGGGGACCTGCCGACGGATGCGGCTCGTCCGGACGTCGTCCCGCGTTCACCCCCTCGGGTGGCCCGCGGCTCGAACCCCGGGCAAAGGCGTCGAACGCGCACCGGTCCCGCGGACCGCCCGCGGTGCCGGGCCCGTCCCCGTCCGGCCGACAGGCGGGTCCGGCGGGGTCCGCCTAGGGTGAGCGGGGGCACCGGTTCCCGGTCCGCCGCGCAGCGCTGCTGGAGGCATCCATGCTGAGCAAGCTGTCCACGCGACCGCCGGTCCGCAGTTGCGCGGTGACCGGCGCGGTCGGGCTGGCCCTGCTGGGCCTCGGGCTGCCGGCCGCGGTCACCGCGGAGACGACCGGGCGGGACGAGCCGAATCTGAGCCGGTTCTACGACCAGCGGATCACCTGGTCGAAGTGCGACGGCATGGAGATGCCCGAGGACCTGCAGTGCGGAAAGATCACCGTGCCCGTCGACTACGCCGCACCCGGCAAGGGCACGCTGGAGCTGGCCCTGGCCCGCTACCGGGGCACCGGCGACCCGCGCGGTTCCGTGGTGGTCAACTTCGGCGGCCCGGGCGGTTCCGGCGTCCTGGGGCTGGCCCACGGCGGCAAGGAGTTCATGAACCTCACCGACGACTACGACGTGGTCTCCTTCGACCCGCGCGGGGTCGGCCGCTCCGCGCCGGTCAGCTGCGGCGCGGAGGCCACGGGGCAGGCGCTGGAGGCCACGGACGGCGAGGACCTGAACCCGCGCAGGGCCATGACCCAGCTGCGCGAGGTGGCCGCCGAGTGCGCCGAGCACTCCGGCCCGGTCCTCCCCCACATCGGCACGGTGGACGTCGCCCGCGACCTGGACGTCATGCGGGCGGTCCTCGGCGACGAGAAGCTGAACTACCTGGGCTTCTCCTACGGCACCCGGCTGGGCGCGGTGTACGCGGCGCGGTTCTCCGACAAGGTCGGCCGGTTCGTGCTGGACGGCGTCGACACGCTGACCGAGCCGCTGGCCGAGCAGGGGCTGGCCGCCGCGGCGGGGCAGCAGCAGGCGCTGGCGTCCTTCCTCACCTGGTGCACCGAGGACATCGCCTGCCCGTTCGGGCAGGATCCGCGCACGGCGCGCCGACAGGTGGTGGACCTGGTGGAGTCCCTGGACGACAACCCGGTGGCCACGGACTTCGGCTTCGAGTTCACCGGTCAGGACCTCGCCGGGGCGATGGGCCAGGGCCTGTACAGCAGGGAGTTGTGGCCCCTGCTGCAACGGGCCCTGGCCCAGCTGATGGAGGACGGGGACACCCGCGGCGTGGAGGCGTTCGCGACGGGCGGGGTGACCGCTCCGCTGCCGGTGCGCGGGCACGAGCCGCTCGCCGACGAGGAGGAGATACCGCTGGACAACCTCCCGGCGGCGCTGATGGCGGTGAACTGCGCGGACGACCCCGACCGCCCGTCCGCCGACGAGATCACCCGGGCCCTGCCCGGGCTGCGCGCCCGCTACGAGAAGGCCTCGCCGGTGTTCGGTCCGTACCGGCTCGCGCAGGTGCTGATGTGCTACGGCCGCCCGAAGGGCACCGACTACATCCGCGAGCACGTCAAGGACCTGGACACGCCGAAGATGCTGCTGGTGGGCACGCGGGGCGACCCGGCGACGCCGTACCGCTGGACGGTGGAGACGGCCGAGCGGCTGGGTCCGTCGGCGGTGGTGCTCGACAACCGGGCGGAGGGGCACACCGGGTACGGCTCGTCGACGTGCGTGCAGCGCAAGGTCGACGACTTCCTGCGCTACGGTTCCCTGCCCCGCGACGGGAGTTCGTGCGGCTCCGAGCAGGACACCGCCGGCTGAGCGGGACCCGCCGTCCTCGCGGACGTGTCCGGACTTTCCCCCCGATGCCGTACTCGGGAATCGGTTCTATGGTGCTGTCATGGAGCACGATCTGAGTCCCACGACCCTTGCCGAGCTTCGCCGTCCGCGCCCCTACCCCGCGGTGTCCGTGCTGACGCCGACCCACCGGCGCGATCCCCTCAACACGCAGGACCAGGTCCGGCTGCGCAACATGGTCGCCGAGGCCAAGAAGCAGCTGGAGGCCGACCCGTCGGTCAGCCGGGACCGCCGGGCCCAGGTGTTCCAGGAACTCGACCGGGCCCTGTCCGAGGTCGATCTGAGCCACACCGAGGACGGCCTGGTCATCTTCGCCGCCCCGGGAGAGCACCAGGTGTGGACGCTCGCCCGCTCCGTGCCCGAGCGCGTGGTGCTGTCGGACACCTTCCTGACCCGCAACCTGGTCTCCGCCCACACGGCCGAACAGCCGTTCTGGGTGCTCTCCGTGTCGGCCGACCGCGCCACCCTGTGGAGCGGCGGGGTGGACCGGGTCGTCGAGGAGACCGCCGGCGGCTTCCCCCTCGTCCGCTCCGAACCGAACTTCGACCCGGAGCGGCAGGAGCGGGTGGGCGACCAGCCGAGCAACTTCCGGGACGAGGACACCCGCCGGTTCCTGCGCGCGGCCGACGCGGCCGTGGCCGAGGTGCTGCGCGACCGGCCGCGCCCGCTCTACGTCACCGGGGAGCAGGCGGCGCTCTCGCTGCTGCACGACGCGGGGACCGTCACCCGGGACGCGGTGCACGTCCCGCACGGCGGACTGGCGGACAGCACGCCCGACGCCGTGTGGCAGGCCCTGCGGCCGGTGCTGGAGGAACAGGCCCGCCGGCGGACCGAGGAGGTACTGGAGGCCCTCGAGGCGGCGCGCGGCCGCAAGGCGTACGCCGCGGGCGCCGACGAACTGTGGCGCAGCGCGCGGGAGGGCCGGGTCGGGCTGCTGGCCGTGGAGGAGAACCTGCGGCTGACGGTGCGCGACGACGGCGAGCACCTGGTGCCGGCCGAGGACGGCGACCTGGACGCCCGCGAGGACATCGTGGACGAGATCGTCGAGCAGAGCCTGGAGACGGGCGCCGAGGTCCACTTCGTCCCGGACGGCACCCTCGGCGACGAGGTGGGCATGGCCGGGGTCCTGCGCTTCTGAGCCGGCCGGCCGGGGGCCCTCCCCCCGGCCTGCCCCGACCGTGCACAGGTGTGCGCATCCCGAACACCTGAATGACGCATGGTGCGGGAGGGGACGCAGCGTCAACTACCCTTGCACGACAGGTGGATTGGGCCCTCGGGTCGGGCCGGCGAAGGTACCCCGGAGTAACTCCGCGAAGACCGTGACATATGCCGGAGGCACCGCCGTATCGTGTGTTGCCGAATCCCTTACGGGCCGTCGCGCGCTGTGCGACAGTCGTAGCGGTCCCACCGCCTCTGGCCGTACCGTCCCGCATCGGAGTGCGTCATGCCGTCCCACCTCTCCGAGGACCGCCCCGCGGCCCGGCCGCCGGGACCCGGCCCCGTCGACACGTTCCTGACCCGGGCCCGCCGCCTCAAGGGCGACGTGGACGCCGCGCGCCGGGGCACACCGGCGGACGGAACCGGCCCCGAGGTCCGCTGGCAGCGCGCCCTGTACGACCTGACGGTGCATCAACTCGACGACGTCGGACGGTACCTGGCACAGCTGCGGGACGGCCCGCCGGGCACCGGCGGTCCGGCGTCCGCCGGGTCCTCCCCGTCCGGGCGCACGTCCCTGCTGAGCCGCGTCGGCAGCGCCGAGTGGAACCTGCTCACCGACGAGGCTACCTGGTCGGAGGAGCTGTTCCGCATCCTGGGCCGCGACCCGGGTACCGCCCCCCTCACCCTCGACGAACTGCCCTCGCTGGTGCACGACGAGGACCGGCCCACGCTGACCGGGATGGTCACGGACTGCCTGATCGACGCCCGGCCCATCGACGGCGAGTTCCGTGTCGTGCACCCGGACGGTGCCGTGCGGACCGTGCACATGATGGGTGAACCGGTGCTCGGCGCCGACGGCGGCACCTCCTCGATGTGGGCCGTGCTGCGCGACGTCAGCGAACTGCGGCGCCACCGCCGGGCGGTGAGCGAGAGCCGGGCGTCGCTGCGCGCCGCGCAGCCCGCCGCCGACCCGCCCGGCGACCGGCTCGCCGGCGAACTGCGGGACGCCGTACGGCCGGTGTGGCGCGGCTCCCTGCGGTTACCGCCGGCCGGGCCCGGCGCCCTGGAGGTCGCCGCGCTCTCTCTGCCCGCCTCGGGGGCACCCGGGAGCGGCGGCGACTGGTACGACGCCCAACACCTGCACGACGGCACCGTGCAGCTCGCCGTCGGCGATCTGACCGGCCAGGGCATCGCGGTGCCCTCCGCGCTGGCGATGCTGCTCGGCGCCGTGCGGGCCCTCGGCACGGCGGGCACCGCGCCCGGACCGCTGATGGCCTGTCTGAACCGGTTGGTGGACGCCGCCGTCCACCCGGTCCTCGGCAGCGCCCTCTGCCTGCGCTACCGGCCCGGCTCCCGCTCCCTGGTGTGGGCGCAGGCCGGACACCCCGCCCCGCTGCTGTTCCGCGACGGGACGGGGCGGACCCTCGACACTCCGGACGGCGTGCTCCTCGGCGCCGCCGCCGACCCCCGCTTCGGGGAGGCGTCCACGACGCTGGAGACCGGGGACCTGCTGCTGCTGCCCACCGGGGGCCTGCTGCCCGGCCCGTCGGCAGCCGCGGGCACCCACCGGCTCCTGGCCCTGGCCCCGCGCCTCACCCGGACCACCACCGCGCAGGACTGCGTCCGTGCGGTGGCCCACGAGCTCGGGGAGGAACGGCGCGAGGACGACGGCTGTCTGCTGGTCGCCAGGGTCACCGCGTAGGGCAGGGTCCCGGACGCACGCGCACCGCCGGCCCGCGGGGCCTCCGGGTCACACCGTGGTCCCGCCGCCCTTCCCCCGCGGCTTGGGCAGCGCCCGTTCGATCTCCTCCCGCAGTTCCTCGATCCGCGGGTACCCCGAGTACGCGGCGGTGAGCCGGTACATCTCGCGCAGCCGGTCCCAGGTGCGGTGGGAGGAGTTCTGTCCCATCGACACCAGGGCGAGCCGGGCGAACCGGTCCGCCTGTTCGGGGTCGTCGGCGATGAAGCAGGCCGAGGCCATGGAGAGGAAGTCGAAGATCTTCGACCGCTGCTGGGCGTCCACCCGCAGCGCCAGCGCCTTGTCCGCGTAGTGCTGGGCGTGCGTGGCCGCCTGCGGCTCGAACTCCGCGAGCGTGCGGTACGCCAGGGCCTGCATGCCGTACAGGTCCGCCTCGTTGAACAGCTGCATCCAGCTCGGCGGCGGCACGTCCCCCTTGTCGGAGACGAACAGGTCCTCGGCCCGGCCCAGGGTGCGGCGCATCGCCTGCCCCTTGCCCATGGACGCCTGGGCCCACGCCTCGACGGTGTGGAACATCGCGCGGGTGCGCGGCAGCACCTCCTCGCCGGAGCCGGACTGGGCCAGCTTCATCAGGTCCATGGCGTCGTCCGGCCGTCCCAGGTGCACCATCTGACGGGCCGCCCGGGACAACGCCTCGCCGGCCCGCGGCCGGTCGCCGCCCTCCCTCGCGGCGTGGGCGGCGATGACGAAGTACTTCTGCGCCGTGGGTTCCAGGCCGACGTCGTGCGACATCCAGCCCGCCAGCACGGCGAGGTTGGCCGCGACGCCCCACAGGCGCCGCTGGAGATGGGGTGGGTGGTGGTAGGAGAGCATGCCGCCCACCTCGTTGAGCTGGCCCACCACCGCCTTGCGCTGGAGACCGCCGCCGCGCGCGGCGTCCCAGGCCCGGAACACCTCCACGGAGCGCTCCAGTTCCTCGATCTCCTGCGACCCGATGGGGGCGGCCTCGTACCGGTCGAACCCGGCGGGGTCGGCGTGCAGGGGACGGGGGGAGCCGGGAGCGTCGGCCACCAGGGCAGGGTCGGAGTGCAGCCAGTCGTGCATGGCGCTGCTGAGTGCGGATCCCGCGGCGAGCGCGGCGCCCGCGCCCACCAAGCCGCGTCGGTTGAGCATGAGGTCCATTCCCGTGAATTCGGTGAGGACCGCAGCCGTCCGCTCGGGCGCCCACGGCACGTCGTCGGGATGTTCCGCACTCCCGCCGCGCGACCGTTTCCCCGCACGCCCGTGCCGGACCAGACCGAGGTCCTCGATGGTCACGACACGGCCGAGACGCTCGGTGAACAGCGCCGCCAGCACCCGCGGTACGGGATCGCGCGGGATCTCTCCCATGTCGATCCACCGCCGCACCCGGGAGGTGTCGGTCGCCAGCTGCGGATGGCCCATGGCCGCCGCCTGCCGGTTGACCAGCCTCGCGAGTTCGCCCTTGGACCAGCCGGCCAGGCCGAACAGGTCCGAGAGACGGGTGTTGGGTTGTCCGCTCACGTCAAGCCCCCAGGTTCTCGGCTGAGTTGACAGTAGCCCCGGGAAAGTTGCCGGGCGACTATTCGCCAGGGTTCGCCAGGGTGCGCCAGATGGTGTGCCAGGGGACATCGGGTGTCGAGTAGGAATGCGCCACCACGACCCGGCGGCCGCGGGGACACTCCCCAGGGTGTGCCGGGCTCCGGGCCGGGTGGTGCGCTGTCGTCGCAGGCACACGAAGGGATCTGTTTCGCCCATGTACGCAGCATCGTCTTCCGTGTCCGCCCCGCCCCGGCTCCGTCCGCGTCCGGCGGACGGCGGCCCCTACCTCGCCCCCGCGCGCCCGGCGGCCCCGGCCCTGGGCGCACCCAGGGCACGCCGCGCCGCGGGGCCCGGCACACAGCCGCTCAGCGGCCGGCTCGACCTGTCCGGGCCCCAGGGCTCCCAGTTGCGCACGGCGATCGCCTCGGTGCAGCGCATCTGCCCCGAGTTCGCGCCGGTGCAGGTGCTGCGGCGGACCGGACGGTCCGTCCTGCTGGTCGGGACGACCGGCAGGAGCACGGCGGTCGCCAAGTGCTTACTGGACCACTCCCCCGCCTGGTCGGAGCGGATCCGCCACGAAATAGCGGCCTACCGCTCGTTCGTCCGGCACCGCCCGCCCGTGCGGGTGCCCCGGCTGATCGCGGCGGACCCGGACAACTGCACACTGGTGATCGAGCGGATGCCGGGCCGGGCGGCGGCGCTCCAGCGGCACCCGGTCGAGGCACCGCCGCGGGCGGACATCAGGGCGGCCCTCGGCGCGGTCTGCCGGCTCAACGCCTGGCGCCCGCCGGCGGGCACGTTCGACGCCCCGCTGGACTACGCGGCCCGTATCGCCCGCTACCACGAACTGGGCCTGCTCACCGACCGGGACCTGGGCGACCTGCAGAAGCTGCTGCACGGCATCGCGCACGCGGCCGGGCGGCAGGGCATGGGCCAGTTCTGCCACGGGGACGCGCTGCTGTCCAACATCCTGATGTCCCCGGCGGGCCCGGTGCTGGTCGACTGGGAGCACGCGGGGTGGTACCTGCCGGGCTACGACCTGGCGACGCTGTGGGCGGTCCTCGGGGACGCCCCGGTGGCCCGGCGGCAGATCAGCCAGATCGCGCAGGCGGCCGGACCGGCCTCCCGCGACGCGTTCCTGGTGAACCTGATGCTCGTGCTGACCCGGGAGATCCGGACGTACGAGACGGCCGTGCAGCGGTCGATGCACGACCCGGCCCCGAGCGCGCCCGGAGCGGCCCAGCCGGGTGCGGCGACCACCGGCGAGGAGCAGCGGCTGCTGCTGCGGCGGCTGCACGACGACTGCCAGCTGGCCCGCCGGGCCGTGCGCGCGGCGGTCGGCACCCGCTGAGCGGGGTGACGGTCCGCGCGGCGCCCCGGTGCGCGGTGACACGGCTTCGCGGTAGGACGAGGTCCCACGAGGTCCGCGGTACGTCCGGAACACGGACGCGCCGCGGACCGTTCGTGTTCCGGCGGCGCGTCGGGCTCGTGCGGCAGGGACCGGGCGGGAGGCGTGCGGCGGGGAGCGGGCGGGGGCGGAGGCTCAGCCCTGCTGGAACAGCTCCGCGGGCAGGGGCTTGAGGAGGGCGTACAGGTCGTCGGTGATGGGACGGTCCCAGGCCGCGATGGTGACCAGGACCTTGTCGCTCCGGTCGAACTGCACGCACGAGATGCGGCTCTCGGAGAGCTTGACACGGCGCACGATCAGCAGGTTGTCGCCCTGCATCACCGGCACGTCCTCGGTGCCGACGACGGTGATGTCCTCGTCGTTCTCGAGCGCGAGCAGCAGCTGCCCGACCTCGAAGGGGATCTCGTCCTCGGGGACGTCGCGCGCCGGGGAGCCCTCCGGAAGGTTGCCGATGATCATCGCGGGGCCTCGGCCGCCGAACAGGTCGTACCGCAGGAAGACGCCCTGGCAGCTGCCGTCGGGGGCGGGCAGCAGGCCGGCGCCCAGGTTGCCGGGCCAGTCGCCCGGGTCCATGGCCAGTACGTCGAAGTCGGGCCCGGCGGGCGTGGCGCTGCGGCGGCGGAGGAACGACATGCCGCCATGGTACGTGGCCGGGCCGCGGTGCACGTCGTGGGCCGCCGCCCCGTCCACGCGTCGCACGGACGTGCGAGCGTCGGCGCGCGGGCCCCGGCGCAGCCCCCGTCCTGCTGCCGGAGCGGGTCTACTCCTCGGCGGGAGCCGGCGGGACGACCGCGACGGGGCTCGCGGCGTGCAGCAGGACCGCCTGGGTGACGGAGCCCATCATGCGGGCCGGTGCCAGCAGCCGCCGCCGGTGGCGTCCCACGACGACCAGGTCGGCACCCCGTGAGGCGTCCACCAGGTGGCCCGCCGCGTCGCCGGGCAGGGTGAGGACGTCGACGGCGACCTCGGGGTGGCGTTCGCGGTGGGCGGCGAGGAAGCCCCGGGCGAGGACGCGGTTCTCGTGTTCGACGGCGTCCTGGTCGATGCCCGGCGGGGGCATCTCCCCGGGCAGCATCCAGGTCTGCAGCGGCCACGGGTAGGCCGTGACCACGGACAGCCGTGCGCCACGCAGGGCCGCCTCGCCGAGGGCGAAGGCGAGGGTGGCCTCGTCGGGGCTGTCCACGTTGAGCCCGGTCACCACCCGGGGTCCGGGTGCGGGCGGGGCGTCGTCCTCGCTCTCACGGGGGCGGGGCACGACGACGACCGGGCACTCGGCATCGCGGGCCGCGGCCAGCGAGTTGGAGCCGAGGAGCAGACTGGCGAAGCCGCCGCGCCCCCGGGAGCCGAGCACCAGCAGCCCCGCGGTGACCCCCAGTTCCGGCAGGACCGCGCCGGGGGCGCCGTCGAGGGCGGTGTACTCGACCTCCGGCAGGACGGTGCGGCCCTTCAGGTGGTCGCGCACCTGCTCCAGCACGGCGTCGTCGTCCGGATCGGGCGGCGCCGCGGCCAGCGCCTCGGCCTGCGGCCAGGGGGCGTACTGGCGCACGTGCACCACCCGCAGCGGGACTCCGCGCCGGTACGCGGCGTCGAGGGCCCAGTCCAGGGCGCGCAGGCTGTCCTGCGAGCCGTCGACCGCCGCCACGACCGGCTGGATGCTCATGGATGACTCGCCTCCGGGGTACGACGTTCGGTCCGCCGGGCCAGCCTGGCTCAGACCCGGCCCGGGTACGGTGTTTCCTCCCGCGTGTCCGGAAAATCGGCGTGAACACCCGTCGGCGGACGGGCACCTCGCGCGCCGCGCACCGGATCCCGTGAGCCCGCCCGCACGGGACGACTCACGTCAGGTCGAACTCCCCCTCGCGGGCCCCCGACACGAACGCGCCCCACTCCGCCGGGGTGAAGATCAGGGAGGGGCTCTCCGGGCGGCCGCTGTTGCGCATCGCGATGAAGCCCTCCACGAAGGCGATCTGGACATCGCCCAGGCCGCGGCTGCTGGACTGCCACTGTGCGTTGCTGAGGTCCAGTTCCGGCTTGTCCCAGCCCGTCAGCGGGCGTTGTTGGGTGGTGCTCTCGGCCACGTCCGTGCTCCTCCCGGCTTCGTCGTCCGCGGCCAGCCTAGCGACCGGTCCCGGCCCTCGACAGGCCACGTGAGGAGTACCTTTTCCGGACTTCGCGCCGGACCGGCGTGGGCCACGGTCCCCGTTGCCCGCCGGCCGGCCGGCGGGCAACCGGCCGGCCGGCGCGGACGAGGGCGGGGACGGGCG
>NZ_JBEZWE010000028.1:0-33598 GCF_040637405.1 Streptomyces sp. NPDC029526
GTGGAGCACGTCTTCGCGCGGATGAAGGGTTGGAAGATCCTTCGCGACTGCCGACTGAAAGGCGACGGCGTCCACCACGCCATGCTCGGCATCGCTTCCCTCCACAACCTCGTCCTAGCCGGGTAACGCAGAAACCAGCAGGCCACCAGGCACGTCAAAGATCATTTACGGGACAGCCCTTAGGCGCCTGACGTCCCAGGTGAGGAAGGCACTTTCGTATTCCTGCCTCGAAAGCCGCCACACCCAAGCAAAACGGCGAGGCTATAGGCGGACAAGTGCCCGCTCCCACAACGGGTTTGTGCGCCGCCCACGACGAAGCACGTACCCTCGTGGTCAAGGCCGGTCACCAGATCCTCGGCAACGCCTCCTACCGAGAGCGGGCGCGCGACTCGCTGAAAGATCGCCGGACTGACCGAGCCAGGCCACCGGAGAACAGGGGAGCGGGCCTGCACGTCACCAGTTGTGATGTGCAGGCCCGCTCCCCTTTTCCATGCGAGGCGGCGAACTTCCGCGGCGTCTCAGGAACGTACGACGGCGGACGGCCGGCCCTCGCCGCGGCGCTTCGTGGCGAACCTCCGCATCATCGGCTTCTCCACTAGTTCGTACAGAGCCCACGCGGCGAGGACCGCGACTGCCAGGGAGCCCAGAACGAACGCGACGGAACTCAGGTTGGTGGGCCGGAAGTCGAGCCCGATGACGTGGAGGACGACCTGGATCGCGAAGAAGTGCAGGAGGTAGAACGCGTAGGAGATGCTTCCCAGCCAGACCATGACCGGCCCGGACAGCAGGGAACGGCGCTTCTGGACGTCCGACATGGCCGCCGCTGCTATCAGTACCGCGACCGGCAGGACGCCGACCGCGACGATCGCGTAGTCCTTCGGGGCCTTCAACACCACCGCGTAACCACCTGCGAGGACGAGCCAGGCCAGCCACAGGGGAACTTTGATCCAACGCTTCTCCAGCACGATCCGTGCCAGCAGGACGCCGAGGACGAACTCCCCCATGCGAGCCAGAGGCAGGACGTAGATGAACCAGTACTCCCAGGTGGTCAGTCCCTCGAAACTCAGCTCTCCGGCCGGGAGCAGCTTCGCCGCCTGGGGAATTGCGAAGATCAGCAGAACCACGCCGCCGACCCAATACCACAACCGCTCCGGACGGATCCTCCGCACCGCCTTGAGCAGGAGCGGAAAGCAAAAGTAGAAGAGGGCCTCGACGGACAGCGTCCAGCTGACGAGGTTGAAGGAGAAGGCCAGGTCGAGATCGGGGATCCAGCTGTGGACGAGCAGCAATTGTGGGATCAGTGCGGGCAGTTGGTCACCCACCGACAGAAATATCCCCTGACCCCACCAGGTCATGAAAGCGACTCCGGCCAGAAAGCCTATGAGGTGATTCGGGTAAATCTTGAAAAAACGGCGCCGCCAGAATTTCGGCGCAGTGTCCTCTGTGCGCGCGGACCAGGTCAGTACGAATCCGCTCAGCACGAAGAAGGTGGTGACCCCGAGGTACCCCATCATGAAGGCGAAGGTGCCGATCCGTTGGCCCACCTCACCCGTCGGCAGAGCGACATACGCCACGTGCGATACGAACACCATGCACGCTGCGACCCAACGAAGCCCGGTCAGCGAATTCAGCTGTAGGGGTAAATCCGCCAGGGAATCCGGAGACTCCGATGCTTCCTTCTGTGCGCTGGTCATGCTCCCTCTCCATCGCCATCAAGGGCCGGCTCGTCCCGGCCTACAACTGAAGCCCCGCTCGTCGCCGCCGTCCGGACGGTCAAGCAGTACGTGACCTACGTCAGCGCGGACCCCTTCCCACACGCATCGAGGTCTCCAAGTCGCAGTCGAGCGCGCCGCCTGGCGGCCTGCCCTCACAACCTGTTTGTCCTGACTGCCGCCGGGCGTCCCTCCCGTCTCCCTGCCTTCACCGCCGGAGCGGCACCGCCACCGCGGTGTAGGGGGTCTCGGGGGTGGGCGGCAATGGGAAGCGGGCGTTGGGGAGGTATATGCGGTCGCGGTACACCGCCGCCGCGCACGGCGTGTCGAGACGGGGGTCGGTGATCGTCTCGACCAGGCGGCCGTGATGGCCCGTGGGGTCGAGACGGAAGACAGCGACGTCGGAGGTCCTGGGTGCGTAGAGGGTGCGGCCGTGCACGAGAATGCCGTTGGTCGTGGGGAGTTCGGTATCGCCCAGATCGACACGGCGTGCCCGGCCCGTGCACGGGTCCACGCGGAACAGTCCGCCGCCGTTGGGAAGAATGTTGACCACGAGCAGTGCCCGTCCGTCCGGGGTCGCCGCGATACCCGTGGCGGTGAGGCCGTCCAGGGGCCCCTGGACCCATTCCCCTGAGAGTCGGAGCGTCACCACCGCGTCGGCGGTGGGAAGTTCGCCGCGTGAACCGAGTGGCAGGCCGTAGAGCTGCCCGGTGAAGGAGTCGGTGGCCCAGGCCATGCGAGGGGTCAGCACGACATGGTCGACGAAGGTGTCGGCGGTGCCCACCTCGTACGTCCGCAGGATGCGGCCGGCCGTGCCGTCCATCACGGTGATGGTCCGACCCCAGCCGCCTGCGATGAACAGACGCTGACGGGCGTCAACCTCGATGCCGACGGCGTAGTGGCCCTCGCCGGAGCCCGGGTGGATCAGCGTGCCCTCGCCTGTGGACAGGCGGACACGCTGGATGGCGCCGCCCAGCAGGGAGCCGAAGTACGCGTACGGCGCCGGGCCGATGCCGATGCCGGCCGGGTGGAAGCCATCGGGCAGGTGAAGCAGCGTGGGCCAGGGCGTGTCTGCTGGGCGGGCCGCGGCCGTAGGAGCGGGGCTCAGCGCGACCGTACCCAGTGCCGCTCCCAGGCCGAGGAGTCGCCTCCGGGACAGGCTCGTGCCGCCCCGGGGGATCAGCGGGATGTCGGCCGACGGCTGCGTTCGTCTGGTCTTGGTGATCACCAGCGGCATGCTGGTCCGTTCCGCCTGAGGATGGCTCAAATCCCGCTCACTGCCGACCCTGTCGCCTTGACAGCGCCCAACGTTGATCGTTCCAATGGAGGCGTGGCGCGTGGCGTCGGCCAAAGAGTCTTGGGCCGGCCGACGATCGGGCGACCACCTGTCACCAGGGAATGACCCCCATGCGTTCATCCATCACAGGCGAAGCCTGAGCCGGCGCGTTTCGCCGCTTTTCCGCTGTCGGGTGCCCGAAGCCCTCGTTGTGCTTGGTAGACCAGCCTCTCCTGTCGCACCGAGGCGCAACGCCGTGACCTGGCTGCCCGGACTGGAGACCGTGCGCATCCGCCAAGCAGGCCAACACAGCCGGCCTCTGCGGGGCACCGTCCCGCTGTAACCAGTACCGCGCCTTGTGCGTCCCACCATCCAGGGAGATCCCACTTCGTATGTCCACGCCCTTCAACCAATGGGTCATCGAGGAGTTCCGAGCCAACGGAGGAAAGGTCGGCGGCCCGTTCGAGGGCAGCGATCTGCTGCTTCTCACCACAACCGGCGCCAAGTCAGGCGAGGAGCGCACCACCCCGCTGGGCTACGTCCGTCACGAGCGTGGGCTGCTCGTCGTCGGCTCCAACCTCGGTGGGCCCGTCCACCCCGCCTGGTACCACAACCTCCTGGCCACCCCGCTGGTGCGGGTGGAGACCGGGACGGAGGAGTACGAGGCCGTTGCGGTGCCTGCCGAGGGGGAGGACCGCGACCGCCTGTTCTCGCACGTCGTACAGGCCGAGCCCGGCTACGGCGAGTACCAGGAGAACACTGACCGGATCTTGCCCGTCGTGGTGCTGGAGCGCAGCGACCCGGCGCCCGGCGAGGGGCCCGGCACGGTCAAGAACCTCGCCGACAAGCTGGTCGAGGTCCATGTCTGGCTGCGCGGGCAGCTACGGCACGTGAGTGCCGAGGTGGACGCCTACTTCACGGCGCGGGCTTCCCGGCCGGACGGGGACGAGCAGCCAGTGCCGGGGCTCGGACTCCAGATCCGGCAGCACTGCCTGGCCTTCTGCCAGACGCTGGAGTTCCACCACATGAGCGAGGACGCGCACCTGTTCCCCGCAATGGAGGCTGCGCACCCTCATCTGAAGGACGCCTTCGAGAGGCTGCGCTCCGAGCACAGCACCGTCGCGCGGCTCCAGCAGGAGCTCGCCACCCTGCTCACCGACATCGTGCAGGCTGATCCCGAGCAGTTCCGGGTCGAGTTGGAGCGGATGACCAACGAGCTGACGGCGCACCTCGACTACGAGGAGGAACAGCTGATCCCGGTGCTCGCGGAGATCCCCTTCCCGCCCGGGCCGCCCGCCTGACAGCCCGGCCACGTCCGCGCGCGAGCCCCGGCCTGCCTGGCCGGGGGCTCGTCCCGTGTTCAGGGTGCGGGAGGCGACAACACCTGCTGTGCGTAGGCCATCGCGGCGGGACCGAACTGGAGCACTACGTGCCCGGCCGCTGAATGGACGTCGCGCCACAGCCGTTGCAGCGGGGAGTGCTCGCTGTGCCCCGCTGTTCCAGCGGAGCGGAACAGCCGCTCCACGGCGCCGACCAGCAGATCTGCCGCAAGGGCGCAGTCGCGCTGGCAGCGCGCTGCGTCCTTGGCTGTGACGTCCGTACCGGAGTCGGCGAGAGCGGTTACACGGCCCAGCAGCAGTTCTGCCGCATCGATCTCACCGGAGCTGCGAGCCAAGGTCTCTTCGTAGAGGGAGCGGCCGGGGCCCGGTACACCGGGACCCAGCGCATGCAGGCGTTTCTCCGCGAGGGCCAGCCACTGCGCCAGCGCCCCACGGGCGGCACCCAGCATCGGCAGGGTGAAGAAGAGTCCGTTGACCACCGGCAGGGGCACGGTGTGACAACGAGCCGCCGGCCCGGGCGCACGCCCGGCCATCAGGTCCTCGGCCCGGAAGGTGAGCGAAGTGGAGACGAAAACGTCCTCGGCGACCAGCGAGTCGCTGCCGGTGCCCCGCATGCCGATGTCGGACCAGGTCCGCTCTATGCGGTAAACGGCGCGGCGCAGCGCGAACATCCGGCGTTCGGTGCCGCCGTCCGGCTGCTCGACCAGTCCCAGCACCAGCGCCCAGTCGGAGTGCGAGACGGCGCTGACGTACGGCCACTCCCCGGACAGCAGCCAGCCGCCCTCCGTGTGGCGGGCACGTCCCTTGGGCGAGACCGACCCCACGATCACAGCGTCCGGGCCGTCCTGCCAGAGCTGTTTGCGTCCCTCCTCAGGCAGAAAGGCGGCCATGCGCGCGAGCCCCGCCATGATGGAGGCGCACCACGCGGCGGAGGGGCAGACGGCGCCCAGCGCTCCGACCGCGGGGAGGAGCGCGGTAAAGGAACCACCATCCGTACCGGGGGTCTGCTGACCGGCCCGGCCGCCGTGCGCGGCCGGTACGAAGTGCCGGGCGAAGCCCGCGCCGACCAGAGCCGCCATCACCTCGGGCGCCAGCGACCGGTGGATCTCGGCCTGCTCGGCGTGGGCGGATGCGACACGAGCGGCCCCGTGCGCCGCCTGTGCCAGGCGCGGCTGTGGCGGGTTCTGTCGGGGCATCGGGACGTTCTCCTTCCACATCGGTGCTCGCCGAGCATGGGACAGCCGCTTCGGAACTCGCTCAAATTCCGCTAGAGCCACGCTGGAGCGGCTCGCTCCGTAGGTGTGGGAGATATCACGGAACTATGCAGGGAGGTTCTGCATCTTTTCTTGGATCGGCGGGCGCCGCCCATTCCGCTATGCCGGAGAAGGCAGGTCACCTCTATCTCGGCGCGACTTCCTGAGGATAGCCAGGACTAGGATTCACCTCGTCCCAGACTAGGGGTTTACTTGATCCTTAGGGTGGTCGGCCGTACGCTCGATCGATGTTGCCGACGGGGTAGCCCGGGGAGCGAGACGACTGGCGTATTTGTGGCCGTACTGACCAGTGCGGCCGCTGGCTTGAAATCGTCGACTGTCCATATTGTGACGTTCCTTGCGGGTGCGCCGGACATGGGTTTTTTCTCTATTAGTCGGGGGACTTTGGCGTGACGAAATCGACGTGTGCAGGGGGTCCTGCTCTCTCCATAAGCATCGGCGTGCTCGGACCGATGACGGTGACTCTTGGCGGGCGGTCGATCGTGCCGACGGCGGGGAAGCCGCGGCAACTGCTCGCCCTGCTGGCGCTGCGCAGCGGGCGGGTCGTGCAGGTGCCGACCTTCATGAAGGAGATCTGGGGCGGCAACGTTCCGAAAAGCGGGCTGACCACCCTCCAGACGTACGTGCTCCACCTGCGTCGCCTGATAGCGGACGCACTGCCGGACGACGCCGAGCAGTCGCCCAAGGGCCTGCTGGCCACCCGCTACAACGGCTATCAGCTCTCCGTTGAGGCCGACGGCACGTTCGACCTCGTGGAATTCGAGCGGCTCGCGGCCTCCGGGGCCAGCGCGCTCGGCCGCGGGGACGCCGCCGCTGCCTCCAGGATTCTGGGGCCGGCGCTGGAACTCTGGCGCGGCCCGGCATTGATGGACGTGCCGATGGGCCAAGTTCTCGGTGCCGAGATCGTCGGCATGAACGAGGCACGCATACGGGCGCAGGAGCAGCACATCCTGGCCGACCTCTGGCTCGGCAAACACACCATGCTGATCCCTCGGATGAGTAAGCTTTTCGCCCAGCATCCCCTGCACGAGAACATCGCCGCGTGTTTGATGATCGCCTATCAGCGGTCGGGGGCTTCCTGGCGGGCGCTGGAGGTCTTCCGCGCTCTTCGCAAGTCACTCGCGGAGGAATTGGGGGTCGAGCCGTCCGCGCGGCTTCAAAACCTGTACCGAGAGTTACTCTCCAACACCAGCGAACTGTCGCTGCGCGAGTTCGTCCTCACGTGACCGCGTCACGAAACCCGCGAGCGTCCCACGAAGGAGACGGTCCGCCCATGTCCCGAACCCCGGCCCCGGCCGACGCGGTCCTGCACGAGGTGGCAGGGGGCGTCTTCGCCTACGTCCAGCCCGACGGAGGCTGGTGCGTGAACAACGCCGGACTCCTTGTCTCCGGCGACAGCTCCGCGCTCGTCGACACCGTGGCCACCGAGGCGCGCGCCCGGCTGCTCCGCGAACGGGTCCTGGACGACGGAAGACCGGTGCCGACCGCACTGGTCAGCACGCACTCCCACGGGGACCACACCTTCGGTAACTGGTTGTTCCCGGAGGCGACTGTGTACGGACACCACGAAACCCGGCGCGAGATGATGGCGGCGGGACTGCACCTGACCGGGCTGTGGCCGGACGTGGCATGGGGACGCATCGAACTGGTGCCACCCACGGTCACCTACGGGGCCGAGTTGACGCTCCATGTGGGCGAACTGACCGTCTGCCTCCACCATCCGGGTGTGGCCCACAGCACCAACGACACGCTGGTGTGGGTTCCGGAGCGCAGGGTGCTGTTCACCGGTGACGTCATCATGTCCGGCGTCACCCCGTTCTGCCCCATGGGGTCGGTAGCCGGTTCCCTGCGGGCCATCCGCGCGATGCGCGAACTGAACCCCGAAGTGGTGGTGCCCGGTCACGGACCGGTCGGTGGCTTGGAACTCCTCGACACGACCGAGGCGTACCTGCTGTGGATCCAGCGGCTCGCCCAGGACGGGATGGCCGCGGGACGGACACCCAGTGAGGTGGCACGCGAAGCCGACCTGGGCCCCTTCGCCGAGCTGCTCGAACCGGAGCGGATCATCCCTAATCTGCACCGAGCGTACGCCGAGGAGCGCGCACTCGGGCACGACTCCTCGCTGGACATGACGGCCGTTATCGAGGAGATGGCCCATGTCTTCGAGGAGATGGTCAGCTACCGAGGCGCCCCGTTGCGGTGCACTGCCTGACAGCGGCGACCGCGGCTGAGAGGGGCGACGGCCACCGACGCCCGACGTGGACTCAAGGGTATTTCGACCCGGGCTCTAGGCCGACGTTTCAACATCGGCGCCGGGGTGCGTGAGCGCACCCCGGCGCCGCATGAAACCGAGCACCGGAGCCCCGATGACCGACCTTCTCTCCCTCGCCGAACTCCGCGCCCACGTCGACCAGCACTATGCCCACCAGGTCCAGTGTCTCGACGACGGCCGGTTCGAAGAGTACGCCGCCACCTTCACCCCCGACGGGGAGTTCCAGCACACGCCCGGCGTCGAGCCGGCCCGCACTCACGCCGGGATCGTCCGCGAACTGCGCGCCTTCCATGAGCGGTTCCGCGACAACCCGGTGCAGCGTCGCCACTGGTTCAACATGATCCGCCTGGAGCGACGCGTGGACGGGGCCTACGACGCCACGTTCTACGCCCTGGTGCTCACCGTCCGGCCAGACGTCAAGGAACCCCTAGTCGGGCCGAGTTGTCTGGTCCACGACGTACTGGAGATCGGGGGCGGCACGGTCCGCAACCGCTCCCGACGCGTCGAGCACGATCAGCTCCGCTGACCCGGGCCACCGCACCACCGCTCCACCGGGCGCCCCGAGCGCGCACCCACGCTAGTGAAAGGACACTGCCCCCGATGGCACACAAACCCGTCGCGGTGGTCACCGGATCGTCGTCCGGGATCGGCGCCGCCATCGCCCGTCGGCTGTCCGCCGAGGGAATGGCCGTGGTCGTCAACGGCTCCATGAACACCGAGGCCGGGCGGGCGCTGGCCGCCGAGATGCCAGACGCCCGCTATGTCCGAGCGGACATAGCGGATCCAGTACAGGTCCGCACGCTGTTGCAGTACGTGGAGGACGAACACGGCGCCCTCGACCTGCTCGTGAACTGCGCGGGCGTCACCCGTGCCATCCCGCACGGCGACCTGGAGGCGGTGACGGACGACGTGTGGCGGGCCATCCTCGATGTCAACGTCATCGGCACCTGGCAAACGACCGTCGCCGCGATGCCGCTGCTGCGCAGCTCCGGGGCCGGTCACGTCGTCAACATCTCATCCGTCGCCGGGGTTCGTCCTGCCGGGAGCTCGATCCCGTACGCCGTGAGCAAGTCCGCCATCAATCACATGACCCGGCTCCTGGCCGCTGCCGTCGGACCCGACGTGCGGGTCAACGCGGTGGCGCCGGGCCTGATCGACACGCCCTGGGCGGAGACGTTCACCGAGGTGCGGGAGCGGGTGCGGGCCGTCACCCCGCTGCGCCGCACCGGAACCCCCGACGACGTCGCCGAACTCGTCCTCGGACTTCACCGGGCGGCCTACACGACCGGTGAAGTGGTGCTCGCCGACGGCGGCGCTCACCTGCTGATATGACATCGCGCCACACCTCCGCCGCCGACGCACAGGAGAGGAATTCATGAAGCTAGGCGTGAACCTCACGTATCAGGGCGCGGGCGAACTCGCGGTCGCGGCAGAACAGTTCGGCTACGACGTGGCACTCGCGCCCGAGGGGTACCGCTCGGACGCGGCCAGCGTCCTCGGTCTGGTGGCGGGCCGTACAAAGCGCATCGGCCTGTGCTCCGGCGTGATGCAGATCCCCGCGCGCACCCCCGCACTGACCGCCCTGACCGCTGCGACGCTCCAGGCCCTGTCCAACGGCAGGTTCCGGCTGGGACTCGGCGTCTCCAACCCGGACGTATCGGAGGGCTGGTACGGCGTTCCCTTCGCGGAGCCGCTGGCCAGAACCCGCGAGTACGTCGAGGTGGTGCGGCTGGCTCTGGACGGTAAGCCGGTGCGCTACGAGGGACGGCACCACCGGCTGCCCTCCTCCGGCTCCGGCGCCGCCCCGCTGCACGTGATCACCGAGTGGGAAGGCTCGGTCCCGGTCTATTTGGGGGCCGTCGGCGCGAGGAACCTGGAACTCGCGGGTGAGATCGCCGACGGATGGATCGGTGTTTTCGCCACTCCTGGCCAGGTGGCCGATTCGGTTGCCCGAATCACAGCCGGCCGCGAGCGCGTGGACCGGCCGCTGACCGGCTTCGACGTGATGCCTTGCCTGGCCACCTCCGTGGGCGAGGACGTGGCCTCTTGCGTCGAACGGTTGCGCGGCCACTACGCCTACCTCATGGGCATCGGCGCCCGGGAGCGCAACTTCTACTGCAAGCTCGCCACCCGGATGGGCCACGGTGAGGGCGCCGCCGAGGTGAGCCGGCTGATGGCGATCGGGGACCGGGCAGGAGCCGCGCAGGCGGTACCCGCCGCGTTCATCGACGAGACGTCGCTGGTCGGGCCGGTCGAACGAATCGCGGAGCGGATGCGCGCGTACGCCGACGCGGGCGTGACCACCCTGAGCATCATGATCTCGGCCTTGCAGGCCGGGCTCGACGAAAGGATCACGGTCCTGGAACAGGCCATGGAAGCGCTCGAGCGGTCCGGCGTGCGCGACTGACAACGCGGGGTGGCCACCGACGCGGTGCCCACCCCGCCCGTCGCCCGGGTCAGCGGCCCAGCCGGCCGACAACGGAGTCGAGCAGCGCAGCGGGAGAGGGCTGGCGCGACATCTCGGCGCGCACTTCGGCGGCCGCTCGCCGGAAGCTCTCCTCGGAGAGCAGCCGCTCGGCAGCCGCACGCACGGCGGCGGCGTGCAGTTCGGCGGGGGCGATGGACAGGCCGGCCCCTCGGTCCACCACACGGCGCGCGCACAGGTCGTTGTCCGCGCCGCTGGGCACCACCAGTTGCGGGACACCGTAGTGGAGCGCAGCCGCCGTGGTGCCCGAGCCGCCGTGGTGCGCCACCAGGGAACAGTCTGCCAAGAAGGCGGTGAGGGGCACGAAACCGGCCGGGATCAGGTTCGCGGGCAGAGGCTCCAGCAGGCTCAGGTCCGTCTCGTCGTCGGCCAGCACCACCTCGGCGTCCATCCCGGCGAGTGAGTCCACGAGTTGCTTGAGCATGCCGCTGCCTCCGGGCAGCAGCGGCGCGACTGTCCCCAAGGTCAGACAGATCCGGGGCTGCGCGGGGCGGCGCAGCGCCCAGTCCGGCAGTGCGGCGCCCCCGTTGTAGGGCACGTAGCGCATCGGCAGCCACGGCACGCCGTCCCGCTCGTCGGGTTCCTCCCCGGTCAGTCCGCCGAGGCTGGGGGCACGGGGGTCGACCCGGCCGAGCAGGTCCGGGCCCTTGTCGCCGAGCCCGAGCCGGTCGCGCAGCTCCCGTACGACGGGGGCGTCGTCCGGCTGCATACCCATGCGGGCGTTGAGTCCCGTGGCCTCGCGTACCTCCGGGTCCCGCAGCGACCAGGAGACCCGGTTGCCTACCTCCAGCGCCGGGATGCCGAGTGCCACGGCCGCGAGCTTGCCGGCCTGGTGGTCGGAGCAGTACACCACCAGGTCTGCCCGGAAGTCCCTGCCGGCGGTGACGGTGCCCTCCGTCATGGCCAGGGTGAACAGGTCGAACGGGCGCATGGAGCGAGCGAGTTCCCAGTAGCCGTCGGGTACCTCCCCGGACCGGTCGCCGGAGTCCTCGGCCACCAGGTCCTCACCGATGTCCCGCTGCGGAAAGACATCGACGACCGGCAGCCCCGAAGCGGCCGCGATCTTCACCATGTGCGCCGTGGTGGCGACCAGCACCTCGTGCCCCGCCGCCCGGGCCGCCCACACCAGCGGCACCATCGGCAGCATCAGACCGTATCCCGGTGCGGCCGGGAACAGGATCCGCATTTTCAGTTCCTTTCTGAAAGAGAAACCCAGCCGGCCGTCACCCGGTGTGCCCGACCGAATGGAATACGGCCTCGACAAGTCCACGCACCCGCTCGTCCATTCCGCCCATCTGTGCGGAACCCGCATTGGGGGTGTAGGCGAAGGCGAGTTCGGCCTCCGGATCCGCGAAGACGAAAACGCCGTTCGCCCCGCTGAGGCCGAAGGAATTCTTCAGTCCGGATTCCGCGGGGAAGACCGGACTGTCCGCCAACTGCATGCCCAGGCCCCAGGTCAGCGGGAGGTACATCACCTGGCAGGGACCCGTGGAGTGCGGTCGGGTCAGCTCGGCGGTGCGTGCGGGGCTGATGAGCCGGATGCCGTCGACCGTGCCGACGAGGGCGGCGAACAGGCGGGCCATCGCCCGGGCACTGGCCAGCCCTCCGTAGGAGGGGTCCTCCACCGCCGGATCCGCCGGGTCCTGCGACATGCTGCCGATCGTCGCCCGATAGGTGAGCGATGTGGGGTCGCGCAACTCCTCCACCTCGCCCGGGTCGGCGCCTGCCATGAGGGCTTCGGCTTTGGATTCGAGCATGGTGGCGAGGGGGGCGTGGGGGTCTTTGAGACCGATGTGGGCGTCGAGCTCGAGGGGAGTGGCGATGTGGTGGTGGAAGTACTGGCCGACGGTCTGTCCCGTGACGCGGCGGATGAGTTCGCTGACGAGGTGGCCGTAGGTGGTGGCGTGGTAGCCGTGGGCGCTGTCCGGGGTCCAGGCGGGGCGGGCTTCGGCGAGGGCCTGGGCGATGGGCGTGTGGGCGCGCAGGGCGTCGTGGGTGAGGGGGGCGTGGTCGAGGGTCACGACGCCTGACCGGTGACTGAGGACCATCCGGGGGGTGATGCCGTCTTTGCCGTGGCGGGCGAACTCCGGCCAGTGGGCCGCGATGGGGGTGTCGAGGTCGAGCGGGTGGCGGTCGGCGAGGTGGAGGAGGGCGGTGGTGGCCAGGGCCTTGGTGGGTGAGGCGAGGACGGTGAGGGTGTCGGGGGTCCAGGGGTTGTGGTGGTCGGGGTCGGCCCAGCCGGCCCAGAGGTCCACGACGGGGCGGCCGCGGTGGTAGACGCAGACGGCGGCGCCTACTTCGGTGCCGGTGGCGAAGTTGTGGTGGAAGGCACGGTCGACCTCGGCGAAGGCGCCGTCGGTGGTGCCGGCGTGGGGATAGTCGTGCACGGGTGGGATGTCCTCTGTCCGGTGGTGTGCGTGAGTTCCGCCCGAGCACGGTCGGGCGGGGCGGGCTGTTCTCCTGCGATCATCCGGCCACCACTCGCACACCACTCGAATCTCGGTCACTCCTCACTCGTAACGCGATAAAGCAGCCTCTCCCGGGAAACGGCGGATCTGGCAGGATCGCCACCATGCGATTTCGCAGAAGGAAAGCATCGCTGGAGTATCCGTGCTTATCCGCCAGTGGCCGAGCAATTCCGGTGCAGGGGGTGCAGTCGTGTTCGCGGACATAGCCTCATTCCATGCCTGGTACACCGAGCAGCGCCGTAGCCAGAAATCTCGCACAGAGAGAATCGCCCTCGAAGCACTGGACGGCTGGACGACCGAGCCGAGCACCGGCAACCTCGTCCACCGCACCGGACGGTTCTTCAGCATTCAGGGGCTCGACGTGGTCCGCTCCGGGCGCGCGATCGACGCCTGGCAACAGCCCATCATCGTGCAGCCCGAACAAGGCATCCTGGGCATCCTGGTGAAGGAGTTCGACGGGGTCCCGCACTGCCTGCTGCAGCTGAAGATGGAACCCGGCAACGTCAACGGCCTGCAACTGTCGCCGACCGTGCAGGCCACCCGGAGCAACTTCACCGGAGTGCACGGCGGCAGGGCGGTCCCGTACCTCGACCACTTCACCACCCCGCGCGTCGGCCGCATCCTGTCCGACGTTCTCCAGTCCGAACAGGCATCCTGGTTTCTGGCCAAACGCAACCGCAACATGATTGTCCAGGTCGACCAGGACGTCCCGCTGCTGCCCAACTTCTGCTGGCTGAGCTTCGAGCAGATCGCCGCGCTGCTGCGCGAACCGAACCTGGTCAACATGGACACCCGTACCGTGCTCGCGGGCGCTGCCGCCCTGCGGACCCCGCGGCAGCCGCCGGCCGGGAACTCGTTCGGTGCCGCACTGGCGCGTTCGTGGACCGCCGGGTACGCCCTGCATACCACTGTGGAACTGCTCAGCTGGTTCACCGAGGCCAAGAACCGCTGCGTGCTGACCCGCCGGCTCGTCCCACTCACCGGGATACACGGCTGGAGCCACCGCAGAGGTTCGGTCGTCCACGACCGCGGCCAGCACTTCGCAGTGGTCGGCGTGGCGGTCGAAGCACCCGACCGAGAGGTCACCCACTGGCATCAGCCGATGTTCGAACCACGCAGCCAGGGGGTCATCGCCTTTCTCGTCCGGCGCCTACGAGGCGTCCCTCACCTGCTGCTGCACGCCCGCACCGAGACCGGGGCACTCGACGGCGTCGAGATGGCCCCCACCGTCCAGTGTCAGCCCGACAACTACAGCCTGCTGCACCCGGATCACGCGCCCACCTTCCTGCACCACGTACTGGCCGCCGCTCCGGACCGCATCCGGCACGACAGCGTCCAGTCCGAGGAGGGCGGACGCTTCTACCACGCGCAGAACCGCTATCTGCTGGTGGAGGTCGAGGACGACTTCCCCCTGGACGTACCGCCCGACTACGCGTGGGTCACCCCGCGCCAGCTCACCGAATTCGTCCGGTACGGCAACCATCTGAACGTCGAAGCGCGCAGCCTCCTGACGTTCCTCGGCTTCTACAAGGAGGACAACGAGTGACCACCCACGTCTGGGACTACCTCGCGGAGTACGAGGCTGAACGGGACGACATCCTCGACGCCGTGCAACAGGTCTTCGCCAGCGGCAGGCTCGTCCTGGGCGAGAGCGTCCGGGGCTTTGAGGCGGAGTTCGCCGCCTACCACGGTCTGCCTCACTGCACCGGGGTCGACAACGGCACCAATGCCGTCAAACTCGCCCTGGAGGCGTGCGGGGTCTGCCCCGGCGACGAGGTGATCACGGTGTCCAACACCGCGGCGCCCACCGTGGTCGCCATCGACGGGACCGGCGCCACCCCTGTCTTCGTCGATGTGCGGGCAGAGGACCACCTGATGGACACCGACCTCGTCGAGGCCGCCGTGACCGCGCGCACCAAGGCCATCGTGCCGGTCCATCTCTACGGCCAGTGCGTTGACATGGAGCCGCTGCTCCGCATCGCCCGCACCCACGGTCTGCGCATCGTGGAGGACTGCGCCCAGGCTCACGGCGCCCGCCGCGACGGCCGCCTCGCCGGCACCGCGGGCGACGCCTCGGCCTTCTCGTTCTACCCCACCAAGGTGCTCGGGGCCTACGGAGACGGCGGGGCGGTGCTCACCGCCGACGAGGACGTCGACCGGGCCATGCGCCGACTGCGCTACTACGGCATGGAGGACGTCTACTACGTCGAACGCACCCCCGGGCACAACAGCAGGCTCGACGAGGTGCAGGCCGAGATCCTGCGCCGCAAGCTCACCCGCCTGGACACCTACATCGCCGACCGCCGAGCCATCGCCGAGCGCTACGCCCAGGGGCTAGGTGACCTGTGCGGGTCCGGCGGCCTCGAGCTGCCCGCGATCACCGAGGGCAACGAACACGTCTACTACGTGTACGTCGTCCGCCACCCGCGTCGCGACGAGGTGATCCGGCGGCTCCGGGAGCGCTACGACATCGCGCTGAACATCAGCTATCCGTGGCCGGTGCACACCATGCGGGGCTTCGCCCACCTCGGCGTCGAGCAGGGCTCCCTGCCCGTCACGGAGGAACTCGCCCGGAGGATCTTCTCCCTCCCGATGTACCCCTCGCTCACGCAAGCCCGGCAGGACAAGGTCATCGACGCCCTGCGCGACGTCCTGCGGACCCTCGACTAGACCAGGAAGGGTGAACAACCCACCATGCACCCCACTTCGGACACCATCTACCAACGGGCCGACGTCTACCACGACTTCTACCTCGGCCGCGGAAAGGACTACCGAGCCGAGGCAGCCCTGGTACGCGAACTGATCGCGCAGCGAGCACCGGGCGCCCGCTCGCTGCTGGATGTCGCCTGTGGCACCGGCTCGCACCTGCGCGAACTGGCGAAGACGTTCGAAGAGGCCGCCGGAGTCGACCTCTCCGAGCAGATGCTCGCCGTCGCCGCCCGCACCAACCCCGGCGTGCCCTGCCACCAAGGGGACATGCGCACCTTCCGGCTCGGCCGCACCTACTCGGCCGTCACCTGCATGTTCAGCTCGATCGGCTACCTGGCGACCACCGACGACCTCGACCAAGCCGTGCAGAACCTCGCTGACCACCTCGAGCCCGGCGGCGTACTCGTGGTCGAACCCTGGTGGTGCCCCGAGAGCTTCCTGCCCGGCTATGTCGGCGCCGACGTGGTCACCGTCGGCGGCCGGACCATTGCCCGTGTCTCGCACACCGTACGCGAGGGGACGAGCAGCCGCATGGACGTGCACTACACCGTCGCTGCACCCGCCACCGGTGTGGAGCACTTCACCGACACCCACGTGATGAGCCTGTTCGCGCGCTCCGACTACAAAGTCGCCTTCCAACGCGCGGGACTGGAGTTGGAATACGTTCGGGACGAGCTGTTCGGGCCCGGACTCTTCGTCGCCACGCCCCGGGAAGCCCGCCCGTGAGGACCCGGGAACTGGCCGTGTTCGGCGCCCACGTCTTCGAGCCGGAGATCTTCCACGACCGGCGCGGCAGCTTCTGCTCGCCCCACCAGAACCCCGCGTACACCGGCGCCCTGGGCCGCCCGCTGTTCCCGGTGGCCCAGGTCAGCACCAGCCGCTCCCGGCGCGGTGTGGTGCGCGGGATTCACTTCACCGCGACACCCGGCTCCATGGCCAAGTACGTGCTGTGCACCGGCGGCCGGGCATGGGACGTCGTCGTCGACCTGCGGCTGGGCTCCCCGACGTTCGGCCGCCACGACCGCGTGGAACTGTCCCCGGACACCGGCACCGCGCTGTACCTGCCGCCCGGGGTAGGCCACTTGTTCGTCGCCCTGGAGGACGACACCACCATGGTCTACCTGCTCTCGGCCACCTACCGCGCGGACAAGGAGCGTGCCGTGCACCCGCTGGACCCCGCGCTGGGCCTGGACCTGCCGACGGGCCTCGAACCGGTGCTCTCCGACCGGGACCAGGACGCCCCCACGCTGGCCGCCGCCCGTGGCGCCGGGCTGCTGCCCGACTACGCCGCGCTCCAGGGCGGTGCCTGATGAGCGCCCGGCTGGACGACCGGCCGCTCGTCGTGGTGTTGGGCGCCTCGGGCTTCCTCGGCTCCGCCGTCCTTGCCGCGCTGTCGGAGCTGCCCGTCCGGCTGCGGGCAGTCTCCCGGCGGCCGGTTCGGCCGCCCGCCGGAGCCCGCGCCCGCACGGAGTGCCGCGCCGCCGACCTGACCGACCGGGCGGCCCTCGCCGGCGCGGTGCACGGCGCCGACGCCGTGCTGCCCTTCACCGCACGCATCCGCGGCGCGTCCGGCTGGCGACTCGCGGAGGGGGACTCGGCCGCGGAAAGGGTGAACGTCGGTGTCGTGCGCGACCTGGTCGAGGTACTCGCCGCCGCCCGCCGTCCCGGGGCGGCCCCGCCCGCCGTGCTGTTCCCCGGCAGCAACACCCAAGTCGGGCCGGTCGACAGTGACTGGATCGACGGCACCGAGACGGACCGGCCCCAAGGCGAGTACGACCGGCAGAAGCACACCGCGGAGCTACTGCTGAAGGAGGCCACCACGGCCGGTGCCGTCCGGGCGGTGAGCCTGCGGCTGCCCCCGGTGTTCGGCCCGTCCGGGTCGACCGCCGAGGACCGGGG
Organism: Streptomyces sp. NPDC029526; assembly: GCF_040637405.1. NCBI lineage: Bacteria > Bacillati > Actinomycetota > Actinomycetes > Kitasatosporales > Streptomycetaceae > Streptomyces > Streptomyces sp. NPDC029526. Next base: position 17,436 of record NZ_JBEZWE010000028.1, read on the forward strand.
CGTGGTCTCCACCATGGCCCGGCGCGCGCTCGCCGGGGAACCGCTCACCCTGTGGAACGACGGCACGGTGCGTCGGGACTTCCTCTACGTGGAGGACGCCGCGCGCGCCTTCGTCACGGCCCTCGGCCAAGTCGACGCGCTCGCCGGACGTCACTACCTCGTCGGCACGGGACAACCCCGGTCCCTTGGCGACGTGTTCCGAACCGTCGCCGACGCCGTCGCCCGGCACCAGGGGATCCCCGCGGTGCCGGTGGGCACGGTGCCTGCGCCTGCGGAGTCGGAGGGGACCGACGTACGCAGCCTGTGCGTCGATCCGTCGGCTTTCGTAGCCGCCACCGGCTGGCGCGCCGTCACCCCGCTGGACACCGCGCTCGACCGTACGGTCGCGGCCCTGGCCACACGGCGCTGACGCGGGGCGTGCCCGCGCGGGGTCACCGCCGGTCCGCCTCCCGTATCAGGTCCTCCAGGACGTCCACCACCCGGGCGGGCGACGGCTGTCGCGCGATCTCCGTGCGCAGCTCCTGCGCCGCTGCCCGGGGCTCCTGGGCAGCCAGCAGCCGTGCGGCGGCCCGCGCCACCTCGGCCACGGTCTGCCGTTCCTGCGGCAGTGTCACGGCGGCGCCGCGCCCTTCCACCCGGCAACAGGGCTCCACCATCTTGGGGATGGTGGGCAGCAGCAGCTGAGGGACGCCCGCGTGCAGCGCCGTCAGGGTGGTCTGCCCGCCCCCGTGATGGACAATCAGGTCACACGTGGTCAGCAGCGTGTCCAGAGAGAACCAGCCGACGCGCGCCTCCGGCACCGCCTCGCTCAGGGAGCCCGCCACCGCCTCGGGGGCGGCTATCACGCACTCCGCGTCGAGCGACCTCAGTGCCCGGACGAGGTCGACCAGCCAGGCGACCTCTTCCTCTTCCGACACCCGGCTGCCCGCCGTCACACAGATCCGGGAGCGTTCGCCGCGCCGCCGCATCCAGGATTCCAGGGGACGGCGCTGGTTGTAGGGCACGAACCGCATGCCCTGGCGTGGCCCTCGCCCCGGCAACCGCAGACCAGGCGGGCAGATGTCCACCCACAGATCGGCTGCCGGCAGCCCGTCCAGGCCCGCTCCGGCCAGCTCCGGAGCCAGTTCGAAGGCCGCGCCCGCGTCGATGGCCGGCGGCTCCCCCAGGTCCCAGGTGTGCCGGACCCACGGCAATCCCAGCTCGTGGGCGGCTATCGCAGCGGCGTAGCACAGCGAGCCGCCGACGATTAGGTCCGGCTCCCAGTCGGCGGCCAGCTCGCGCAGGCCGGGCAGACACGCGCGTGCCAGCCGGCCGAAGCCATGCCCGTTGAACAGCAGGCGTTCGTCCGGGTCCGCCGGGACCGTCAAGGGCCGCCCCGTCCCGTCCCGGAACATGAAGTCGCGCATCGTGCCATCGACCACGGCGGCCACGGGCAGTCCGGTGGACAGGACGTACGAGGTCATGTCCGCGGGGGACGCGACGAGGACCTCGTGGCCTGCGAGCCGGGCAGCCGAGGCGAGGGGGGACAGAGCGAAGACGGTCGCGGGGCTCCCGCCGGTAAGAAACACGATCTTCATGGCGTCACGATCGCGGGTCTCGCTCAAGGGTCGCTCGAGTACCACACCGGTTGAGCTGTACTCGAGCAGCGGTTGACTGCGGCGGCCTAGGAAGGAACGCGGCGCCGGGTTCCCGGCGCGCTGGCACCGTGCAAGGAGGAGACCGAGTACATGTCCCGCCGTGTCGTGATAACCGGGATGGGGGTACGCGCGCCGGGCGGAAACGGCGCGGAGGAGCTCTGGTCTCTGTTGTCCTCCGGGCGCACCGGCACCCGCCGGATCAGCCTTTTCGACGCATCTCCGTTCCGCTCCCGAATCGCCGGGGAATGCGACTTCGACGCCGCCGCCGAGGGCCTGACGCCGCGTGAGGTACGGCGCATGGACCGGGCCACCCAGCTCGCCGTGGTCTGTGCCCGCGACGCCGTGGCCGACAGCGGGCTCGACGTGAACGCCCTGGACCCGGCCAGGATCGGGGTGAGCCTGGGCAGTGCCGTAGCGTCCGCCACCAGTCTGGAGAACGAATATCTGGTGCTGTCCGACGCGGGCCGGCAGTGGCAGGTGGACCACGCCTACCTGTCCCCGCACATGTACGACTACCTCACCCCGGGCGTGATGCCCGCTGAACTCGCCTGGACCGTGGGTGCCGAAGGACCGGTGTCGCTGATCTCCAACGGCTGCACCTCCGGGCTGGACGCCGTGGGCAACGCCGTACAACTGATCGCCGACGGCAGCGCCGATGTGGTGATCAGCGGGGCCACCGACGCCCCCATCACCCCCATCGTCGTGGCCAGCTTCGACGCCATCAAGGCCACCACAAATCGCAACGACGACCCCGCGTGCGCGTCCAGGCCCTTCGACGCCACCCGCAACGGGTTCGTGCTGGCCGAGGGTGCGGCCGTGTTCGTCCTCGAGACCCTCGAGAGCGCCCGCGCCCGCGGCGCCCACATCTACGCCGAGGCCAGTGGGTACGCCAGCCGCTGCAACGCCTACCACATGACCGGACTGAAAGCCGATGGCCGGGAGATGGCCGAGGCCATCCGAGCCGCGCTGGACCAGTCCCGGCTCGACGCCACCTCGGTGGACTACATCAACGCCCACGGCTCGGGCACCGTGCAGAACGACCGGCACGAGACCGCTGCGTTCAAGCGTGCTCTGGGCGAGCACGCCTACCGCGCCCCGGTCAGCTCGATCAAATCCATGGTCGGGCACTCGCTGGGTGCCATCGGTTCGGTAGAGATCGCGGCCTGCCTGCTCGCGATGCGGCACAACGTCGTTCCGCCGACCGCCAACCTGCACCACTCCGACCCGGAGTGCGATCTCGATTACGTCCCGCTAGCCGCCCGGGAACAGCGAGTGGACACCGTGCTGACCGTCGGCAGCGGGTTCGGTGGCTTCCAGAGCGCGATGCTGCTTCGGCAGCCGGAAGGAGCGTCATGACCGCCGCTGTGGTGACCGGCCTGGGAGTAGTGTCCCCCAACGGACTTGGCGCCGAGGGTTTCTGGACCGCGACGCTCAAGGGGCACAGCGGCATCGCGGAAATCAGCCGCTTCGACACCACCGGGTCCGCCGCGCGCCTCGCCGGAGAAGTGACCGACTTCGACCCCGCCGAGCACCTGTCCAACCGGCTCCTGCCGCAGACCGACCCGTCCACCCGCTTCGCGCTCGCCGCAGCGGACTGGGCGCTGGCCGACGCGGGCGCCGACCTCGCCGAACTGGCCGACTACGACATGGGTGTGGTCACGTCGAACGCCTTCGGCGGCTTCGAGTTCACCCACCGCGAGTTCGCAAAGCTCTGGACGCGGGGCCCCAAGCACGTCAGTGTCTACGAATCCTTCGCCTGGTTCTACGCTGTCAACACCGGCCAGATCTCGATCAAGCACAAGCTGCGCGGACCGAGCAAGGCGCTGGTCGCCGAGCAGGCAGGTGGCCTCGACGCCCTGGGACACGCCCGCAGGGCGATCCGCGACGGCGCCCGGCTGGTCGTCACCGGCGGGATGGACTCCGCGCTCGAGCCCTGGGGCTGGGCGGCCCAGGTGTCCGGCGGGCGGGTGAGCCCGCACGGCTACCTCCCGTTCGACCGGAGCGCGAGCGGGCATGTGCCCGGCGAGGGCGGTGCCCTGCTGGTGCTGGAAGAGGCCGCCTCCGCGCGGCGGCGCGGCGTGACCAGGGTGTATGGGGAGATCGCCGGACACGCCAGCACCTTCGACCCGCCGCCCGGCTCCTCGCGCCCGCCCGCGCTGCGCCGCGCCATCGAGCTCGCCCTGACCGACGCCGGGGTGGCGTCTGATGACGTCGACGTGGTCCTCGCGGACGGTGCGGGGGTGGCGGAACTCGACCGGCAGGAGGCAGCGGCGCTGCGCGACGTCTTCGGCGAGCGCGCCGTGCCTGTCACGGTGCCCAAGGCACTCACCGGACGGCTGATGTCCGGTGGCGGCCCGCTGGACGTGGTCGCGGCGTTGCTCTGCCTGCGCGACGGGGTGATTCCGCCGACCGCCGCCACCCACGACGTGCCCGACGACTACGGCATCGACTTGGTGCTCGGCTCGCCCCGTTACGCGCGGCTGTCCACCGCCCTGGTCCTGGCCCGGGGCAAGTGGGGCTTCAACGCGGCCGCCGTGGTGCGCGCGGGCGACCGCTGACCCACCCAAGCCTGCCCACCACCGAGAGAAGGAAAGACGATGAACACCACCATGACCGTGGGCGACGTGCGCAGGATTCTCGCCGAATGCGCCGGGGACGAGGGCACTTCGCTGGACGGGGACATCCTGGACTCCACCTTTGACGAACTGGGATACGACTCGCTGGCGGTGATGGAGACCACCACGATCGTCGAGCGCGAGTACGGCGTTGAGGTCGCGGGCGCTCCCAGGACGCCGCGCGAGCTGCTGCAAGCCGTCAACGACGCGCGCACGGCGGTAAACTAGCCATGCGGCGGCACACCCGACACACCCTGGTGTCGCCCGCTCCTGCACGGGCGCTGTACGAACTCGCGGCCGATGTGCGCCGCTGGCCCGCCATCTTCAAGCCGACCGTCCACGTGCACCACCTGGAGCGTGGTCCGCACACGGAGCGGTTTCACTTGTGGGCCATGGTCAACGGCGAGGTGAAGAGCTGGGTGTCACGGCGCAAGCTCGACCCCGAGGGGCTGCGGATCCACTTCGACCAGGAGCGCAGCGCCCCGCCGGTCGCTTCGATGGGCGGGGAGTGGATCTTCGAGCCGCTGCCGGACGGCGCCACCCGGATCACCCTGCTGCACGACTTCACCGCCGTGGACGATTCCCCCGACGTACTCGAGTGGATTAACACCGCGCTGGACCGTAACAGCCCGAGTGAACTGAACGCTCTGTCCCAGGTGGCCCAACTCTGCCTGGATGACGCGGTGTTCTCCTTCACCGATCGCGTCACCGTGGCCCGCCCCGTGCGGGAGGCGTACGGCTTCCTGCACCGGTCGGACCGCTGGCCCGAGCACTTGCCGCACGTACGACGCGTGGTGCTCGGCGAACCGGCCCCTGGTGTCCAGGACATGGAGATGGACACCGTGACCGCCGATGGTTCGGGGCACACCACCCGGTCGATCCGTGTGTGCGTGACCGACGAGCGCATCGCCTACAAGCAACTCGTGCCGCCCCGACTGTTGCTGGGGCACAGCGGCGTGTGGGAGCTCAGCGAAACAGCAGAGGGCACAGAAGTGACCTCCACACACACCGTCGTGCTGAATCCCGAAGGCGTACGGAACGTCCTGGGCGAGGGCACCACGCCGGCCGAGGCGCGCCGGTTCGTCCAGGACGCCCTCAGCCGCAACAGCCGCACGACACTGGAACACATCGGCAGCATCGTCTGAGTGCCCGCACACGACGGCGGCCCGCGGCCCTTTCGAGGGCTGCGGGCCGCCGTCGGCGTGACGGCCGCGGATCAGGCCGTGCGGCGCCAATAGGCGCTGTAGTCGTCGATGGGCTCGACGGCGTCCGTGATGCCGTGCCGGTCACGGAACTCGTCGACGGCTTTGCGGCAGGCGGGGATGAAGTAGTCGTCGATGACGACGAAGCCACCACGGGACAACTTGGGGTAGAGGTTGTTCAGGGCGTCCATCGTCGATTCGTGCAGGTCGCCGTCCAGCCGCAGCACGGCCAGCCGCTCCACGGGGGCGGACGGCAGCGTGTCGCGGAACCAGCCCGGCAGGAACCGAACCTGGTCGTCCAGCAACCCGTACCGCTCGAAGTTCGCTCGGACCACGTCCTGGGACACGGCGAGGACGTGGTTGGAATCGTGCAGCGCCATCTCCCGGTCCATCGGGTGGCCGTCCGCACCGGTGTCCGGGATCCCCTGGAAGGAGTCGGCCAACCAGACCCGCCGATCGGTAATGCCGTGCGCCTTGAAATAACCGCGCGCGAAAATGCACACACCGCCGCGCCACACACCGGTCTCGATGAAATCACCGGGAACACCGTCCGCGACCACTCGGTCGAGCAGGTTCCGGACATTGCGAATGCGCTTCAGCCCGACCATGGTGTGCGCGACACTGGGCCAGTCCATTCCGGTCTCTCGGTGCTCCGGCAGAAAACTCCGCTCGGGGAACCATTCGTTCGGCAAGGGGGCGTCACCGTAAATGATATTGGTGACCACCTTCTCCAGGAGATCGAGATAGAGTTGTTCGCTGTTGTTGCCGTCCATGGACGCGTCCTTCCCGTTGGAGTGCATGGTCCGGTCTCCGTGCGGCCCGGGGCCGTCAGTAGTTGCCGAGGCCACCGCAGACGTTGAGTGCCTGGGCCGTGACCGCGGCGGAGTGCTGACCGACGAGATAGGCGACCATCTCCGCGACCTCGGTGGGCGTCACGTAGCGGCCGATGGGCACCCGGGCGCTCACCCGGGCCAGTGCTTCCTCGGTGGAGACCCCCCACAGCCCCGCGTAGGTCTCCCGCACCCGCTCGGCCATCGGCGTCTCCACGAAGCCCGGGCAGACGGCGTTGACCGTGACGCCCGTCTTGCTCAGCTCCAGACCGAGGGCCTTGGTGAACCCGACGACGCCGTGCTTCGACGCAGAGTAGGGAGCGCCGTGCAGCACACCCTGCTTGCCGCCCGTGGAGGCGATGTTGACGATCCGGCCCCACCCCTGCTCCAGCATTCCACCGTGGTTGAGGACGTCCTTGGTCATCAGGAAGACACTGTTCAGATTGGTGTTGATGACGTCGAACCAGAGTTCGTCCGGCACCTCTCGGGTGACCCCGCCACCCGACCGGCCTGCGTTGTTCACGAGGATGCCCACGGGGCCGAAGTGCTCGGCCGCGCCCCGGACGAACGACCGGATGTCCTCGCGCGAGGTCACGTCACAGGTCTGCCCGTCCACCGTCATTCCCTCGGCGCGCAGGGCGGCCAGGGTCTCGGACAGAACGTCGCCCTTGCGGGCGCAGAGGTAGACCCGGTGGCCCTCTTGTCCCAGTCGCCTGGCGATTTCCAAACCAATGCCGCTGGTGGCACCCGTCACGAGTGCTGTACGTGTGGTGGTGTCGACCACTGTTCCTCCGCAGATTGCGTCTCGGAAGCGCCAACGTCACAGAACTGCCTAGAAGCGCTCTCAAGCGCGGTTAGAGCCATGTGCCACCGGGAGGCGAGGGGCCCGCAGCCAGTTCTCAAGCAGGGCCCGGCGCGGCTCCGACCGAGCGGTAGACGGCCTCGACCAGGCGGTGGGCACGATCGTTCATGCGGCCGATCGCCCGCGAGCCGGCGTTCTGCAGGTAGGCGAAGGCCAGCTCATGGCCGGGGTCGGCGAACACGAACGTGCCGTTGGCTCCGTCGAACCCGAAGGCACGCGGTGTCAATCCGGCCGATGCGGGGAACACGGGGCTGTCGGGGAGCATGAAGCCCAGCCCCCAGGTACTCGGCAGCAGCACCACCCGGCAGGTGCCCTTGGAGTGCGGTCGGGTCAGCTCGGCGGTGCGTGCGGGGCTGATGAGCCGGATGCCGTCGACCGTGCCGACGAGGGAGGCGAACAGGCGGGCCATCGCCCGGGCACTGGCCAGCCCTCCGTAGGAGGGGTCCTCCACCGCAGGATCCAGCGCGTCGGTGAGGTCCATGCTGCCGATCAAAGCCCGGTACGTCAGTGATTCGGGATCACCGAGCGCCACCAGCATGTCCAGTTCCCGCCCCGGGTCGGCGCCTGCCATGAGGGCTTCGGCTTTGGATTCGAGCATGGTGGCGAGGGGGGCGTGGGGGTCTTTGAGACCGATGTGGGCGTCGAGCTCGAGGGGAGTGGCGATGTGGTGGTGGAAGTACTGGCCGACGGTCTGTCCCGTGACGCGGCGGATGAGTTCGCTGACGAGGTGGCCGTAGGTGGTGGCGTGGTAGCCGTGGGCGCTGTCCGGGGTCCAGGCGGGGCGGGCTTCGGCGAGGGCCTGGGCGATGGGCGTGTGGGCGCGCAGGGCGTCGTGGGTGAGGGGGGCGTGGTCGAGGGTCACGACGCCTGACCGGTGACTGAGGACCATCCGGGGGGTGATGCCGTCTTTGCCGTGGCGGGCGAACTCCGGCCAGTGGGCCGCGATGGGGGTGTCGAGGTCGAGCGGGTGGCGGTCGGCGAGGTGGAGGAGGGCGGTGGTGGCCAGGGCCTTGGTGGGTGAGGCGAGGACGGTGAGGGTGTCGGGGGTCCAGGGGTTGTGGTGGTCGGGGTCGGCCCAGCCGGCCCAGAGGTCCACGACGGGGCGGCCGCGGTGGTAGACGCAGACGGCGGCGCCTACTTCGGTGCCGGTGGCGAAGTTGTGGTGGAAGGCACGGTCGACCTCGGCGAAGGCGCCGTCGGTGGTGCCGGCGTGGGGATAGTCGTGCACGGGTGGGATGTCCTCTGTCCGGTGGTGTGCGTGAGTTCCGCCCGAGCACGGTCGGGCGGGGCGGGCTGTTCTCCTGCGATCATCCGGCCACCACTCGCACACCGGTACACCCGCGCCTGGGCACTGGTCGAGTTCCGCTCGCGTCCCGCTGTCACGCCGCTCGGACATGACTTGTGCGCGGCTGTCTCGACGTTGTCCGAATCGCCCCGGTCGCGCGGAAGCAAGAATGCGCGGGCACCCCGATTTCCTCCGGAAACAACGGCAGGAGCGGATTCAGGAGCACTCCCCGGCGATTACTCGCACGACGTACACGCATCGTCCGAAAGCGCCGGAAGCGGTGGTGCCGGCATTTCGGAAAGCGTTGCTGGCATCGCGCCGACTCGCCTAACATCGCCGCGTGTTCAGCAAAGAGGGCCTCATGAATTCCCCCTTACCGGACGGCCGGTGGCTCATCGCGGGCGCCGACGGGCGGCTCGGACGCGAGGTGAACGCTCAGCTGACCGCCCGGGGCACGGACTTCGTGCCACTCGGCCGGGACCGCCTGGACGTGATTGACGCCCGGGCCGTCAACGAGACCCCGCGGCACCGGCGCCCTGACATCGTCGTCAACCGCGCCGCGTGGACGGACGTGGACGCGGTCAAGTCCCATGACGAGCAGACGCGGCGAGCCAACGCCGACGGTGCGCGGCATCTCGCTCACGGCTGCGCTGCCCACGGTGCCCGGCTGCTGCACGTGTCCACTGACTACGTCTTCCCCGGACTGCGCGTTGGGTGCGGACAACAGGCGGGCGGTCTTCCTCTCGGACGGTCTGGGCCATGGCTTCCAGGCCCTGACGGAGGACGCGGCAGTGGTCTACCTCACCACCTCCGGCTACGACGCCTCTCGCGAACACGCCGTGAACCTCTTCGACCCGCTCCTGGGCACCGCCTGGGACGGTGACATCCCGCCAGTGCCGTCCGCGAAGAACGCTTCGGCACCCGGCCTCGCTGCCGCCGAGGCGGCCGGGCCGTGCCCCAAACCACACGTGCGTCACCGTCCCGTCCGGCGCGGTGCCCCCTCCCGACCGACCCCGAGGAGCCGCTGTGAAGGCGCTCGTCCTCTCCGGAGGATCCGGAACCAGGCTGCGTCCGCTGACCCACACATCGGCCAAGCAGCTGGTGCCCGTGGCCAACAAACCCGTTCTGTTCTACGCCCTGGAAGGAATCGCCGAGGCAGGGGTGACCGAGGTGGGCGTCATCGTCGGGGACACCGAGCGGGAGATACGCACCGCGGTCGGGGACGGATCGCGTTGGGGCCTGAACGCCACCTACATCCGTCAGGACCGGCCTCTGGGCCTGGCTCACGCCGTGGCCACGGCCCGGCCATGGCTCGACTCCGACGACTTCGTCATGTACCTCGGGGACAACTTCCTGCTCGGCGGGATCGCGGAGCAGGCTCGACAGTTCCGGGCCTCCCGGCCGGACGCGCAGATCATGCTCGCCCGGGTACCCGATCCCAGCGCGTTCGGGGTGGCGACCCTGGACGAGGCCGGCCGGGTGACGGCACTTGAGGAGAAGCCCGAGTTCCCCAAGAGCGATCTCGCACTGGTCGGCGTATATTTCTTCTCCCCGGCGATTCACAAGGCGGTGGCCGCCATCCGACCATCCGCTCGAGGCGAGTTGGAGATCACCGACGCCCTCCAACGGCTCATCGACGACGGTGCCGATGTCCGGTCCTCCACTGTGTCCGGTTACTGGAAGGACACCGGGAACGCCATGGACATGCTGGAGGTGAACCGGCTGGTGCTGGACCGGGTCGCGTCCCGCTGCGACGGCACGGTCGATGCGGACAGCGAGATCGTCGGCCGGGTTGTCGTCGCCGAGGGCGCCACAGTGCGCGGCTCGCGCGTGGTGGGGCCGGCGGTGATCGGACCCGGCACCACTGTCACCGGTTCGTACATCGGCCCCTTCACCTCCATCGCGGAGAACTGCTCGATCTCTGGCAGTGAGATCGAGTACTCCATTGTGCTGCCCGGCGCGACCATCGATGGGGTACGCCGCATCGAGACGTCGGTGATCGGCCGTAACGTGGAGATCGTGCCCGCCACCCGTGCCCCGCATGCCTACCGGATGCTGCTCGGCGACCACAGCAAGGTGCAGATTCCGTCATGAAAAGAATCTTGATCACCGGTGGTGCGGGTTTCATCGGCTCGCACCTGGTCCGCACGGTTCTCGCCCCGGACCGGCCGCTCGGTGCCGTGCAGGTGACCGTGCTCGACAGCCTGACGTACGCCGGAAACCTGGACAACCTGGATGCCGTGCGGCATCACCCGGGGTTCCATTTCGTGCAAGGCGACATCACCGATGTGGTGGTGGTCGACCGGCTGATGGCCGAGCACGACGCCGTGGTCCACCTGGCGGCCGAAACCCACGTGGACCGCTCCATTGTTGCCGCCCGTCCCTTCGTCCACACCAATGTGCTGGGCACGCAGACCCTGCTGGACGCCGCGCTGCGGCACGGCACGGAGCCCTTCGTGCACGTCTCGACGGACGAGGTGTACGGTTCCGTGCCGTTCGGAAGCGCGACGGAGCACGACCCCCTGACGCCCAGCTCGGCGTACTCCGCGTCCAAGGCATCCAGCGACCTACTGGCCCTCGCCTGCCACCGTACCCACGGCCTCGACGCGCGCGTCACGCGCTGCTCAAACAACTACGGCCCCTACCAGTTCCCGGAAAAGCTGATCCCGCGCTTCGTCACTCGGCTGCTGCGCGGTGAGAACGTGCCGTTGTACGGCGACGGTGAGAACATCCGGGACTGGCTCCACGTCGACGATCACTGCCGTGGTCTGATCGCGGTGCTTACCCGAGGCCGACCAGGCGAAATTTACAACATCGGCGGCGGTACGGAACTGACCAACAAGGAACTGACCGGAGCCCTGCTTGCGGCTTGCGGCGCCGGATGGGATCGGGTGGAGCTAGTCGCCGACCGCAAAGGCCACGACCTTCGCTACTCCGTGGACTGGTCGAAGATTCGCCGGGAACTCGGCTACGAACCCCGGCGCGACTTCATGTCCGGGCTCGCCGAGTCCGTCGCATGGTATCGCGAGCGCTGCGGCCCCTGAGCGGGAACGACCGGACGGCCGTCGGGATGGCGAGTCATATCAAACGGGATGACCCGGCCCGGCAAGGAAGAACCCGTAATGCTTTTGCCGGATTGCGGGACAGCCTTCGGCTTTCAGAAGTCTGTGACTCAGCTCTGCCCGGGGCCCGATGCCTGGTCACCCCATGCGCGCCCGCCCGGGTGGACCGGCCGACCCCAGACCAAATGCGGAGACAGTGATGTCCACTCAGCTGACCCAACGTTCCTTCCGAGACCTGCTCGGCCGCTTCGCCACCGGAGTTGTCCTCGTCACCGCGGAATCCGACAGGGGACCGGTCGGCATGACCGCCAACTCCTTCACCTCTGTGTCCCTCGACCCGCCGCTCATCGCCCTGTGCGCGGCGAACACGTCCACCACCTGGCCCGCCATCCGGACCACGGGAAGCTTCGCAGTCACCATCCTCAGCGAGGAACACGAGGCTGTCTGCAGGGCTTTCGCGGCCCGCGGAGTCGACCGCTTCGCGGGCCGCGAATGGGTACGGACACCAGCAGGGCACCCTTTGCTGGCAGACGGTCTCGGTTGGCTGGACTGCCGGATCGGCACGATTCACCAGGCAGGCGACCACGAGCTGGTCGTCGCAGGTGCCGTGGAGTGGTCCGCCGTCGAAGACGGCAGCCCTCTGATCTTCCACTCCGGCCGTTACGCACGGCTTGCCAACTGACACCAGGCAAACCCACGTATCAGGTGCTCGTCCGCAGTACCCCGGGTCTTGATTCAAGGCCCGACTGGCTCGCTGAGAAGCAGACGGAGACCCGCCGGGCGAGTGGAGGGATCCAGAGGCCGGCGCGGTGAGCTTCCGGTCCTACGTCGACAAGTGGGTGGAGGAGCGGGAGTTGGCGCCACTGACGCAGGACCTTGCGGCGGTGGCGGGCCCGCCCCCGGGATCTTCGTCCAGTCGCTCGGTGTCGGTCAGCGGCATCAGCATGCCTTGCCCGGGCTCGCCGTCCGTATCGCACGCAGTCGCGGACAGGTCGACCAGGCGGTCGCCGCGTTCCTCATGCAGCGGGCGGACGTTCTCGCCCACGCGCCGTATGGCGCGAGCACGAGTTGGATCCTCCAGGCCAAGCGCCGCTGGAAGGTCGCAGCCATGGCGCTCGCCCACCGGTGGCACGAACCGGGCCTGACCACCGAGTGGCAGTACCGGACCCACTGTGGAACCGGGCCGACTCGGCTACCGCAAGTCAGCGCCGCGGAGCGGAGTCGCCCGCGAGACTTCCCAGGTACTGGCCAAGTCGTTCACTGCTCTGCGCAGCGAAGGTACCCGTCCCGCAGACGTCGCCCGAGACCCGCACCTTCGGCCTGCCGACCTGAATGACTTGATCTTCGGCCCAGTTGTCACTGCGCAGGAATGCAGCGCTTCACCCTTCTTCCAGATCGAGGGCTGTCCTCGACTGCGAGGTGCGTGTCTGTGGTTTCCGCCTCCAGGTATCCGTCGCGGGCGGGGATCGCGGGCTCAGGGCTGAGGTCGATGCGCTGCTCCCTCGTCCGCTCGCTCCCTTCTGTGAAGCCACGCCGAACAGCTGTCAGGTAGCCGCTCCTCTGCTCAGTCCTGAGGTGCTGCACCAGGCTTCGAGCCTCGGCCGCTTGCTGTGCGTATCGCGTGTCACTCCCTTGCCGATCTGCATCGTCGGTGATCCGACGAAGTGGCGACTCCAGTGAACGGACATCAGGTGGTGTGGCAATCCGCTTATGTAGGGCGGGTATTCGGGGCGCATCCGGCGAGCTTCTTCCGCGACGCGGCGTTCCAATCCAGCGAGTTCGCGGCACGCGCTGTACAGCCGACGAGACATACCGAGGACGAGGTCCGTTCCTGGAATCCTACTGGTCAGCATGTCCAGGCCGTTCTGAGCCTCTGGATGGACGCGGCTCACGGCAACCCCAGCCTTCAGCACCTGATCTTCGGAGTACTCCGCGGAGCCGTCAGCACGGAAGCCCCAGCGCTAGGGCGCCGACTGCGACATCGGCTGCGTGATCTCCTGTACGCCTGGCAGCCCTCTCTCTCCTGCACCGAAGGTCGATGCGGACCGGGTACGGCTGCGGCACGAACTGGTGGATCTTCTGGACCACGACCGCAGCCGCTCCGTCGCCAAGTACCACCCGAGAGCAGCCCATCGCTCGGACGAGGCGTGAGCCCACTCATGCGCCGAGGTGACGCCAAGGGCCGGAAGGCCGAACGACTCACATGGGTCCGCGAGTTCTGTGACTTCCTCGACAGCAGAGACGACGAACTGACCTTCACCGCCACCATGCGACTCGAATGGTGCCGTCCTGCTGATGGGCCGAGCACCGCGACTGCTTACGGTGATGCAGGACGCCAAGTGCGGCTGCTGGCACAGGACATGGCCAAACAGCGCAGCGTTCTGTGTGCGGAGGCCACGGAGCAGGACATCAACTACGAGCTGCGGCGGCGAACGCCGTGGCAGACAGAGGGCATCGAGATCCTGCGGGTTCAGGTCTCGTTACAGGTAGACGACCACACCCGCTCCAGCGCTGAGCGCATGGCCCAGCTGCGCCGCGAAACAGCTCTAGTACTCCAGTTGCAGTTCGCTATCTCTGCTGGTCAGAGGCGCCTTCTTGAGTCTATTGGGCTGCCGTGGCGTCAGGTGCCGGAAGTTCGTAACCTCCACCGTGGCGGCGACGGTAGTGGCAGCGTCGGGAGGTTGCCTGGTGGCGGCGCCGCCACCAGGACCAGCTCAGCGCGTGATCGGTTTTCCGCCGGTGTGTCGGTGGGGGACGGTGAACTGCCAGGAGCCGCCGGACTTCTGCCACGGTGAGGGGTGCAAGGTCACAGGAACCGTTTCCGCGACCCCCCTTGCCGTCGTTGCGGTGGCGGACATGGCCGCGAGGAATGCGTGGGCCAGCATCGCGAGGGTGATGTGCCGGTACCAGCCCGGATAGCGTCGGACCTCGTACTGATCCAGGCCGCATTCGTTCTTCGCGGCCTGGAAGCACTCCTCGATCGCCCACCGGCTGCCGGCAATCCGGGCCAGCTCGGCAACCTCGGTGCCGACGGGTGCGTAGGCGAGGTAGTAGGCGATCTCTTCCGGCCGGGCGAGGCTGCGGCGGGCCAGAACCCACCGGTCGTGCGTGGGCTGATCACCGTCGAAGTCGTAGATGATCGGCAGTTTCGCCGCGGCCCAGTCGTAGACGCGCGGCCCCTTCGCCCCGTCACCGCAGGAATGACGTTCCCAGGCCTCGTCCGGTGCTTGGGCGATGACGAGATCGATCCGGCCCAGCGCGGGGACGGGCTGGGACTTCGGGACGGCCAGGACGTAGCCGACGCCGGCTTCCTCCAGCATCCGCCGCAGCCGCCATTCCTGGCCATAGGCCGAGTCCGCAGTCACCCAGGCGATGGGCAGTGGCGAGGCCAGGGCCCGCTGGATCATGGCTTTGGCGAGATCGCCCTTGGTCGCGAAGTCGCGGTCGTCGGGTATCTTCGCCGCCTCGCAGCGGTCCCGGTCGCCGATTCAGGACTTCGGCAGATACAACTCCCGGTCCACCAGTGCCCGTCCGTACCGGGAAGCGTAGGCAGCGAAGACCCCGATCTGGCAGTTCTCCGTACGGCCGGCAGTCCCCGAGTACTGCCGCTGGACGCCGGCCGAGACCGTGCCCTTCTTCAGAAAGCCGGTGTCGTCGATGATCAGCACACCGTCCGGCTCCCCGAGCTCCTCGGCGACGTACTCCTGCAGGTCGTCACGCACCTCGTCAGGACTCCAGCGTGCACGGTTCAGCAGATTCTGCAGACCCGCAGGGGTGCGGTGGCCTGCGTACTCGGCCAGCTGCCAGCTGTTCTTCCGGCCCACCGGACCGAGCAGGCCATGGATGTAGGCCCGCATCTGCCGCCGTAGGTCCACTCGCCCGAACCGGTGACCGACCCGAACAAGCACCTCTTCCAACTCCGCCGACCAGACGTCGGGCCGCACATCCTGCATGACAATCACAACGGACCGCGACGGTGGAGGTTACGAACTTCCGGCACCTGACGCCACGGCAGCCCAATAGACTCAAGAAGGCGCCTCTGACCAGCAGAGATAGCGAACTGCAACTGGAGTACTAGAGGACATCGCGCGACAACAGACCGCGGCCCGGATCAGATTCATGCAGGACGAGATCCTGCGCACGCCGGCAAAGGCCCGGCTCTACCTGATGCTGGAACAGAACGCGCAGCACGGTGCTCTGCCACCGGGCACCGACATCAACGAGATCGTCCGGGACGCCCAGCAATGGCATCCCCAGGCGCAATGGGTGGTGATTGCCCAGCTCCTGCACACCTTCCTCACCAATCTCAGTGCGGAAGACCGAGGCGACCTTCTGCGCACGGTCCGTGGGATGTTCGAGGGTACGGGGAGATGGAGCTGGCAGAGCAGCTTCCCGTCACGCTTCACGAAGCCCCACAGGGGAGGAGCGCGTGAAGCGCGGAAACGAATCCGGGCTCACCCTGCTCCGCTGCCTGTTGTCCCCGCTTACTAAGGGCTGTCCCGTAAATGATCTTTGACGTGCCTGGTGGCCTGCTGGTTTCTGCGTTACCCGGCTAGGACGAGGTTGTGGAGGCGGGCGATGCCGAGCATGGCGTGGTGGACGCCGTCGCCTTTCAGTCGGCAGTCGCGAAGGATCTTCCAACCCTTCATCCGCGCGAAGACGTGCTCCAC
>NZ_JBEZWE010000029.1:0-28500 GCF_040637405.1 Streptomyces sp. NPDC029526
TCCTTCGTACTCACCCTCTCGGGCTTTCCTCCGGGCGCTTCCCTTCGGTCTTGCGTTTCCGACTCTATCAGATCTTCCCGATCCGATTTCCTCGGTGCTTTTCAGGTCGACGCTTTTCGCGCTTTCCCTTTCCGGCGGGCCCGACTTTATCAGATCCTTCTGCTCGACCTGACCCCCAGTCAGCGGGGTTTGCCTTCCCGGCCGTTGGCCGTTCCGACGAGTGAGACTTTAGCGGATTCCCGGCTCCCGAGCTAATCGGGGACCAGTACCCTTTCGGGCCTGCATTCCTCATTTCGCACACACGCGTGCCCTTTACCGGCGGCGGACATACGTCTGCCGTCAGAGAGAGACGGTGCTTGCGGAATGGTCGCCCGGGGCCGACCGGAGTCGGTGCTCACGTCGGGCAACCCGGAGAACACTACGGATGGGCCCTGGGCGTGTCAAACCGCCTGCTCGAACCGTCCTCGGGGCGTATCCTCCGGTGCATGACGACGCGTACGTACCGCCAGTTCTGGTGGGCCGCCTGACGGCGGCCGTCCTACGTATGCACTCACGGCCGCCGCTTCGGCGGCCGTTCGTGTTTCTCCCTCCAGAGCTCCGAGGGACGGCCCGCCGGAGTCGGCGGCACCGACCGGGAGACGGAGTGAAGAGATGAAGCGGGTCTTCAGTGGGGTCAAGCCGACCGGGCATCTGACGCTGGGGAACTACCTGGGAGCCGTCCGGCAGTGGGCCGCGGCCGACCAGCACCGCGCGGACGCGCTGTTCTGTGTCGTCGACCTGCATGCGCTGACCGTCGACCACGATCCCGCGCGGGTTCGCCGGCTGACCCGGCAGGCGGCGACGGTACTGCTCGCGTCCGGGCTGGACCATCGGGTGTGCACGGTGTTCGTGCAGAGTCACGTCGACGAGCACGCCCGGCTGTCGTACCTCCTGGAGTGCGTGGCCACGGACGGCGAGATGCGCCGGATGATCCAGTACAAGGAGAAGGCGGCGCGGGAGCAGCGGCGCGGTGGGAGTGTGCGGCTGTCGCTGCTGACGTATCCGGTGCTGATGGCGGCCGACATCCTCGCGTACGGGACCGAGGAGGTCCCGGTGGGGGACGACCAGACGCAGCACGTGGAGCTGGCGCGGGACCTGGCCATGCGGTTCAACCAGCGGTACGGGCAGGCGTTCGTGGTGCCCCGGGCGACGCGTCCGAAGGTGGCGGCGCGGGTGATGAACCTGCAGGACCCACTGTCGAAGATGGGCAAGAGCGACGACGCCGGGCCGGGCATCGTCCATGTGCTGGACGATCCGGACGTGGTGCGCAGGAAGGTCATGCGCGCGGTGACGGACAGCGGGCGGGACGTCGTGTACGACAGGGCGTCGCGGCCGGGCGTGGCGAATCTGCTGGAGATCCTCGCGGCGTGCACGGGTGGGAACCCGGAGGCCCTGGCCGGTGTATATGAGTCGTACGGGGTTTTGAAGAGGGAGACCGCCGAGGCCGTGATCGAGGTGTTGCGGCCCGTGCGGGAGCGGCACAGGGAGCTGTGCGCGGATCCCGGCCATGTGGAGGGGGTGCTGCGGGATGGTGCGGAACGGGCGAGGGCGATGGCGCGGCCGACGGTCGATGCCGCCTATCGGGCCATCGGTCTGCTGCCGGCGGGCGCGGATACCGGGGCGCCCGTGCTGAACGCGGCCCGGTAGGCGCGGGGGCTGGTGGCGAGGCGCGATGCGAAGTGCTGGCGCATCGTGACCTCGCTGCCGAAGCCGGCCCGGCGGGCGATCTCGGGCATGGGCAGGTCGGTGCGTTCCAGGAGGCGCTGGGCCGCGGCGATGCGCTGGTCGAGGAGCCAGCGCAGCGGGCTGGTGCCCGTGGCGGCGGAGAAACGGCGGGCGAAGGTGCGCGGGGACATGCCGGCGTGAGCCGCCAGGTCGGCGACCGTGAGCGGTTCGCCGAGTCGGCGCAGCGCGTGTTCGCGTACCGCGGCAAGGGTGTCGGCGTCCCGGTCGGTGCGCGGGGTGGGGTGTTCGATGAACTGGGCCTGGGTGCCGGTGCGGAAGGGGGCCGTGACCATCGACCGGGCGATGGTGGCGGCGACCTCTGCTCCGTGGGCGCGCCGGACCAGGTGGAGGCAGAGGTCGATGCCGGCGGCGGTGCCTGCCGCCGTCCAGATGTTGCTGTCCTCGATGAACAGGGCGTCGGGGACGACGTCGACGCGGGGGTGGTGGGCGCGGAGGAGGTCGGTCAGGTTCCAGTGGGTGACGGCGCGGCGGCCGTCGAGGAGTCCGGCCTGGGCGAGGGTGAAGGCGCCGCCGCAGAGGGCGGCGAGCGGGGTGCCGCGGGCGTGGGCGTGGCGCAGGGCGTCGAGGACGGGAGGGGGTGCGGGGGTGAGGTGGTCGTCCAGGCCCGGGACGACCACCAGGTCGGCGTGGGTCAGCCAGGTGAGGGGGCGGTCGGGGAGGAGGGTGAGGCCGCCGCGCAGGGGGAGGGGGGTGATGTCGGTGGCGGCGCGGCGCAGTGCGAAGGCGGGGACACCGCGGTCGGTGCGGTCGACACCCCAGACCTCGGTGATGACGGAGACGTCGAAGGCGCGGATGCCGGGAAAGGCGAGGAGGGCTACGCGGTAGGGGGCTGTGGCTGCCATGGGTGGCAGTGAACCATCGATCGATGGCTTCCGGACCTCTGGGAGGGGGTGCGGTGGACCGGCAGGATCGACGGCATGGACATCGAACGGAACGCAGCACTGGTGGTCGTGGACGTGCAGCAGGGTTTCGAGGAGGTCGGTTTCTGGGGGAAGCGCAACCACCCGGCGGCGGACGACAACATCGCCGCTCTCATCGACGCGTGGCAGTCGGCCGCCCGGCCGGTCGTCTTCGTGCGGCACGACTCGGTCCAGCCGGGGTCGCCCCTGCGGCCGGGCCACGAGGGCAACGGGTTCAAGCAGTACGTGGAACGGCGGCGAGGGAAAGGAGGGGGTGCGGAACTGCTGGTCACGAAGACGGTGAACTCGGCATTCCTCGGCACTCCGGACCTGGGTGCCTGGCTCCGGAATGCGGGGATCGGGCAGGTGGTGCTGGCCGGGATCCAGACGAACATGTGCGTCGAGACGACGGCGCGGATGGCGGGGAACCTCGGTTTCGAGGCGGTGGTCGCCTTCGACGCGACGTACACGTTCGACCTGGAGGGGCCCTTCGGCTGGCGTCGGAGTGCGGACGAGTTGGCGATGGCGTCCGCCGTGTCGTTGCACGGGGGCGGGTTCGCGGAGGTGGTGACGACGCGGGACGTGCTGACCGCGGCGAAGTGAGCCGGGCGGACGGGGCTGCCGAAGGGCGCCTGGACGGTTCGGCTGTCTCGTCGGCTGTCTCGGGTGGCCTGGCTGGTCAGGAGGGCCGGGGATACCGGGCGGCCGGGGATACCGGGTGGCCGTCTCGGCCCCTCCCGGCCGCCTCGGCCGCTCCCGCCCCCTCTCGGCCACGTCGGCCTCCGGAGCTTCCGGGCGCCCCGGGCCCGGCCGTCGGCCCGTACTCCTCAGCCCCAGTCCTCAGCCCCGCTCTCCCGCTCCTCAGTTCCGCCCCTCAGTCCCGCTCCTCAGTCCTTGCTGCCGGAGGCCAGTTCGCGGCTGCGGTCGCGGGCGGCTTCCAGTGCGGCGATGAGGGCGGCCCGGACGCCGTGGTTCTCGAGTTCCCGGATGGCGTTGATCGTGGTGCCGGCCGGGGAGGTCACGTTCTCGCGGAGCCTGACGGGGTGTTCGCCGCTGTCGCGGAGCATCGTGGCCGCGCCGATCGCGGACTGCACGATCAGGTCGTGGGCCTTGTCGCGGGGCAGGCCGAGCAGGATGCCGGCGTCGGTCATGGCTTCGACGAGGTAGAAGAAGTACGCGGGGCCGGAGCCCGACAGGGCGGTACAGGCGTCCTGCTGCGATTCGGGGACGCGGAGGGTCTTGCCGACACCGCCGAAGATCTCCTCGGCGTGGGCGAGGTGTGCGGCGGTGGCGTGGCTGCCGGCGGAGATGACCGACATGGCCTCGTCGACCAGGGCGGGCGTGTTGGTCATGACGCGGACCACGGGGATGCCCGAGGCCAGCCGCTCCTCGAAGAAGGCGGTGGGGATTCCGGCGGCGCCGCTGATGATCAGGCGGTCGGCGGGAACGTGCGGGGCGAGTTCGTCGAGGAGGGCGCCCATGTCCTGGGGCTTGACCGTGAGGATCAGGATGTCGGCCGTCTTGGCGGCGTCCTGGTTGGAGACCGGGGTGACTCCGTAGCGGGTGCGGAGTTCGTCGGCTCGTTCCGGGCGGCGGGCCGTGACCAGGAGGTCGGCGGGCTTCCAGCCTGCGCGGATCATTCCGCTGAGCAGGGCTTCGCCGATCTTTCCGGTGCCGAGGACTGCGACTTTCTGGGTCATGGCTGGGGTGCCCTCCGGGGTGTGCGTCGTCCTGGTTCATCCTCCCACCCGGGGGTGGACGGACGCGGCGGCTGTCCGGTGGGCGGAACACCGGCCGGGGCTTCCGGTGGAGCGAACGTCGGCAGGGGCTTTGGGCGGAGGCAGCGTCGGCCGGGGCTTCCGGTGGGCGGGACGCCGGCCGGGCGGCCCGGCCGCGGACTTCGGCGGGTCCGCGGCAGGACGTGAGGCGGCGGGTCCGAGGTTGTGGATCGCGCTGCGCGAGCGAGGGACGGAGCCCGTGCACGCCGGGGGGCGGTTCCGCGGCCGCGGCACAGGACACCAGGCGGGCGTCGGGCGCGCATCAGACGGGAAACAGACGGACATCAGACCTGCACCAGACCGGCATCAGGCCGACGTCAGGCGGTCCGGCGGCGCAGGGTGGCCGCACCGAGGCCCAGGACCAGCAGGGCGCACCCGGCGACGATCGAGACGTCCTGCAGGAAGGCGGTGGTCATGTCGGCGTGGCGCAGCACCTCGTTCATGCCGTCGACGGCGTAGGACATGGGCAGCACGTCGGAGAGGACCTCCAGGACGGGGTGCATGGTGTCGCGCGCGGCGAAGAGACCGCACAGCAGGAGCTGGGGGAAGATCACGGCCGGCATGAACTGCACCGCCTGGAACTCCGAGGCCGCGAAGGCCGAGACGAAAAGGCCGAGAGCCGTGCCGAGCAGCGCGTCGAGGAGCGCGACCAGAAGCAGCAGCCAGGGACTGCCGACGACGTCGAGCCCGAGGAACCAGACCGCCAGGCCGGTGGCGAGGGCGGACTGGACGACCGCGAGGGCGCCGAAGGCGAGCGCGTAGCCGGCGATCAGGTCGCCCTTGCCGAGCGGCAGGGCGAGGAGACGTTCGAGGGTGCCGGAGGTGCGCTCGCGCAGGGTGGCGATCGAGGTGACCAGGAACATCGTGATCAGCGGGAAGATGCCGAGGAGCGAGGCGCCGATGGTGTCGAAGGTGCGCGGGCTGCCGTCGAAGACGTAGCGGAGCAGGACCAGCATCAGGCAGGGGACGACCAGCAGCAGCGCGATGGTGCGCGGGTCGTGACGCAACTGGCGCAGGACCCGGCCCGCGGTGGCGAGGGTGCGGGCCGCGTTGAGGGCGCCGGCCGGGGCGGACGGGCGGACCGGGCGAGGGCGGGTGGTCGTGGTCATCGCGTGGTCTCCTTCGGACGGTCGGCCGCGGCGGCCCGGTCCACCAGGTGCAGGAAGGCCGCTTCGACGGTGTCGGAGCCGGTCCGGGAGCGCAGGGCCTCGGGGGTGACAGCCGCTTCGTCGGGCCCGGCGGTGTCGTCCCCGGTGAGCAGTTCGCCGGCGCGCATCAGCAGGAGGCGGTGGCAGCGCTCCGCCTCGTCCATGACGTGGGAGGAGATCAGCAGGCTCGCGTTCCGTTCTGCGGCGATGGCATGGAACAGCTCCCAGAGGTCGCGGCGCAGGACCGGGTCGAGGCCGACGGTCGGTTCGTCGAGGACCAGGAGTTCGGGGGTGCCGAGGAGGGCGACGGCCAGGGAGACCCGGCTGCGCTGGCCGCCGGACAGGTTCCCGGCGAGGGAGTCGGCGTGCCCGGTGAGGTCCACGTCCTCGATGGCACGGGTGACGTTCTCCCGACGACGGTCGGCGGCTGCGCGGCCCGGGTCGAGGATCGCGGCGAAGTAGTCCAGGTTCTGGCGGACGGTCAGGTCGTCGTAGACGGAGGGTGCCTGGGTGACGTAGCCGATGCGGCTGCGCAGCGCGGGGTGTCCGGCGGGGAGGCCGAGGACGTCCAGGGTGCCGGCCACCTTCGCCTGGGTGCCGACGATGGCCCGCATCAGCGTCGACTTGCCGCACCCGGAGGGGCCGAGGAGCCCCGTGATCTGCCCGCGCGGGACGGTGAAGGCCAGGTCGCGCAGAACGGTGCGCGGGCCCCGGACGACGGTGAGGCCCTGCGCCCGGACGGCCGGTGTGCCGTCGGAGGGGCTCCCGCCACCGGGGTCGGCGACCGGGTGGGTCGGTCCCGAGATGTAATTCATCATGTGATGAATAATGCGCGCGCCGGCTCGTCGCGTCAAGCGTGAAGGCGGACGCACCACGGGGAGCCGGAGTGAGGCGGAGAGAAGGAAGGGAAGAGGCGGGAGGAGCAGAGGAGGAGAGAAGGAAGAGAGGAAGAAGAGGAGGAGAGGCGGAGGGAAAGGCCGCGCCGGCGGACGGCAGCCGGGGGCGGAGACGGACCCGGGGTGCTTGGCCCCGCGTCGCTGTCCTCTTCGGCGAACTTCAACCCCGGAGAGGCCGTGATCGAGTGGGCGCGCCTGTTCACCTGCGCAGGTTCCGAGGAACGCGGTGACGCCGGCGAGCCCCGCCCCGCCCGTCCGCCGGACAGGACGATGACGGATGCGTCGACTTCACGATCTCGTCCCGCCTGAGCGCAGCACTCGCCGGCGCCTGGAAGTCCGAGCTGTCGGAGGCCGCTGCCGCCTGGTCTTCGCTGCGGGCGGCGGAGGGTCAGGACATCAGTTTCGGAGACGGCGCGGCTCGTCGCCAGCGGCCTGGCCGCGTCGGCCCGCAGCGCTCGTCGGCGGGGTGAGCACTCCGCTGCGGGGTCGTGTGAGGAGCCCTGCGGCCCCGCATCCGGCCGGGTGGTCGCGCGGACCTCGGAGGCGGGGGCGGGGCCACCCTCCGGGCGTCACGCCTCAGCACGGTCGCAGGGCCGAGGCCGCCCGCCGGCCGACGGGGCCGCGGCTACCGACGGGCCCGTGGCCGAGTCGGGCCCGAAACGAGCAGGTGCGCGGCAGGCAACGTCGACCCGTCAAGGAGCGGCGCCCGTGTGTGCTCTCGGCGTACCGGCCGGACGTCCTCGTACAGGATGCACGTGGGCTTTCGGCCGGCGCGGCGAGCGTGCACCAGGACCTGGGCCCTAGGGACGGCGGCGCTTCTTGGGGTTGCCCGAGCGGCGGGCGGTGCGCTTGGCGTACTGCTTGCGTGCGGTCTCGTACTCCTCGCGGCGGAGCTTCTCGCCGGGTGCCTCGGTGAGCGAGCGGAAGAAGTAGGCGAGGAGGGAGCCGACGAAGCCGATGGCCAGCAGGCCCCGCAAGGAGTGCTGGCGGTCGGGGTCCGGGCGGCGCCGGAAGCCGTCCCAGGTGTGGCGGAAGGCGAGCGAACTGCACACCGCGAACATCACGACCATGAGCAGCGTGACGAAGCTGCTGACGTCGGCGATCGCCAGCCCCTCGTAGGCGAAGCGCAGCACGAAGCAGGCGGCGACCGCCGCGGCGAGGGAGCCGACGGCGACGCCGACGCGGCGGGCCGCGTAGCCGTTGTCGTGGTCCACCCACGTGGTGCCGAAGAAGCGGATGGGCTCCGGCTGGGGACCGGCGGGGGTGCCTGGGGAGTCTGAGGCGCTGCCCGGGGCTCCGTTCGTCTCGTTCTCTGCTGTGCTCACGTGTCGATTGTGACCCCTCCGGCGCCGGGGACGGGAGCCACCCTGCCACCGGGCGCCCCGGACGCCGTGGGCCACCCGCCGGCCGGGCCGCCTCCGCAGCGCCCGTGGGCCGGCGGGCGGGCCGGATTCCGCGGGCGGCATGCCCCGACGACCGCCCCCCGCGCCTGGACCCTCGTACGGAGAACCCACCCAGGGAACTCGCGCAGGGAGTCCGTGCAAGAACCCGTGCAGGACCCCGTGCACGAACCCGCCCCCCGCGGCGCCGATCGGAACCCGGGCCGCCGACGTCCAGCCCAACCAGCCCGACAGCCGGACCAGCCGGACCAGCCGGACCGGACCAGCCCGACCGACGGGCCCGACCCGACAGCCGGACCAACCCGACCGGCGGGCCCGACCCGACAGCCGGACCAACCCGACCGGCGGGCCCAACCGGACCACCCGCAGCCGACCCCACCACGCCGGCCGGCCCGGCACCCGCCGCCCCGGTGTGCGCCGGGGGCGTGATGTGCCCGGCGGGACCCGTGGCCGTAGGAGTGGCAGGGGCGTCGGCCGTGCCGGCGGTGGGGGCGTGTCTCAGCGTGGGCGGGTCAGCAGCGAGGGGCCACGTAGCCGTCGCTGCCGGTGTAGATGTACGCGTCGGAGACGTACTGGCCGCTGCCGATGCAGTCCCAGACCGCCGAGGTGCCGTACGGGCCGGTCACCCGGGTGCCGGTCGTCTGGCAGGTGATCCGGACCCGGGCGCCCTCGGCCAGGACGCGGACGACCGCGTAACCGGTGCCGGGGCCGCTGCGGACGTTCAGCCGGTAGCCCGGGGCCACCGGGTAGGTGGCCGCGGCAGCCGCGACGACCGCCTCCGCCGCCCCCTGGACGCCGCCGGCCGCGGTGTGCTGCGTCTGCTCAACAGACATGTGGTTCTCCCCCGTTGGACCCCCACGTACCTCGTGGGGGTCCGTTGATACCCGGGAGACACATGGCGAAACACCCGTTCTTTTCTCGCACGGAAAGGCGGTAGCGCCGCCTCCGTCCCGCACACCCCATCGACTAGGCTCCCGAGCGTCGCGCGCGCGAACGAACAGCACGGGGGTGGTTCCATGGCGTCGCAGCGGAACACCGGGGCGGGCGCCGAAGCGGAACTTCCGGAGTACGCCGGTCACTACCGTCTGGAATCGAATCTGGGCTCGGGCGGCATGGGTGTCGTCCATCTGGCCCGGAGCACCTCCGGCATGCGCGTCGCGGTGAAGGTCGTGCACGCCCGGTATGCCATGGACCCCGAGTTCAGAGGGCGGTTCCGGCAGGAGGTGGCTGCGGCGCGGCGGGTGAGCGGGGCCTTCACGGCACCGGTCGTGGACGCCGACCCGGAGGCCGGGCGGCCCTGGATGGCCACCCTGTACATCCCCGGCCCCACCCTCTCCGAGCAGGTGAAGCGGAACGGCCCGATGGACCCGGACCAGTCCCGTCGGCTGATGGCCGGGATGGCGGAGGCGCTGCGCGACATCCACCGGGTCGGGGTCGTGCACCGGGACCTGAAGCCGAGCAACGTGCTGCTCGCCGACGACGGCCCGAAGGTCATCGACTTCGGCATCTCCCGCCCTCGGGACAGTGAACTGCGCACCGAGACCGGCAAGTTGATCGGCACACCGCCGTTCATGGCGCCCGAGCAGTTCCGGCGGCCCCGGGAAGTGGGGCCTGCCGCCGACGTGTTCGCGCTCGGCTCGCTCATGGTGCACGCGACGACCGGGCGCGGCCCGTTCGACTCCGACAGCCCGTACGTCGTCGCCTACCAGGTGGTGCACGACGAACCCGACCTGACCGGCGTACCGGAGTCGCTGACGCCGCTGGTGCTGCGGTGTCTCGCCAAGGAGCCCGACGACCGGCCCACGCCGGACGAACTCATGCGCGAACTCCGGTCGGTGGCGGCGACGTACGACACCCAGGTGTTCCTCCCGCCGCCCCGGACACCGGACGAGGAGCAGACGGAGGCCACCGCGGACGGACCGGCGAGAGGGCGGGGCACGGCACAGGCGGCTGCGGCACCGGCATCGGCACCGGCACCGGCACCGGCGGACGGCGCCGGGGAGCGGCCGACGCGGCGTCTCGGCCGGCGGACGGTTCTGCTGGCCGGAGCGCTCTGCCTCGCCGTGCTCGGCGGCCTGACGGCGGCTCAGCTGACCGGCGACGACGCGCAGCCGGCCCGCCGGACCACCGCCGCGCAGAGCACGCCGGCCGGCTTCGGGGAGTGGGAGACGGCGCCCGCCGGGCGCGACGGCATGCCGCAGTGCTCGTACCGGCAGGAGCGGCTGCTGTGCGCGCTGCGCGGACGGGTCGTCGCCCTGGACCCGGCCGACGGCCGCACCCTGTGGCGGCACGACCTGGCCAGGACGCCCCGCAGCGAACCGCCGGCCGTCGCGGGCGGACTCGTCCACCCCTCCCTCGACCGCACCGGTGATCTGGAGGCGCTCGACCCGGCCACCGGCCGCCGGGTGTGGCACCGGGACGTTCCCGCGTACGAGGGGGTGCGGGCGGCCGGGGACATGCTCCTGCTGACCCACGCCGACGGCACGGTCACGGGCCTGGACGGCGCCACCGGCGACACCGCGTGGTCACGCCGTGTGCCGGGACAGGCCGTCCCCTACTTCTCGTCGTTCGCGGGAGAGGCCGACGAGCCGTCGGCGTACGTGACGAGCCCGTCGGCGGACGGGAGCGGGACCCGGATCACCGCGGTGGATCCGGCGACGGGTGACGTGCGGTGGGACGCGGAACTCGCCGGCTCGCTGACGCCCGTGGGAGCCGCGGACGGGTCGGTGTACCTGCTCGTCGGGGGCGCCGTCGACGGCGACGCCACGGGCGTGGTCCGCTACACGCCCGGCAGCGCGGACACCCGCCGGGTGACGCTGCCGGTGCCGGTCGGGCAGGCGGAGGCCGGGGTGCACGGGGACACCGTGTACCTGATGGGCGGGGGCGGTTCCCTGGTGGCCGTCGACATGGCGGCGGGGAAACAGCGGTGGCGGCTGGAGACGGGGGTGAGCCGGGGCTCGCGGCCCGCCGCCGACGGACGGCACGTGTACGTGACGGCGCCCGACGGGCGGCTGCTGGGTGTCGACGCCCGCACCGGGAAGCTCCTCGGGCAGACCCGGCCGCGGCTCGGCGACGACTCCGACCGGGTCCCCGCCGCGCTGCCCGAGCCGGTGCTCGCGGGCGGCCACGTCTACGCCGGCGCACCCGACGGGACCGTGTTCGGTGTGGCGGGAAGCGACCCGGCCGCCTGGTGACCTGACTGGTGACCTGACCGACGGACCGCTCCCGCGCTGTGCGGAAGCGGCCCCGTGGCGGTCAGCCCAGCTTGCTCACGTCGCGGACCGCGCCCTTGTCGGCGCTGGTGGCCATCGCCGCGTACGCCTTCAGCGCCGCCGAGACCTTGCGGTCGCGGTTCTTCGGGGCGTACGTGCCGTTCAGCGCCTGCTCGCGGCGGGCCAGCTCGGCGTCGTCCACCAGCAGCTCGATCGAGCGGTTGGGGATGTCGATGCGGATCCGGTCGCCGTCCTCGACCAGGGCGATCGTGCCGCCCGAGGCCGCCTCCGGGGAGGCGTGGCCGATGGACAGGCCGGAGGTGCCGCCCGAGAACCGGCCGTCGGTGATCAGCGCGCACGTCTTCCCGAGGCCCCGGCCCTTGAGGTACGACGTCGGGTAGAGCATCTCCTGCATGCCGGGGCCGCCCTTGGGGCCCTCGTAGCGGATGACGACCACGTCGCCCTCCGTGACCTGCTGGGTGAGGATCTTCTGGACGGCCTCCTCCTGCGACTCGCAGACGACCGCCGGGCCCTCGAAGGTCCAGATGGACGCGTCGACGCCGGCCGTCTTGACAACGCAGCCGTCCACGGCGAGGTTGCCGCGCAGGACGGCGAGGCCGCCGTCTTTGGAGTAGGCGTGCTCGACGGAGCGGATGCAGCCGCCCTCGGCGTCCACGTCCAGGGAGTCCCAGCGCTCCGACTGGGAGAAGGCCTCGGCGGAGCGCTTGCAGCCGGGGGCCGCGTGCCAGAGTTCCACGGCCTCGGGGGACGGGGAACCGGCGCGGACGTCCCAGGTCTTCAGCCAGTCGGCCAGGGACGGGCTGTGGACGGAGTGGACGTCCTCGTTGAGCAGGCCCGCGCGGTGCAGTTCGCCGAGGAGGGCCGGGATGCCGCCCGCCCGGTGCACGTCCTCCATGTAGTACGTGCGGTCCCCCGCGACGTTGGGCGCGACCTTCGCCAGGCAGGGAACGCGGCGCGAGAGGGCGTCCATCTCGGTGAGGCCGTAGGCGACCTCCGCCTCCTGGGCGGCGGCCAGCAGGTGCAGGATCGTGTTGGTGGAGCCGCCCATCGCGATGTCGAGCGCCATGGCGTTCTCGAAGGCCGCGGGGGTGGCGATGCTGCGGGGCAGGACCGAGTCGTCGTCCTGCTCGTAGTAGCGGCGGGTGAGGTCCAGGACCGTCCGGGCCGCGCGGACGTACAGGTCCTTGCGGGCGGTGTGGGTGGCGAGGACCGAGCCGTTGCCCGGCAGGGACAGGCCGATGGCCTCGGTCAGGCAGTTCATCGAGTTGGCGGTGAACATGCCCGAACAGGAGCCGCAGGTGGGGCAGGCGTTCTCCTCGATGCGGAGGATGTCCGCGTCGGAGATCTTGTCGTTGACCGCTTCCGACATCGCGTCGACCAGGTCGAGCGTGCGGACCGTGCCGTCGACGAGCGTGGCCCGGCCGGACTCCATCGGGCCGCCGGAGACGAAGACCGTGGGGATGTTCAGGCGCAGGGCCGCGTTGAGCATGCCCGGGGTGATCTTGTCGCAGTTGGAGATGCAGATCAGGGCGTCGGCGCAGTGGGCCTCGACCATGTACTCGACGCTGTCCGCGATCAGGTCCCGGGAGGGCAGGGAGTACAGCATGCCGCCGTGGCCCATCGCGATGCCGTCGTCGACGGCGATGGTGTTGAACTCGCGCGGGATGCCGCCGGCCGCGACGACCGCCTCGCTGACGATCCGGCCGACCGGGGCGAGGTGGGTGTGGCCGGGGACGAACTCCGTGAAGCTGTTGGCGACGGCGATGATCGGCTTGCGGCCGATGTCCGCGCCCGGTACACCGGAGGCCCGCATGAGGGCGCGGGCGCCCGCCATGTTGCGGCCGTGGGTGACTGTGCGGGACCTCAGCTCGGGCATCGTCGCTCGCTCCTTCGGGACCTTCTCTGGGGTGCCGGGGTTCCGGCGGGGAAGAACATCGTGGATACGGGAATCCGACTCCAGTCGAGCGTACGCCGGTCATCCAGGGTTCGGGACGCGGTGTCCGATATGCGAGACGGGTGTCTCAGAGCGCCGGCACCGGCCCGTGGCGGTGTCCGTGGGGGGTCCAGGGCCCCTTGTTCGGATCGGGCCGGATCAGGGGCCGGTGAGGTGCCCCTGCACGACGGGGGCCACCCGGCGGACGATCTGTTCGGGGTCGGCCGACGCCAGCGGCTCCACCTTGATCACGTAGCGGATCATGGCGATCCCCACCAGCTGCGCGGCGGCGAGCTCGGCGCGCAGCTCCGCGTCCGGGAGGTCGAGCCTGCCGGCGATCCGGCGCAGCAGCTGCGTGGAGACCAGGCGGCGGAAGACGGCGGCGGCGACCTCGTTGTTCACGGCGGAGCGGACGATGGCCAGCAGCGGGGTCCGGGTCACCGGGTTCTCCCACAGGCCCAGGATCATGCGGGTCATCTTCTCGCCGACCTCGTCCAGCGGGCCGTCGAGGACACTGTCCCGGGCCGCCAGGGCGGGCGCGAAGGCCACCTCGACGGCGGCCTCGAACACCTGCTCCTTGGTGCCGAAGTAGTGGTGGACGAGAGCGGAGTCCACCCCGGCCGCCTTGGCGATGCCCCGGACGGAGGTCTTCTCGTACCCGCGTTCGGAGAACTCCTCCCGGGCCGCTTGGAGGATGCGGTCACGGGTCCCCGTGGCCTCCGTGCGCGGGGGCCGGCCGCGGCGCCGTGCGGTGCCCTCGCGTGCCGCGGACGCTCCCCGGCCGCCGGGGGCGGTGAGGCCGGTCATCGTCGCGGCACCCAGATCGACGGCGGCGCGGAGGACGCCGGTGATGCCGGGGCCGCCGGGGCGGCGGCCAGGTGGCGGCGGGTGAACGCCAGGGCCTCCGCCAGGTCGGCCTCCCGTTCGGCGCCGGACATGGCGCGCCGCGTGTTGACCTCGATGACGACGTGACCGTCGAAGCCGGTCCGCGCGAGGCGCTCCAGCACCTCGGCGCACGGCTGGTTGCCGCGGCCGGGCACGAGGTGCTCGTCCTTGGCCGAGCCCCGGCCGTCGGCGAGGTGGACGTGGCCCAGCCGGTCGCCCATGCGGTCGAGCATGTCGAGGGCGTCGGTGCGGGCGGTCGAGGCGTGGCTGAGGTCGATGGTGAAGTGCCGGTAGTCGTCGCGGGTGACGTCCCAGTCGGGCGCGTAGGCGAGCATCTCGCGGTCGCGGTAGCGCCAGGGGTACATGTTCTCCACCGCGAACCGCACGTCCGTCTCGTCGGCCATGCGCCAGATGCCCTGCACGAAGTCGCGGGCGTACTGCCGCTGCCAGCGGAAGGGGGGATGGACGACGACGGTGTCGGCGCCGAGCCTCTCGGCGGCGGACCGGGCCCGTTGCAGCTTGGTCCACGGGTCGGTGGACCACACGCGCTGTGTGATCAGCAGACAGGGCGCGTGCACGGCCAGGATGGGCACACGGTGGTAGTCGCTGAGCCGGCGCAGTGCCTCGATGTCCTGGCTGACGGGGTCGGTCCACACCATGACCTCGACGCCGTCGTAACCGAGACGCGCGGCGATCTCGAAGGCCGTCGCCGTCGACTCCGGGTAGACCGAGGCCGTCGACAGTGCGACCTTCGCATCCGGGACGCGCACCGTTGGATCTGCCACGAGGGACAGGGTACGGGGTGCGATCGGGCCGGTGCGGGGCCCGCCGGGGCCGATGTGGCGTTCCCCATAGCGGACGGGTGCGGACGGGTGCGGGCGGGAAGACGGGAAGGCCGATAGCGGACGGGTGCGGGCGGGTGGACGGGAAGGCCGCTGACGGCGGCGCCGCCGTCAGGCCCGCCGGGCGCGACCGTCAGGCCCGCCGGGCGCCGCCGTCCATGTGGTCCAGGCGCCGCAGGATCACGCCCTCGCGCAGGGCCCACGGGCAGACCTCCAGCCGCTCCACGCCGAACAGGTCCATCGACGCCTCGGCGACCAGCGCGCCGGCCAACAACTGGCCGGCGCGGCCCTCGGAGACTCCGGGGAGTTCCGCGCGCTCCTGCTCGGTCATGGCGGCGAGCCGGGGCACCCAGCTCTCCAGCGACTGCCGCTTCAGCTCCCGCTGCACGTACAGGCCCTCGGCGGAGGCGGGCGCGCCCCCGATACGGGCGAGCTGCTTGAAGGTCTTGGAGGTGGCCACGACGTGGTCGGGGCGGCCGAGCCGGCTGAACTCGCCGACGGTACGGGCGATCTCGGTGCGCACATGACGGCGCAGCGCCCGCACCTCGTCCGCCTCGGGCGGGTTCCCGGGGAGCCACGCGGCCGTGAGGCGCCCGGCTCCCAGCGGCAGCGAGACCGCGGCGTCGGGTTCCTCGTCCATGCCGTAGGCGATCTCGAGGGAACCCCCGCCTATGTCGATCACCAGGAGCTTCCCGGCGGACCAGCCGAACCAGCGGCGCGCTGCGAGGAAGGTGAGCCGCGCCTCCTCCGCGCCGCTGAGCACCTGGAGTTCGACGTCCGTCTCGGCCCGTACGCGCGCGAGGACGTCGTCGGCGTTGCCCGCGTCGCGCACCGCGGAGGTGGCGAACGGGAGCAGTTCCTCGACGCCTTTGTCCTCGGCGGCCCGCAGCGCCTCGCGGATGACAGAGACCAGTCGGTCCATCCCCTGCGGGCCGATCGACCCGTCGTCCTGGAGGAGCTGGGCGAGGCGGAGTTCGCTTTTGTGGGAGTGCGCGGGCAACGGGCAGGCTCCGGGGTGCGCGTCCACCACCAGCAGGTGCACCGTGTTCGACCCCACGTCCAGGACACCAAGTCTCATGTACGGAACGCTACTGCCCGCAGCGGGCCGTGTTGCACGGTCCGCCCGGTACGGGCCGGTCCCGGTCGGCTCCGCGGGCGGCATACCCTGGAGGCGTGCCAAAGACGAAAAAGGCGAAGGACAAGAAGTCGGACAAGAAGGCCAGGACGGTCGAACCGGCCGGGACGTCGACACGGCCGGCCGCGTCCGCGACGCCTCCGACGGATCGCCCTCCGGCCGACGAGAAGGGCCTCGACTTCGCGCGCGCGTGGGTGGAGTTCCCTGATCCGGCGGACGACGAGCAGGTCTTCCGCTGCGATCTGACATGGCTGACCTCTCGCTGGAACTGCATCTTCGGCAGCGGCTGCCAGGGCATCCAGGCCGGACGCGCGGACGACGGGTGCTGCTCGTTGGGTGCCCACTTCTCCGACGAGGACGACGAGAAGCGCGTCGCCGAGCATGTGGCGAGGCTCACGCCGGACATCTGGCAGCACCACGAGGAGGGCACCCGGGGCGGGTGGGTCTCGCAGGACGAGGACGGCGAGCGCCAGACCCGCCCGTTCCAGGGCTCGTGCATCTTCCAGAACCGGCCGGGCTTCGCGGGCGGCATGGGCTGCTCGCTGCACATCCTCGCGGTCAAGGAGGGCCGCGAGCCGCTGGAGACCAAGCCGGACGTGTGCTGGCAGCTGCCGATCCGCCGCACCTACGACTGGATCGACCGGCCCGACGACACGCGCGTGCTCCAGGTGTCGATCGGGGAGTACGACCGGCGCGGCTGGGGCCCGGGCGGCCACGACCTGCACTGGTGGTGCACGTCGGCGACGTCGGCGCACGGCGCGGGCGAGCCGGTCTACGTCTCCTACCGGGCGGAGCTGACCGAACTGATGGGCAAGGCGGGGTACGACCGCCTGGTCGAACTGTGCGAGGCACGGCTGGCCGCCCAGCTGCCCCTCCTGGCACCGCATCCGGCGGACCCCGCCTGAGGCGGCGCCGGATCCCGCCCGGGCACCGCGCGCTGAGCGCGCCGGAGACAAGCGGTCATGGGCCCCGCCGGCCGGTCCGGCGGGGCCCATGGCGTCGTGCGGGGCGGGCGCCCCGCCCGACGGACGGTTCCGGCTCCCGCTCGGCTCAGGACGTCGACGGGCTCGGGTCCCCGCTCTCGCCGTCGCCCGGGGGCGGGGAGTCGGACGGTTCCGTGGGGGTGGGGTCGCCGGGCGAGGGGTCCGGGTCGGTGGTCGGCGGCGGGTCGCTCGGCGTGGGTTCGGTGGGCGCCGGGGTCGTCGGCGTGGGGTCCGGACCGGACGAGGGCGGCGGACCGCCCGGGGTGCCGGGATGCGGTGTGCCCGGGCTGCCCGGGTGTCCGGGGTGCGGGGTCCCGGGGCGGGACGGGCCGGGCGCGGTGCCGTAGCCGTCGATGGTCACCACGGCGCCGGCCGGCGCGACGGCGATCCGCGCCTGCCAGTGGCCGGACGGCTCGCGCAGGTGGTCGACGTAGACCTTCACGGTCAGCGACTCCCCGGGTTCCAGGGTGCCCGCGGACCGGCTCAGGTAGAGCCAGTGGGCGCCGGTCGACGCGGACCAGCGCACCGGTGCGGATCCGGTCGCGGTGAGGGTGATGAACGTGGTGTCCCCGCTGTGGCCGGCGGTCACGCCGAGGGACGCGGCCCCCTTGCTGTCGCCGCCCGTGACCCCGACGACCTCCACCGACACGTCGGAGGTCCTCCGGCCGTCCTTGTCGAAGCGGTTGTCCGGCCGGGTGCTGGCGTTGCCCGCGTTCTCGTACCCGCCGGGCCCCTCGCCGCCCAGGTCCACCGGGCCGTCGGCCTCCCGCGCGGACGCCGACCGGCCGTCCTCGCCCTCGCCCACCGGGGTCCCGCGGTAGGCGGCCCACAGGGCGAACACCGGTGCCGCGACCACGGTGGCGACGACGGTCGTGGTGACGGCCCGCGCCCGCAGCCGGTCCCGCCGCGCGACCAGGTCCTTGGGGTCCATCGGGTAGCCCCGCCGGTCGAAGCGGGGCGCGCCGGAACGTCCGCGCGGGTGGTGCGCCAGGGCGGTGCGCAGGGCCGCGCGGGGCGCGGGCAGCACGGGGAGGGCGTCGGGGGTGACGCTGGTGCCGGGCCAGCGGCCGGGGACGGCCCGTTCCGCCGTGCGCCGGCAGCGGGGACAGTCGTCGACGTGGCGGACGAGTTCCCGCCGCACCGCGGTGCTCAGCACCACCCGCCGGTCGCCGGTGAGGTGCGCCACGCCGGAACAGGCACCGGTCTCCACGACGGCGAGCGCGGCACGGGTGCGCTCGACCTCGCAGGCGGCGGAGGCGAGCAGCTCCCGCGCGGTGACCGGTTCCATGCCGAGCACGGCGGCGACCTCGTGGGCGGCCAGGTGGTGACGCACCGCCAGTTCGAGGGCCTCGCGCTGCTCCGGGCTGGTGCCGGCCGCCTCGGGCCAGGCCAGCAGGGCCAGTTCGCGGCGCCGCTGCTCCTGCACGTCCTCGGAGACGGCGGGCGCGGAGCCACCTCTGGCGGCGCGCTGCCGGTCCGCGCGGCCCGCGGCGTGCGTGGCCCGGCGTTCCTGGCGGGCCTCGGTCAGCCGGCGCAGACAGGCCCAGCGGGCCAGCGCGTACAGCCAGGCGCGGCGGTCGCCGATCGCGTCCGGGATGTTCCGGCCACGGCGCTCCGCGAGGGCGAGCACGTCGGCGACGGCGGCGGTCGCCGCGTCGTGGTCGCACAGGACGGACAGGCAGTAGGTGAACAGGCCGTCGAGGTAGGGCTCGTCGCGCAGCGGGGGCCGTTGCGCGAGGGTGCGGGCGGCTCCGCGGTCGCGCACCTCCCGGTGCGCCCGGTGTGCGCCGGTCGTGCGGGTCGGGGTGTCCGGGCCACTGCTCGTCATTCGGCGACCGTAGGCGGCCCGGCGCGGCCCCTTCCGGTGCCCTGCGCACTTTTAATCCGTACGGGTGAAACGATCCCTCAAACGGGGAACGACACCCCCTCGGCGGGCAGACGGCCCCGGGTGCGGGTGCCGCACCGTCCACCGGTCCGCCGGTGTCCCGGGCGCTGCCCCGACGCGTCCCGAGGCTCCCGAGGACCGTCCGGTGCCGTTCCTCCGGTCGGCCGACAGCATTCCGGTCCGGGCAGTCGGCATCCGGGCACCCCGCGTCCGGGAACCCGCGTCCGTGCGCCGGGGCGCGTGCGCCGGGACACGGGCTGCAGCCCCGATCGCCGGACCGGGACCGGCCACCGGACCCGACCGGACGAGCCGGGAGCGGGCCCCGGACCGAACCACCGGACCGGGACCGACCACCGGGCCGAACCGCCGGACTGAGGCGGGCCCCGGGCCGAACCCAGACTGAGGCGGGCCCCCGGGCGAAACCGCCGGACCGAGGCGGACCCCCGGACCCGGACCGGACGAGTCGGCAGCACCGGTGCGGGCAGGGCTGTCAGTGCGGGCGGATACCGTTTCCGCATGGCTGCCCGTACCAAGACCACCAAGGACCGCCCGTCCTACCGCTGCACCGAGTGCGGCTGGCAGACGGCCAAGTGGCTCGGCCGCTGCCCGGAGTGCCAGGCCTGGGGCACGGTCGAGGAGTACGGCACCCCCGCCGTCCGTACGACGACGCCCGGCCGGGTCACCACCTCCGCGCTGCCCATCGGGCAGGTCGACGGGCGGCAGGCGACCGCCCGCCCCACCGGCGTCCCGGAGCTGGACCGGGTGCTGGGCGGCGGTCTGGTGCCGGGTGCCGTGGTGCTCGTCGCGGGTGAGCCGGGTGTGGGCAAGTCCACCCTGCTGCTGGACGTGGCGGCGAAGTCGGCGAGCGCGGACCACCGGACCCTGTACGTGACGGGCGAGGAGTCGGCGAGCCAGGTCAGGCTGCGCGCCGACCGCATTCATGCGATCGACGACCACCTGTACCTGGCGGCGGAGACGGATCTGGCCGCCGTGCTCGGGCACTTGGACGCGGTGAAGCCGTCCCTGCTGATCATGGACTCCGTGCAGACGGTCGCCTCCCCGGAGATCGACGGCGCCCCCGGCGGCATGGCCCAGGTCCGCGAGGTGGCCGGGGCCCTGATCCGCGCCTCCAAGGAGCGCGGGATGTCCACGCTGCTGGTGGGACACGTCACCAAGGACGGCGCCATCGCGGGCCCCCGGCTGCTGGAGCACCTGGTGGACGTCGTGCTGCACTTCGAGGGCGACCGGCACGCCCGGCTGCGCCTGGTCCGGGGCGTCAAGAACCGCTACGGCACCACCGACGAGGTCGGCTGCTTCGAACTGCACGACGAGGGCATCACGGGCCTCGCGGACCCGAGCGGACTGTTCCTGACCCGCCGTGACGAACCGGTCCCCGGCACCTGTCTGACGGTCACCCTGGAGGGCCGGCGCCCCCTGGTCGCCGAAGTGCAGGCGCTCACGGTCGACTCGCAGATCCCGTCCCCCCGGCGCACCACCTCCGGCCTGGAGACCTCCCGCGTCTCGATGATGCTGGCGGTCCTGGAACAGCGCGGCCGGATCAGCGCCTTGGGCAAGCGGGACATCTACTCCGCGACGGTCGGCGGGGTGAAGCTCACCGAGCCGGCCGCCGACCTGGCCGTGGCGCTGGCCCTGGCGTCGGCGGCCAGCGACACCCCGTTGCCGAAGAACCTCGTGGCGATCGGCGAGGTCGGCCTGGCGGGCGAGGTGCGACGGGTCACGGGGGTGCAGCGCAGGCTCGCCGAGGCCCACCGGCTGGGCTTCACGCACGCTCTGGTACCGGGCGATCCGGGACGGATCCCCTCGGGAATGAAGGTTCTGGAAGTCGCGGACATAGGGGACGCCCTGCGGGTCCTTCCCCGTTCCCGTCGCCGAGAGGCCCCCCGGGAGGACGAGGACCGCCGGTAGACTTTGCCCAGGTCTCGCCCGTCCGTACGAACCGCGGGGGCGCCCAGGAACCTGCGACCGGAGGAGTGCAGTGGCAGCCAACGACCGGGCAGCAGCTCCCGGAAAGTCCGGTGGGAGTGCCGGTTCGGAGGGCCTGATGCGCGCCTCACTGAGCGCCGTGGCACCCGGCACCGCCCTGCGGGACGGACTGGAGCGCGTGCTCCGCGGCAACACCGGCGGGCTCATCGTGCTCGGCTCGGACAAGACCGTCGAGACGCTGTGCAGCGGCGGCTTCGTCCTGGACGTCGAGTTCACGGCGACGCGCCTGCGGGAGCTGTGCAAGCTGGACGGCGGCATCGTGCTGTCGTCCGACCTGACGAAGATCCTGCGGGCCGGCGTCCAGCTGGTGCCGGACCCCACGATCCCGACGGAGGAGACCGGCACCCGGCACCGCACCGCCGACCGGGTCTCCAAGCAGGTCGGCTTCCCCGTGGTCTCCGTGTCGCAGTCGATGCGGCTGATCGCCCTCTACGTCGACGGCCACCGCCGGGTGCTGGAGGACTCCGCGGCGATCCTGTCCCGCGCCAACCAGGCCCTGGCCACCCTGGAGCGGTACAAGCTCCGCCTCGACGAGGTCGCGGGCACGCTCTCCGCGCTGGAGATCGAGGACCTGGTGACCGTGCGGGACGTCTCGGCGGTCGCGCAGCGACTGGAGATGGTGCGCCGCATCGCCACCGAAATCGCCGAATACGTGGTCGAACTGGGCACCGACGGCCGTCTCCTCGCCCTTCAGCTCGACGAGTTGATCGCGGGTGTGGAGCCGGAACGCGAACTGGTTGTGCGGGACTACGTCCCCGAGCCCACCGCCAAGCGCTCCCGCACCGTGGACGAGGCCCTGCACGAGCTCAACGTGCTCACGCACGCCGAGTTGCTGGAGCTGTCGACCGTGGCCCGCGCCCTCGGCTACACGGGCTCCCCCGAGACGCTGGACTCGGCGGTGTCCCCGCGCGGCTTCCGTCTGCTGGCCAAGGTGCCCCGGCTGCCCGGCGCCATCATCGACCGCCTGGTGGAGCACTTCGGCGGCCTGCAGAAGCTGCTCGCCGCCAGCGTGGACGACCTGCAGACGGTGGACGGCGTCGGCGAGGCCCGCGCCCGCAGCGTCCGTGAGGGCCTGTCGCGCCTGGCCGAGAGCTCGATCCTCGAACGGTACGTCTGACAGCCGACGGGACACGGACACCCCGGGATCCGGGCGGCGCCGTCACCGCCCTGTGCCGGGCATCACCCTGTGCCGGGCATCACCGTGTTTCGGCCACCACGTCGCCGGCCACACCGGCCGGGCACCCCGTCCACCCGGCCGCCATCGGCACCCGGCCGCCACCGCCGACGGGGCCGTGTCCTCCGCCCGGCCGCCCCGCCGGCCGACCGCGTTCGTCGGCTGGCCCGTCACCCCGGCCGGGACCGGCCACCGCGCACCGCACCCCGTCACGGGCACCCGCGGTCGGCCGCCGACCGGCCCGCGCGCCCCGTGGCCCCCTGGCCCCGTGACCCCGTGGCCCCGGCAAGGGCTCAGTCGCGTTCCAGCACGAACGACGTCTGCACCTTGGCGAAGCCCGGTGCCTTCGCCTCCACCAGGTACGTGCCCGCCTTCGCCGAACCGGCCGGCGGCGTGGCGCACTCGGCGGCGCTCGGCTTGCGGTCCCACGTCACCTTGTAGGTGATGCTGTCGCCGGCCGGCACCCGGAACAACAGGCTCCGGGCGCCCTCGGGGCAGTGGTCCGACACCCAGTAGGCGTCGTCCTCGTCGGCCTGAGTCACCGTCAACACGGCGTTCTCCGGGCCGAGATCGACCTTGCAGTCCTTGCCGGAGACGTTGCGCGCGGTCAGCAGGAACGTCGGCCTCTGCCCCGGCTCGTAGGTGTTGCGGGCGCTGCGCAGGCTGAACTTCACCGCGCTCGCGGTGCAGTCGGGCAGGCCCGCCCCGCCTCCGGCCGGCAGCGCGTCACCCGCGCCCACCCCGGCGGACGTCCCGCCCCCCGAGCCGCCGCCCGCGTCGCCCCCGGCACCGCCGTCCGACGTACCGCCGTCCCCCGGGTCGCCGTTGGCTCCGTCGTCGCCCGAACCGGACGACGCGCCACCGGAGTTCTCGTCACCGGTCTCGTCCCGGCCGCCCGGCGCCTGACTGATCGCCGGCCCCGAACTCGACGGTCCCGGCGTGATGGAGGGCGCCGGGTTCTTGCCGTTGGCACCGTTGTCGTGGCCGTTGCCGCCCCCGCCGCCCGTCGTGACCACCCAGGTGATCAACAACGCCAACAAGGCCAGTACGGACAGCAGTACGGCCCTCCGTCGCCAGTAGATGGAGGAGGGAAGCGGCCCGACCGGATTGCGCAAAGATCCCACGGCGCAAACCATACGAGAGATCGGCGCGTTCACCGGTCCCACCCGCCGCTCGGAGCGACAACTTTTCCGGATCATCATCCTGGAAACCACCTCGTCAGCCCCGCCTTCGCCCCACCGCGACCGGCCCGGTCACGCAGGGCGACCGATCCCGCGAAGCCCTCACCCAGCGTGAGGGGGGTCGCCCGGTCACCACCGTGGCGGTCCACCCGGAGGCGGGGCCCGCCGTGGCAGGATCGAAGGGCCATGACTGCTCCCACGAAGCCCCCGCACGGCGGCACCGCCGATCCCGCGTCCGAGCGCGCTCCCGGAGAGCCGCTGCACTCCCCCGTCATCGACTGGTTCGACGAGCACGCCCGCGACCTGCCCTGGCGCCGCCCCGAGGCCGGCGCCTGGGGAGTGATGGTCAGTGAGTTCATGCTCCAGCAGACCCCGGTGAACCGGGTCCTGCCCGTCTACGAGCAGTGGCTGGCCCGCTGGCCGCGCCCTGCCGACCTCGCCGCGGAGGCCCCG
The DNA here is from genome assembly GCF_040637405.1 of Streptomyces sp. NPDC029526. NCBI lineage: Bacteria > Bacillati > Actinomycetota > Actinomycetes > Kitasatosporales > Streptomycetaceae > Streptomyces > Streptomyces sp. NPDC029526. Next base: position 23,615 of record NZ_JBEZWE010000029.1, read on the forward strand.
GGCGAGGCCGTCCGCGCCTGGGGCCGGCTCGGCTACCCGCGCCGCGCCCTGCGCCTGCACGGCGCCGCCGTCGCCATAACCGAACGGCACGGCGGCGACGTACCGGCCGACCACGCCCAGCTGCTGGCCCTGCCCGGCATCGGCGAGTACACCGCCGCCGCCGTCGCGTCGTTCGCCTACGGGCAGCGGCACGCGGTGCTGGACACCAACGTCCGCCGGGTCTTCGCCCGCGCGGTGACCGGTGTGCAGTACCCGCCGAACGCCACGACCGCCGCCGAACGCCGGCTCGCCCGCGAGCTGCTGCCCGAGGACGAGACCACCGCCGCGCGGTGGGCCGCCGCCTCCATGGAGCTGGGCGCGCTGGTGTGCACCGCGAAGAACGAGTCGTGCCACCGTTGTCCGATCGCCGCGCTCTGCGCCTGGCGGCTGGCGGGCAAGCCGGCGCACGAGGGTCCGCCGCGCCGCGGGCAGACGTACGCGGGCACGGACCGGCAGGTCCGCGGCCGACTGCTCGCGGTCCTGCGGGAGGCGCACGCCCCCGTGCCCCAGGCGGCCCTCGACCGCGTCTGGCACGAACCGGTGCAGCGCGCCCGCGCCCTCGACGGTCTCGTCGCCGACGGCCTGGTGGAACCCCTGCCGGGCGGCCTGTACCGCCTCCCCCTCACCTGACCCGACCGACCGACCCGGTCCGGAAGGCGCGCGGTGGGGCGCGCGGTGGGGCGCGTGACGCCCGCACGCGCCCCCGCACGATGACGGCACTCCCCCGACGGCGGCGCACCACCGATCACCTCGCACCACCGCGCACCCCGCACATCGGCATCCGGCACCCCCGACCCCGCACCACCCCCAGGCACCGCCGCCACCGCGCGCACCCCGGTCGAGCGACCCTGCCGAGCGCACCGGCGCCGTGTCCCCGCCCCACCCGACCTCGCCGGCCCCTCACCCCGCATCCCTTCAGGCCTTCCCCCCTTCCCCCTTCACCCTCCCAGCCCGGCCTCCCCCCTTCCCCCGCTCCACCGTCACCCCTCCCGCCGCTCCGCCCAGACCCGCAACAGGCACCCGGGCGGACACATACGGCCGAACCGACCCGTACCCCACATCCGCTTCGCCCGGTTTCGCCGTCCGTTACACAACCGACGGACAGCCGAGGGCTGTCCGCAGGCTGCTCCGCACAGTGCCGTGACACCGCGTCCGTACGTTCGTTCGCGTGGTCCACCAGGACACGACGACGGACCACGGGCAGTGAGGCCGGCGCGCACGGGGCGCGCCGGGACGGGGAAGCGGAGGCGGTTCACCATGGCGCACGGAGAGGTGCTCGAGTTCGAGGAGTACGTCCGTACCCGGCAGGACGCGCTGCTGCGCAGCGCCCGTCGGCTGGTGCCGGACCCGGTGGACGCCCAGGACCTGCTGCAGACCGCCCTCGCCCGGACGTACGGCCGCTGGGACGGCATCGCCGACAAGCGGCTGGCCGACGCCTACCTGCGCCGCGTCATGATCAACACCAGGACCGAGTGGTGGCGCGCCCGCCGGCTGGAGGAGGTGCCGACCGATCAGCTCCCGGACTCCGGCGTCGACGACGCCACCGAGCAGCACGCCGACCGCGCTCTGCTGATGGACGTCATGAGGATCCTCGCCCCCAAACAGCGCAGTGTGGTGGTGCTGCGACACTGGGAGCAGATGTCCACGGAGGAGACGGCCGCCGCCCTCGGCATGTCGGCCGGAACGGTCAAGAGCACGCTGCACCGGGCGCTGGCCCGGCTCCGTGAGGAGCTGGAGTCACGCGATCTGGACGCACGCGCGCTGGAGCGTGAGGAGCGGGAGCGTTGCGCGGCCTGACCGGTGCGGGGCCGAGAACGGCCCGGACCACCCGGGCGGCGGGCACGACGACGGTCGTGGTCGCCGCCCTCGCCCTTGGTGCGGCCGGGTGCGGCACCGGCGGCACCGGTGCCCGCGACGAGGGCCCGGCGAGCGGGTACACGACCGTGTCGCCGACCGCCGAGCTGCCCGCCCGGGCGCCGGAGGACCGGGTCGACCCGGTGCGGCTGGTGCAGGACGACCCGAAGGTCTCCGCGGAGGTCAAGCGGGAACTGAAGCCGTGCGTCGCCGACGAGTACCCCGTCGACGTGAGTTACGGACGCCTGACCGGCGGCAGCGCCGACGACATCGTCGTCAACGTGCTGACGTGCGGGGACGCGGTGGGGGTCGGCTCGTACGTGTACCGGGAGGAGGACGGTTCCGGCTCGTACCGGAACGTCTTCGCGGCCGAGGAGCCGCCGGTGTACGCGGAGCTGGACCGCGGGGACCTGGTGGTGACCAACCAGGTGTACGACCCGGGCGACCCGGTGTCGAGCCCGTCCGGCGAGAACGTGATCACCTACCGCTGGTCCGGGGACCGGTTCGTCGAGGAGTTCCGCACGCACAACGACTACGGCCGGGTGGCCGGCGGGGAGCCGACACCGGTGCCCGAGGAGTGAGACGCGGCTCACGGGAGTGAACCGCGGGACCGTCGCAGCCGATGTATGGGTGAACCAGGAACGCGGTCCGCGCGTCAGCCCAGGGGGACCCGCGCGCACCGACCCGCCACCACACGAGAGCTGAGAGAACCGGGATGGCAGACCAGACCCACGTGCTCTTCGTCGAGGACGACGACGTCATCCGCGAAGCCACCCAGCTCGCTCTGGAGCGGGACGGCTTCGCGGTCACCGCGATGCCCGACGGGCTGTCCGGCCTGGAGGCGTTCCGGGCCGACCGGCCCGACATCGCGCTCCTCGACGTCATGCTGCCCGGCCTCGACGGGGTCAGCCTGTGCCGGCGCATCCGGGACGAGTCGATGGTGCCGGTGATCATGGTGTCGGCGCGGGCCGACGCCATCGACGTGGTGCTGGGGCTGGAGGCGGGCGCCGACGACTACGTGACCAAGCCGTTCGACGGTGCCGTGCTGGTCGCCCGGATCCGCGCGGTGCTGCGCCGCTTCGACCGGGCCGGCGGCCGCGAGGAGACGGAGTCCGCCGACGGCGGTGTGCTGGCCTTCGGCGAACTGGAGATCGACACGGAGGGCATGGAGGTGCGCAGGGCCGGGGACCCGGTGGCGCTGACGCCGACCGAGATGCGGCTGCTGCTGGAGTTCTCCTCGGCGCCGGGCACCGTGCTCTCCCGCGACAAGCTGCTGGAACGCGTGTGGGAGTACGGCTGGGGCGGCGACACCCGGGTCGTGGACGTGCACGTGCAGCGGCTGCGGACGAAGATCGGTCAGGACCGGATCGAGACGGTCCGCGGCTTCGGCTACAAGTTGAAGGCCTGAGCGGGGACATGCGGCGGTACTTCCGGCGGCCGACGGCCGCGTTGCGGGACCGGGCGGCCCTCCGGACGGGTCTGCGCTGGAAGCTCAGCGCGGCGATCGCGCTGGTCGGGGCGCTGGTCGCGGTCGTACTGAGCCTGGTGGTGCACAACGCCGCCCGGGTGTCGATGCTCGACAACGCCCGCGACCTGGCCGACGAGCGGATCACCGTGGCGCAGCGCAACTACGAGCTGTCCGGGCGGCTGAACTTCCCCAACACCCGGATCGACGACCCGGACCTGCCGCAGGAGCTGCGGCAGAAGGTGGCGGAGGGCCGGCGGGCCACCTACGTCGCCAACCGGCCTGACGGCACGCCGGACATCTGGGCGGCCGTGCCGCTGAAGAACGGCCAGGTGATGTCCCTGCACTCGGGGTTCACCGACCGCAGTTCGGACATCCTCAAGGACCTCGACCAGGCCCTGCTGATCGGCTCCATCGCGGTCGTCCTGGGCGGGAGCGCGCTCGGTGTGCTCATCGGGGGCCAGCTGTCGCGCCGGCTGCGCAAGGCTGCCGCCGCGGCCCACCGGGTGGCCACCGGCGAGACGGACGTACGGGTGCGCAAGGCCATCGGCGGGGTCGTGCGGGACGAGACCGACGACCTGGCCAGTGCCGTGGACGCCATGGCGGACGCGCTGCGGCAGCGGCTGGAGGCCGAGCGCCGGGTCACCGCCGACATCGCGCACGAGCTGCGCACTCCGGTGACCGGGCTGCTGACCGCGGCGGAGCTGCTGCCCCCGGGCCGGCCCACGGAGCTGGTGCTGGACCGGGCCAAGGCGATGCGCACCCTGGTGGAGGACGTCCTGGAGGTGGCGCGGCTGGACGGCGCCTCGGAGCGGGCGGAGCTGCAGGACGTCATGCTGGGCGAGTTCGTCGCCCGGCGGGTGGCGGCCAAGGACCCGGACGTCACCGTGCGGGTGGTGCACGAGTCGGAGGTCACCACCGACCCGCGCCGCCTGGAGCGGGTGCTGTTCAACCTGCTGGCGAACGCGGCCCGGCACGGCAGGCCGCCGATCGAGGTCACCGTGGAGGGCCGGGTGGTCCGGGTCCGCGACCACGGGCCGGGCTTCCCGGAGCACCTGCTCGCCGAGGGACCGAGCCGCTTCCGCACCGGCAGCAAGGACCGGGCGGGCCGGGGACACGGCCTGGGGCTGACCATCGCGGCCGGCCAGGCCCGAGTGCTGGGCGCCCGGCTGACCTTCCGCAACGTCCGCCCGGCGGGGGCCGGGGACGGTGTGCCGGCGGAGGGAGCGGTGGGTGTGCTGTGGCTTCCGGAGCACGCCCCGACCTCCACGGGCAGCCATCCGCTGTTGCCGGACAGGGACCGCGCGCCGTCGGCGGCCCGCCCGGCCCTCCCGGGGTAGCCGGAGGGCCGCTCCGCGGGGACGGCCCGGGGCCGTCCGCCGGGCTCCCGGGCCGTCCCCGCGGAGCGGGTGCGGCTCACCGGGTCAGAACTTGACGCCCTTGGCGCGCAGGAACTTGACGGGGTCGACGGCGGAGCCGTAGTTCGGGGTGGTGCGGATCTCGAAGTGCAGGTGGGGGCCGCTGGAGT
>NZ_JBEZWE010000030.1:0-27661 GCF_040637405.1 Streptomyces sp. NPDC029526
GCGGCTCTTGAACCGCCAGGATGTCGCGGTGGCCCGCTGCACCGTCGAACGCCTCATGCGCGAGCTCGGCATCGCCGGAGCGGTCCGCGGCAAGAGCGCGTCAGGGGTGACCAGGCGGCGACCCTGTGTGAGAGCCTGCCTGGTATGCCGACCTTCGACCTGTACGCCGACGGCCCGGGCGCCTCGCATTGGGAGGTACCCGCCTCTGGGGCAGCCCGGTTCAGCTGGGAGTACGACGACGGCCGCGAACGGCTGCTCGCGCTCTACCAAAAGGGCAAGGACAAGCAGTGGGATGGAGCCAAGCGCATCGACTGGGACCTGGAGGTCGATCCGTGCGACGCCCTCGGGACGCCGGACGAGGCCATGTCCGTGTACGGCAGCCGGTACTGGGCCAAGATGTCCGAGCGCGACCGGGCCGAGCTCCGCCGGCACTACGCCTCCTGGCAGTTCAGCCAGTTCCTCCACGGTGAGCAGGGCGCCATGGTCTGCGCGGCGCGGATCGTGGAGTCGGCGCCGGACTTGGACGCGAAGTTCTTCTCCGCCACCCAGACCATGGACGAGGCGCGGCACGCCGAGATCTACGGCCGATTCCTGCACGAGAAGATCGGACTGGTCTACCCGGTCGACGACAACTTGCAGGCGCTACTGGGCGACACGCTGCGCGACAGCCGGTGGGACATGCCGTACCTGGGGATGCAGGTGCTCATCGAAGGGCTGGCGCTGGCCGCCTTCGGTCTGATCCGGGACACCACGGACAAGCCGCTGCCCCGGCAGATACTGGCGTACGTCATGCAGGATGAAGCGCGGCACGTCGCCTTCGGGCGGATGGCGCTGCGCGACCACTACCGGCAACTCACCGATGCCGAACTACGTGAGCGCGAGGATTTCGTCATCGAGGGCTGCTATCTGATGCGCGACCGGCTGCGCGGAACCGAGGTGCTGGAGAACTTCGGCATCCCCAGGGTGGAGGCGGAGCGGCTGAGTGAGGAGTCCGGGGGTCTGCGGCTCTTCCGCAAGCTGCTGTTCAGCCGGATCGTGCCGTGCGTGAAGGACATCGGGCTGTGGGGCGAACGGCTCCAGCAGGCCTATGTCGACCTGGGCGTGCTGGAGTTGGGGGACTCCAACCTGGACCTGCTCATGAACCAGGACGAGGAGATCGCCGATCGCCTCGACGCCGAGCGGTTCGCTGTGGAGGAGCGGGAACGGGTGGCTGAGATATACGCGACCGTCCAGGAGGGAGCAGTCGGCGACCGTCGGGCGGACGAGGAGGATCGGGTGTAGTGGGCGGCCACTGGACAACCAGCCGGCAGTCGTCTGGACAGCTGTTCGGGCCGTCGGCCCGGCGTTCCTCCTGATCCGACGGGACCGGCAAGTCCGAGGTGAGCTGCCAGAGGGCGGCCGCAGGACGTGGCGCGAACTGACCATGTCGAACCCTGTGAGCCTCCGCAGGGGCATATAGGGTCAACTCATGAGTCTGACACCACGGTTGATCGTCCCGGATCCCGACACCGCCGCGACCTACTACCAAAAGGCCATGGGCGCAAAGGAGGTCTTCCGCGCCGAGGACGACGCCGGCCGCGTGATGGTCGTCGTCCTGCAGATCGGCGGTTCCCCGCTCTCCCTGTCCCCCGCGGTGTCCGAGTGGGGCTGGCTCTCGCCCGAGGACGTCGGCGGCTCCCCGGTCCTCCTGGAGGCGGAGTTCGCGGACCAGGACGCCGTCGCCGAGCAGATGCTCGCCGGAGGCGGCACCGTGGTCGTACCGATCGAGAACCGGCCGTACGGCAAGCGGGAGGGACGCATCCGCGACCCGTTCGGTCACCTGTGGATCGTCACCGGCGCACTGCGCTGAGGCACCGCTGCCGCTCCTCGCGGGGTCACGTCTCCGAGAGGAGCGGCAGCGGAGGTTCTGGGGTCCGCGTATGTCTCGGACGACCCGCGAGGGCCACGGCGAAGGCCGTCGGGAACAGACCTGGGTGCCCTTGCGCACCCCTTGCTTGATGACCCTGGGCAGCATCAGGTCGCGTATCGCCCGGGTGATCCACCGGTCGGGCGTCGTCACCGCCCCCGTCTGCCGGGGCTGCTTTGCCATCGCGGCACCCCGGTCCCGCCGCGACTCCTCGAACACGGTGAACGCCCGCTCCACGGTCGGGTGTTCGTGCATCGCCAGGGCGAGTTCGTCGGCGTCCGGCGTCCACCATGCTGCGCGCGGCGCCGGCCCCCCGGCGAGGGTCACAGCGTGCGCGGCGTCCCCCAGCACGGCGGCGCTCTCCCGGTGTCGGGTGTCCAGGAGCGGCGCCTCGTGGACCGGCCACCGAACCGTGGTCGGCGGTCGCGGGGCCGGTCGCGCTCCGGCACGGTTCGCCGATCATCAGGCGGCCACCGGGCGGTCACCGGGCGGTCACCCGCGAACGTGTCGTGGTTCTTCCGGCGTCCCCGCCGCGTTGGTCGCGGAGGAGCGCGCGTCACGCTCCGAGCCGGAATCCGGTCCACGCCGAGGCGGTATCCATCCGGCATCGACCTGGAATCGAGACCGGGCAGGATCGGACACACGGGGGCCGGTGACGACGTCACACGGGAACCGGCGTCGAAGCCAGCCAGCAGAACCTCACGCACGCGTCCCGGGCCAGTTCCGGCGGCACCGTCGGCCGTCCGTCCGATGGCGGCGCCGGAGAGGACGCCTGCATGCACCGACGGCGCCGCCGGTCCTCGACCACGAGTTGTCACTCGTCACGGGAGATCGGGGGCAGGATCATGGTCACGCTCACTCACAACAGGGAAGTCAAGTTCCTCCGCTGGCCGGTGCAGAGCCACGAACGCGACCAGTTGCGCGCGGCGGGACTGCCGTGCCTGCTGGTCCTGGAGGGTCAGACGGCGCCGCCGGGCGACATCTCCCCCACCGAGGACTGGGTGCGCCCGCCGGTGGCCCGCCTCGACCTGGCGGCTCGCGTCCACACCCTTCAGCGGCGCACCGGCACAGACTTCGTCCCCGCGCTGGATCCGACCGGGGTTCTGTACTACGGCGGGCAGTCGGTGCCCATGTCCGAGGCGCAGAGTGAGATGATGCGATGTTTCCTGGCCGACTTCGGCCATCTCGTCCGCCGGGATGTGCTCAAGGAGGCCCTGGGGCGGATCAGGAACGAGACGGTCACCAGCAACGCGGTGGACCTGCACATCATGCGGCTGCGCCAGCGGCTGGACGGCGTCCGCCTGAGTCTGCGCACCGTGTGGGGGCGGGGTTACATCCTGGAGACCGCCACCTGATGCGACCGGCCCCGGAACGCGCTCGCCTGCGCGCTCCGGGGCGCTGCTCGCCGCGGTCAGCCCGCCTGCCGGCGCCGGCGCTCGTGCACTTTGCCGCGCAGTTCGTGGAGTTCGGTGAACGGCATCGTGGCACGGTCCATGAGGTGCGCCGCGCCTGAGGTGCCGGCGGTGCCGGGCTGTTCGCCGATCATCTTCATGACCAAGCCCACGTGCCCGATCTTCCACTGGAAGTAGCCGTTGCCGACCCGGAGCATCGCCTCGACGGCGCGGTGGTACGAGCCCGCCTCGACACCTGCGGCGATGATCTCCTCCAGGTCGGCGCCGATCCGTTCGAGCCCGGAGCGGAAGGCGAGGAACAGGGAGCCGGACCGGCTGGCGCTGCCCAGCACCCGTTCCAGTTGGTGGGACTGGCTGGACTGCGCACCGCTGGCCATGCCGAGGTACTGCCGGAACTGGGCGAAGTCCTCCAACGGCAGCCGTTCGAGCGCCATGAGCTGCTCGTGCAGCAGGCGCAGCAGCTCGCCGGCCCGGTAGAGCAGGTCAACGGACCGCTCCAGGCCCGCGGTGGTCATCGTCGCGAAGTGGCCCTCCACGGCGGCGAGGTCGCTCAGGATCTGCTTCAGCCACAGTTCACAGGTCTGGTGGCTGACGATGAAGAACTGTTCGGAGAGCAGCGTGGCGAGGTCCGCGTCGTCCTCGGGGGTGCGGGGCTGCTGGAGGGTCAGCAGTTCGTCGAGCTTCAGGTAGGAGGCGTAGGTCACCTCGGTGGGTGTCACCGCTGCCTCTTCTCGCGGACGAGTTCGATCAGACGTTCCACTCCGGTGACGAGTTGCTCCTGATCGATGCAGAACGCGATCCGGACCAGGCCGGACGCGACCCCGCCGGGCTTCAGCGGTCGCATCGTGCCGTCCGCGGCGAATTCGGGCCGTGCGGAGAACCCGCTGCCGGGAACCACCACGACGTCGTGACGGAGCATGAGTTCGGCGCTGAACTCCTCGCCGGTCAGACCGGTGCAGGAGATGTCGGCCATGGCGTACCAGCCGCCACCGGGCAGCGCGGGCAGCAGCCCTTCGTCGACCAGCGGGGCGAGTGCGGCGTCCCGGTTGCCGCGTACGAAGTCGTGGTTGCCGGCGAGGACTCCCGAGGCGTCCAGGGCGGCCAGTCCGGCGTACTGGACGGGCGCGTTGGGCGCGATGATGCAGGACTCCTGGACGGTGCGCATGGCGGCGGCCGTCTCCGGCCGCGACACCGCGACGTAGCCGAGCCGGTAGCCGGTCATCGCCGGCCCCTTGGAGAAGGTGAAGACACTGTTGACGATGCGCTGCGACGCGGGTCGGTCGCGCTCCAGGGCGGCGATGGACAGGTGGGGGCCGGAGAACGCGAAGTCCTCGTAGGCCTCGTCGCTGATGATCTGCCAGCCCCGCTCGTCGGCGATCTCGTACAGGATCCGTTGCAGCGGGAGCCCGGCGACCGCACCGGTGGGATTGGAGGGGGTGTTGAGCAGCAGCGCCCGGGTCGCCGGGGTCGCCGCCTGCCGGATCGACTCGGGGTCGGGCGCGAAGTGTTCGTCGAGCTTGTAGAAGACCGGGCGGAAGCCGGCGAGGAGGGCCTGTTGCAGGTGCACGGGCCAGTGGATCTCCGGCATGAGGATCTCGGCGCCCGAGTCGGCGAGACATCGCATCAGGGCGCTGAGCCCCTGGCAGGAACCGGGGGTGACGAAGATCCGGGAGGGCTCGGTGTCGATGCGGTTGACGGTGTCGAGCTTGTCCGCGAGACGCTCGCGGAGCTCCGGGAGCCCCTGTACGTCTATGTAGCGGGCCCGGCCGTCCAGGACGGCGGCGACGAACTCCTTGGCGACGGAGTCGGGTGGGCCGAAGGCGGGCTCGCCCACGTGCAGCTTGATCTGGCCGGGGTGCTCCCGCTCGCGCTCGTTGGCGATCCGGAAGGACTCGTACAGCCAGGAGGAGGGGATGGCCGAGGCCGGGGCGAACCACGGTGAAGCGGTTTGCGTCATCTGATTCATGCCTTTCCGCTAAAGGGCAGGACCGGCCGGATCGAGCCGGCCGGGTGGTGCTGCCGGGCTGTGGCTCAGGCCGTACGCCCGCCGTCCACGGACACCAGGGATCCGGTGACCCAGGACGAGGTCTCGGGGTCGACGAGGTGGCACACCCAGGCCGCCACCTCCTGCGCCAGGCCGAACCGCCCCAGGGGGGTGCCGGCCACGATTCCTTCGCGCAGGGCGTCCGCGCCGTCGCCCGCCGCCAGGTCCCACAGGCCCGTGTCGACCGGGCCGGGCAGCACCGCGTTCACCCGGACCTCCGGTGCCAGTTCCACGGCGAGCGACCTGGTCAGGGAGTTCAGGGCGGCCTTGCTGGCCCCGTAGAACGACCGGTTCGGCATCGCCAGGACGCCGCCGACGGAGGACACGTTGACCACGCTGCCCCGGCTGGCGCGCAGCAGGGGCAGCAGCGCCCGGATCAGCAGGGCGGGAGCCACCAGGTTGGTGTCGATCATCTCCCGCAGGTCCGCCTCGGCGGCGTCCTCCAGTCGGTCGAAGACCGCGTGCCCCGCGTTGTTGACCAAGGCGTCGACGCCCCCGAGCAGGTCCCCCGCGCGTTCCGCGATGCGCGCGGCGGCGTCGGGGGCGGTGACGTCCACGGCGTACGGCACCGCGGTGCCCGCTCCCCCGGCCCTCGCCTTCGCCGTCACCTCCGCGAGCCGGTCGGCCCGTCGGCCGATCGCCAGGACGTGGGCGCCGAGTCCGGCTGCGCGGGCGACCACGGCGGCGCCGATGCCCGAGCCGCCGCCGGTGACTACCAGCCGCAGACCTGCCCAAGGACTACTCATGCGCCGAACCGCATCCCTTCGTGTGGACGGGAACCCGTCGCGCCAAGTCCTCCAGCAGCGGCGCGGGGTCGTCGAAGACGTGGAAGTGGCCTCCGTGTGTGATGTCGAGGCTCGTGTTCCCGGTGGTGAGACGTCCCCAGTGTCGCCAGGCCAGGACCGGTACGAGGGGATCTTCCCGGGCGATGCAGACGTGCACGTCGCAGTGGAGCGGCACCGGGTCCCGGCAGGTGAGGTAGCGCTCGTGCGCGGCGATGTCGGCGCGCATCGCGGGGAGCAGCAGGTCGCGGAGCTCGGTCTGCGACGCGATGCCGGGGTCGATGCCCCCGAGGGCGACGAGGCGCTCCCACAACTCCTCGTCGGGCAGCAGGTGTTCGTCGCGAGGGGTCCGGGCCGGATCCCCGGGTGCCCAGGCGCCGGACGCGACGAGAAGGACGACGTCGAGGCCCGCCCCGGGGCACCGGCGGGCCACCTCGCAGGCGACGGCCGAGCCGAAGCTGTGGCCGAAGAGCAGCAGGTCCGCCGGTGGCAGCCGGGTCAGGTCGGCGACGATCTCCTCGGCGATCGCGCCGACTTCCTCTTCGGGCGGTTCCGTCAGCCGGTCGCCGTGCCCGGGGTACTGCGCGGCGCACAGTTCGACGGCGGCCCCGGGGAACGCGGCCCGGAACGGGGCTCGCCAGCCGGTGAAGTTCTCCGCGCGGCCACCGGAGTGCGGCAGCCCGAGCAGCCTGAGCCCGGGGTGTTCCGTGCTCGACACCGTGCGCACGGATCCGCTGTGCACGCCCATGGCCGATCCCCCTTCGCCGCCTCGGATGTGAGAATCGCACGCATGCCCCGGGCCGCCGCGGAAACCTTCATCATTCATTCAGCGCCGCCTCGGGCGGGGGCGCGAGAGGTGAGGATCGAGGCCGGATACGAGCACCTCCCAGTGGCCCGGTGCCCGGGCCGAGCACCTCGCACAGGCCCGGTGTCCGGGCCGAAAGGAGTCTCCCGGTGGTCTCCTCCCACAGCGGCGCCGTTCGCGGCGGCACGGACGACGTCACCGACGGGGCGGGTGTCGACCTCGCCGACCCGGCGGCGTTCGTCGAGCACGACCCGTACGCGTACTGGGACCGGATGCGGCGCAGTGATCCGGTGCGCTGGCATCCCCCTGCGTACGGCCGCCCCGGGTTCTGGGCGGTGGCCCGGCACCGTGACGTCCTGGCCTGCTACAAGGACGCGGCCCGGCTGAGCTCGGCCCGGGGAACGGTGCTGGACGTCCTGCTGAGCGGCGGCGACTCGGCCGGCGGGCGGATGCTGGCGGTGATGGACCGGCCCCGCCACCGCGAGCTGCGCCAGGTGATGCTGCGTGCCTTCTCGCCACGGGTGCTGGGGAAGGTGGAGGTGGCGGTGCGGCGGCGGGCCGACGCTCTGGTGGCCGCCGTGGCCGGTACGGGCGAAGCCGACGCCGCGCGGGACATCGCGGAGCATCTGCCGCTGAACACGGTGTGCGACCTGCTGGAGCTGCCCGTCGCCGACCGGCCCTCGCTGCTGGGCTGGAACAAGCGCGCGTTGTCGTCGGAGAGCGCCGAGGACGACCCCTTCGACGCGTTGGAGGCCCGCAACGAGATCCTGTCGTACTTCGTGGACGTGGTCCGCGAGCGTCGCCGACACCCCGGCGAGGACGTGATCAGCATGATCGCCGGCGCCCGGGTGGAGGGCGAGCCGATGACGGAGGACGATCTCGCCCTCAACTGCTACAGCCTGATCCTGGGGGGCGACGAGTCCACGCGGGTGACCACGATCGGGGCACTGCACGCGCTGGGCACCCACGAGGAGCAGTGGCACCGGCTGCGGACCGGCGAGGTGGCGGTGCGGTCGGCGGTGGAGGAGGTGCTGCGCTGGGTGACCCCTGCCATGCATTTCGCCCGTACGGCCACGGTCGACCTGAGGATCGGAGATGCCGAGGTGTCGGCGGGCGACATCGTCACCCTGTGGAACATCTCGGCCAACAACGATCCCGAGGTCTTCACGCGGCCCCGCGCCTTCGACGTCGGCAGGGAGCACAATCCGCACGTCGCCCTCGGGCACGGCCCCCACTTCTGCCTGGGCGCCTTCCTCGGCCGGCTGGAACTGTCCGCCGTGCTGGACTCGTTGGTGCACCGGGTGAAGCGGATCGAGATCCTGGCGGAACCGCCGCGCGTCTACTCCAGCTTCCTGTTCGGCCACAGTTCCCTGCGCCTGCGGCTCGACTGAGCCGCGTCCGCCTCCCGTCAGGCGTCCGGCCGGGAAAGGGGCCGCCGGGCCGGCAGGACCCGCGACGGGCCACGCCGGCCGGGGGCGTGACCCGCGCCCCGTTTCGGCCCGTGCCCCGTCCGATCTCAGTCCACGGTCAGCAGGCCGGCCAGCTCCGCCATGGTGGACCGTTCGAAGACGGCCCGCACCGGAAGGGTCATCCCCCATTCGTCCCGCACGGCTTTGGCGAGCCGCACCGCCAGGACCGAATGGCCGCCCAGGTCGAAGAAGTTGTCGTCCGGCGCGACCACGGGCACCCCGAGTACCCGGGCGGCCAGCGCGCACAGCGCGGCTACGGGGTCGACGGTGGCGGCCGGCCCGGCGGGCGGCGTGGCGGCGCTCGCGGCGGCCCGCTGCTCCAGGACGCGCCGGTCGATCTTGCCGTTGCTGGTCATCGGCAGGGATGCCACCACCTCGACGCGGGAGGGCACCATGTGCGCGGGCAACCGCGCGGCGAGCCGCCCGCGCAGTTCCGCCGCGAGGCCGTCGGCCGGGTCCGCGCCGGGCACCACGAAGGCGACCAGGCGCGCCGAGTCCACCTCGCCGGTGACGACCACCGCGGCGAGCCGGACTCCCTCGCAGGATTCCAACGCCGCTTCGACCTCTCCCGGTTCGACCCGGAAGCCGCGCAGCTTGACCTGGCGGTCGGCGCGGCCCGTGAAGTAGAGCGTGCCGTCCTTGTCCCGGTGGCCGAGGTCGCCGGAGCGGTACATCCGGCTGCCTGGGCCACCGTACGGGTCCGCGACGAAGCGCTCCGCGGTCAGGGCGGGCCGGTTGAGGTAGCCGAGGGCCTCGCCCGCGCCCACCAGGTAGAACTCGCCGTCCTCGCCGGGCCGGCAGGGCTCGAGGTCGACGTCGAGCACCCGTACCTCGTTGCCCGGCCACGGCTCGCCGATGCTGACCGGCTCGCCCGGCCGCACCGGGCCCGCCATGGTCACTCCCACGGTCATCTCGGTGGGCCCGTACCCGTTGAACATGCGCCTGCCGGGCGCCCACCTGGCCACCAGCGCCTGGGTGCAGGAGTCACCGGTGGAGAGCACCACCCCGCCGGGCAGGACGCCGTCCGGGTCGGTGGCGGTCAGCGCGACCGGAGGGAGCACCGCGTGACTGATCCGCCGGCCGATCAGGGTGCGGCGCAGCTCTTCGCCGGGCAGCACCGCGCGGTCGTCGGTGAGCACCAGGGTGGCCCCCGACAGCAGAGCCAGCGTCAGGTCCCAGAAGCCGGCGTCGAAGTTGAACGAGGCCCACTGGAGCACCCGGTCGCCGGGGCCGGGGCCGATCCGGCGCCGTTGCGTCTCGGCGAGCGCCGCCATGCCCGCGTGCGGGATCACCACGCCCTTGGGCGTCCCGGTGGAGCCGGAGGTGTAGATGACGTATGCGGTGTCCTCGGCGTGCAGCGGCTGCCGCCGCTCCTCGTCGGCGACCGGCCGGGCCGGACGGGGAGCGGGGTCGGGGGCGGCCAGGTCGAGGGTTTCCAGTCCGGTGACGTCCACCGGCGGGGGGCCGGTGTGCAGCAGGGTCCGCAGCCCCGAGTCGGCCGCCATGTGGTGCAGCAGTGCGGCGGGATAGCCGGGGTCCAGGGGGACGTAGCCCGCCCCGGCGGTCGTCACGGCGAGTGCCGCCGTCACCTGCTCGGTTCCGCGGGGTACGCAGATCCCGACGAGGTCGCCGGGGCCGAGACCGTTCGCGATCAGCCGTCGGGCCAGCCGGTTCACCCGGGCCGCGAGTTCGCCGTAGGTCAGCGTGGTGCTCTCGCTCTCGACCGCGGGCAGGTCTCGGTGCTCGGCCACCACCCGTTCGAAGAGCACGGGAAGGGTCTCGGCGGTGGAGCTGGTCACCGCGGGCGGGCGGGGGCGCACGTCCGGCCAGACGCGCTCGACGTGGGCGCGGGCGCGGTCCAGGGAGGCCGCGGGCAGTTCCGTCCGCCAGCCGGCGGGGGCCGGCAGCCGGGCGGGCCACAGCGAGCGCTGGCCGCGCTGGTTGCACAGGACCATGTAGCGCTCGTCCGGGTCTTCGAAAGGGTTGGCTGGCATCGAGCGACCTCCTGTGTGACGGTGCCGCCGGATGGGTCCGGCGCCTTGCGAGGGCGCCGCGCGCGACACAGGTCCTTCACCCTGACGCGGGCGGGGGACGGGGCCCGCGGGGCCGGAAAGGAACCTGAAGGTCCTCTCAGCTTTCTTTCAGCGGCGACCGCGCGGGCGACGACCGTCGTTACGTTGCCGGACGTGACAGTCACCGAGATCCGCCCGTCCGTGGGCCAGACGCTGCTGTGGTTCCTCGACCGTTACCGAGGCGAGGAGGGCGCGCTCAACTGCCCGGTGCTGTGCAGGCTGCGCGGCCCGCTCGACCGTGACCGGCTCCGGGAGGCGGTCGGCCACGTGATGTCCCGGCACGAGGCGCTGCGCAGCACCTTCACCGGCGGGGGCCGCCGCCTCAAGGCGCTGGTGCACCCGGCCGTGTCACCGCGGATCCGCGAGGTGGACCTGGCCGGCGAGCCGGATCCCGGGGCGTGCGCCGACCGGGAGGTGGCCGCGGAACTGGGCACCCGGATCGACGCCACCGAGTGCGCCGTGCGCATCACCCTGTGGCGGCTCGCCGAGGAGCATCACGTGCTCTGCTTCAACATGCACCACCTGGTGACCGACTCGTGGTCCTGCAACGTGATCTTCGAGGACCTGTGCGCCGCGCTGGACGGCAGGCCCTGCGGCGACGCCCCCGCGTACTCGCGGTTCGCCGAGGAGCAGCGCGAGATCCTGGCCGGTCCTTCCGGGCAGCGGCTGAGGGCCTTCTGGAGCGAGCGCCTGAAGAACGTGACGCTGCCCCCGCTGCCGATGCGCCCGGCCACCGCGGGCGCGCCCCGCGACACCAGGCTCGTGCAGCACGTCCTGGACGCGCCGACGGTGGCCACGCTGGGCGCTCTGGCCAAGCGGGAGCGGTCCACGATGTTCGTGGCCCTGCTCACCGCGTACTACCGGGCCCTGAAGTCGGTCAGCGGCACCGAGGACCTGGCGGTGGCGACCCTGTTCGCCAATCGCAGCGCCGAACACCGGCGCACGGTGGGGTTCCTGGCCAACATGGTGCTGCTGCGGACCCGGCTCGCCGAGGGGGACTTCACGGCGCACCTGCGGGCCACGCACGGCACGGTGATGGAGGCGTTCGTCCACCAGGCGCTGCCGTTCCAGATGCTGCCGATCAGTCCGGGCGGCACCGAACGCCGACTCGACGACGTCGTGTTCCAGATGATGGCGGACCCGGTGTACGCGACCCGGGCCGGCGGGCTGGACATCGAGGTCCTGGTGCCCGACGACGTCGCCACCCGCTTCGAGCTGGAGCTGGTCGCCGTGCCCGACCGGGACACGGTGCGGGTGCTGCTGTTCTACAACCCCGACCGTTTCGACCCGGAATTCGCCGAGTCGCTGCTCGCCGCGTACGTCGACATCTGCACGACCGCCGCACGCACCGCGGCGCCCCACACCGACCAGGCCGGGGCGCGCCCCCGGCAGCGCACGGGAGGCCACGATGACCAGTGAGGTGACGGCGGGACGGGCGCTGTCCACCGAGGAGATCCGCGAAACCGTCGCCGCGCGGCTGGAACTCCCGGCCGCGGAGATCGGCTTGGACGAGGACCTCGTCACGCTCGGTCTGGACTCCCTGGGGATGATGAACCTGGCGGCCTCCTGGCAGCAGGCCGGTGTGGAAGTGACCTTCGGCGACCTGGTGGAGGAACCCACCGTGCGGGCCTGGGCCGCGCTGCTGTCCGGGACCGACGACGGCACGGGTCCGGGCGCGGAGGCGGAGCGGGACACGGCCGCCGGGACGGACGAGTTCCCGCTCGCCCCGATGCAGCACGCCTACTGGTCGGGCCGTCAGCCGGGCATGCCGCTGAACACCGGATCGCACTTCTACTTCGAGTTCGACGTCACCGCCGACGTCGCGCGCTGGGACGGCGCGGTGTCCGCGGTGCGCCGCAGGCACCCCATGCTGCGGGCGGCCGTCGGAGAGGGGGGCCAGCGGATCGTGCCGGAGTGCCGGGGGCTGGACGAGGTCGTCGACCTGCGGGCTCTGGAGCGCACGAAGCGCGACCAGCGCCTCGCGCACCTGCGGGAGACCCTGTCGCACCAGACGCTGCCGCTCGCCGAGCGGGGCGGGCTCGACGTGCGGTTGGCGCTGCTGCCGGCCGGGAAGGGCCGCCTCTTCCTCGACATCGACATGATCGTCTGCGATGCGTCGAGCTTCCGGATCGTCATCGGCGACCTGGCCCGCTGCTACGAGGACCCGGCCGGTGCGCCCGCGCAGCCCGCCCTGACCTTCCCCGAATACCGCCGCCTGGTAGGCGAGCACGGCCGGGGGCCCCGCCCCGAGGACGTTTCCTACTGGCGCGACCGCGCCGAGGACCTGCCCGAGGCACCCCGGCTGCCGCTGGCCGCGCCGCCGGAGCGGATCGAGCGGGTGGACACGGTCCGCAGGCACACCTGGCTCCCCCCGGAGACGTACGAACGGTTCTCCGAGCATGCGCGCAGCCACGGCCTGACCGTGTCGATGGCTGTCGCCGCCGCCTACGCGGACGTCCTCGCGGCCTGGAGCGAGGAGCCGGGGTTCCTGCTCAACCTGCCGGTGCTGAACCGGATCCCGGTGCACTCGGACGTCGGCCGGATCGTCGGGGACTTCACCGACCTGCTGCTGCTCCAGGTGGCGCCCGACGTGCGCCGTCCCTTCGTCGAGCGCGCCCGGACGGTGCAGGAGCAGTACCGGCACGATGCCGCGCACGCGGCGTACGGTGGTACTTCGGTGCTGCGCGACCTCGCCAGGACCACCGCCGGGGCGAACCGGCGGGCGGGTGTCGTGTTCACCAGCGCGCTCAGCCTCGGTGAGCTGTTCGACGGTGCGACCCGTGCGGTGCTCGGCACCCCGGTGTGGATGAGTTCGCAGACGTCGGGCGTGTGGATCGATGTGCAGTTGATCGAGCACGACGACGGCATGCTGATCAACTGGGAGAGCGCCGAGAACCTCTTCGAGGCCGGTGTTCCCGAGGCGATGTTCGACGCCTTCGTCAACCGGGTGCGGCTGCTCGCCTCGCAGCCCAGCGCCTGGTGGGAGAGTCTGCCGGTGCGACCGCCCGATGCGCAGCTCCAGGCCCGCCGCAGGGCCAACGACACCCGCACGGACCTGCCCCGCCGGGCGCTGCACGAGGAGTTCTTCCGGCAGGCGGCCGAGCGCGGCGGGGCACCGGCGGCGCTCTGGGGCGACGGCGGGGTGCTGACGTACGGGGAACTCGCCGAACGTGCCCTGCGGCTGGCCCATGTGCTGCGCACCGCCGGTGTCGGAGCGGGCGACCGGGTCGTGATCACCCTGCCCAAGGGTGTCGAACAGGTGGTCGCTGTGCTGGCGGTGCACGCGCTGGGCGCGGCGTACGTGCCGGTGGGGACGGAACAGCCGGAGGCACGGCGGCGTACCGTGGAGTCGCTGTCCGGCGCCCGATGCGCGGTGACCGCGGGTCCGGCCCGGGAGGCGGCCGACGGCCGGATTCCGCACGTGGACGTACGGTGCGGCACCGACCGTGAACTGCCGTCGTTGAAGCGTCCGGTGGACGTCCCGCCGGACGCACTCGCCTATGTGATCTTCACGTCCGGCTCGACCGGGGAACCGAAGGGCGTGGAGCTGACCCATGCGGCGGCCCACAACACCGTGGCCGCGCTGAACGAGCGCTACCGGATGGGCCCGGCCGACCGCACCCTGTGCCTGTCGGCGCTCGACTTCGACCTCTCCGTCTACGACATCTTCGGCCCTCTCACCTGTGGTGGCGCGTTGGTCCTGGTCGACGACGAGGAGCGGCGTTCCCCCGGGACATGGCTGAGCAGGGCGGCCGAGCACCGGGCCACCGTCCTCAACTGCGTGCCCGCCCTGCTCGACATGGCGCTGACCACGGCCTCGTCGCGGCCGGAGCCGGGCGGCTGGCCGTTCCGGCTCCAGCTGCTCGGCGGCGACTGGGCGGGGCTCGACCTGCCGGGCCGGGTGCACGCGCTGCGTCCGGACAGCGTGTTCGTGGTCCTGGGCGGCACCACGGAGACCGCGATCCACTCGACCGTCCAGGAAGTCACGGAGGTGGATCCCTCCTGGGCCTCGATCCCGTACAACGTGCCGCTGCCCAACCAGTGCTGCCGGATCGTCGACGAGCACGGCGGCGACCGCCCCGACTGGGTGGCCGGGGAGCTGTGGATCGGCGGGGCCGGGGTGGCCCGGGGGTACGTGGGCGCACCGGAGCTGACCGCCGCGAGGTTCACGGAGGCGGACGGCACGCGCTGGTACCGCACCGGCGACCGGGCCCGCTACCGGCCCGGGGCCGTGATCGAGTTCCTCGGCCGCGCCGACCTCCAGGTCAAGGTGAACGGTTACCGCATCGAACTCGGTGAGCCCGAAAGGGCGTTGAGCCTGCATCCCGGTGTCCGCGACGCCGTGGTGACGCCGGTCGCCGAGCACGGTGGCGCGCTGTACGCCCTGGTCACCCCGAGCACGGCCGACACCGAGGGCGTGCTGGCCACTGCCGCCCGGCAGTTGCCGCCGTACATGGTTCCCGCCCGCGCGGTGGCCGTCGACGAGCTGCCGCTGAGCCGCAACGGCAAGGTGGATCGCGCGGAGGCGGGGCGGCTGCTGGCCGCGAAGATGAGCGAGCGGATGGCCGGCGGCGCGTCGGAAGCCCCGCGCGGTGCGGCGGAGGAGACCGTCGCCGCGCTGTGGGCGGACCTTCTCGGCTGCGGGCCCCTGGGCCGGAACACCAACTTCTTCCACATCGGCGGTGACAGCCTGCAGGCCACCCGCCTGCTGGCCGCCCTGCGCCGGCAGGGGTACGAGGCCAGGCTCGGCGACCTGTTCACCCGTCCCACGGTGAGTGGCTTCGCCGGGACGCTGACGCGCGCCGAGGCGCACGCACCCGCCACGGTCCCGGCCGACCCGGAGCACCGGTACGAGCCCTTCCCGCTCACCGACGTGCAGCGCGCCTACTGGCTCGGCCGCGACCCCGACTTCGTCCTCGGCGGCGTCGCCTCGTACTGGTACTGGGAGTTCGAGAGCGACCGGGTCGACCTGGACCGGCTGGAGGCGGCCTGGAACATGCTGGTGCGACGGCACGAGATGCTGCGCGCCGTGCTGGACGGCGACGGCGGCCAGCGCATCCTGCCCGAGGTGCCGCACTACCGGTTCACGGTCACCCGCACCACCGCGGCCGACCACGAGGAGGCGGTCGCCGCGCTCGGGGAGATGGCGCAGCAGGTGCTCGACGTGACCTCGTGGCCGCTGTTCGACGTGCGCGCCGTGCAACGGGACGACGGACGCACGGTGCTGGGTGTGGGCTTCGACTACGTGGTGCTCGACGCGCTGTCGATCATGACCATCTTCACCGAGCTGAACGCGCTCTACGCCGACCCCCGCCGGGAACTTCCGGAGCTGGAGCTGTCCTTCCGCGACTACCTGCTCGCCCAGCGGACTGATCCCGCCGCGAAGGCGCGGGACGAGGAGTACTGGCTGGCGGCGATCGAGGAGCTGCCCCCGGCTCCGGCACTGCCCACGGCCCTGGACCCCGAGCGCATCGACCGGCCGCGGTTCGTGCGGGACGAGTTCCGCATCGACGCGACGACCTGGGCGAAGCTCCGCCGCCGCACGGCCGACGAGGCGCTGACCGCGTCGACGGTCGTGGCGGCCGCCTTCGCCGAGGTGCTGGCGATGTGGAGCGCCGAGACCTCGCTGACGCTCAACCTGACGGTCTTCGACCGTCAGGACGTACATCCCCAGGTGAACCAGGTGGTCGGCGACTTCACCTCCCTGCTGCTGCTCGGTCACCACAGCCGTCCCGAGAGTTCCTGGGCCGACACCGTGCGCCGGTTGCAGGAACAGGCCTGGAAGGGCATCGAGCACCGGAACGTCCCCACCACCTGGGTGCTCCAGCAACTGGCCCGGCGCTCCGGGGGCGGACAGATGCTCATGCCGGTGGTGTTCACCTCCACCCTCGGGGTGAGCGCCGACTTCAAGGACATCTCCTTCGGGTTCGGCGAGCTGCGCCGCGGACTCTCCCAGAGCCCGCAGGTCGCCCTGGACTGCCAGGTGGTGGAGCGCGACGGCGGACTCGCCGTCAACTGGGACCACGTCGAGGGCCTCTACAGTCCCGGGGTGGTCCCGGCGGCCCTGGAGGCGATGCGCCGTCTGCTGGTGGCGCTCGCCGACAGCGACTGGTCCCGCCCGGCCCCGCCGGTCGCCCTGCCCGAGGCGCAGGCGACGGTCCGCGCCGAGGCGAACGCCACCGCCGTGGCCCGCGCCGCGCGTACGCTGCACGAGCCGGTCCTCGACGTCGCCCGCCGCACTCCCGGTGCCGTCGCGGTGCGCACCCCGTCCGGCGAGGCCCTGACCTACGCCGAACTGGCCGGCCGGGTGCTCGGTGTCGCCGGACACCTGGTGTCGCTCGGGGCGCGGCCGGGCGAGACCGTGGTCGTCTCGCTGCCGAAGGGGCCCGACCAGGTGGTCGCGGTGCTCGGCGTGCTGGCCGCGGGTTGCGCGTACGTACCGGTGGGAGTGGGGCAGCCGGCCGCGCGCCGCAACCGGATCGTGCGGTCCGCCGGGGCGCGCCTCGCCCTGGTCGCGGACGGCCCGGCGTCCGGCGGGGACTGGGACGGGGCGGTGCGGCTGGTGCCGGTGGCCGAGGCGTCGGCGGCCGCTCCGCTCGCGGAGCCGGTGCCGGTGGACCCGGGACAGCTCGCGTACGTCATCTACACCTCGGGCTCCACCGGTGAGCCCAAGGGGGTGGAGATCACCCACGCGGCCGCCGCCAACACCATCGACGACGTCAACGACCGCTACGGCGTGGGGCCCGCCGACACCGTCCTCCAGGTCTCGGCACTCGACTTCGACCTGTCCGTCTACGACCTGTTCGGACTGCTCGCGGTGGGCGGCACCGTGGTGACCCTGACCGAGGACGTCCGCCGGGAAGCGGCCGTCTGGGCCCGTCTCGCCACCGAACACGGGGTCACCGTCTGGAACACGGTGCCCACCCTTCTCGACATGCTGCTGGTGGCGTGCGAGTCGGGCACGAGCCTGCCGGAGCTGCGGGTGGCGATCGTCTCCGGCGACTGGGTCGGGCTGGACCTCTGCGACCGGCTGCGGACGAGCGCCCCGAACGCCCTGCTCGTCGCCATGGGCGGTGCCACCGAGGCCTCGATCTGGTCGAACGCCCACGAGGTGACGGCCGTCGATCCCTCGTGGGTGTCGGTCCCGTACGGGCGTCCGCTGGCCAACCAGCGCTTCCGCGTGGTCGACCCACACGGCCGGGACCGGCCCGACTTCGTGCCCGGCGAGCTGTGGATCGGGGGCTCCGGTGTGGCCCTCGGCTACCGCGGCGACCCGGACCGCACAGCGGCCTCGTTCGTCGTGGCCGGGGGCGAGAGGTGGTACCGCACCGGCGACCTGGGCCGCTATCACCCCTCGGGAGTCCTGGAGTTCCTGGGCCGGCGCGACCACCAGGTGAAGGTGCGCGGGCACCGGATCGAGCTCGGCGAGATCGAGACCGGGCTGCGCGAACTGCCTGGTGTGGCGAGCGCGGTGGCCTGGGTCGACGCCAGTGCCGGGGTGCACCGCCTGGCCGCGGTCGTCACCCCGGAGCAGGGCGCGGCTCCCGCTCCGTCGGCGGCGAAGCTGCTGGCGGCGCTGGCCGCGCGCCTGCCCGCCCACATGCTCCCCGAACACCTCACCGTCGTCGAGCAGCTCCCCCTGAACGCGAACGCCAAGGTGGACCGCGCCGCCGTCGCGCGGACGTACGGGCTGCGTCACCCGGCGCAGGAGCCCGCGGCGGACGACCGTCCGCGGGGGGACACCGAACGCGCGGTGGCCGAGGTGTGGGCCGATCTGCTGGAGGCCCCCGGGGTGGGCCGCAGCGCCAACTTCTTCGGCCTCGGCGGTGACAGCCTCACCGCCACCCGGATCATCCAGCAGTTCGCCAAGCGGTTCGGTGTGGAGCTCTCGCTGCGCCAGCTCTTCAACCACCCGACCATCGCCGGGATCTCCGCCGTCCTCGACGCCGAGATCTCCGGCAGCCACCCGCGCCAAGCCTCCGTCCGACTGGAAGAAGGTGTCCTGTGACCGCCGCCGACATCATCAGCGAACTCGAGCAGGCCGGACTGCACCTGTGGGAGGACGAGGGCAGACTCCGCTTCCGGGGCCCTGAAGGGATCATGACTCCCGAGCGCCGGGCCCTGCTCTCCGGCTGCCGGGAGGACGTGCTCCGGGCGCTGCGCGAGCGCAGCCCGCAACAGGTGCGGCCCGATCCCGACGCGGCCCACGAGCCGTTCCCGCTCACCGAGGTCCAGTCGGCCTACCTGCTGGGTCGCCGGGGTGCCTTCGAGTACGGCTCGGTGCCCTGTCACGCCTACGGGGAGCTGGAGTTCCCCGCGCTGGAGCGGGACCGGCTGCTGCCGGCCTGGCAGCGGGTGGTCGACCGGCACGACATGCTGCGGGTGGTCATCGACCACGACGGCCACCAGCGGGTCCTGAAGGATCCGCCCGCCCCCGTCATCGGCTGGCACGACGCGACCACGCTGCCCCCGGCGGCGGGCGAGGGAATCCTCCGCGAGGTCCGCGGCCGGCTCTCCGCGGAGTCCAAGGACGTCACCGCGTGCCCGCTGTACTCGCTGGAGGTCACCGAGTTCGCCGACCGGGCCGTCCTGCACTTCTCCATCGACTTCCTGATCGCGGACTACGTGAGCATCTACCGGCTGCTGGACGAGTTCGGCACGTTCTACGAGGACCCGGACGCCGCGCTCCCGGCCCCCGGGATCTCGTTCCGTGACTATCTGCGGGCGGAACGGGCGGTGCGCCAGGGGCCCGCGTACGAGCGCGACCGCGACTACTGGACAGGACGCCTGGACAGTCTGCCGCCCGCCCCCGAACTGCCGTTGGTCGACCGGCCCAGCCGAGAGGGGCCGGCCGGTTTCACCCGGCGCGAGCTGCGGCTGGAGCCCGCGCGGTGGTCGGCGCTCAAGACCCGTGCCGGGAAGCAGCAGGTCTCCGCCTCGACGGCCGTGATGGCCGCGTACGCCGAGGTGATCGGCCGCTGGAGCCGCAACCCCCGGTTCACGCTCGACGTGACGGTGCTCAGCCGGCTCCCGCTGCACCCGGACGTGAACGACATCGTGGGCGACTTCACCTCGGTCGAGCTGCTGGCCGTCGACGGCGGCTGCGCCGACACCTTCGCCGGACGCGCCCGCAGGGCGGGCGAGCAGCTCTTCGAGGACCTCGACCACCGGCTGTTCTCAGGCGTGGAGGTGCTGCGCGAGCTGACCCGCCGCCGGGGCCGGCAGGGAGCGATGATGCCGGTGGTGTTCACCAGCGCCATCGGACTCTCCGACGGTCTCGCCCCGCAGGGCATGATGCGCTCCCAGATCCGCAACGGCATCAGTCAGACGCCGCAGGTCTGGGTGGACTGCCAGGCGATGGAGGCCGCGGGGGCGCTGCTCGTCAACTGGGACGTGCGGGACGACACCGTGCCCCAGCCGGTCCTCGACGACATGTTCGCCGCGTTCCGTGACCTCCTGCACCGGCTCGCGGACGGGGACGAGGCGTGGGAGGGGGACCCGCTCGCCCTGCCCGCCCACCAGGCGCGGCGGCGCGCGGCGGTCAACGACACGGCCCGGCCCGTGAGCGACGCCCTGCTGCACCGGGCGCTGCTCGACACGGCGGGCCGACGCCCGGACGCGACGGCGGTGATCGACCACCGCGGAAGCGTCGACCACGCGACGCTGACCGGCCGGGCCGCCGCCGTGGCCGCCGCGCTCACCGCGCGGGGCCACCGGCCGCACCAGCGGGTCGCGGTGGTGCTGGAGAAGGGCTGGGAACAGGTCGCCGGGGCGCTCGGGGTGCTGCTGGCCGGTGGCACGTACGTGCCGGTCGAGGCGGGCCAGCCCGACGCCCGGCGCAACAAGATCATCGAGTCCGCCGGGATCGGCCTGGTGGTCGCGCACAGCACGGTCGGCGGCGAACTGCCCGCAGGCGTCGGACGCATCGACGTGGACCGCCTGTCCACGGCCCCTCTCGAGGAGGTCGCGGTGTCCCCGGACGACTCCGCGTACGTCATCTTCACCTCGGGTTCGACCGGTGAGCCGAAGGGCGTGGAGATCAGTCACCGCGCGGCGGTCAACACCCTGGACGACGTGTGCCGCAGGTTCGGGATCGGCCGGGACGACGTCGCGCTGGGGCTGTCGAGCCTGGGCTTCGACCTGTCGGTCTTCGACGTCTTCGGCGTCCTCGGCCGGGGCGGCACCCTGGTGCTTCCCGACCCGGAGCGGCGCAGCGACCCCTCGCACTGGGCCGAGCTGATCACCGGTCACGGGGTGACGGTGCTGAACACGGTGCCCGCCCAGATGATGCTGCTGGAGGAGTACCTGCGCGGTGACCTCCGCGACTGCGCGAGCGTGCGCCTCGGCATGATGTCGGGTGACTGGATACCCGTGACGCTCCCCGACGCCGTCCGCGCACGGCTCCCGCGGGTGGAGCTGTACAGTCTCGGCGGCGCCACCGAGGCATCGATCTGGTCGGTCTTCCACCCGATCGGCGAGGTCGACCCGGCGGCGCCGAGCATCCCCTACGGCACTCCGCTGGAGAACCAGCGCTTCCACGTGCTCGACGCGTTCCTGCGGCCCTGCCCCGACCTCGTCGTGGGCGACCTGTACATCGCCGGCACCGGCCTCGCCAAGGGCTACCTGGGCGACCCGGAGAAGACCGCGGCGAGCTTCTTCGCGCTGCCGGACGGCGAGCGGGTGTACCGCACCGGCGACCTCGCCCGCTATCTGCCCGATGGCACCCTGGAGTTCATCGGCCGCGACGACCGGCAGGTCAAGATCCGCGGCCACCGCATCGAGCTGGCCGAAGTGGAGTCGGCCCTGGCCGCCGATCCGCAGGTCGACGCGGTGGCGGTGGCCACGCAGGGCGAGCGCAACGACCGCAGGCTGGTCGCCTTCGTCTCGCCCTCGCCCGCCGACCCGGCCGACCACGCCGTGGACGCGGCACTGGTGCCCGAGGTGCTCGCGGCCGCCGAAGAGATCCGCGAGGGGGTGGACGTCGCGAAGGTGGTCGAGTTCGCGGCCGTGCTCGACGACGCGGCGCTGCGCCGCATGGTGGACGTCCTGCGCCAGGAAGGCGTGTGGCCGGACGCCGCGACGCGTCACGGCACCTCCGAGATCATGCGGCTGGCCAGGGTGGCCCCCCGGCACGAGCGGCTGGTGCGCCGCTGGCTGGCCGCCTGCGTGGAGAACGGCTATCTGGACCGGGCCGCGGACGGCACCTTCGGCTGCCTGCGCCTGGTCGCCCCCGAGGACGTCGAGCAGGCGTGGGCCGAGGTCGACCGGCTGCTGCCGGAGGCCAACGACCGTCCCGAGCTGGTGAACTACTTCAAGCTCGCCGCCACCCACCTGCCGGAGCTGATGCGCGACGAGCGGGACCCGTTGCGGATGCTCTTCCCCGAGGGCGACCTGAGCATCCACGAGGCCGCCTACATGGAGGGCTTCCTCTCCCGCTACCTCAACCGGCTGGCCACCTCCACCGTGCTGGGCGTGGCCCGGCGCAACCCCTCCGGCCGTCCGCTGCGCGTGCTGGAGGTCGGCGCGGGCGTCGGCGGCACCAGCGTCGACACCATCCCGGTGCTGGACGGCGAGAACGTCCGCTACACCTTCAGCGACGTGTCGCAGTTCTTCCTCAACAAGGCCGGTGAGAGGTTCGCCGAACACCCCTGGGTGGACTACGCGCTCTTCGACTTCAACGAGCCGTACCGCGAACAGGGCGTCAGGCCGAACTCGGTCGACGTGATCCTGTGCGGCAACGTCATGCACTACGCGAAGGACGCCCGGCAGGTCCTGCGCCGGATGCGCGAGGCGCTGGTGCCCGGCGGATGGCTGGTCTTCATCGAGACGACCCGCGACAACTACCAGATCCTCACCTCGATGGAGTTCCTCTTCGACGCCACGGCCGGGGACTTCCAGGACGTGCGCCACGGCAAGGACCAGACCTTCATCGGCCGCGGACAGTGGTACGACCTGCTCACCGAGGCCGGCGGCGACCTGGAGCTGTGCGTCCCGGCACCGGAGGACGAGTTGGCCCGCATCGGGATGCACGTCTTCGCGGCCCGTTTCAAGACCGACCGCGAACCGCTCGACACCGAGGAACTGACCCGGCGGCTCGCCGAGCGGCTTCCGGCGGAGATGATCCCGTCCCGTTTCGAGGTGCTGGACGCTCTGCCCCTGACCGACAACGGCAAGGTCGACCGCGCCACCCTGGCCCGGTGGGCCGAGGAACACGGCGCGGCGGGCGCCGCGGTCGCCGGGGAGAGCGCGCGCGAGGCGGGCGCCCTGGAGCTGGCGGTCGCCGCGGTGTACGCGGAGGTGCTGCGCGAGTCGGACGTCCCGCTCGACACCAACTTCTATG
Organism: Streptomyces sp. NPDC029526; assembly: GCF_040637405.1. Lineage (NCBI taxonomy): Bacteria > Bacillati > Actinomycetota > Actinomycetes > Kitasatosporales > Streptomycetaceae > Streptomyces > Streptomyces sp. NPDC029526. The sequence goes on from NZ_JBEZWE010000030.1 coordinate 22,831, forward strand.
CGCTGGGCGGGGATTCGCTGCTCGCCGCCCAGCTCGTCACGGCGCTGCGCGAGCAGGTGCCGGCCGCGTCCGGCATCTTCTTCGACGAACTGCTGCGCGAGCTGCTGGGCGGCGCGTCGGTGCGCGAGCTGTCCGAGTTCCTCCAGCAGGGGCAGGACGTGGCGGAGGAGAACGGGGCCGGTGACGAACTGGTGCTGACCGGGACGGCGGACGCGCTCGGCAACCCGGTACACGTCCTGGTCGCCGACGGTCTGGGCGACCAGGTGGAGCGGCTCGCCGCCGGCCTCGGGGCGCACGACCCGGTGGTGGTGGTGCCGCAGGTGCGGGTGGCCGAGGGGCAGGGTCTGGACGACGTGGCGCAGGAGATCGTGGCGCGGGTACGGGGGCTGAGCCCGGGTCCGTTCCACCTGGTCGGCGCGCACAGCGGGGGTGTGCTGGCGCTCACCGTCGCCCAGCAGCTGGCCGAGCTCGGCGCCCCGGTGTGCGGGCTGACCGTGCTGAGCAGCTACCCGCTGCCCGCCACCGTCCGCGACGACGTCCTGGAGGAGGCGCTGTTCTGCCTGGACCGCGGGCAGGACCCGGCCGTTCTGGGCTACCCGGACGTCCCCGCTCTCGGGGAGGCGCTCGCCGCGCTCGCCCCCGCCGGTGACATTCCGCCCGGTGCGCTGGCCGGGCTGGCGGGCCGGAGCGAGCCGGGGCTGCGAGCCGTGGGCGAGACGGCCGCCGCTCTCGGCGCGCGCTCGCGCGGGGAGCGGCTGGCCGCGCTCGCCGCGGCTGTCGGGCTCGGCGCGGACGAACTCGGCGAACGCCTCGCGCGGGGCCGGGCGCTGGCGGGCTGCGTCGTCGCCCACGACCCGGGGCTGTACACCGGGGAGGCCCGGCTGCTGGTGCACGACGAGGAGTCCCCCCTCTGGCCCACGATGGCCGCCGACATGACCGCGCTGTGGGAGGCGGTCTGCGTGGGCGGACTCCTGCGGCAGACCGTGCCCGGCGACCATTTCACCTGCCGTGAGCTGGTCACCTCCGATGTGATCGACCTGCCCGATGAGGAGAACGCGTGAGCGAGCACAGCACCCCGTCGGTCGCGGTGGTCGGCTCCTACGGCGCCGTCGGCGCGGCCGCCGTACGGGCCATCGCCGACCGCCTTCCCCACGCCGTCGTACGGCTCGGCGGGCGCGACCGCAGCCGGGCCGAGACCCTGCTGGCCAAGTCCGGGCTGCGCGGTGAGGCGGTCGAGGTGGACCTGTACGACGGCCGGTCGCTGGCCCGGTTCTGTCGCGGCGCGCGTGTCGTCCTCAACTGCGCGGGCCCCTCCTACCAGGTCCTGGACCGGGTGGCCTGGGCCGCGGCGGCGGCCGGCGCCGACTACGTCGACCCGGGCGGTGACGAACCGCTGCTGGAGGCACTGACCCGGCCGGGCACCTTCACCGGTACCGCCGTCATCACGGCGGGCATGCAGCCGGGCCTGACCGGTCTGCTCCCCCGTCACCTGTGCTCCACCCTGCGCCACCCGCGGCGGCTGACGGCCTACGTCGGCACGATGGACCGGCTCACCCCGGCCGGGGCCGCCGACTACCTGCTGTCCATGGGCGGTGCGTACGGGGAGGCCCGCGGCGCGATCAGGGGCGGCATCCGCGTGGAGCGTGAGCTGGAGCCGCGGACCGGCGTCGCACTGCCCTACGCGCACAACCGGGTGGACGTCTACCCGTACCTGAGCTTCGAGTCCGCGCGGCTCCCCGAGGTCACCGGGCTCACGGAGATCGACTGGTACAACGTCTTCGACGGCGGCGCGCACATGATGAACTGCCTGAGCCGGCTCCAGGGGGCGATGCGCGGTGAGTCCGCTCTCGCCGAGGCGGCCGAGGAGCTCACCCGTGCAGCGGCGCTCGACCTGTTCGGCAGGGACCCGTTCCAGCTCATGCTCTTCGAGGTCACCGGCACCGACGGCACCGGTCGCCCGGCCACCCGCAGCATGGCCCTGCGCGCCGGTGACACGTACGCCCTGACCGGCCTCGCCAGTGCGCTGGCCGTGCTGGCGGTGCTCGACGGAAGGGCGGGCCCGGGGGTGCACTTCGGCTCCGACGTGCTCGACGCCGAGACCGTACTCGCCGCCTTGCGGGCCGAGCCCGCGGTCGGGCTGCTGGAGATCGTCGACCGGCCGATCCTCGCGGCCCGTGCCATGGAGGAGGGCGAACTGTGATCCGCCCGCGCGTCCTGGTGGCCGGCACCGGCTTCGGCCGTGCCTACCTGGCGGCCTTCGAACGGGCGGACTTCGGCTTCGAGCTGGCCGGGATCCTGGCGTCCGGCAGTGCCCGCAGCCGCGCCTGCGCCGCGCACCACGGCGTACCGCTGTGGACCACGGTCGAGGAGGTGCCCGACGACGTCGACCTGGCCTGTGTGGTGATCGGCGGGGTGATGAACGGCGGCCCCGGGCCCCGGCTCTCCGAGGCGCTGATGCGCCGCGGTGTGCACGTGTTGCAGGAACACCCACTGCACCCTGACGAGTTGGTGGCATGCCTGCGCGCCGCCACCGAGTCCGGGGTGGTGTTCCGGCTGAACACGCATTATCCGCACGTGGAGCCGGTGCGCCGGTTCATCGGCGCCGCCCGCGAGCTGGTGGCCCGGCAGCAGCCGCTGTTCCTCGACGTGACCTGTGCCTTCCAGGTGCTCTACACGGTCTTCGACATCCTGGGCCGGGCGCTGGGGTCGATCCGCCCGCACGGCGTCGACGGGGTGCTCGCGGAGGCGCCGGAGGCACCGTACCGGAGCCTCACCGGCCGCTTCGCCGGTGTCCCGATGTCCTTCCGGCTCCAGAACGAGCTGGTGCCCTCCGATCCGGACAACTACAGCCACCTCTTCCACCGCATCACCCTGGGCACGGACGGGGGGCATCTCACCCTGGTCAACACGCACGGCCCGGTGCAGTGGAGCATGCGCCCGCACATGCCGGACGACATGCGGGAACTGGTGCGCTTCGGCGATTCCGCCGCCCCGCACCTCGCGGTGCCGAGCGTGGAGCACCTGGGTCCGGCGCAGGGCGCCTCGTACAGCGAGGTGCTGCGCGACCTGTGGCCGCAGGCCACGGCGCGGGCCATCGCGGCGACCTGGGACGAGGCCCGGTCGGGCGCCGACAGCCGGGGGCACGTGCAGTACCACGTGGCCCTGGCGAAGCTGGCGATGCGCGTGAGCGAGGCCTGCGGGCCGGTACGCCTGCGCCGCCCGGAGGCGCCACCGGAACTCCTCGCCGCCTCGGACCTGTTGGAGGCCCCGTGAGCACCCTTGTCCCGAACCCGTGGCTGCGCTGCTACTTTCCCCGGCCCGAGGCCGTGCGGCGTCTCGTGTTCTTCCCGCACGGCGGCGGGGCGGCGAGCTTCTACCGCCGGCTGGTGCGCGACCTGCCCGAGGACGTCGAGGGCATGGTGGTGCAGTACCCGGGCCGGGAGGACCGCATCGGCGAACCCTGCTGCACCGACATGCCCGGCCTGGTGGAGCCACTGGCCAAGGCACTGACCCGACTGGACGACAAACCGGTGTGGTTCTTCGGGCACAGCATGGGCGCCTCCGTCGCGCACGAGGTCACCCTGCTCCTCGGCACGGCGGGCGAGGCGCTCCCGGAACGCCTGATCGTCTCCGGCCGGCCGGGACCGGCCCGGCAGCGCCCGGACGACAAGCACCTGGACGACGAGCGGCTGTGGACCGACGTGTGCCGCCTCGGCGGCACCGACGCACGGCTGCTCGAACTGCCGGGCCTGCGCGAGATGACGCTGCCGATGCTCCGCGCCGACTACCGGCTGGTGGGCACCTACCGCCCCGGGACGGGCCGCGACCTGTCGGTGCCGGTGAGCGTCTGCTACGGCACCGAGGACCCCGAGGTCGAGGCGCCGGACGCGGCGTCCTGGGCGGAGGCCACCTCGGCGCAGACCGAGGTGACGGCGTTCCCGGGCGGCCACTTCTATCTGCGCGGGCCCGCCCACGAGGAGTTGACGCACTGGCTGGCCCGACGGCTGCACGGCCGGCCCCGGCAGACCCACACCGACCCCGCGGGAAGGAACCGAGGATGATCGTGCGCCCCGTCGTGGAGAAGTACGCCGAGGAGGTCTCCTCCCCGGCACCGTCCTGGCTGGCCGCCCTGGTCGCCGACACGGAGGCCGAGACGGACCTGCCGGCCATGATGGTGGGGAGTCTGGAGGGGGAGTTCCTGGCCTCCCTGGTGTTCGCCCTGCGGCCCCGCCGCATCCTGGAGATCGGCACCTTCACCGGCTACTCCGCGCTCTGCATGGCCCACGCGATGCCGGAGGACTCCGAACTCCACACCTGTGAGCTGAGCCCGCTGCACGCCTCGATCGCGCGCAAGCACTTCGCGGCCTCGCCCCGGGCGGAGCGCATACACCTGTGGGAGGGCCCGGCCCTGACGTCGGTCAGGGACCTTCCCGGCCCCTTCGACCTGGTCTTCCTCGACGCCGACAAGCCCGGGTACATCGACTACTACGAGACGGTGCTGCCGAAGCTGTCCCCGCACGGACTGCTCCTGGCCGACAACGTCCTCCAGTTCGGCGGTGTCGCCAACGAGCGGGACCAGCAGCCCGACACCGTCGCGATGCGCGCGTTCAACGCACACGTGGCGGCCGACCCCCGGGTGCGGCAGAGCGTGCTCACCGTACGGGAGGGAGTGAGCGTCATCCGGCGGGCCGGCTGACCGGACCCGCGCGCACGAGACGGCGCCCGGACCTCGTGCGGAGGTCCGGGCGCCGTCTCGTAGGCGCCGGGCCCGCCCGCGGACCCCGGGGGGGCCCCGGGGGCTCAGGTAGGCGGCCGGAGGGTGTTGTTGGTG
>NZ_JBEZWE010000031.1:0-26393 GCF_040637405.1 Streptomyces sp. NPDC029526
CCATCGAGCGGGGCGAGTTCGCGCTGGAGTACCAGCCGCTCGTCGGCATGGAGGACGACCGGGTGCACGGGGTCGAGGCCCTGATCAGCCGCCCGCCCCTCCCCCTCCCGATACGGTCGAACCGTGACCGATCAGCCCCCGCCGTCGGAGAGCCCCGCCTCACCAGTGCCTCCCGAACCTTCCGTGCCTCCCCTGCCTCCCTCTACGCGGCCCACGCCCGAACTGTTCACGTGGGAGTTCGCGAGCGACCCCTACCCCGCCTACGCCTGGCTGCGCGAGCACGCGCCCGTGCACCGGACGCGGCTGCCGAGCGGGGTGGAGGCCTGGCTGGTGACCCGCTACGCCGACGCGCGCCGGACCCTCGCGGACAACCGCCTGTCCAAGAACCCGGCGCACCACGACGAGTCCGCGCACGCCAAGGGCAGGACCGGCATCCCGGGGGAGCGCAAGGCGGAGCTGATGACGCACCTGCTCAACATCGACCCGCCGGACCACACCCGGCTGCGCAGGCTGGTGAGCAAGGCGTTCACCCCGCGCCGGGTGGCCGAGTTCGCGCCCCGGGTGCAGGAGCTGACCGACGGGCTCATCGACGCCTTCGCCGCCCGCGGTTCCGCCGACCTGATCCACGAGTTCGCGTTCCCTCTCCCCATCTACGCCATCTGCGACCTGCTCGGTGTCCCCCGGGAGGACCAGGACGACTTCCGGGACTGGGCGGGCATGATGATCCGACACCAGGGCGGCCCCCGGGGCGGGGTGGCGCGCTCGGTGAAGAAGATGCGCGGCTACCTCGCCGACCTGATCCACCGCAAGCGGGCGGCCCTGCCCGCCGAGCCCGCCCCCGGCGAGGACCTCATCTCCGGTCTCATCCGGGCCTCGGACCACGGCGAGCACCTCACCGAGAACGAGGCCGCGGCGATGGCGTTCATCCTGCTGTTCGCCGGCTTCGAGACCACCGTCAACCTCATCGGCAACGGCACCTACGCCCTGCTCACCCATCCCGCGCAGCGCGCCCTGCTCCAGGACTCCCTGGCTTCCGGTGACCGCGGGCTGCTGGAGACCGGGGTGGAGGAACTGCTGCGCTACGACGGCCCGGTGGAGCTGGCGACCTGGCGGTTCGCGACGGAGCCGGTCACCATCGGCGGGCAGCGGATCGCCGCCGGGGACCCGGTGCTGGTCGTGCTCGCGGCGGCGGACCGGGACCCGGAGCGGTTCGACGGGCCGGACGTGCTGGACCTGGCGCGGCGTGACAATCCCCACCTGGGATACGGACACGGCATCCACTACTGCCTGGGTGCCCCGCTGGCGCGCCTGGAGGGGCAGACCGCGCTCGCCACGCTGCTGACCCGGCTGCCGGACCTCCGGCTGGCGGCGGATCCGGCCGAACTGCGCTGGCGGGGCGGGCTCATCATGCGCGGACTGCGCACCCTGCCGGTGGAATTCACTCCTCCGGCAAAGCCGAGCGAACCGGACGGCGCGGCCCTGCCCCCGACCCGACCAGCGGAAACATGACAGAGTCTCACACTCTGTGATCTCCACGTGATCTGCGCGGCATTAACTTGTGACAAGAGATCCTTCCCGATACGTTCACCCATCAACGGCGTGGCGCACGTGAGTTCGCGTCCGCCGCGTGGCAACCGCTGTCGTGTGAAAGGTCTCCGCATGCTCTCCGGGAACGGTCGGCACCGTCGCCCCCGCCAGGCACCGGCTTTCGTCGTCGCGGCCGGAGTCACCGGCTCCGCCATCGCCCTCCCGCTGTTGGCGGCCGGCAGCGCCAGTGCGGCCGACGGCAAGACGTGGGACCGGATCGCGGAGTGCGAGACCGGCGGCTCGTGGAGCGAGAACAGTGGCAACGGCTACTACGGCGGCCTCCAGATGAGCCAGGAGAAGTGGGAGAAGTACGGCGGGCTCGAGTACGCGGCCAGTGCCGACCTGGCCAGCCGCCGTCAGCAGATCGAGATAGCCGACAAGGCGCTCGCCGCCGAGGGTGTCGGCGACTGGGCGACCTGCGGTCTCGTCGCGGGGCTCCAGCCCGACTCGTCCGGCGGTGGCGCCGGACAGGACGGCGCCGCTACGGAAGAAACGGACATTCCGAACTCCCTGGGGCTGGGCAACTCCTCGGTCCCGCCCGCCGGCCCGGAGTCCGGATCCGGCGCCCCGTCCGCGACCCCCTCCCCGTCGCAGAGCACCCCGGACGGGACCGGCACCGCGGACGGTTCGGGTGACGCCACCGGGAAGGCCGACGACCCGGCCGCCTCGCCCACCAGTCCGGCTTCCCCCTCCGCCGAGGGTGAGAAATCCCGCAATGCGGGCAAGGAGAGCGGTGCGGACCAGGGTGACGCCCCGTCCGCATCCGCCGGCACCCCCTCGGAGGGCACCGGCCGCCACCGTGGCGCGCCCGCCCCGGAAGAGGTCGCCGGAGGCGGAGGCCGTGCGGGCGCTCCGGAGGGCGGCTACGTGGCGCAGGACGCCGGTGCCGCGCGCGGAGTGATGGGCGGGACGCCGGGCGTGAGTGCCGTCCTGGGCCTCTGGTCCGCCGCCGAGTCGTCCACCCCGGCCGTTCCGGCCCAGCCGTCCGCCACGCCCGAAGCGTCCCTGTCGGCGCAGGGGACGAGCCCGCTCTCCTCCTGGAACCAGTGACGAGCCGGTTCCCCTTGTACGGATCCAGCGGTTGACCCGTCCGGATCCAGCGGTGAACCCGTCCGGAGCCGGTGGCGAGTCCACCCGGATCCAGCGGCGAACCCGTCCGGAGCCGGTGGCGAACCCGCCCGGATCCGACGGCGAACCCGTCCGGATCCAGCGGCGAACCTATTCGGAACCACGGGAGAACCCGCTCTCTCCCGGGAGCGGATGGCCAGCCCTCTCCCGTCCTGCCGCCAGCAGCGTCCCGAAATAGCCCACTTGGGTGGAACGCCCCCGGTCAGAAGCTTCTGACCGGGGGCGTTCCGGGCGAAAGGGGCGGGCGAACAGCCCTCCGGGCGGCGACAGTTGACGTCATGTTTCGTACTGAATGTCCGGTTTAAAGTTTGTGAGACATAGGTCTCAGAAGCCGTGATCGTCTTTGAAATTCCGCCGAACGCGTGTCTACGGTCGTGACCGCTCGCCATCGCGGGCCCCGGCTGCCGCCACGCCGAATCCTGCCAGTGGCAGCCCGGGAACAGTCGTCGCACCAGTGCGCCGTAGGCAGGAGCGGGGGACCCAAGGTAGGCGCCGGATCCGGTGGTTGAACGCCGGGTGCGGCTTGGGGTGAAGCCGCGTCCCGAGAGGGGCGTGGCCGGGCAACTCAACCGGCCCGAACCCGACAGCTCACCTCGTAGGCGTCGGTGAGGGGATCCAACCATGCTGTTTTCCGGCAAGGGCAAGCACCGTCGTCCGTCCAAGGCCACTCGCGCCATCGCCGTCGCCGGCGTGACCGGCGCCGCCGTCGCCGCCCCGCTGATGGCGGCCGGCAACGCCTCCGCCGCCACCGCCGCCGAGTGGGACGCCGTCGCCCAGTGCGAGTCGGGCGGCAACTGGTCCATCAACACCGGCAACGGCTACTACGGCGGTCTGCAGTTCTCCGCCTCCACGTGGGCCGGCTTCGGCGGCACGAAGTACGCCTCCACCGCCGACCAGGCCACCAAGGCCCAGCAGATCGAGATCGCCGAGAAGGTCCTCGCGGGCCAGGGCAAGGGTGCCTGGCCGGTCTGCGGCAAGGGCCTGTCCAGCGCCGCGTACACCGGCGGCGGCTCCACCCAGAACCAGGGTGGCGCCTCGCAGCAGAGCGCCCCGAAGCAGGACACCGGCTCCACCGCCGAGCGCTCCACCGAGCAGCAGAAGCCGTCGCGCTCCGCCGAGCGCCCGGCGCAGAAGAAGACCGTCACCACCCCGACCGGCAAGAAGGTCAAGAAGGGCGACGGCGAGTACAAGGTCGTCAAGGGTGACACCCTCAGCTCCATCGCCGAGGAGCACGACGTCAAGGGCGGCTGGGCCAAGCTGTTCAAGCTGAACGACGACGTCGTCCAGGACGCCGACCTCATCTACCCGGGTCAGCAGCTGCACCTGAAGTAAGGAAGCAGCCCCAGGGCCGCGTCTCCCGGCCCCCTGGCCCCCGGCTCCCCGCCCCGGTGCGTGATCCCCGTACGCACCGGGGCGGGGCCATGACCGGACTCCTCCCGGACTCCCCTGCGGGGCGCCTCGCTGAACCGCCCCGGGCTCCGTGCGGGGCGTCTCGCCGGACGGCTGCCCGGGCTCCCTGCCGGACGGCTTCCCGCAGTCCCCGCCGGACGGCTTCCCGGACTCCTCGCCGAACTCCGTGCGGGGCGTCTCGCTGAACGGCCCCGGGCTCCCTGCCGGACGGCTTCCCGCAGTTCCCGCCGGACGGCTTCCCGCACTCCTCACCGGGCTCCGCCCGGGCTCTTCCCTGGCTCCTCCCGGGGCTTCGGGCCGGGCACTTTCCGGTCACGGTCTCCCGGGCCGTCTTTGTTCCGCGAAGAAACAATCTAAGCTTCGCTCTGTCCCCCGCGGCACTCCGTGGCACGAGCCACGGATGTCCAGGGGATGGGCGACCGGATGGCCGATCGCCCGGAGCCGGTTAGGCTCGGTCTCGCAGAGCCACCGAGGCCCTGCCCACTCGCGTCACATCCACGAAGGAGATGCTCGTGCCGTCCATCGACGTCGTCGTAGCCCGGGAAATCCTGGACTCCCGAGGCAACCCCACGGTCGAGGTCGAGGTCGGCCTCGACGACGGCAGCACGGGGCGTGCCGCCGTTCCCTCCGGCGCCTCCACGGGCGCCTTCGAGGCCGTCGAGCTGCGGGACGGGGACCCCGACCGCTACCAGGGCAAGGGCGTCGAGAAGGCCGTCCTCGCCGTCATCGAGCAGATCGGCCCGGAGCTGGTCGGCTACGACGCCACCGAGCAGCGCCTGATCGACCAGGCCATGTTCGACCTGGACGCCACCGACAACAAGGGCTCCCTCGGCGCCAACGCCATCCTGGGTGTCTCCCTGGCCGTCGCCCACGCCGCGTCCGAGGCGAGCGACCTGCCGCTGTTCCGCTACCTGGGCGGCCCCAACGCGCACCTGCTGCCGGTGCCGATGATGAACATCCTGAACGGCGGCTCGCACGCCGACTCCAACGTGGACATCCAGGAGTTCATGATCGCCCCGATCGGCGCGGAGTCCTTCTCCGAGGCCCTGCGCTGGGGCACCGAGGTCTACCACACGCTGAAGAAGGTCCTGAAGAGCAAGGGCCTGGCCACCGGCCTCGGCGACGAGGGCGGCTTCGCCCCGAACCTCGGCTCCAACCGCGAGGCCCTCGACCTCATCCTCGAAGCGATCAAGGAAGCCGGCTACACCCCCGGCGAGCAGATCGCCCTGGCGCTCGACGTCGCCGCCTCCGAGTTCTACAAGGACGGCTCCTACGTCTTCGAGGGCAAGGAGCGCACGGCCGCCGAGATGACCGAGTACTACGCCGAGCTGGTCGAGGCGTACCCGCTGGTCTCCATCGAGGACCCGCTGTTCGAGGACGACTGGGACGGCTGGAAGACCATCACCGCCAAGCTCGGCGACAAGGTGCAGCTCGTCGGTGACGACCTGTTCGTCACCAACCCCGAGCGCCTGGCCCGCGGCATCGACGAGGCCGCCGCCAACGCCCTGCTCGTCAAGGTCAACCAGATCGGTTCGCTCACCGAGACCCTGGACGCCGTCGAGCTGGCCCAGCGCAACGGCTTCAAGTGCATGATGTCCCACCGCTCCGGCGAGACCGAGGACGTCACCATCGCCGACCTGGCCGTCGCCACCAACTGCGGCCAGATCAAGACCGGCGCCCCGGCCCGTTCGGAGCGTGTCGCCAAGTACAACCAGCTGCTGCGCATCGAGGAGATCCTCGACGACGCCGCGGTGTACGCGGGCCGCAGCGCCTTCCCCCGCTTCAAGGGCTGAGCGCCCGCTCCGTAGGAAGCGTCGTCCGTACGTCCCCGCCCCGGTCCCGTACCGTGTGCGGGGACGTACGCACGTAGACCCACGGACGACGACGGCGAACCGGAGGCGGGCACATGGCGGTGAAGGACCGGGACCGTTTCTCCACCACGACCAGGATCCGGCTCCTCGGTGAGCAGACCGCGGCCCGGGTCTACCGCTCGCAGACCAAGCGGCAGGCGCGCCGCTCCCGGCTCACCGGCCGGGCCGCGCTGCTCGCCCTGGTGGTCTGCTCGCTGATCGTGGCCCTCGCCTACCCGATGCGGCAGTACGTCTCCCAGCGTGCCGAGATCGCCGACCTCCAGCGGCAGCAGGAGGAGGCCCGGCAGCGCGTCGAGGAACTGCGCGACCTCAAGGCCCGCTGGCAGGACGACGCCTACGCCGAGCAGGAGATCCGCCGTCGGCTGCACTACGTCATGCCCGGCGAGACCGGGTTCGTCGTGGTCGACCCGGGCCCGGTGAAGCGGTCGCGCACCGACACCCGGGCGGCCGACCGCCCCTGGTACGCCAACGTCTGGGACGGGGTCGACAAGGCCGACGCCGCCGACCGGTGACCCCGCGCCCGTGACCGCCGCCGACCGGTGATCCCGCCCCATGACCGCCGCCGTCCGGCGGCCCGGCACCCGTGACACCCCGAAGAAAGACAACGATGGACACACCCCCGCCCACGACCCCGCGCACCGAGCCCACCGACGCGGACGTCGCGGCCTTCCGGCAGCAGTTGGGCCGGCCCCCGCGCGGACTGCGCGCGATCGCCCACCGCTGCCCCTGCGGACAGCCGGACGTCGTCGAGACGGCGCCGAGGCTGCCCGACGGCACCCCCTTCCCCACGCTCTACTACCTGACCTGCCCGCGCGCCTCCTCGGCGATCGGGACGCTGGAGGCGAACGGCGTGATGAAGGAGATGACCGAACGCCTGGCCACCGACCCGGAGCTGGCGGCCTCCTACCGGGCGGCGCACGAGGACTACATCCGCCGCCGCGACGAGATCGAGGAGCTGACGGGCTTCCCGAGCGCGGGCGGCATGCCGGACCGGGTGAAGTGCCTGCACGTCCTGGTCGCCCACTCGCTGGCCGCGGGCCCCGGCGTCAACCCGCTGGGCGACGAGGCGCTGGCCATGCTCCCCGAGTGGTGGCGCAAGGGCCCGTGCGTGACGCCCGAGGACACGGCCGCCGCGGAGCAGGAGGACGCCCGATGAACAGGGTCGCCGCCATCGACTGCGGCACCAACTCGATCCGTCTGCTGGTGGCCGACGTCGACCCCGGAACCGGTGAACTGACCGACCTGGACCGGCGCATGACGATCGTGCGGCTCGGCGAGGGCGTCGACCGGACCGGCCGGCTGGCGCCGCAGGCGCTGGAGCGCACCTTCGCCGCCTGCCGGGAGTACGCGGAGATCATCGAGCGGCACGGCGCGGAGCACCTCCGCTTCGTCGCCACCTCCGCCTCCCGGGACGCCGAGAACCGGGACGACTTCGTGCGCGGCGTGGTGGACATCCTGGGCGTGGAGCCCGAGGTCATCACCGGCGACCAGGAGGCCGAGTTCTCCTTCACGGGCGCCACCAAGGAGCTGACCGGCCGCACCGACCTGCACCGCCCGTTCCTGGTCGTCGACATCGGCGGCGGCTCCACGGAGTTCGTCGTCGGCGACGACCGGGTCCGCGCCGCCCGCTCCGTCGACATCGGCTGCGTCCGGATGACCGAACGGCACCTGGTGCGGGACGGCGCGGTGACGGACCCGCCGGCGCCGGAGCAGGTGGCGGCGATGCGCGCCGACATCGAGGCAGCCCTGGACCTCGTCGAGAAGACGGTGCCGCTGCGCGAGGCGCTGACCCTGGTCGGTCTCGCCGGTTCGGTCACCACCGTCTCGGCGATCGCCCAGGACCTGCCGGGCTACGACTCGGCGGCCATCCACCACTCCCGGATCTCCCGGGAGCGGGTGCGGGAGATCAGCGACCGGCTGCTGCGGTCCACGCACGCCGAACGCGCCGCGATCCCGTCCATGCACCCGGGCAGGGTCGACGTGATCGCCGCGGGGGCGCTGGTGCTGCTGGCCGTGATGGAGCGCATGGACGCCCGGGAGGTCGTCGCCAGCGAGCACGACATCCTGGACGGCATCGCTTTTCACACGGCGGCCGAGGCGCGTTGACGGGCGCTGCCCGACGGAGGTGGTGTGGGGCGGGGCATCACAGGTTGCGGTAGACGTCCCGCCGGTCGCCCACCTTGACGACGAGGACGACGAGTTCACCGTCGTTGATCTGGTAGGCGACCCGGTAACTTCCGACTCGCAGCCGGTAGAGCCCGGACGGGCCGGTGAGTTTCTTGACGTCGGCGTCCTGGCGGTACGGGTCGTCACCGAGTGCGGTCAGCGCGGTCAGGATGCGCATGGCGTCGGGTCGGCTGATGGCCCGGAGCTGCCGCTGTGCCGCCGTGGTGAACCGGAAGGCGTACTTCACGCCGCCTCGCCGTCCTTCTCGGTGAACAGGTCCGCCAGCAGTTCCGCCATGGTCACGGTGGTGCCGCCCTCGGCCAGCACCGCTTCGGCCTCGCGCGCCAGCATCACGTCGGCCGCTTCCTCCAGCGCTTCGAAGTCCGAGATCGGCACCACGGCCGCCACCGGGGCGCCATTGCGCGTGATGACGGTCGGGACGCCTTCCTCGGCCCGGTTGATGTGGTCGGCGAGGTGGGCGCGGGCTTCCCGTACGGTCACGGTGTTCTCACTCATGAGGACAGTGTACGCGTGCACGTGTACACGCGACCTCGGTCGGGAGTCGCGTTCGTGAGCGATGCTCGACGGGATCGCGCGGAGCTGCGCGACCGGGGGGCGCTGAGGCGGCGCCGACGCCGGGGCGCGCCGAGCCGACGCCGGGCGGGGCGTCACGGCGGTGCGGTGGACGTCCCGCCGCTCGCCCATCTCGACCACGAGGACGACGAGTTCACCGTCGTTGATCCGGCAGGCGACCCGGTAGCGGCCGACCCTCAGCCGATGGAGGTCCGAGGGGCCGGTGGGTTTCCTGGCGTCGGCGTCCTGCCGGTACGCATCGTTACCGAGCGCGGTCAGCGCGGTCCATACTGTCCCGCCGGGCACCCACGGGCCCTCGCTGGCCCCCGCCGGGCACTCACCGGGCCCCCGGCCGGGGCGTTTTCCGGGCTCTCCTCCGGGCCGCCTGTCGCCCCCGTGGTGCTCCGCCGTGGTGCTCCTCTGTGGTGCTCCCCCGAGCGGGGTCGGCGAGCATTCGAGCGCTGGTGGGGGCCCCGGGAGGCCGTTCCGGCGGGGTCCTCGCCGGAAAGTTCGTGAAGTTCTTCACAAGGAAACGGGCCCGGTGGAGCGCAGAATGGGGGCCGGTTGGCCCTTTCGAGGGCTCGAGACCCGTTTGAACATGTTCAGAAGGCGGCCGGGAGAAGGCGCCGGAGGAGTGCTCGGGACAGGGTGCGAGGGGCCTCACAACGGCCTGGAACTGCCGGAGAGGCAGCTCACGCGGCATTGACAACGTGACGGCGACGGTGTGGGTTCCCGATCGGGACCATGGTCTGGGTCACAGAGGCGGCGGAGTGTAACACAGGGGGTGTCCGAGCTTGTGAAGGGGCGCACGAGGTACCCCCCTCGGGCGGGTGGATACTCGATGGCATGAGCACCACGGAGCGTCCCAGGATCCTCGTAGTAGGCGGTGGGTACGTAGGCCTGTACGCAGCTCGGCGCATCCAGAAGAAGATGCGTTACGGCGAGGCGACCGTCACCGTCGTCGACCCGCGGTCGTACATGACCTACCAGCCCTTCCTCCCGGAAACCGCCGCCGGCAACATCTCCCCGCGACACGTCGTCGTCCCGCTGCGGCGCGTGCTCCCCAAGGCGGAGGTGCTCACCGGCCGGGTCACCACCATCGACCAGGACCGCAAGGTCGCCACGATCGCCCCGCTGGTCGGCGAGGCGTACGAGCTGCCCTTCGACTACCTGGTGATCGCGCTCGGCGCGGTCTCCCGCACCTTCCCGATCCCCGGCCTCGCCGAGCAGGGCATCGGCATGAAGGGCGTCGAGGAGGCCATCGGCCTGCGCAACCACGTCCTCGAACAGCTCGACAAGGCCGACTCGACCACCGACGAGGAGATCCGCCGCAAGGCGCTCACCTTCGTCTTCGTCGGCGGTGGCTTCGCCGGCGCGGAGACCATCGGTGAGGTCGAGGACATGGCCCGGGACGCGGCCAAGTACTACAAGACGGTGTCCCGTGAGGACATGCGCTTCATCCTCGTCGACGCCGCCGACAAGATCCTTCCCGAGGTCGGCCCCAAGCTGGGCCAGTACGGCAAGGAGCACCTCGAGAGCCGCGGCGTCGAGGTCTACCTGTCCACGTCGATGGACTCCTGCGTCGACGGTCACGTGGTGCTGAAGAACGGCCTGGAGGTCGACTCCAACACCATCGTGTGGACCGCGGGCGTCAAGCCCAACCCGGCGCTGGCCCGCTTCGGCCTGCCGCTCGGCCCGCGCGGCCACGTCGACACCCAGCCCACCCTCCAGGTCACCGGCACCGACTACATCTGGGCCGCGGGCGACAACGCCCAGGTCCCGGACCTCGTCGGCCGCAAGGCGGGCAACGAGAACGCCTGGTGCCCGCCGAACGCCCAGCACGCGCTGCGCCAGGCCAAGGTCCTCGGCGACAACGTGATCGCCGGCATGCGGGGCTTCCCGCAGAAGGACTACCGCCACGCCAACAAGGGCGCGGTCGCGGGCCTCGGCCTGCACAAGGGCGTCGCGATGATCGTCGTCGGCAAGATGAAGATCAAGCTCAAGGGCCGGCTCGCCTGGTACATGCACCGCGCGTACCACGGCATGGCGATGCCGACCTTCAACCGCAAGATCCGCGTCTTCGCCGACTGGACCCTCGGCATGTTCCTCAAGCGCGAGGTCGTCTCCCTGGGCGCGATCGAGTCGCCGCGCGAGGAGTTCTACGAGGCGGCCAAGCCCGCCCCGGTGGCCGCCGCCGAGCCGAAGAAGACCGAGGCCAAGGCCTCCTGACCCGCGCGCCCCGGCCGCACCCCCTCCCGGGGGCGGCCGGCAGCCGCAGCAGTGACCCCCGAAGGGGCCGCCCGCCATCCGTGGTGCGGGCGGCCCCTTCGGCATGCCGGGACCGCCGTGCCCGGGACCGCCGTGCCCGGGACCGACCGTCCGGGGCCGCTGTGCCCGGGACCGCCGTGCCTGGGACCGCCGTGCCCGGGACCGACCGTCCGAGGCCGCCGTGCCCGGGACCGCCGTGCCCGGGACCGACCGCAGGGGCCTGCCCGCGCCGACGCTCCCGGGAGGCCCGCGCGGTCGGCAGCGGAGCCCGGCAGCGGAGCCCGGCAGCGGAGCCCTGCACCGGAGCCCTGCACCGGAGCCCTGCACCGGAGCCCGGCAGCGGAGCCCTGCACCGGAGCCCGGCCCCGAGGGTCGGTGTCGGCGGCCGTCGCGGTGTGCGCCGGGGGAGGGGACAGGCGGCGCTCCCGGCGGCGTCCGCCCGGGCGGGACACGCGCCGGGGGCTGCCAAGTCGCCGTGCGGGTGTTTACGTGGTGACGACATTCCGGGATTCCCGTCACGGAGGTGCAGACCATGGCAGACGCCGCGTCGCGGCTGAAGGCGCACGCCGATCAGCTGCTGGGCACACCGCTCCCCGTCCGGATCCGGGCCTGGGACGGCTCCCAGGCAGGACCCCCGTCCGCACCGGCCCTCGTCGTGCGCAACCGCCGGGCCGTGCGCCACCTGCTGTTCAAGCCGGGCGAACTCGGCCTCGCCCGCGCCTGGGTGGCCGGTGACCTGGACGTCGAGGGCGACCTCTACACCGCCCTGGACCTGCTCGCGGGACTGATCTGGGAGCGCGACGCCGACGCCCCGGGCCTGGCCCGCTCGCTGCGCGACCCGGCGTTCCGCTCCGCCGTGCGCGGCCTGTTCGCCCTGGCCGGGCCCCCGCTGCCGCCCGCCCGGCCCGCCGAGGAGGCCCGCCGCCCCCGCCGCGGCCTGCACACCCGACGCAGCGACCGGGGCGCCGTCAGCCACCACTACGACGTCGGCAACGACTTCTACGAGATCGTCCTCGGCCCGTCGATGGTGTACTCCTGCGCCTACTGGTCCGCCCCGCCCCCGCGCGCCACCCTCGAACAGGCCCAGCACGACAAGCTGGAACTGGTCTGCCGCAAACTCGCCCTGGAGCCCGGCCGGCGGCTGCTCGACGTGGGCTGCGGCTGGGGCGCGATGGCCGTGTACGCCGCCCGCGAGCACGGGGCGGGCGTCGTCGGCATCACCCTCTCCCGGGAGCAGGCCGCCCACGCCCGCAAACGCGTCGCCGAGGAGGGCCTGGCCGACCGGGTGGAGATCCGCGTCCAGGACTACCGGGACGTCGCCGACGGCCCGTTCGACGCGATCTCCTCCATCGGCATGGCCGAGCACGTCGGCTCGCCCCGCTACCTGGAGTACGCCACCCGTCTGCACGGGCTCCTCGCGCCCGGTGGGCGTCTGCTGAACCACCAGATCGGCCGCCGCCCCGAACGCGACGAGGGGGCGTACGACCTGGACCCGTTCATCGACGCCTACGTCTTCCCCGACGGTGAACTCGCCCCCGTCGGCACCACGGTGAGCCTGCTGGAACGCGCCGGGTTCGAGGTGCGGGACGTGGAGGCGCTCCGGGAGCACTACGCGATCACCCTGCGCCGGTGGGTGGCGAACCTGGAGGCGCAGTGGGACCGCGCGGCCCGGCTGGCCGGACCCGGCCGGGCCCGCGTGTGGCGGCTCTACATGGCCGCCTCCGCCCTCGCCTTCGAGAAGAACCGCATCGGCGTCAACCAGATCCTCGCCGTCCGCCCCGCCGGATCGGGAGCGTCCGGCCTGCCCCTGCGCACCCGCACCTGGACCTGAACGCGCCACGGGCGCACCCGCAACTGCACCTGACGCGCCACCGGACCCGTCTCCGGGAACTGACGCGCCACCGGCCCCCGCCTCCCGGACCTGGCGCGTCACCGCCCCCCGCACCCGGAACCGACCCGCCGCGCGCCCCCCGCACACGACGACGGGGCCCCGCCCACCGGAACGGGACCCCGTCGTCGCAGCCGGACGGCCGGCCGTTACTCGGCCTTGATGGCCTGGAGCATGTTCAGCCGGGCCGCGCGACGGGCCGGCCACAGCGCGGCGAGCACGCCCACCACGGCGGCCAGCGCCAGGAAGACGCCCATCCGGCCCCACGGCAGCACCAGTTCGTAGGTCTGGATGCTGTTCCCCATCAGTTCGCCCGCGGCCCAGCCGAAGAAGACCCCGAGCCCGATGCCGAGCACCCCGCCGAACAGCGAGATCACCAGCGACTCCAGCCGGACCATCCGCTTGATGCCCCTGCGGTCCAGGCCGATCGCGCGGAGCATGCCGATCTCCTGGGCACGCTCGAACACCGACATCGCCAGGGTGTTGATCACCCCGAGGACCGCCACGATCACCGCCATCGCCAGCAGGCCGTACACCATGTTGAGCACCACGGTGAACATCTGCGCGAGCTCGTCGGAGAGGTCCTTCTTGTCCTGGACCTTGATGCCCGGGTTGTCGCCGAGGAGCTCGACCAGCGACTCCTTCGCGGTGCCGGACGGACCGTCGGCGGTCTTGACCATGACCAGCATGTCGTTCGGCTCGGACTCGTGCGGGGCGAGCGTGGCGGTGTCGACCATGATGCCGCTGATCATCTCGTTGCCCCGGTAGATGCCGGAGACCGTCAGCCGCTCCTTCTTGCCGTCCTCGAAGGCCGCGGTGAACTCGGAACCCGTCTTCCAGCCGTACGACTTCGCCGTGTCGTCGTCCACGACCACCCGCGAGCCGCCGATCTCGAAGGTGCCGGACGCGACCTCGAACCGCGTCAGCCGGCCGAAGGTGGAGCCGTCGACCCCGGTCATGAACTCCGTCCCGCCGTCGATGCGGGACACGGCGTTGCGCATCGGGCTGGTGGCCGTGACGCCGTCGGCCTCCTTCAGCTTCTTCTCGACGTCCGGGGACAGCGCGTTGCCGTTCGCCATGGACACCATGTAGTCCGCCTCGATCGCCGAGGCCGCCATCTTGTCGATGGACTTCTGCAGGCTGCCCGCCGCCACCGTCATGCCGGTGATCAGGGTCAGCCCGATCATCAGCGCGGACGCGGTGGCCGCGGTGCGGCGCGGGTTGCGCACCGAGTTCTGCCGGGCCAGCTTGCCGGAGATCCCGAAGACGCGCAGGACCGGGGCCGCCGCGGCGACCAGCGGGCGGGACAGCAGCGGCGTCAGGACGAACACGCCGACGATCAGCAGCACCGCGCCGATGCCCATCGGGGCCTGGCCGTCGGAGCCCTTCATGGTGGTGGCCACCAGGACCACCGCGATGCCGGCCGCCGAGAGCAGCGCGCCCAGCGTGTTGCGCAGCACCAGCGACTTGGTGGTCGCCTTGGCGTGCACCGAGTTCATCGCCGCCACCGGCGGGATCTTCGCGGCCCGGCGGCCCGGCAGCCAGGCGGCGAGCATGGTGATCAGGATGCCGACGGCGAACGCGGAGACGACCGTGCCCGTGCTGATCACCAGCGGCCCGTCCGGGATCGGCGCGTCCAGCGCGCCCATCAGGGACTGCAGTCCGACGCCGATGCCCACGCCGGCGACCAGGCCCGCGACCGCGGCGATCGCGCCCACCACGAACGCCTCGATCAGCACCGAGCGGGTGATCTGGCGGCGGGAGGCGCCGACCGCGCGCATCAGGGCCAGCTCCTTGGTGCGCTGGGCGACCAGCATGGTGAAGGTGTTGGCGATGATGAACGTCCCCACGAACAGCGCGATGCCCGCGAACACCAGCAGCGCCTGCTTCAGGCCGCTCATCGAGGAGGCGATCATCTCCGCCTGGGCGTCGGCGAGTTCGGTCCCGGTCTTCAGCTCGACGACGCCGGACGGCAGCGCCTTCTCCAGCTGCGCCCGCAGGGCCGTGTCGCTGACGCCGGCCTTGGCCTTGACGGCGATCTCGTCGAAGGTGCCGGTCTTGCCGAACAGCTTCTGCGCGGTCGCGGTGTCGAACAGCGCGAGGCTGCCCCCGGCCGCGACATTGCCGTCGTCGGTGGTGAAGACGCCCGTGACGACCGGTTCCAGGACGGGGCCGTCGACGGACATGCGGATGGTGTCGCCGACCTCGTACCCGGCGCGCCGGGCCGTCTCGGAGTCGATGAGGATCTCGCCCTCACCCTTCGGCGCGCGCCCCTCGGACAGCGGGTACCGGGGGTCCTTCGCGCCCCAGTAGTTGCCGCCCTGCGACTGGAAGTCGTCGCCGATCAGGCGGCCGTCCTTGTCGGCGAGCGCGGTGAAGCCGTTGACGATGCCGATGGCCTGCTCGGCCCCCGGCACCCGGGCGCTGTCGTCGACCAGGGCGCGGGTGAGTTCGTGCGGTTCACCGACCCGGTCGCCCTCGGCTTCCTGCCAGCCCGGCGTGACGGCGACGTCGACGTGGTCGAAGCCCTTGGCGGACTGCTTCTGCAGGGCCGCGGAGACGGTGTTGGTGAAGACCAGGGTCCCCGACACGAAGGCCACGCCGAGCATCACGGCGAGCACGGTCATCAGGAGCCGGGCCTTGTGCGCGAGCACATTGCGCAAGGCGGTACGGAACATGGGTGTCTTCTCGAGTCCAGACGGTGAGGGCGAGGGGTGGAGGGCCGGAACCCGCCCCCGGCGGGGACGCCGGGGGCCGCGCGGGCACGGCTGAGGGCCACGCGGGCACGCGGGCCGGCCGGGCGGCGGGCGCGGCCCCGGCCCGGTGGGGCGGAGGCGGGCCGGGCGCGCGGCCCGCGGGACCCTGGGGCGGAGGCGCGGAAGGGGGCGGGGCGGGGTGAGGGCGGGGCGGACGGGGCCGCGGGGTGTCAGCTGGTGCGGCCCCGGGCGTCGAACTGCTTCATGCGGTCGAGCACCTTGTCGGCCGTGGGCCCGTACATCTCGTCCACGACCCTGCCGTCCGCGAGGAAGACAACGCGGTCGGCGTAGGCGGCGGCCACCGGGTCGTGGGTCACCATGACCACCGTCTGGCCCAGCTCGCGCACCGAGTTGCGCAGGAAGCCCAACACCTCGGCGCCGGAGCGGGAGTCCAGGTTCCCGGTCGGCTCGTCACCGAAGACGATGTCGGGCCGGGAGGCCAGCGCCCGTGCCACCGCCACCCGCTGCTGCTGGCCGCCCGACAGCTGCGAGGGCCGGTGGCCGAGCCGGTCGGACAGCCCGGTCATCCGGATCACCGTGTCCAGCCACTCCCGGTCGGGCTTGCGGCCCGCGATGTCCATGGGCAGCGTGATGTTCTCCAGCGCGTTCAGCGTCGGCAGCAGGTTGAACGCCTGGAAGATGAAACCGATCTTGTCCCGGCGCAGCCGGGTGAGCTGCTTGTCCTTCAGCGACCCCAGTTCGGTCTCGCCGATGCGCACGGAGCCGGACGAGAAGGTGTCCAGGCCGGCCACGCAGTGCATCAGCGTGGACTTGCCGGAGCCGGAGGGGCCCATGATCGCGGTGAACTCCGCCTGCTGGAAGTCGACGGAGACCCGGTCCAGGGCGACGACCCGGGTCTCGCCCTCGCCGTAGATCTTGGACAACTCCGCGGCGCGCGCGGCCACGGCGGTGGTCCGGGCGGCGGTGGGTGCGGTGGTCACGGGATGGCTCTCCTGACGGGCGACGTGTTGCTCGGTGACGTCTTCCATCGTTCCGTCCGTTTGCCGCCGCGTAGTCACCCGCGGCGCCGGTTCCGAGGGGCGACCGAGGGGGGACGGGAGGGCGCCGTGTCATACCTGGGGATGACGGGCGCCCCTGAGGGGACGGATGTCCGAGTGATGACCGGAACAGGTGGCGCGCCCTTGTTCGGACGGTGAAATTCCGTCATTCCGCGCACGGGGTGCCACATCACACGCAACGCTGGTGGCAAGTGCTGATGGCGCGTACCGGATGCTGATGCACCCTCAGACATCAATAAAATAAGACAACATCGGCTAGCCGCCCCGTAGTTCGCACGAGGCGGCCCGATAGGCTCGGCACGCTCGAAGCGGAGCCCATGGCCTGCCCGGATGGTGGAATAGCAGACACGGCGAGCTTAAACCTCGCTGCCCCTACGCGGGCGTGCCGGTTCAAGTCCGGCTCCGGGCACCATCACGTCCTCGGCCCGGTGGACGGCCCTGGCCGGAACGGCTCACGGCCGCTCCCGGCTTTGGGAGCGCAACGCCCTCGCCCCACCCCCACCCCGACCCTCGCCCTCACCCGGCCACACCCTCGCGGCGGCTCCCGCACCGCGCCCGGACCACCCGGCCCGCACCCCCGAGCGGCCCGTCGTCGCCGGGCGGCAGCGGACCCCCGAGCGGCCCGTCGTCGCCGGGCGGCAGCGGACCCCTGAGCGGCCCGCCCGCCCGGCTCGCCCCCGGCCGCGTCCCGCGTGCCGCCCCGCGAACGTCACAGTTCCCGAGCCTCCCGGTTCACCGCGGACCGATGCGAAGATCGGTCCTGCCCGGACGAACCGTGTGCCGGGCACGAGCCGACGGGGGTGGGCGACGATGCGTGGCGGACGATGGCTGCGGACGCTGCTGGCGGGGATCGTGGTGCTGGGGGCGGTGGGCTGCAGCAAGGCCGACCGGGCGGTGATGGCGGCGCCGCCCTGCCCCGAGGGGGAGTCCGGGCGCCCGCAGCCCGTGCGGGTCCAGCCCGGCGCCGTCTGGTCCGGGGGCCACCTGGGCGCCGGGTCGGCCGACCGGTGGGGCGGCGGGCTGGTGCCCGGCTGGACCGACGTCGTCTCCGTGGCGGACAACGGTTTCAGCACCGCCGCGGTACGGGCCGACGGGACCGTGTGGACGTACGGCCAGAACCACAAGGGCTCCCTCGGGCACGGTTCCCAGGAACGCGGCCACCTCGACACACCGCGCCAGGTGGCCGGCATCACCGACGCCCGCTCCGTGCACGCCGGGGGCAGCACGTTCTTCGCCGTCCGCGCCGACGGCTCCGTGCTGGCCTGGGGGTCGGAGAACATCCTCGTCAACGCCGGACGCCGGGACGGCTACGCGGGGGTGCCCCGGCCCCGCCCCGTGCCGCGCGCCGGCGGCGTCCACTCGATGGCGCCGGACTCGCTGACCGCCTTCGCGCTGCGCGCCGACGGACGGGTGCTCGGCTGGGGCGTCAACCTCACCGACGTGCTGGGGGACAGGGACAGCACCCGGCTCACCCGGATCGACGACGTCCACAACGTCGTCTCCCTGGCCTCCACCGGCGGCGCGGTGGTCGTGGCCACGGCCGACGGCGCGGTCTGCGCCTGGGGCAACAACGTGCACGGCGTGCTCGGCGTCGAACCGCGCGGCGGCCAGACCGGCAGGCCGGTGCGGGTGCCCGGCCTGAAGGACGTCGTCCAGGTCGCGGGCGGCAACGACGTCGCCTTCGCCCTCGACCGCAGCGGCACCGTCCGGGCGTGGGGCCGCGGCGTGAGCGGCACCCTCGGGGACGGCGACGCCTCGGACCACTCCTCGGCCCGCCCGGTGAAGGTGCCCGGACTGCCCGCCGTCCGGCGGATCGCCGCCCACGGCTTCACCGGATACGCCATCGACACCGACGGCGGCCTGTGGAGCTGGGGCTCCGGCGTGACCCTGGGCGACCACACCCGGGCCACCGGCGCCGCACCCGAACGGGTCCCGCTGCCCGGCCCCGCCCTTGCCATCTCGGGCCGCCATGTGATCGTCGACACCGTCGGATGATCTCCCCCAGGTCCCGGGAAGGTACCGGCTCGGTCATGTTCCGGCGCCCGCCGGTGAGGGGAATCACCCGGCCGCGTAGCGTGTTGAGCAGCACGACGAGGGAAAGATCCTCCCCAAGCACTGGGTCATTCCCTTTGCCTACCTATTACTCTTGAGCCAAGGCCGCGCAGTGCGGCCATGGAGGAGTGAAATGAGGAGCAGAAACCCGGTCTTCTCGCGACGGGGGTTCAGCCGCGACAACGGCTACGCGGGCTTCGGCACCGCGCCGCAGGCCGGGGGTCCCGCTGTCGCCACGCAGGGCAACCCGTACGCGCAGCCGACGGGCAACCCCTACGCGCAGAACCCGTACGCGCAGAACCCGTACGCACAGCAGGACCTGCAGCACGGTGCGCCGCCGCAGGCTCCGGCCGCTCCCGGCCGGATGACCATGGACGACGTCATCATCCGCACCGCGTCGACCCTCGGTGTCCTCGTCGTCACCGCGGCGCTCGCCTGGGCCCTGCTGCCCGTGGACGACGCCAACATCAGCCGGTCGTACGGCATCGGCATCGGTGCCGCGCTGCTCGGCATGGTCCTGGCGCTGGTGCAGTCGTTCAAGCGCAAGGCCTCGCCGGCGCTGATCCTGACGTACGCGGCCGTCGAGGGTGTGTTCCTCGGCGTGATCTCCAGCATCGTCGACAACCGCATCGCCGACGGTGCCGCCATGCAGGCCGTGCTCGGCACGATGGCGGTCTTCGGTGGTGTGCTGGTGGCCTACAAGGCCGGCTGGATCCGCGTCAACCGCCGCTTCTACGGCTTCGTGATGGCGGCGGCGCTCGGCTTCATCCTGCTGATGGGCGTGAACCTGCTGTTCGCGGTCTTCGGCGGCGGTGACGGCCTCGGCTTCCGCAGCGGCCCGCTCGGCATCGTCTTCGGCATCGTCGGCATCATCCTCGGTGCCTGCTTCCTCGCCCTGGACTTCAAGCAGGTCGAGGACGGGCTGGCCTACGGCGCCCCGCGTGAGGAGGCCTGGTTCGCGGCCTTCGGCCTCACCCTGACGCTGGTGTGGATCTACCTCGAGTTCCTGCGACTCATCGCGATCTTCAACAGCAGCGACTGACGCGTCGCCACCCCAGGCACGCGGAAGGGCCCCGGATCCCCGGGGCCCTTCGTCGTGCCGGGCCGCGGCCCGTGCCGGAGCTAGCGCAGGTTGCGCGCTGCCCTCCTCAGGTCGTACTCGTGGACGATCGCCTTGGCGTGGCCGTACGCCAGGTCGTACTCGTGACGGAGCCAGCTGACCTTCTCCTCGAAGCGGAGGGCCGGGCCGTCGTCGACGGTGCGCAGCCAGTCGGAGATCTCACGACCGGTGCACTGGGGGATACGGGCGAGCAGGTTGCGATGGGTCTCCTCGGAGAAGACTTGGGACATCGGCGCCTCCGGACGCAGGGGATGAAAGCCGGTCCTTCAGGTCACCGTGCCCCAGCGCTCGTCCGTTGGCAACAGTCCTGCCGCGCCGCGTACGCTCGCCGCGTGGTTGATACGACATCCCTCACCCGTGCCGTGGATCACTTCGCCGACCGCCTGCGGGCCGCGCCGCAGAGTCGGCTGCAACGCGGGGCGGCTGCCGAAGCCCTCGCCCTGGCCAGGGAGTTCGCCCGCCGGACCCAGCTGGCGGAGGAGCCGGGAACCGAGCCCCGCGAGATGCCCGACGCCGGGATGTTCGCCGCCGCGGACCAGATCACCGTCGCCGGGCACGACCTGGCGCTCGTACTGAAGAACGAGGACGAGGTCGCCGAGGCGGCCCGGCTGGTGGAGGAGGCGCAGAAACGCGCCGGGGTCTGACGGGGGCCGGGGCGAAGTGGCCCGGGCCGTGGGCGGGCCGGGAGCCGCGGGTGGGCCGTGAGCCGAGGGCGGGCCGGGACGAGGGCCCGCGTACGGCGTCCGGGGCCGGTGGCCGCGGGCCCGCTTCCGGGGCCGGTGGCCGGCCGAGCCGGTGACCCGTGGCTCGGACACCTGGCCGGAACGGTCAGAGGGACGCTATGACCCGGTCCGCCAGGATGTACACGTTGTCCTCGCCGCAGGAGAACGTCAGGGTGTACGCCCCGGAGATGCCGGAGCCGCCGAGCAGGAACGGGCTCTCGCCCGCACGCAGCGCCGTCGCCAGGCGTTCCGCGGTCTCCCGGTGCCCCGGCGTCATGCACAGGGTGGTGCCGTCGGCGAAGACGTAGACGTCCAGGGTGCCCAGCGGGCCCGGGCGGACGTCCGCCAGCTCCACCTGGGTGGCCGCCAGCTCCTCCAGCGTCGCCACGGTGCGCTCGTGGTCGTTCACGGCCGGCGGCGGGTTCGGGACGAAGTCCGGGTGCGAGGGGTGGCGGCGACGGGCGGCGGCCAGCTCCGGGGAGTCGGCGGGGTGCTCGTCGGCCTCGGCGCCCGCCTCGGCCACCGCCTCCACCTCCAGGCCCACGAAGTCGGCCTGCCGGGGCAGGAACAGCTCACTGTCGGACAGCCCGAGCAGGGACGGCGCGTCGGAGGCGTCCCGCGCCTCCTGGGCGGCCCAGAAGGCCCGCGCTTCGGCCAGCTCGCGCTCCCGCTCCTCCGCGAGGGCTTCCGCGACGGCCGCGCGTATCTCGTCCGCGTCGGCCGTCCGGGCCGACGGAAGCAGCGCGCGCGTGGCGGCGGCTCGGCTCTCGGCCAGCTCGGTGTGCAGGGCCGCGACCTGTCGCCGCAGCACCAAGATGCTGCGCAGGACCGCGACGCCCACGGCGCCGGTGGCGGCCGTGGTGACCAGCAGGGCGATC
This sequence comes from Streptomyces sp. NPDC029526, assembly GCF_040637405.1. NCBI lineage: Bacteria > Bacillati > Actinomycetota > Actinomycetes > Kitasatosporales > Streptomycetaceae > Streptomyces > Streptomyces sp. NPDC029526. The sequence continues at coordinate 21,439 of NZ_JBEZWE010000031.1, forward strand.
GGCATGGCGCTCACTGACGTACTCCCGGTTCAAAGTCGACCCCCGACTTCCTACATCAGCTTGAAGGGTGGACTAACCATCTGTCAGTGCGTAACGTCACGAAACGGACAGAGTGTTGTTTCCAGGGGGGTGAGGGGTGGGGCTCTGACCTGCGTGAATCCCTGTGGCGGGAGGGATAGGTCACATCCTGAGGGCGATTGGATCACAAATCGGCCCGGAGCCCCGGCAGTTCCGGGGTTCCGGGCCGAACGCGGACGGAGGGTGCCGCCGCGGTCACGCTGAGGTGCTCAGCTGAGGCGTTCGATGACCATCGCCATGCCCTGGCCGCCGCCGACGCACATCGTCTCCAGGGCGAACTGCTTGTCGTGGAACTGCAGCGAGTTGATCAGTGTGGCGGTGATCCGGGCGCCCGTCATGCCGAAGGGGTGGCCGACGGCGATGGCACCGCCGTTGACGTTCAGCTTCTCCAGCGGGATGCCCAGCTCGCGGTAGGACGGGATCACCTGGGCGGCGAACGCCTCGTTGATCTCCACCAGGTCGATGTCGTCGATGGTGAGGCCGGCCCGGCGCAGGGCCTGCTGCGACGCCTCGACCGGGCCGAGGCCCATGATCTCCGGGGAGAGCCCGGAGACGCCGGTGGAGACGATCCGGGCCAGCGGGGTCAGGCCCAGCTCGCGGGCCTTGGTGTCGCTCATGATGACGAGGGCCGCGGCACCGTCGTTGAGCGGGCAGCAGTTGCCGGCGGTGACCAGGCCGTCGGGGCGGAAGACCGGCTTCAGCCCGGCGACGCCCTCCATGGTGACCCCGGCGCGCGGGCCGTCGTCCTTGGCGACCACGGTGCCGTCGGGCGTCGTGACGGGAGTGATCTCGCGCTCCCAGAAGCCGTTCTTGATGGCCTCCTCGGCGAGGTTCTGCGAGCGGACGCCGAACTCGTCCATCTCCTCGCGGGTGATCCCCTTGAGGCGGGCCAGGTTCTCGGCGGTCTGCCCCATCGCGATGTACGGGTCGGGCACCAGGCCGTCCTCGCGCGGGTCGTGCCAGGTGGATCCCTCGGACTCGGCGACCGCCGCGGTGCGGGCCTCGGCCTCGGCGAACAGCGGGTTGCGGGTGTCCGGGAGGCTGTCGGAGTTGCCCTTGGCGAACCGGGAGACCGTCTCGACGCCGGCCGAGATGAACACGTCGCCCTCGCCCGCCTTGATGGCGTGCAGCGCCATGCGGGAGGTCTGCAGCGAGGACGAGCAGTAACGGGTGATGGTGCAGCCCGGCAGGTGGTCCATGCCCATCTGCACGGCCACGATCCGGCCCAGGTTGTTGCCCTGCTCACCGCCGGGCAGACCGCAGCCGAGCATCAGGTCGTCGATGTCCCTCGGGTCCAGCTCGGGCACCTTGGCCAGGGCGGCCTGGACGATCGTGGCGGTCAGGTCGTCCGGGCGCACGTCCTTCAGGGACCCCTTGAAGGCGCGGCCGATGGGGGAGCGGGCGGCGGAAACGATCACGGCTTCGGGCATCACGGCTCCTGAGGGAAGGGGCGGCGCTTCGCGCCGGTCGGGGTGGTGGTCGGGCGGCGTGCGGCGTACCACGCGGTCGGGCACGGCTGCCTGGGAAGTTACCCGGCTGTATCGGCGGGGTCACGGGGGGCGCGGTGTGACATGGGCCGCAACTGTCTAAGCGCTTGCTTTGTCTGCGTGCCTTCGATGATACGGCGGGTGCCGTCGATGTGACCGGTTCGGGCGGCGACGGGTTCGGGCAGCGACCGGTTCGCGCGGCGACGGGTTCGGGCAGCGACGGGTTCAGCGGCCGGTTCGGGCGGCGGCCGGGAGGGCGGCCGGCTCGGACAGTGACCGGATCAGGCGGTTGACCGGTTCCGGCGGGTCCGGTTCCTGCGCCGCTCGGCCGACTGCCCGGGCCCGGTCCCGCCCGCCTGGCCGTTCACCCGTCCGGTTGCCGTCCGTCCGGTCACCCGCCCGCCGCCCCCGCGCGGGCCGGTCCCCGGGCCCGGCACCCGACCGCGACCCCGGGCGTGCGGGCCCGGGGTCGCGCACCCCGCACTCGACTCCGACCCCGGCCCTGCGGACTCGGCCCTGCGGACTCGGCCCTGCGGACCCGGCCCCGCGGGCCAGGTCCGCGCGCCCCGACCCGGGCCCCGCGGGCCGGTGCCGCGGTCAGAGCTGCCGGGACGTGGACGTGGAAGAGGACGCGGACGAGGACGGGGCCGGGGCCGTCGGGGTGGCGGGCTCGGCCTCCTGGACGCGGCGGCGCCTGCGGCGCTTGAGGAGGGCCCAGGGGCCGCGCGGCCCCGACGGCATCGCCGCGGCGACCTCCGTACCGGCCTCCGACGCGGCCTCGGCCGCAGCCCGGGCGACCGGGAGGAAGCCCTCGCGGCGGGAGGCGTCGGGACGCTCCTCCTCCGCCGGCCACAGGCCCAGCGCCGCGCACACCGTCGGCAGCACCGCCATCGCGGCCGTCGCGTACCCCTCGGCCGACGGGTGGTAGCTGTCGGGACCGAACAGCTCGCGCGGGTTCTCGGCGAACTCGGGGCCCAGCAGATCGCCCAGCGACACCGTCCGGCCGCCCTGCTCCACCGCACCGATCGTCTGTGCCGCCGCCAGCTGCCGGGAGGCCCGCCGGGCCAGCCAGCGCAGGGGCTGCTGGACCGGCTCGATGGTGCCCAGGTCGGGGCAGGTGCCCACCACCACCTCCGCGCCGGCGGTGCGCAGCCGCCGCACCGCCGCCGACAGGTGGCGCACCGAACGGGTGGCCGGCATGCGGTGCGTGACGTCGTTCGCCCCGATCATGATCACGCACATGTCCGGAACCCGGGACGGGTCCGCCAGCGCCCGCGACACCTGCCGGTCCAGGTCGTCGGAGCAGGCCCCCGGTACCGCCACCGTGCTCAGTCCCACCGGCCGCTCCGCGATCGCCGCCACCCCGGAGGCCAGCAGCGCGCCCGGGGTCTGCCCGGCCCGGTGCACGCCCTGTCCGGCGGCCGTGGAGTCGCCCAGCATGGTCAGCCGCAGCGCCGGCCGTCCGGGCACCGTGTAGGCGGCGCCGTACAGGCCGTCCGCGTTCGGCACGTGCGGCGACATGCCGTTGCCCACCCGGCGCCGCGCCAGCTGCGCCTGTGCCACCAGCAGTCCCACGGTGGCCGCGCCGGCGAGGCCGATGCCCCCGCCGCCGTACGCCGCTCCCGCCGCGATCCGCCGGGCCGCTCTCGCCCTCGACATGCTCGTCATGCCTCGCCGCCACCTCCTCCGAAGCCCTCACCCAGTGCTTGCCCCGTACGCACCGTGGTCCAATCCCACTCTGAGTGAACGACCCGTCCGCGGCCCGCGCCCGGCGCGGACCGTCCGTCCCGCGAAGGGCCTAGGCTGGCTGGACCACCACGACCGCATCTTTTGCAGCATCCGGAGACAACGGTGCAATTCCACGACTCGATGATCAGCCTCGTCGGCAACACCCCGCTCGTCAGGCTCAACAGCGTGACCAAGGGCATCAGGGCCACCGTCCTGGCCAAGGTCGAGTACTTCAACCCCGGCGGTTCCGTGAAGGACCGCATCGCCCTGCGCATGATCGAGGCCGCGGAGAAGAGCGGGGAACTGCAGCCGGGCGGCACCATCGTCGAGCCCACCAGCGGCAACACGGGCGTGGGGCTCGCCATCGTGGCCCAGCAGAAGGGCTACAAGTGCATCTTCGTCTGCCCGGACAAGGTGTCCCTGGACAAGATCAACGTCCTGCGGGCGTACGGGGCCGAGGTCGTGGTGTGCCCGACTGCCGTGGCGCCCGAGCACCCCGACTCGTACTACAACGTCTCCGACCGGCTGGTCCGTGAGACGCCCGGCGCCTGGAAGCCGGACCAGTACTCCAACCCGAACAACCCGCTGTCGCACTACCACTCCACCGGCCCCGAGCTGTGGGAGCAGACGGCGGGGAAGATCACCCACTTCGTCACGGGCGTCGGCACCGGCGGCACCATCTCCGGCACCGGCCGCTACCTCAAGGACGCCAGCGACGGCCGCGTCAAGGTCATCGGCGCCGACCCCGAGGGCTCCGTCTACTCCGGCGGCTCCGGTCGCCCGTACCTGGTCGAGGGCGTCGGCGAGGACTTCTGGCCGACCGCCTACGACCGGACCGTCGCGGACGAGATCGTGGCCGTGTCCGACAAGGACTCCTTCCAGATGACCCGCCGCCTCGCCAAGGAGGAGGGCCTGCTGGTCGGCGGCTCCTGCGGCATGGCGGTCGTGGCGGCCCTGGAGGTCGCCTCGCGGCTCGACGAGGACGACGTGGTCGTCGTGCTGCTGCCGGACAGCGGGCGCGGCTACCTCAGCAAGATCTTCAACGACGAGTGGATGGCCGACTACGGCTTCCTGGAGGACGCCGGCCCCAGCGCCCGCGTCGCCGACGTCCTGGACGACAAGGCCGGCGACCACATGCCGTCCCTGGTCCACATGCACCCGGACGAGACCGTCGGCCAGGCCATCGAGGTGCTGCGCGAGTACGGCGTCTCGCAGATGCCGGTCGTCAAGCCCGGCGCCGGCCACCCGGACGTGATGGCCGCCGAGGTCGTCGGCTCCGTGGTGGAGCGGGAACTGCTGGACCACCTGTTCAGCAAGGGCGCCTCCCTGGACGACCCGCTGGAGAAGCACATGTCCGCCCCGCTGCCGCAGGTCGGCTCCGGCGAGCCGGTCGAGGACCTGATGGCCGTGCTGGGCAAGGCCGACGCGGCGATCGTCCTCGTCGAGGGCAAGCCGACCGGCGTGGTCAGCCGCCAGGACCTGCTGGCCTTCCTGGCCAAGGGCGGCAAGTGACGCGAGGGCTCACGCCCGCCGGATGAGCCCGCCGACCGCTCCGCCCGCTGTTCCGCGCCTGCCGGGCGTCGGACGGCGGGCGTCGAGCGGCAGGGGAGCCGTGAGCCGGACGTCGGCCCGGCCTCCCGCCCCGGGGCGGGAGGCCGGGCC
>NZ_JBEZWE010000032.1:0-20357 GCF_040637405.1 Streptomyces sp. NPDC029526
CCCGAGGACGTCGAACTCGCCGCATGACCCCCACAAGCCAAACCACCCCAAACCGAACCTGGGCGCCTTGACGGAAGACATAGAGGCACCCCCCCACGCCACCATCAGTCCTACGTACCGGAAGGTCGCGTAGGCCCTGGAATAGCCAGCGTTCCAGACTCCCCCGTGCGCCTTGGCCGCCGCATCCCGCCACCCCCGGTAGTCAGTAGCCAGAATGACGCCTAGAAGCGACATCATCAGCGGGCCCAGGATGATCATCACGGCTGCTATCACCTGCTCATTCTGCGGTGCGCGATCACCCAGGGGAAGCCAGCCAGCTTCCCCTCAACCCACCACTCACCCCAGCTCCCATCCCGTCCGCCGTCGACCCACACACCGTGGAGCGGGCGTGGTTCAGGGCGTCAAGGTGGAGCGCGCCACTGTACGAACGACCTTGACGCCCTGGGCCGCGTCTGCTCGGCTCTGCCTGGGTCGGCGGTGGACGGGATGGGAGCACCCCGCGCACGCCCCTACGAGCCCGCAGTCGGGAACGGTGCCCCCTCCATCCCGGTGCCGGCCGATCCCCCGCCGGAGGCATCATCTTGTGCCCGCGGATGACGTCCCGCCCTTGCCCGCATGCACGCAGCGCGCCGCCGGGCGCGGCCAGCCGGGGCGAAGACAGGAGGCAGGCCGCGCCGCAGAGGCGGCGCGCGCCCGCGCCGTGCGCGGGCCTTGAAGCGGCCAGCGCGGCTCATGACCCGCTGTGCGCGGCCTACGTGCTGATCCTGGTCCTGGGCTTCCGTCGCGGTGAGGTGCTGGGCCTCACTTGGGAGAACGTCAACCTGGACGCCGGTGAGATCACGGTGCAGATGCAGTTACAACGGATCAACCGGCGCTTGGTCCACGACGAGACCAAAACCGAAGCGTCCTCGGCCACGCTGCCGCTCCCGGAGATCTGCATCGCGGCTCTTCAGCGGAGGCAGAAGGAACGCGACTTGGCCAAGCAAGCTGCGGGTGAGCTGTGGTCAGACTCCGATTTCGTGTTCACGACGCGCTACGGCACGCCATTCGAACCGCGCAACTTCAACCGCCGGTTCGTTGACCGGTCGGCACGCGCCGGCGTCCGTCAGATCCGGTTGCACGACACCCGGCACACCTGCGGTTCGCTCCTGGCTGCACTCGACGTGCACCCGCGGGTCGCGATGCAGATCCTTCGGCACAGCAAGATCGCGGTGACCATGGAGGTGTACACGCACGTCCCGTCGGACGCTACCCGCCGGGCGCTGCGCAAGCTGGGCAAGCACCTTGGGAAGCAAGATCCGGAGTAGTTGCTGTACTTCGCTGCTGTACGACATGTCGAAGCCCCGGCCGGGAGATCCCGACCGGGGCTTCGAGCTGCGTGGACCTGAGGGGATTTGAACCCCTGGCCCCCTCGATGCGAACGAGGTGCGCTACCGGACTGCGCCACAGGCCCTTGCAACGAGTGAAACTTTAGCACCCCGATCCGGCTGCTCGGAAATCCGTTGCCGGTGGGGCCGCGGACGCCGGGGGCCGGGCTACTCGTTGGCGGCCCGGGGCCGCTCGCCGTCCTCGTACTGGTCGAAGAGCGGGGTGCGGCCGCGCTCGCGGGCGCGGCGCGCGGAGGCGGCGCGGCGGGCGTCGGTGCGGCCGTCGCCGTCGGGCCGCTCGTCGGCGTCGGTCTCCGCCTCGTCGGGTTCGGCGGCGGCCGGGGTCTCCTGCGGGCCGGGCGCGACGGCGCTGGAGCGGGCCGAGCTCCAGGTGTCCGGGGCGCCGAGGTCCACGTCGCTGGTGGCGCGCGGGGCGACGGGGGCGGTGACGTAGGTGGGGAGCGGGACGGGGACCGGGTCCCAGCTGTCGCTGCCCTGGCCCGGGCGCCGCTGCCGCTCGCGCTGCTGGTCGACCCACTCGGCGTGGTCGGTCTGCTCGACGAGGGCGCGCCGGTCGGCCGCCAGTGCGGAGAGGCCCGGGTCGGTGTCGGAACCCGCCTCCGGTCCTTCCGGTTCGTCGGGGTCGGCCTCGGCTGGGGCCGGGCGGCGGCGCGGCCGGGGCTGGCGCTCGCGCAGGCGCTGGGCGGCGGCCTCGGCCTGGCGGCGGTCCATCTGGTAGGCGAAACGGCGGCGTTCCTGGGAGCGCAGGTGGGCGATGTACGCGCTGAGCAGGACGGCGGGGATGCCGGGCGCCCACAGGAAGGCCAGCCCGCCGACGGCGGCGACGATCGCGCCGAGGGTGAAGGCGAGGAAGAGCACCGTGGTGGTGCGACGACGGCGTGCGAGCACCTTCGAGCGCCGGGCGCGCGCGGCGGCCTGCGCCGCCTGGGCCCGCCGGGCGCGCTGGGCCGCGTGGGCGGCGCGGGTGGCGTCCTGGGCGGCGTGCACGGCGTCGGCCGGACGGTCGTGATCGTGCCGGTGACCGTGGGGGCTGCCGTGCCGGTCGTCGTGGGCGGGGCGGTCCGGGTGGTCCGCCCCGGCGGCCTGGCTCTCCCGGCTCTCCCGGCGGGCGGGCGGGACGAGGCCGGGGTGCGCGCCGGGGGCCGGCCGGCGTCGGCCGTGGCCGTCCGCCCGGTCCGCTCCGTCCCCCCGGTCGGCTCCGTCCTCCGCGCTCTCGCGGCCGGTGCCGTCCGCGTGCTCGTGCGGGGGCTGGGAGGCCGGTTCCGAGAAGGTCACCCGGGTCTGCGGGCGGGTCCTGGACACGGCGAAGGCCCGGACGTCCACCGAGTCGGTGATCGCGTCCGGGTCGTGGACGTGCTGCTCCTCCTCCTCGGAGGAGCGCGCCCGGTCCTTGGCGTACCGGCGCTCCATGCCCGCCCGTCCGGACAGCAATCGGATGGCGGTGCTGAAGCGTTCCGTCGGACGGGCCTCGTTCAGCTCGTCCTGCCTACGGAGCCACATCGGCACCAAGTAGGCGGCCCAGGCCCCGACGATGACTGCGTAGATGAGGCCGCTGCTGCTCACGCCTCACACGGTAGAGGGGTTTGCGTGGGGCCATCCGCCAATTGGGCCGGTGTGTCGCACGATCTGGCTGATATTTCGAACTTTTCTTGTGACCGATGCGATCAGCGGACCGCTCGACCCGGGAATTCGGAGCCGGGACACGGTCACCACCCGATCAATTTCGAACATTCATTCAATTACCGCGGTGGTACGGGATGCCGGGACGGCGTCTGCCGTTCTCCGCACCGGCCTCGGATCCCCCTGACCGGCCCTCCGGCCTCTCCTGCCGGCCCCGTGACCGGCGCCAACGTGCCAGCAGGCCCTCGGGGACCTCCTCCGCGGTGAGGGCGAAGACGAGGTGGTCGCGCCAGGCACCGTCGATGTGGAGATAACGGGGGCGCAGTCCCTCCTCACGGAATCCGAGCTTTTCCACGACGCGGCGGCTCGGCCCGTTCTCCGGGCGAATGCAGATCTCCAGGCGGTGCAGGCCGACGGTGCGGAAACAGTGGTCGGCGGCCATCGCCACGGCCGTCGGCATCACTCCGCGCCCCGCCACGGCCTCGTCCACCCAGTACCCCACGTGCCCGGAGCACATGGAGCCCCAGGTGATGCCGGCGACGGTCAACTGGCCCGCCAGGCGGCCCTGGTACTCGATGACGAACGGCAGCATGCGCCCGGCGTTCGCCTCGGTCCGCAGGTGCCGGACCATCTGACGGTAGGTCGGCCGGTGGACGACGGGACCGGAGGGCGTGGGCGGCGGGATGGTCGCCTCCCAGGGCCGCAGCCAGTCCCGGTTGCGCCGGTTGACCTCACGCCAGGCCCGCTGGTCGCGCAGCTTTATCGGCCGGAGGACGATGTCGCCGTCCACCAGTTCCACGGGCCAGGCGGGGCGGTTCAGCGCGCACCCCCGCTCCGGGCGTCGGGGCGCTCGTGGTCACCACCGCGCAACTGGTCGACGGCGTGCCGCAGCAGGGGCTCCAGGACGGCGAGGCCGTCCTTCACCCCGCCGGTGGACCCGGGCAGGTTGACGATCAGCGTGCGGCCGGCGACGCCCGCGAGCCCGCGGGAGAGCGCGGCCGTCGGCACCTTCTCGCGGCCGTACGCGCGGACGGCCTCCGCGATGCCGGGCACCTCGCGGTCGATGACCCCGCGGGTGGCCTCGGGGGTGCGGTCGGTGGGCGAGATGCCGGTGCCGCCGGTGGTCACGACGACGTCGTAGCCGGTGTCGGCGGCGGCGCGCAGCGCGGCCGCCACGGGGTCGCCGTCGGGGACGACCTGCGGGCCGTCGACGGTGAAGCCGAGGCGGCGCAGGCCGTCGGCGATCAGTGGCCCGCCCCGGTCCTCGTAGACGCCGGAGGCGGCCCGGTTGGAGGCGGTGACGACCAGCGCCCGGTACGGCGCGGGCGCGGCACCCCCGGACGGTGTGCCGGCGGTCATGTCCTGCTCCAGTCGCCGGACTTGCCGCCCGTCTTCTCCTCGACCCGCACGTCCGTGATGACCGCCTCCTTGTCGACCGCCTTGACCATGTCGATCACGGTGAGCGCGGCCACGGAGACCGCGGTGAGCGCCTCCATCTCGACACCCGTGCGGTCCGTCGTCCTCACCGTCGCCGCGATCTCCACGGCGTCGTCCGCGACCGACAGGTCCAGTGTCACACCGGACACCGACAGGGGGTGACAGAGCGGGATCAGGTCGGGGGTGCGCTTGGCACCCATGATGCCCGCGATGCGCGCGGTGGCCAGGGCGTCCCCCTTCGGGACGCCCTCGCCGCGCAGCAGCTCGACCACGCGCGGCGAGACGAGGACGCGGCCCGTGGCGCGGGCGGTGCGGGCGGTGACGTCCTTGCCGGACACGTCGACCATGCGGGCGGCGCCCGCCTCGTCGATGTGCGTCAGCCGGCGCTGTGCGGAGGGTCCGGGGGTGTCCCCCCGGGAAGGCACGGTCATGATCGTGTGGCGCTCCCGGTCCGGGCCCGTCGCGGTGCGGCGCACGGGCCTGCTGTGCGCGACACGCTACCGCCAACCCGGGACGGCCGGCCGGGCAGGAGCCGTCCGGTCGCGGCGGTCGGCGGCCGACCGAGCGGCACCGTCGGCCCCGGCGGCCGGCCGAGCGGCGACACCTCCGTCCCGCCGTCAGCCGGGCGGGACACCTCGGCCGGTGCGGGGGCCGGGCGGGAGCACCTCGGCCCCGGCGGCCGGCCGAGCGGCACCGCCCCGGTCGTCGCGGCCGTCAGCCGAGCAGCACGACCTCGGTCGCGGTGCCCGGTTCGAGGGCTTCGACGTCCTCGGGGACGACGATCAGCGCGTTGGCCCGGGCGAGCGCGGCCACCAGGTGCGATCCGGCGCCGCCGACCGGGGTCACGGCGCCGTCGGCGTAGCGGCCGCGCAGGAACTGGCGGCGACCCTTGGGCGAGGTCAGGGGGCGGTCGGCGGTGAGGGTCGCGCTCGTCCGGGGCCGGTGCACGTCGGTGAGGCCCATCAGGGTGCGGATGGCGGGACGGACGAACAGCTCGAAGGAGACGTAGGAGGAGACCGGGTTGCCGGGGAGGGCGAGCAGCGGGGTGTGGTCAGGGCCGATGGAGCCGAAGCCCTGCGGCTTGCCGGGCTGCATGGCCAGCCGGCGGAAGTCGATGCCGCTGCCCGGTTCGTCCTCGTCGGCGACGGACGACAGGGCCTCCTTGACCACGTCGTACGCGCCGACGCTCACACCGCCGGTGGTGACCATGAGGTCGGCCCGGACCAGCTGGTCCTCGATGGTGTCCCGCAGGGTCGCGGCGTCGTCGGTGACGGCCCCCACCCGGTAGGCGAGGGCACCGGCGTCCCGCGCGGCGGCGGTGAGGGCGAAGCTGTTGGAGTCGTAGATCTGTCCGGGCCGCAGCTCCTCGCCGGGCTGGACGAGTTCGCTGCCGGTGGAGAGCACCACCACGCGCGGGCGCGGGCGCACCCGGACGGTGCCCCGGCCGATGGCCGCGAGCAGGGAGATCTGGGGCGGGCCGAGCACGGTGCCGGCCGTCAGGGCCCGGTCCCCGGCCTTGACGTCGCTGCCCCGGGTGCGCACGTGGGCTCCGGCCGGGGCCGCCCGGTGGACGCGGACCTGCCCCGCGGCGCCCTCGGGGGCGAGGCTGCGGGCCCGCATCCCGGTGGCGGGACCGCCGCCGAGGCCGCCGTCGGTCCACTCGACCGGGACCACGGTCTCCGCGCCCGGCGGGAGCGGCGCCCCGGTCATGATGCGGGCGGCCTGTCCGGGGCCGACGTGGATCAGGTCGGCCTGGCCGGCGGCGACGTCACCGACGACCTCCAGGGCCGCCGGGTACTCCTCGCTCGCGCCGGCGACGTCCGCGACCCGCACCGCGTACCCGTCCATGGAACTGTTGTCGAACGGGGGCAGGGACACCGGCACCGTGACGTCCTCGACCAGGACGCAGCCCTGGGCGTCGAGGAGGTGCAGCTCGATGGGTTCGAGCGGCCGGACGGTGCTGAGGATGTCGTCCAGGTGCTCGTCCACCGACCAGAGGTGGTCCGGGCCTGCGGTGCGGGGCGCGGCAGTGCTCAACGTTGCTGCATCTCCTCGGTGACGTAACGGCGGAGCCAGGTCCGGAAGTCCGGGCCCAGGTCCTCACGTTCGCACGCGAGTCGGACGATGGCACGCAGGTAGTCGCCGCGGTCGCCGGTGTCATAACGGCGTCCCTCGAAGACGACGCCGTGCACCGGGCCGCCGACCCCTTCGTCCGCCGCGAGCTGCTGGAGGGCGTCGGTGAGCTGGATCTCGCCGCCGCGGCCGGGCTCGGTCTTGCGCAGTATCTCGAAGACGGCGGGGTCGAGCACGTAGCGGCCGATGACGGCGTAGTGGGACGGCGCGTCGGCGGCGTCCGGCTTCTCGACCAGACCGCTGACCCGGACGACGTCGGCGTCGGCGGTGGCCTCGACGGCGGCGGATCCATAGAGGTGGATCTGCTCGGGCGCCACCGCCATCAGGGCGATGACGCTGCCGCCGTGCTGCGCCTGCACGTCGATCATGCGCTGGAGCAGGGGGTCGCGCGGGTCGATCAGGTCGTCGCCGAGGAGCACGGCGAAGGGCTCGTCGCCCACGTGCGGGGCGGCGCACAGCACGGCGTGTCCCAGACCCTTGGGGTCGCCCTGGCGGACGTAGTGCATGGTCGCCAGGTCGCTGGACTCCTGCACCTTGGCCAGGCGGTCGGCGTCGCCCTTCTTCTCCAGGGCGGACTCCAGTTCGTAATTGCGGTCGAAGTGGTCCTCCAGGGGCCGCTTGTTGCGGCCCGTGACCATGAGGACGTCGTCGAGGCCGGCGGTGACGGCCTCCTCGACCACGTACTGGATCGCCGGCTTGTCGACGACCGGGAGCATCTCCTTGGGAGTGGCCTTCGTGGCCGGCAGGAACCGGGTGCCGAGGCCTGCTGCCGGGATGACAGCCTTGCTGATCCGAGGGTGTGACTGAGACATGGCGGCCACACTATCCGGTGCCTTTGCGGGGAATCTGCAGCTCCGGTTACTTCCTGCTCATATGAACATATTGGAACAGGACAGGGACAACCTTGAGATACAACCGTCGCGCGAACGACCCTGACAAACGCTCCCTACGACGGGACATCCTCGCGGTGAGGAACGGGTTGACGGCCGATGACGTGCGGGTGTCGGCGTCCGCGCTCGCCCGGCAGGCCCTCGGCCTGCGCGAGCTGGAGCACGCGCGCACCGTGGCCGCGTACGTCTCCGTCGGGAGCGAGCCGGGCACGCTCGCGCTGCTCGACGCGCTGCGCGCGCGGGGCGTGCGCGTCCTGCTCCCCGCGCTCCTGCCCGACAACGACCTGGACTGGGGCCGCTACGAGGGACCGGACTCCCTGGCGCCGGTCCGGCACGGCGGGCGCATGACCCTGCTCGAACCGGCGGGCGACCGCCTCGGCCCGGACGCCGTCACCGAGGCTGACGTGGTGCTGCTGCCGGGACTCGCCGTCGACACGCGCGGCATGCGGCTGGGCCGCGGCGGCGGCTCCTACGACCGGGTCCTCGCCCGCCTGGAACGCGCCGGCGCCCGTCCGGCGCTCGTGGTGCTGCTGTACGACGGTGAGGTGGTCCCCCGGGTGCCCGAGGAGCCGCACGACCGCCCGGTGCGCGCGGCGGTGACGCCGTCGGGGGTACGGCACTTCGGCTGAGGCGGGAGCGGGGGCGGGAGCGTGGCAGGGCGGACGGGGAAGGGCGAGGCAAGCCACGGGCCTGGGGGTCTCCCGGCCGCTCTCGACGGGTGCTCAGGTGCCCCGGTACGGAAACGGGAAGGCGGTCGCCGCGCGGAGGGTGCGCGGCGACCGCCCTCCCGGTCACTCGGCCACTCGGCCACTCAGCCACTCGGGCTCAGCCGGGGTCAGGGTTCCAGCTTCAGCGTGTTCTCCGTCTTCGCGTCGACCGCCTTGCCCGTGTACGCCCACGGCAGCAGCTCGCCCTTGGCCCACTTGTCGGTCTGGTCGACGTAGTGGGAGCTGTAGGCGTGGCCGGAGGCGCCGGTGAGGTTGATCCACCGGGACTTGTCGAAGTCGTCGAGGTTGACCACCATCCGCATCGACGGGACCCAGATCACCCCGTAGCCGCCGGCGGCGTTCCAGCCGGTGGCGTTGACGGTGGCCTCGCCGCCGCTGAGCTTCCACGGGCCCCGGTTCAGGGCCTTGCGCAGGAAGTTGGGGCCCTCGGTGCCGAGCGTCTGGTTCTCGAGGAACAGCCGGTGCAGCCGGCCCCAGCTCCAGCTGTCGATGTCCTTGCCCAGCTTGGCGGTCAGCTCCCAGCGGGCGTCGATCATGGCCCGCTTGAACAGGTCGTCCCGGTTCTTGTCGGCGCCCGGGCGGGTGCCCCGCTCGGGGGTGGACCACCAGTCGCTGTCCTGGTCCTTCTTCAGGGTGGTGACCACCTCGAACCAGCGGTCGCCGCCGTCGGGCTGCGCCTGGTCGGCCGCGCGCCGGCCGCACTCGCGCACCTTCTCGGCCTCGTCCGCGGGACCGGTGGTGTTGACCGGGTCGACCCACAGGCACTGGCCCTCGACCCGCAGCTCCTTGGGCAGCTTGTGCCCGAAGGCCAGCTTCAGGATGTTGCGCCACACGGAGTTGAAGTAGGCGGCTGCGGCCGAGTCGGCGTCCTGGGTGTAGTCCCAGCCCTCCAGCAGCTTCTGCGCCTCACGGACGTCCGGGTCCCCGGTGTCGATCTTGAGCAGGTCGGGCACCAGGCTGCGGGCGATCTCGCTGTGGTTGTCCAGCTGCATCTGCCGCATGTCGTTCGTGGAGATCTTGCCGCCGTCCTTGATCTTCAGCTTGATCAGGTCGTTGATCCGCTGGCTGCGCGCGCCGTACCCCCAGTCGGTGGTCAGGGTGTACGGGTAGGCGTCGGGGTCGACGACGGCCTGGTTGGCGGTGACGATGTAGCCGCGCTCGGGGTCGAACTCGTAGGGCAGGGCGTCCTGCTCGATCCAGCCGGTCCACTCGTAGTCCGGGTCCCAGCCGGGCGCCGGGACGGAACCGTCGTGCTGCTTCGCGCGGGTGGGGATCTTCCCGGGCAGGGTGTAGCCGATGTGGCCTTCGGTGTCGGCGTAGACGAGGTTCTGCGACGGGACCTCGAAGAGGGTGGCCGCCTCGCGGAAGTCCTCCCAGTTCTCGGCGCGGTTCATCGCGAAGACGGCGTCCATGGTGCGGCCGGCGTCCAGCGCGGTCCAGCGCAGCGACACTCCGTAGCCGTCGCCCCGGTCGGGTGCGGCGGCGGCGACGGTGGCCTTCTTGCCGGTCCGCACCAGCTCGTCGGAGCGGTCGGAGAGCAGGGGCCCGTTGCCGGTCTCCCGGACGACGATCTTCCGGTCCTTCCCGCCGGCGACCCGGATGGTCTCCTCGCGGGTCTCGAAGGGAACCACCTTGCCGTCGCGCTGGTAGCCCTCGCCGGTGATCTTCTCCAGGTAGAGGTCGGTGACGTCGACGCCGGAGTTGGTCAGGCCCCAGGCGATGTCCCCGTTGTGGCCGATGACCACGCCGGGCATGCCCGCGAAGGTGTAGCCGGAGACGTCGTACCGGCACGTGGCGGAGACGCTGCGGCAGTGCAGGCCCATCTGGTACCAGACGGAGGGCAGGGAGGCCGACAGGTGCGGGTCGTTGGCCAGCAGGGGCTTGCCGGTGACGGTGTGGCGGCCGTGGACCACCCAGGAGTTGGAGCCGATGCCGTCGCCGTTGACGCCGACCGCGGTGGGCAGGTCCTTCAGCACGTCCTGGAGGCCGGCGAGCTGACCCTCGAGGCCCGAGCCGTCGCCCTCGGTCCCCTGCGCGCCGCCCACTCCGGTGCCGTCCGGAGTGCCCGTCCCGGTGCCGGTGCCCGTGCCGTCGCCCGTGCCGGTGCCCGTTCCGGTCCCGGTGCCGTCGGGAGTGCCGCCGAGGCCCGACCCGGACCCCGTGCCCGTGCCCGTTCCGGTGCCGTCGCCGCTCGCGCCCTGGCCGGACCCGCCCTGCTCGAAGGCTCCGGTGAGCTCGTTGTACTGGCCCTCCGCGATGACCGGCTTGTTCCGGCTGTAGGGGTACTTCGGATACAGGTCGGCGATCTGCTTCGGGCCGAGGCGGCTGGTCATCAGGGCCCGGTCGATCTCGTCCTGCATGTTCCCGCGCAGGTCCCAGGCCATCGCCTTCAGCCACGCCACCGAGTCCACCGGCGTCCAGGCCCCGGGCTTGTAGTCGTTGGTGAAGCCCAGCGCCGCGTATTCGAGGCTGAGTTCCTTGCCGTCCTTGCCGTCGAGGTAGGCGTTGACGCCCTTGGCGTACGCGTCGAGGTACTTCTTCGTCGCGGGGGACAGCTTCTTCTCGTACTCCTCCTCGGCGATCCGGTCCCAGCCCAGGGTGCGCAGGAAGGCGTCGGTGTCGACCTGGCTCTCGCCGAACATCTCCGACAGCCGGCCGGAGGTCATGTGGCGGCGCACGTCCATCTCGTAGAACCGGTCCTGCGCCTGGACGTAGCCCTGCGCCATGAACAGGTCCTCGTCGGAGTCCGCGTAGATCTGCGGGATCCCGTTGCCGTCGCGCTTGACGTCCACGGGGCCGGACAGGCCCTTCAGCGTGACGGTGCCCTCGGTCAGCGGGAACGAGGCGCGCACGGTGCTGATGGACCAGTACGCCGCGTAGGCGACACCACCGATCAGTGCCAGCACCAGCACGAGCGCCATGAGGCGGAGTTTGCGCCCCTTCTTCCGGCCGGGCGTGCCGGCCTGCTGACCCGTGGAGGCGGTGGTGTCGGTGGGCATCGCTGTCCTTGCTGTCCTAACGCGAGCGGCAGGTCGGGCTGTGCTTTTAACTGAGCGCTGGAGCAACGATAGGCGCAGGGCCCCGCGCCACTTGACGCAAGGTCGGGAACCAGCCCGGACGGACGTTCGATCTTGCCGTGACCGGCGTCAAGAACGCGTCAAGACTTAGGTAAAGTAACGAAGTGATGGTGCCGTGGCACCGGGGCCGGGTCCCGGCGCGCGACACAGGCGAGCCCGCGCGCGGTGCGCACGCGTCACGGAAGGGACCGGCCCCTGACTGTCCACCACCTCAACCAGCTGTTGCTCGTCTGCTCGCTCGTGCTGCTCGTGGCCGTCGCGGCGGTCCGGATCTCCTCGCGCAGCGGCCTGCCCAGTCTGCTCGTCTACCTGGGCATCGGCATCGCCCTGGGCCAGGACGGCCTCGGCGGCATCCGGTTCGACAACGCCGAACTGACGCAGGTCATCGGGTACGCGGCCCTGGTCGTGATCCTGGCCGAGGGCGGCCTGAGCACGAAGTGGTCGGAGTGCAGACCCGCGCTGCCCGCCGCCACCGCGCTCGCGCTGGCGGGCGTCGCGGTGAGCGTGGGGGTCACCGCGACGGCCGCGCACTTCCTGGTCGGACTGGAGTGGCGGCAGGCGCTGATCATCGGGGCGGTGGTGTCCTCGACGGACGCGGCGGCCGTGTTCTCGGTGCTGCGCAGGATCCCCCTCCCCCGCCGCGTGACGGGCACCCTGGAGGCCGAGTCCGGCTTCAACGACGCCCCCGTGGTCATCCTCGTCGTCGCCTTCTCCACGGCCGGGCCGGTCGAGCACTGGTACGTCCTGATCGGCGAGATAGCGCTGGAGCTGGCCATCGGCGCCGCCATCGGGCTCGCGGTGGGCTGGCTCGGCTCCTGGGGCCTGCGCCACGTCGCCCTCCCGGCGTCCGGGCTCTACCCGATCGCCGTCATGGCCATCGCCGTCGCCGCCTACGCCACCGGTGCCCTCGCCCACGGCAGCGGGTTCCTCGCCGTCTACCTGGCCTCCATGGTGCTGGGCAACTCGGGCCTGCCGCACTGGCCCGCCACCCGCGGCTTCGCCGAAGGGCTCGGCTGGATCGCCCAGATCGGCATGTTCGTGCTGCTGGGCCTGCTCGTCTCGCCGCACGAGATGGGCGACGACATCGTGCCCGCCCTGCTCATCGGGCTGGCCCTGACGATGGTGGCCCGGCCGCTGAGCGTGGTGCTGTGCCTGCTGCCCTTCCGGGTGCCCTGGCAGGAACAGACCCTGATGTCGTGGGCGGGACTGCGCGGGGCGGTGCCCATCATCCTGGCCACGATCCCGATGGTGCAGGAGGTCGACGGCAGCCGCCGCATCTTCAACATCGTCTTCGTCCTGGTCGTCGTCTACACCCTGGTCCAGGGGCCGACCCTGCCGTGGCTGGCCGGCCGGCTGCGCCTGGGCAGCGGCCCGGAGGCCGCCGACCTCGGCATCGAGTCGGCACCCCTGGAGCGGCTCCGCGGCCACCTGCTGTCCTTCACGATCCCGGAGGGGTCACGGATGCACGGCGTCGAGGTGGCGGAACTGCGCCTGCCGGCCGGTTCCGCCGTCACCCTGGTCGTCCGCGACGGCACGTCGTTCGTACCCCTGCCGGCGACCGTGTTGCGGCGTGGCGACGAACTCCTCGTCGTCGCCACCGACCCGGTGCGCGACGCCGCCGAACGCCGGCTCCGCGCGATCGGCCGCGGCGGCAAGCTGGCCGGCTGGCTGGGGACGGACGGTTCACGGGTGGTGGGGTGAGGGGGTGAGGGGGTGACGGGGTGAGGGGGTGAGGGGGTGGTCGGGCGAGGGGGGTGACCCCGGTGGCGGGGTGGCCGGTGGCGGGGGTGAGGGGGAGCGGCGGTTGCCCGGCCGTGGGTGGGAAGGGGTGGGCCTTGAGGGGGTAGGCCATAAAGGGGTGCGCGCGGGGCCTCGGTGAGCGGGTGCGGCGTGAGGGTGTGGCCCGTGAGCGGGTGCGGGGTGAGTGTGTGGGCCGTGAGGGTGGGGGCCCGGCGGACACTGCCCGGCCGCCCGGTCCCGGGGGCTTCCCGCTCCCCCGCCTTCGGGTCCCCATTCACAGGCATACGGCCTGGTGGTGCTCCGTTTCACAGGCATCGCGGCCCCGCCTGCCTGTACCATGCAGGCGAGACCCCAGATCGAACCAACTCTGCCTGATGCAGAGCTGGCGCGACCGTATGGCGGCCGGCACGCCCTGAGCTGTGGCACCGGTATCTACCGCAGTCAGCGCAAGAGGACAGCTCTCGGCGCGCCCCCTGTCGGGCCTGCGCTACCAGGCGGCAGAAAGGCACGGGCCGTGGCATCCACGGTCACCTCGTCGGAGAAGTCGGCGGCCACCTCCCGCCCGGGATACGGCCAACTGCTGCGCACTCGCGGTGCCTGGACCTTCCTGGTTCCCGGTTTCGCGGCCCGCCAGCCGTTCGCTATGCTCACCCTCTCCATCGTGCTGCTGGTGCAGCACACCACCGGCTCCTACGGAGCGGCCGGTGCCGTCGCCGCCGTCACCGGCGTGTCGATGGCTCTCTTCGCCCCCTACAGCGGACGGCTCGCCGACCGGCACGGGCAGCGCGCCGTCCTGGTGCCCGGCGTGCTGGTGCACGCCCTGTCCGGGGTGACCCTGACCGCGCTGGCCCTGGCCGACGCCCCGCTGTGGGCGCTGTTCGTCGCCGCGGTGCCCACGGGCGCCTCGGTGCCGCAGGTCGGGCCCATGGTCCGGGCCCGGTGGGGCGTGAAGCTCAAGAACTCCCCGCTGATGAACACGGCGGCGGCCTTCGAGTCGGTCACCGACGAGTTCACCTTCGTCGTCGGCCCCCTGCTGGCCACCGCCCTGTGCACGACCGTCGACCCGGCCGCCGGACTGCTCGCCGAGGCGACGCTCACCCTGGTCGGCGGCCTGCTGTTCGCCGCGCAGAAGGGCACCCAGCCGGCGGTCGCCGCCGACCGGCGCACGCGGGTGAAGCACGCGTCCGCGCTGACCGTGCCCGGCGTGCGGGTACTGATCGTGATCTTCGTCGGCATCGGCTCCGTGTTCGGCGGCATGCAGGTGTCGCTGGCCGCGTTCTCCGAGTCCATCGACCGGCCCGCCCTGAACGGCGTCCTCTACGGCGTCTTCGCCGCGGGCAACATGCTCGCCGGCGTCGCCTGCGGGGCCATCGCCTGGAAGACCGCGCCCCAGCGCCGGCTCCTGATCGGCTACACGGCGCTCGCCCTGACCGCGTCCGCCCTGTGGACCGCCCACTCGGCACTGCTGCTGGCCGCGCTCGGCCTGCTGGTCGGCATGTCCATCGCACCCTCCCTGATCACCGGTTACACCCTGGTGGACGATCTCGTCCCGGCGGGCGCCCGCACCGAGGCCTTCACCTGGCTCACCGGTGCCGTCGCCCTCGGCCAGGCCGCCGCGGTGACCGTCGCCGGTCAGCTGGAGGACCGGCTGTGGGACGGCGCCGGGTTCCTGGTGCCGATGGGGGGCACGCTGCTCGCCCTGATCACCCTTGTGGCCCTGCGGTCACGGCTGGTCCCGGCCCCGCGCGGACGCACCGTCGCACGTGTCGTGGGTCACCGCGCGCCCGTCGCAGTGGACTGATCCCACGGAATACGTCACTATGGACCGTCGTTAGCACTCATCGAGTGAGAGTGCCAGGAGGAAGACAGTGCCGACCTACCAGTACCAGTGCACCGAGTGCGGCGAGGGCCTCGAGGCGGTGCAGAAGTTCACCGATGACGCTCTCACCGAGTGCCCGAACTGCCAGGGCCGCCTGAAGAAGGTGTTCTCTGCGGTGGGCATCGTCTTCAAGGGCTCCGGCTTCTACCGCAACGACAGCCGCGGCTCCTCGTCGAGCAGCTCGCCGGCGTCGAAGTCGTCGTCGTCCGACTCGTCCTCGTCGTCTTCCTCCTCGTCGTCTTCGTCGTCCTCGTCCTCCGCGACGTCCGGCTCGGGCGCGAGCTCGTCGTCCGGCTCCGGCAGCTCGACGAGCACGACCGCCGCGTAGCGCCCGCTCCGGCTCACCTGCCACTGACCCCGTCGCCCCTGGGCGGCGGGGTTTTGGCGTTGGGGGGTCGGTGGGGTGGCGTGGTGGCGCCTGGTGTCCGGGGGGCGGGCATCGGCTCGGGGCTGGTCGAGGTCAAGGTCGGGGCCGTGGGTTGCTCGCGGGCGGTGCCGCTGGTTCGGGCATGGTTCGGAGGGCCGGTCCGGGAGGTTGGTTCGGAGGGCGGTTGGGGCGGCCGGTCCGGAGGGCCGGTTCGGAGGGCCGGTGGGCCGTTAGGGTGCGGACCATGGCGAACAAGGCGAACGCTCCTCGGCCGGCCACCGCGCCGACCGCGACGGCAGACATCGGCGTGATCGGCGGCTCCGGTTTCTACTCCTTCCTCGACGACGTGACCGAGATCGAGGTCGACACCCCCTACGGGGCGCCCAGCGACTCCCTCTTCCTCGGTGAGGTCGCCGGCCGACGGGTCGCGTTCCTCCCCCGCCACGGACGCGGGCACCACCTGCCGCCCCACCGCATCAACTACCGGGCCAACCTGTGGGCGCTGCGCTCCGTGGGGGTGCGGCAGGTGCTTGGCCCCTGCGCGGTGGGCGGCCTGCGCCCCGAGTACGGACCGGGCACGCTGCTGGTCCCGGACCAGCTCGTCGACCGGACGAAGTCCCGCGCGGGCAGCTATTTCGACGGGTTTCCGCTCCCCGACGGCTCCGTCCCGAACGTGGTGCACGTGTCGCTGGCCGACCCCTACTGCCCCACCGGCCGGGCCGCCGCCCTGAAGTCGGCCCACGGGCGGGACTGGGCCCCGGTCGACGGCGGAACACTGGTGGTCGTGGAGGGGCCGCGCTTCTCCACCCGCGCGGAGTCGCTGTGGCACCAGGCGCAGGGCTGGTCCGTGGTGGGCATGACCGGTCATCCCGAGGCGGCCCTCGCCCGCGAGCTGGAGCTCTGCTACACCTCCCTGGCCCTCGTCACCGACCTCGACGCCGGCGCCGAGACGGGTGAGGGCGTCTCCCACGACGAGGTCCTTCGGGTGTTCGCGGCCAACGTGGACCGGTTGCGGGGCGTGCTCTTCGACACCGTGGCAGCACTCCCGGCGGCGGACGAGGAGCGCGAGTGCCTCTGCGCGTCCGCGCTCGGCGGGATGGACCCCGGGATCGCTCTGCCGTAGGGCGGGATGCGGGGGCCCTAACACGCGGAGTGGTGCGCCTCGGCTCGGGGTGGTGTGCCTTGACGCGGGGTGGTGCGCCTCGGCGCGGTGGGGGTCTGTGCGGGGCGGAGGCTCTCCTTCGGGTGACGGACTTTTCCACAGGGCCCCTGCACGTCCACAGGCCCCGGCAAGCCGCGGCGACAGACGCCATCGTGGGGATCGCAAGCCAGCCGATCCCTCGTCACAGGTGGTGGTCCCGTGTCGTCGTCCGTGTGGTCGTCCGTGCCGAACCGTCGTCCCCCGTCCCCGTCCCCATCCCTGTTCGCCACTTCCTCCCCCGCCGGCCCCTACCCTCCTTCCGGCCCGCCCCCGTCCCCACCACGCCCTCTTCCGGCTGCCCCTCCTACCGCTCCTGCCCCTCCTGCCGCTCCCGCTTCTCCTGCTGCTTCGGCCGGGCCCTTCGGCCCCTCTGCCGTTCCCGCGTCACCGCCTCCACGTGCGGGCGCCCCCGTCCGGCATACCCGCGGCCTCAACAGGCCGGCCGAGGCCGAGGTACCGCCGACGTGCGAGGTGCCGCACTTCGCCCCGGTGCGTGTACGAGCCGGGGTGCTCAACGCGGGCAGGCTGACCGCGCACCGGAGGAGGGCCGTGGCGGCGGGTCTCGCGGTCACGGCCGCCGCACTCGTGGCCGCCGGGCCGCGGGAGGCCGACCGCTCCCGGGGGCACTCCGACGCCTCGGGCACCGCACGCCCGGCCGCCGCGGCGAAGGCCCGGGACACCGTGCGCAAACGCGGCGCGGCGACGTACGTGACGGCGCCCGTGCGGATCGCCGACGCCGCGACGGTACGTCTGCTGCGGCCGGGCGACCGGGTCGACGTGATCGCGGCCGACGAACGCGCGACCGGCGGCGCGACCGGCGGCGCGGCCCGTGTGGTGGCACGCGGGGCGCGCGTCACGGACGTACCCGGCCCCCCGGACGACGCCGGCGACGCGGGCGCCAGGACGGGCGGGCCCACCCCCGCCGACGAGGCCGTGGTGGGCGACGGGATGCACGGCGGGGCACTCGTGGTGCTGTCGGTGCCGCGTGCCACGGCAGCCGAACTCGTCGGCGCGAGCGCCACCGCACGGCTGGCGGTGGCCCTGTGCTGAACAGTGCCTTTTCGAGCATCGCGTCCGTTTCGCATCCCTCGTACGAGCGACCCGATTGGACAGGCCGACACGGCGTTGACGTAGGTTGCGGAGCGTTTTGTTCCCACCGCGTACGCGAGAAGAGGCACCGAGTTGAGCGAGCAGAAGGACACCAGCATCTGGCAGGGCTTCAAGGCCTTCCTGATGCGCGGCAACGTCGTCGACCTGGCCGTGGCCGTGGTGATCGGTGCCGCCTTCACGAACATCGTCAACGCGGTCGTGAAAGGTGTCATCAACCCGCTCGTCGGAGCGTTCGGCACACAGAACCTCGACAGCTACAGCTCGTGCCTGAAGGGTCCCTGCGAGGGGAGCGGCGACGCCGCGACGGGTGTCAGGATCCTGTGGGGCTCGGTCCTCGGGGCCACGTTGCAGTTCGTGATCACGGCGGCGGTGGTCTACTTCCTGATGGTGCTGCCCATGGCCAAGTACCTGGCCCGCGTCGAGGCCCGCAGGAAGGCCAAGGAGGGCACACAGGAAGTGCTCGAGGTCTCCGAGCTGGAGGTCCTGAAGGAGATCCGCGACGCTCTGGTGTCACAGCGAGGCTCGGCCCCCGGCTCGGGCTCGGCCCCCGGCTCCGGCTCCGGCTCCGGCTCCGGCTCCGGCTCCGGCTCCGGCGAACGCTGAGCACACGCGTCGCAAGGCGCGCCGGAGGCGTGGGAACGGGTCAGATGTGGTGGGGCGGCTTCTCGTCGAGGAACCGCTTCAGGTCCGCCGCACTGTCACCGGACGGCCGCTCTCCCCACCCGCGGTCCGTGTCGTCGGAGGACTGCTGGTCCAACGGGTCGTCGAAGACCAGCGCGGGCTTCGACTCGCTCGGTTCGGCGTCGGGGGTAGGGGTAGTGCTCATACGTCCAGGGTACGACCGCGGTCGTCCGCACCCACCCTGCTGCACTCAGCCGCTCCGTCACCGCCCGGACGTGGCCCCGCCTTCGTCGCCCAGACCCCGCCCCCGCGTCCACCGGGCCGGGCAGGACCCAGCCAAGTGGACGCCGGTGGCCGGAGCCGGCACGTACTGCCGCGGTGCAGCAGAGACGACACGCAGGGCGGCTCCGGGTCGAAGCCGGCACCGGAACGTGGTGAACCGCCGAGAGATACGGCTGAGCCCGCCCGAGATGCGGGTGATCGACGCTCGGTGCGGGTGAACGACGTGCAGTGCGGGTGATCGACGCGCGGTGCGGGTGAGCCGCATGGCCGGGCGGGGCCGCTGCTCCAGACTGGCGCCATGACAGTTGACGCTCTGACGGATGTGACCGGCCTGCGCGTCGGGCACGCCACGCACACCGGCGACGGCGCACTCACCGGGGCCACGGTCGTCCTCGCACCGGAGGACGGGGCGGTGGCCGCCGTGGACGTGCGCGGTGGTGGTCCCGGAACCAAGGAGACCGACGCCCTCGACCCGCGCAACCTCGTACAGAAGGTGCAGGCCGTCGTCCTGACCGGTGGCAGTGCCTACGGGCTCGACGCGGCGTCCGGGGTGATGGCCTGGCTGGAGGAACGCGGACGCGGGGTGCGCGTGGGACCCGACCCCGCGCATGTCGTTCCGGTCGTGCCGGCGGCGTGCGTGTTCGACCTGGGCCGGGGCGGCGACTTCCGGGCCCGCCCGGACGCGGCCACGGGACGCGCCGCGGTCGAGGCCGCTTCCGCGACCGAGCCCGGGGCCCCGGTTCCGCAGGGGTGTGTGGGCGCGGGTACGGGAGCGGTGGTCGGGCAGCTGAAGGGTGGGATCGGTACCGCCTCGACGGTCCTGGAGTCCGGTGTCACCGTCGCGGCACTGGTGGTCGCCAACGCGGCGGGGTCGGTGGTCGATCCGGAAACGGGGGTGCTGTACGGGGAGTTGTTCGCCGGGCGGGTGCGCTACCCGGACGCCGAGGTCCACCGCGCCGCACTCCGGCGGCTCGAGGAGCTGGCCGAGCGCAGCGCTCCTCCGCCGCTCAACACGACGCTGGCCGTCGTGGCCACCGACGCGGCCCTGACCAAGGCGCAGGCCCAGAAGCTGGCCGGCACGTCCCACGACGGCATCGCCCGCGCAGTGCGGCCGGTCCACCTGCTCAGCGACGGCGACACGGTGTTCACCCTGGCCACGGGTGCACGCCGGCTCGACCCCGCCAACCCCCTGGCGCTCAACGACCTCCTGGCGGCGGGCGCGGACACGGTCACCCGCGCCATCGTGCGAGCCGTCCACCTGGCCGAGTCCGTGGACGGCCCGGGCGGAGCGTGGCCGTCGTACGGGGAGTTGTACGGAAGGGAGAAGGGAGAGGCCCGGGTCGAGGGCAGGAACGGTAGCGGTACCGACGGGAGCTGAAGGCTGCCGGGGCCTCGTGGCTGACGCCGTCTCCCCCACCACGGAGCCGGCATCGGCCACCGCTGCGCCGAGTCCGCCGCCGCCGTGCGAAGTCGCCCAGCGTTCCCCGCCTCGGCCGCCACCTGTACGGGCGGGGCAGGGCACGGGGAAGCGTGACGGGGAGGCGCGGTGACCGGCTGGGGTCACAGGTTGCGGAGTTGAACTCCCCCTCGGGACTGCCGTCAGCAAGGGAAGTGCGCCCCGTGCTGAGAGACGGCCGGGGGCCGAGAGTCCGGAACCGAGCCGACCGGAGGCCGACGGGCGGAACCGAGACGGCCGAGAGCCAAGGGCCGAGAGCCGGGGACCGAGAGCCGCAGACCGAGTGCGGAGGGCCGCCAGCGGGAGAAGGGCGGCGAGTTGGGGGCGGGGTGGGTGGAGGAGGGGGGAGGGGGAGGGGGGAGGGCGCACTCGACGGAGGCCGCAAGATCGCCGAGGGCAAGGGCCCCCTGCGCAGCGCCGTCGAGGTG
>NZ_JBEZWE010000033.1:0-20120 GCF_040637405.1 Streptomyces sp. NPDC029526
CGCACGACGGCGCAGCTCAAGCGGGTAGGGGGAAGGACGTGCCATGACTCGATCCTCTCAAACGATCGAGTCCCTACCGAACCCGGAACGGTTCAAGGAGGGTTTTGCCTGGTTGGTGGGTGGGGTTAGCGCGGTCGGATGGGGCGGTGGTGGGTTTCGGCGAGGTGGTCGAGGGTTACGGCGTCCATAGCCGCTTTGGTGATGCGTTCGGTGCCGTCGTGGATGGCGGTGATGGCGGCTTGGCGGATGAGTCGGGTGAGGGATCCGATGCGGCCGGCGGTGCGTTGGTGGAGGTAGGGGGCGTGGCGGGGAACGGTTCAGGGTTTGTGTTGGTGGAGGTCGAGGGCGTTTTCGATGTCGGTGATGACTTCGCGGAAGGGTTCACGGGTGCCGTGCCGGGCGGGGAGGGGGCCGCAGTCGACGAGGGTGGCGCGGCTGGCGAGTTGGGCGCCGCGGGTGCCGGTGAACAGGGGGGTGTCGGTGACGTTGATGCCGGCGTAGACGAAGGTGGCGGGGAGGCGTTCGGTGAGGTCTTTGAGCAGGTCGGCGGTTTGGGCGCCGGTGGTGGTGCGGGGGTTGAGGCGGTGGATTTCGTCGATGAGGACGAGTTGGACGCCGGCGGCGGTGTAGGTGTGGCAGACGGCGTCGGTGATCTGGGTCTGGGTCATGCGGGTGGTGACGGGGATGCCGAGGTAGCGGGCGAATTCGGTGATGAGGGTTTCGCGGTGGCGCCGGGCGGGACGAGGACGTAGGCGACGGGTGCCGCACTGTGGGCTGATCCGGGCGGTGCGGGGTTTTTGCGCAGGTGGGCGAGGTGGCAGGCGCGGCCGACGTTGAGCAGGGCTGTGGTTTTCCCGGCTGCGGCGGGTCCGGTGACGATGAGGGAGGGTCGTGCGGTGGTGTGCTGGTGGCGGCCGAGGATCATCAGGGTGCGGACCTGGGTGGCGAGGGCGCTGATGGCGGGGGTGCGGATGGTGACGAACGCGGAGTGGTAGGCGAGACGTTCGTCGGTGCTGCGGGGTGGGTCGCCGGGCTGGGGCAGTTCGGGCGGGTCGGTGGTGGCGAAGCGGTGCCAGCCCTGCCAGGTGGTCAGGGGCCAGGAAGGTTCGGCCGTGTTGCCGCTTCCCGTGTCGGCGGGCGCGCTGGGCGGTTGGTGCGCTGCGGGCTCGGGGCGGGTGTTCACCACTTGTCGGCTTCCTTGTGTGCGTCGTAGAGCCCGAATCCGGTGGCCGCGGCGGGGCAGGTGTCGTCGTCGAGGTCGTCGATGTTGTCGTCGCCGTCGTGCTGCGCCGGCTCGCCGATGGTGGGGCCGGTGTCGGGGCGCGGGGGCCGTGCGGCGGGGACCGGCGTTGTGGTGGCGCGGGCGAGGAGGGCTTGTTCGGCGGTGGTGGCGTGGCCGGTGTGGACGCGGCGCATGAGCTGGTCGAGGGCGTCGGCCAGGTCGGCTTCGTGTTGCTGGGGGTCTTCGTGGTTGCTGTGCTGGGCGTGGGTGCGGATGTGCTGCCAGGTGTGGTCGTTGAACGGCTGGTGGACGTGGTTGCGGTGGATCCACGGGATTTCGGTCAGCTGTCCGTCGGGCAGGCGCAGCCAGATCTGGCGGACGTCATGGGGGTTGTAGTGGATCTCCCACTTCCCGCCCCGGCCGGCCACGGGGGAGGCCTGGCCGCGGTAGGGGGCGAGGAGATCGTGGTCGTAGGTGCGGTGGTGGATGGTGATGCCGGCGGGGGTGATGGCCTGCCAGCGCACGGGCAGCAGTTCGAGGTAGTCGTGGCCGGTGAGAGGGACGGGGACGTGTCCGGCGACGGCGACGAGCGCGGCCCACATCTGGTTCGGTGTGAGCGCTTTGCGGGGCATCAGCGGGTGGCGCAGGCCTTCGTGGGGCCGGTGGTGGTAGTGCACCAGCCACTCATCGAGGAGGTCCTGGAGCTGGGGGACGCTGTAGCAGGCGTCTTTTTCGGTGTCGGGGCCGCGGCGGGTGACGTCGGAGCCGGTGTAGCCGGGCAGGTGCTGGCAGAACAGCGCGTTGATGGTGCCGAAGGTCCGCTCGACGATGCCTTTGGCGGTAGGGGCGTGGGGCGGGGCGGGCTGGACGCTGATGCCGAGGTGTTCGCAGGCGGCGGTGAATGCGGTGGAGACGAAGATTTTGCCGCGGTCGACGACGATCGTCTCGGGCAGGGCGACGGGCCGGCCCGCCGCGCCGGCCAGACGCTCATCCAGTGCGGCCAACCGCTGGTGGGGGAGCGCGGGGGCGCGGTCTATGCGCAGGATGTCGGGCCAGGTGGGCCGGGCGGGGTGGGGGACGGCCATCTCCGCGAGCAGCAGGGCGGCGTCGACGGCCTTGGTCGCGCTCGGGCACAGCACGGCAGCGAGGATGGCGCGGGTGGCGACGTCGACGGCGATGGTGAGTTCGGGGCGGGCCAGGCGCCCGTCGTCGAAGAGAGCGAGGACGTCCAGACGGGTGGTGTCGACCTGGACCTGCTCGCCGGGCCGTAGCGCTGTGGCGGGGGTGAAGGCCCGCCCGTCGACGCTCGCCGGTACTTGCCGGACGGGTCCGGTGGGCAGTTCGCCAGGTCGGGCGAGGTTGGCGACGAGCCGGTAGAGCGTGGCCTGGGACGGCGCGGGTACCGTACCGGGGCCGTGCCGGTCTTCCAGGATCTGGTGGATGAGCGGGAAGAGGCCGTTGATGGTGCCCTTGGAGCGGCCGCGGCGGCGGCGCAGCGCTTCGCGAACGGCGGCGACGACCCGCTCGTCAGCCCGCCCGGTGGGGCTGGAAGCACGGGTGGTGCGGTGGTCGAGGAGCCCCCACAGGCCTTGTTTGCGGTAGGCCAGGCGCATGCGCTGCACCGTGGTGCGCGAGACCCTGCCGAAGCCGAGCGCGGTCAGCTCTGCTGCTTTGGCCTGCTCGCGTTCGGCCAGCGTGTGCCGCTGCGAGTCGTACTGCTCCCGGACCACTCCTTCGCTGCCGGGCCCGCCGGTGAGCCCGCATTCGACTTCCCGCACGTGCCGCTGCCAGGCCAGCGCCCTCTCACGCGCCGCGGCGAGCACGACCTCACCACCGCCGTCCGGGCCGAGGAGATGGATGTCCTGCCCCGAAAGGGCGACCACTTGCCACTTCACGCCACGGAAGCGGACGTGAGCACCGACCTTCACGGCCGGCCTGGCGTTGCGCCGCGCGCTCACCGGGCACCTTCCTTCTTGCTCGGGTCGCTCCAGCCCTGCGGGCCGACGAGGATGCGTTCGTGCAGTGGCGTGTCGAGATCAACCGTCAACCGGCCGTGCCACAGAGCGTGGAAGACGCAGGGAAAGACTTCGATCGGGTCGCCGACCGCTTCGGTGCCCTCGAGCAGCGGCCGCGGCCGCGTGAACGCCTCGACAACCGCCGCCAGCAGCCCCGGGCGGCCGGCGTTGCGGGGATGGCGGTAGCCGGCCAGCCATTTGAGGTTGGCGGCCAGGACGTCGTCGAGCGGCGGGATGCGCCGGTAGGTCCAGCCGACATCCGCGCATGCCTGCGCCACCGCCTCGGCGGCCTTCACCGCGCGTTCGCCGCCCGCTTCCGGGTGGCCGGGGCAGTCGGCGAGCAGCGCGGTGCCGTCGGCACGGCGGGCGAAGAGCTGCGGCACCCAGGAACGCACCTGCCCGCGGGGATTACGCCACAGCAGCCGTACCGGCCGCCCTGCCAGCCCCGTCACGTCGGGGTCGCGGTCCAAAACCATCAGCTGGGTGCGCATCGCGTTCGACCCGGAGGCCACGTGCCGCCCGGTGGTCGCCGACCACCACAGGCCCGGCCCCCAGCGCCGCCCCGGCACCACCGGGAACGCCGACACCGGCGCCAGGTCCTCGAACGCCACGGTCATGGCGGCATCCGCCCACCGCTGCTGCACCGCCTGCCCCACCGGGTCGAGGAACACCGCCTCGAATCCGCCCTGGTCGACGACCGCTCGCCCTGCCCGGCTCTTGGGCCGGGCCGCTCCTGTGCTGTTCACCCGCGCCAGCCAAACTGCTTCCGCCCGCCCGGACCGCTGTTTTCAGTGTTCCTGCCACGAACGAGTGCCGTATCAGCTAACAGCCGACTTCTCCCCGGCGTATCGCTCTCAGCGGTCGTCTTCCTGCCTGTCCGCGGTCAGCATTTTCCGGAGCACCTCGACGGGCAGGTCCACCCACCGGGCCACCTCCTCAAGCGGCACCCCGCCGTTCACCGCCGCCACCGCGGTCCGCTTCCAGGCGTTTCCGATCAGGCCGGCGCTGTGACCGAGCCCGCGCAGCAGCCGCCGGGCGACATCGGCGGTCGGGCCGGTCTGCACCCCGCGCAGCTGCAGCAGCTGCTCCTCGGCGCTGTCGATCGTGCTGGTGATGAGCCTGCGCTGCTCTGCGGGCACCGCAGCCCGCCACATCGTCCCCGAACCGGGCGCCTTCTTCTCCTTGCCCAGCACCCGCAGCTGGCCGGCCATGGTTGCGGCCTGGTGTTCCTGGCGCAGCCACCACGGGTCGTTGTCGTACCCGGGCGGCCCGTCGGTGCCGCGGCGAAGACGGATGACACTGCCCATCCATGCAAGAAGCGGCCCGCCGTGGTCCGCCGCGGCCAACGGCCCCAGCCACGGCCTGCCCACGCGCTCACCGAGCCTGCGGCAGAACAGCCCGTCCATGGGCAGCGCCCGCGGCCGCCCGGCACCGCTGTCCACCCACACCAGCTCGGCCATGGCCGGGTCCAGCAGCGTCTCTGCTACCGCCACCACCTCCGGGAAGACGACCGCGTCGCGCCCCACGATCCGCCACCGCTCCAGATCACCGCCTGCATCCCCGCCCGCGACCAGGTGCAGGCGACGCGGCCAGATCGTCTCCCGCTCCCAGCCGTAAGCCTGCTCCCACCACCGGGCCACCACCGCCTGCGCCAGCGCGAACACCCGCTCCGGCTCGACTCCGGCCCGTACCGCCCGCCGCGCCACCGCCGCCCACCGCCGCTGCGCCGCCACCACCTCCGGCAGGCCACGCAGGTCGAGGTGCTCCAGCGGCTGGTTGGCGTCCGCGTCCAGCAGCCACCGTCCATGCCGCACACACGCCCGCTGTCACCGCGGCGTGTACCGCATAGTCCGCACGGCCGTCCCCGTGCGCCGGGCCGTGCACAGCTGGCAACCGAACGCCACCGGACCGGCCAGCGCGCCACCGATCCGCCACAGCCCCACCGGATCGCCATCTTCGGCGGGCAGCTTGGCGTCCCCTTCTGCCCAGGACGGCAACGCCTGCGCCAGCACCTCTTCCTCGACGCCGCACATGTCTGCCAGGAGCCGGCGTCCGGCAGCGTTCAGCAGCACCTCGGCGTCGGCCCGTGCGCCGCCGCCCTCGTGGCCGGGCGGGTAGTTGCGCCACTTCCAGCAGGCCCGCAGCACCTTTGCTTGCATCCCGTAGCGGCTCGCGATGCGCCCGATCAGCGACGAGGTCATCTCTCCCTGCAGGGGAGCTGTTCGCAGGAGGCCGGGATGGTGGGTCACTCCACTACGGTCTCGTGTTCGCCGTCCCGGCGGGCGTCTTCGCGATGGATACACACACCGAGACCA
The DNA here is from genome assembly GCF_040637405.1 of Streptomyces sp. NPDC029526. Classification (NCBI taxonomy): domain Bacteria; kingdom Bacillati; phylum Actinomycetota; class Actinomycetes; order Kitasatosporales; family Streptomycetaceae; genus Streptomyces; species Streptomyces sp. NPDC029526. Next base: position 5,553 of record NZ_JBEZWE010000033.1, read on the forward strand.
CCTCGCCCCTGCCGAGCACTGGAACCCTTGAAGCGTACGTGAGGCGTGCTCCTCGCGTACCTATACCGTACAGGAGGTGCGCATGACCACGGCGCTCCCCGCTGCTCCTGGCTGAGCTTGTCCCGCCTCGATTTAGTGCGGTGTACTTCCAGGACGGTGGCCGCCGTCCTGGCAGCCTGGAAGAGGTCCGCTTCACCGAGATCGAGCAGCCCCCCGAGCTCCGTCGACCACATGGACGCGCCGGTCGGACTGTGTGGTGGGGCCCCGGGCCGGCCGGGGGTCCGGTCGGCCCGATGCACCCCTGCCTCACGTCACGGCCGGGACCAGCACGGCCAGCAGCGCGATGAACAGCGTCATGACGCTGAAGAACACAAAGCCGCCGCGACCGATGGCTGTGGAGACCGACGAGCCCCCTCGCGGGAGACGCTGTAGCCGATTAGACCTGCGACGGCGGAGACGGCCGCGAGGGCAACCAGAGCCAGAAGAAGGATCAGGAGGTTCTGCACGCTCACACCGCACCCCGCTGCTGGTGCCCGCGGGAGACGGCCTTCGTGTGCAGCTCCTCCGGGATCCAGATCCGGCGCTCGCGGGCCGCCTGGTACAAGACCGTGCGGAACCGCGACCTACGCTGGCGGACGGTCACGTTGGTGAGGTTCAGCCGCTCGGCGATCTCGGTGTCCGGGAAACCCATGACCGTCAGCCGCACGACCGCCTGCGTCTCCGGCGCCTGCTCATCGAGGATGTCCTCGAAGTCGGTGCCGAGCACCTCCGAATCCATCTCGTAGCTGGTGGACTGGAGCAGCCCGCCGATCCCGGCCTCGTTCGCGGCGTCCTCCGTGAAGTCGTATACGGCGTGCAGCCGCGCCCAGTCCACCCGCTCCTGGGCCCACCTCACGTACGCCCGCCAGAACACCCATACGCACTGGCCGATGAAGTACGTCATCAGGCTGCAGGCGCCGCGCGGTCCCTTGTGGTCCGCCGTCCAGCCCCGCCCGTTCTGCAGGTCGCGGCGGAACTTGCGCATCGCCTCGGCGAGCACGTCGACCATGATGATGTCCCGCTCGCGCCTGCTGCCGCGCAGCAGGCGCATGTCGTCCTCGTGGACGAAGAATTTCCAGCCGCGGCTCTTGCACTGCTTCAGAGCGAGCCGGGCCAGCGTGCCCTTGCGGAGCATGCCGAGCAGGATCGGCTCGGCCTCCCGGTACAGCTCGATCTCGAACACCTCGTAGGCCAGCCCCTCGAACCCACCGCAGGCCAACTCCTCGATTCGCGCGGCGTCCTGCTCGATTCGCGCCGTACCTCCCCCGCCCAGCACCGCGTCGATGGTCTCGACGATCTCTGCATCCACACCCATGGCCATAAGCCCCCTCGTCGTGGTCTGCCCCCGATCCCCGGCAACTTCTTCAAGTCGCGCGAATGAGCTGCGAAGCAGATCGCTTGTTGTACGGGCTTATGTGCAGGGGAAGTTGGCGAACGTGACACGCCAGCTGAAATATTTTCTCGTGAGGCTCAGAAGCAATCTGCGGGCCCGCAAATGCTCCACGGACCCGCAGGCGAAATCTCGCACCCGGCATTGACTGGACGAGCGCAGGCCCTCACCCTGTACCAGGGATCAGGACCGTGCTTTGACGATCAGCCGACGTGTTCACGCCCACTGCATGCCGAGCTCCCGCAGTGCGGCCAGCTGGTCCTGGGCGAGCTTGTCGCGCCTCGATTTGGTGTTCGAGACCCACACACCCAGTTTCACAGTCACCGGCTCCGCCTCGCCGTCGACCGCGATCTCTTCGCTGTGTCCCCTCGGCACGGGCCGGTCCGCGCCTTCGCGTTCCACCCACTGCGTGAGCGCCGTCAGACCCCGCTGGAACGCCTGCTGCGCCTTGCCCTGTCCCTTGGCCGCGCCCTTGGCGGCCGAGGCGGGAGACGGCGCCTCCACGGGCGTGATGCCCAGCTGGGTCAGCCGCTCCTGCTGCTCGGGCAGGAGCCGCGCCCAGATGGCCGGCTGGGCCTGCTGGTGGAGCCACTTGCCGATGTCGTCGCCGTCCATCAGCACGCCGGGTGCGATGTCGGGCAGCTGGCCGTCGGCGTCGACCAGGTGGGCCAGGACGCGGTAGTGGCGTTGCCAGTCCAGGGGCCATGGGCAGTTCCAGTCCGGGTCGATCTCGGTCAGCTGCGCCGCGCGCGCGGCGGCCCGCTTCAGGTCCTTGCCCAGGCCGTTTTTCGCGCCCTTGCGCCGGAGGTTGGCCATGTGCTGCCCGATCGGCACGGGAACGCCGTCGGCGGGGTCGGTCCACACGGCGTCCTGGCGGGGTGCGAGATGCCCGGTGGCCCGCCGGTAGGAGCGCAACGCGGCGAGCTTGGCCTCCCACGCTTCCTCGCCCGGCTCCCACACCATGCCAGCCTCGGGCGCGTCCAGCAGCTCCTTGCGGTGAGGATCGAGTTCATCTGCGCGCAGCGCCTTGCGCTGCTGGTGCACCCACCGCCCCAGGGGGAAGTCCTTGGTGACGCCCACCGTTGTCTCGGTGTCGTACGGGACGGAGTACAGGTCAGTGATCCCGTTTTCCCTGCGCCAGCGCAGCAGGGCTTGGTAGCCCTGCAGCCAGGCCAGGGACTCCGGCCTGTAGACCCGGGTGCGCAGGAACGCCGCGATGGTCGCCGCGTCCCGGGGAGAGGAGAAATGGAGCAACGCGGATTCGGCAGCGGCGTCGGTGTCGTCCTGCTCCTGGTCCTCGCCCTCGCCGCTTGCCCCGACGATCCGCCCGTCCTCATCGCGCTGAACGTGGACCTTGCGCTTGCCGTGGGTGAGCGCGCGGGAGGCGAGCTGCTCGACCAGGCGCTCATCGTGGCTGCGCAGGCCCTGGAGGACCGCCACGAGCGGCTTGAAGCTGGCGCTGGCGACCATGTCGGTGGGGTCCTCGCCGGGCTCCAGGAAGACCGGCACGATGATCCTGGCGACCTTCGTGGAGCCGTCGCAGTTGAGCCGGAGGGCCCGACCGATGTTCTGCACGATCTCGACCTGGGAGCCGCGGGTGTCGGCGAAGCAGACGGCCTCGACTCCGCGTTCGCCGGTGATGTCCATTATCTAGAGGTAGTGGAGTGCAAGGGACGTTTGTTCTGGCCGCGGCGGCATGGGCATTGAGGTCGGGTCAGGTGTGGGACTTGGGCTGAGTGCCGCTCAGATGCTCGCTGTCCGTGGGCGCGGGTACAGCCGCACTGCCTCTGGGGGGAATCGTTCGAGGCCGGTGACGCTGCTTGCGTAGCTGACGGAGACCTGAAGGCCCTTGATCTGGCTCAGAGGGGTGATGTCAGTGGTGCCTGGCTGCACTGCTTGGCAGTTGATGAAGAAGCGCTGGAGGTTGGGGAATAGGTCCGGGACCAAGTCTAGTTGTGGGTCTGACGGGGATATAAGTCGGAGATAGGTAACACTTGGTAGGGATACGGCGTGCTTAAGGTCGTAGCCAGAAATGAGCAGCTCCGTCAGGTGGGGGAGCGTCGCAATTTCTTGCCATGCTGCGTTATCCAGTCCGTCAGATATTGCCAGTTCTTGCAGTTGTTGCCACCTTGAGATGCCACTCAGAGAAGCGTCAGTCCAGCCCACATTCAAGGAGGTCAGGCCTTCCGGTGCCGGCACGTCCGCAAGGCTCTCTGACGGTAGGTGTGTATAGAAAGAGAGACTGGTGAGCTCCGGCAAGGAATCTAGTGCGTCGAAGGAGAATTCGCTTGGTTGGTTAGTAAGGCTCAAGCTGGTGAGAGGAGTCCCTGCGAGATCTTCAAGGTGCGCTAGTTGGGTGCACTCGGATAGTTCGAGTGTTTTCAAGGCGGGGAGTTTACGAATGAATTTCAGATCCCTGAGCAAACGGCCTGAGGAGATGCGTAGCGTGTGGGTGTGCTCGGGTGAGAGGTGCTCGAAGATCTGATCTTCTGTAAATTCTCCTTGAAAATGGATGTCGGTGATGGGTTTGAGGAGCCTCAGTGCGTCGCACTGATCGCGAGTGTGTACCTCCAGAAACTGGCGGCCTCGGCCCCGAAAGGGGAGCAGGATGTCATGGGCGTATTGGTCAGCGCCGAAGTGCTTCCAGCCTTGGAACACTGCGAAGGGGGCTGAGTCAGGTGGCAGGGACTGTACGAAGCGGCGGACGAAGGCGTAGGCCTGGTCGCCGCCGATTGCGGCCGCAGTTTCGATGACGGGGTCCACTTCATCGTCTTCCAGGCCTTCGGGACCTGGCAGCAGATCCAGGATGCCCGGCCCCAGCGCGGCAAGCTCCGCGGCTTCTTCCTGGGAGCGGGGAGGCATCAGAGCACGTGCACGCTGCTCGACCAGTCTGCGGGCGTCGGGTTCGATTTCGGTGGCGTATTGCAGGCTGGCGGCCGCTAGGAGGTGGAGTCTGCTCCTGTGCTCGTCCTCGGCGTCACCGCGTGCGACGAGTCGGCGGAGCAGATCAGCGCTCTCAACTGGCCGGGCGTGGGCAACGGCCATGCGTGTGACGTCTTCCCACTGGTCGTCGTGGGCGTTGTTGACCAGCAGGGGGAAGTCGTGGGTTTCGATGGCGGCTTTGGCCCCGAGGTAGTCCTGGAAAGTGCGGTGGACGAAGTCGATGGTGTCCGCAGTGGGCTGGCGTAGGAGTCCGCTGCGGCCGACCAAGTGCGCCAGGACCTGGTCGGCAGTGCCCTGCTCGGCCACGGCCTGCATAGCTGGTAGTGCATCGCCGACTAGGGCCAGCGCGGTAGATCGGTCCATCTCGGTCTGGCGGTTGCGGATCAGCCAGTAGGCCAGACGCTGCAGCAGCTGGACGCTCTGGTGTTCGGTGAGCTGAATACCTTCCGGGACATCGATGCTGCGCTCAAGATCACGGCGCACGAGCAGCATCGACAGAGCTGCCTCGTAGAGTTCCATGCGGCTGTGGGGCAGATGACCGCGGCGGTCCCGGTGTAGCGCACAAATCAGTGCACACATCAGGGGTGTGCTGGACAGCTGCGCCAGGTCACGTTGAGCACGCACGGTGACCTGGAGCGCTGCTTCGAGCTCACGCAGCTGTGACCGTTCGGCCTCGGTCGCCGAACCGTGCCGGGCGGCGGTATGCCACCGGCCAACGAACACACCGGTGTCGACAGCGCTCATGGGGCGTACCGACAATTCGGTGAAGCGCGATGAAGCCAGCCAGCCTTCCGGCACAGCGGACGGGCGCGTGGTGACCACGAAGCGTGCGTCCCTGTAGGCCGCCAAAAGCCGCTCGAGCCAGTCCCGCGTGGTACCCCGGTGCTCTTGAGGAACCTCGTCGATGCCGTCGACCAGGACGAGTGCCTCACCCCTGGCGAGTGCAGCATCGGCCCAGCCTTCAGGTTGTGAGGCGGCCAGGGGGGTGCCGACCGAGGACAGGAAGTCATGTGGCTCTGGAAGGGGACCGCGCCGCACCAGCGTGCGCAGCGGCAGGACGAACGGAATCTGCCCCCTCCAGTCCGCCAGTTCCTCCGGTAGTTCATCGCGTGCCGTGGCGACGGCCAGCCACTGCAGCAGTGTTGTCTTTCCGCTGCCGGCGAGCCCTCGCAGAAGAACCCGTCGGCAGTTGGCCAACGCGTGCTCGGCACGCTTCACTACGACGGATGGCCGGTCCGCTTCCTCACCTCCTGGCCAGCTTTCCGGCCGCTCCGCCAGTTCCAGGCTCAAGTAGGCGGCGTCGAGTGGCCAACGCGCGCGTTCCGGTCGGCTCAGGTCCAGCCCTACGACGGTCAGCTGGGAATGCCGCTCTGCCACGTAGTTGAGGTACCGCTCCTCAAAGGACGGCTCCGCCTTCGGCCGCACCGGCCTGCGCACAACTCTTGCCGGTGAGACATCCGGCTGGCGCCATGCGGCTTCACGCAGGGCCAGCAGCGGGCCCACATCCGTACTTAACGCCTTCGCCAAGGCCACCAGCGTGGCCTCGGTGGGCACCATTTTGCCGTTCAGCGCCTGGCTGACTGTTGTCCGTCCCAGCCCGGTCCGCTGCTGCAATCCGCCCATCTGCAGACCTCGCTGCGCCCGGAGGGTGCGCAGCCGCAGCGCGAGTTCCGCCAGCGGGTCCTCGTGTACGTCCCCCATGTCCTGCTTCTCCGTCCCCCGGGCGACCGTCTTCGTTCATCATTGTTCGCCCTGAACCCCGGTGAACACCGGAACCGCGAAATTCGCCGAAGTCCCCGTCGTCGGTTGTCCTGGGAAGAAGGCATGAACACCTCATCCACTCACCTGATGCTCCTGGTCCTGCTCCTCGCGGTCGTCGGGCTCTTCTGCATGCTCGTAGGAGCAGCGGCCGGGCTGCTCGCTCGTATCGACGGAGCCACCTATGCCACGGCTCTGCTGCGCGGTGCCGTGGCCTTTGCGGGCAGTGCCACCCTGTCCCTGGCGCTGCTGACCTTCGTCCTCGCGGTGCTGTGAACCGAGGATGCTTTGTCCTCCTACTGCAGGCGAGAGCACGGCGCCCGCCCGTGGCGGGCGCTGTTGCTGCTCGGCGCTGGGGCCCGGCCAGTGTCAGGGCGTCGACTACAGGACAGACAGGGATTATCCATAGGTGCAGGGGTTTGTGTGGTGTGTTCGGTGTGGTTCCCACCTGGTCGTGTGGCAGCTGTCTGGAACGGGCACCGAACCTCGGCGGGGTTTGGTCTGTTTGGCGGATGGATCAGGCCTATGTAGCTGAGCGCTCGATCTCGCCGGTGACTGGTGTGGAGCGGTGGGTGGTGGCCGACGCCCGCACCTACGACCTGCATGCCGAGGCGTGTGCGTTTTTAGTGGGGTTGCGTAGTAAGGGCCGTTCGCCGAACACGGAACGGGTCTACGCGGGCCGTCTCACCCTCTATCTGAATTACTGCACTCAGCGCCGTATCGAGTGGTCGTGTCCGAGTTTCATGGCTCTGTCTGGGCTGCAGCAGTGGCTGGCCACCACGCCGCTGCCGGCCCGCAGCCGTCGTTCCTCGACCACGGCTGTGCCCCGCTGCCGTTCGCAGGGTACGGCGAACGCGGTGATGACGGCGGTCACGGACTTCCTGCGCTTCGGCGCGCTTCACGGCTGGGTCCCCGCGCAGACGGCCGGCTTGCTGTCGGAGCCGAAGTTCCTGCGGTTCTTGCCGGCCGGGTACGACGCCGGCGAGCGCAGCCAGTGGCGTCAGGTCCAGGCGTCGGCCTTCCGTTTCCAGGTCAGCGAGCCCGGCTACGAGGACCTGTCCCCGCAGCAGATCCGCCGCATGATCGCGGATACGCCCCGGGCGCGGGACCGTTTTCTCATCGCGCTGCTCGCCGCGACCGGCCTGCGGATCGGGGAGGCCCTGGGCCTGCGCCAGGAGGATCTGCATTTCCTGGCCTCGTCACGCTCCCTTGGCTGCCCCGTACAGGGCCCGCACCTTCACGTGCGGCGCCGCACCGACAACCCGAACCGGGCCCTGGCCAAGTCCAGACACTCCCGCTGCCTCCCCGTCACCCCCGACATCGTCGCCTTCTACACCGACTACCAGCACGAACGGGCCCTGGTGGCCCAGGCGGCCGAGACAGGCATGGTGTTCGTGAACCTCTTCCGCCCGCCGCTGGGGCGGGCCATGACCTACCCGAACGCCAAGAACCTCTTCGACCGTCTGGCCCGCCGCGCCGGGCACCCGGCTCGCCCGCACATGCTGCGCCACTCCGCGGCCACCCACTGGCTGCGTGAGGGAGTGGACCGGGACGTGGTGCAAAAGCTGCTGGGCCATGCCTCGCCGCTGTCCATGGACCGCTACCGCCACGTCGATGAGTCCGAGACCCGGGCAGCTGTCAACCGGGCCCAGGCATGGCGGGAGGACCAGTGAACACGGCCAGTACGCCTGCCGTCGCACCTTCCGCACCGACGAAGACCACGAAGAAATCGTGGGAGACGTGGCTGCGTGCCCACATCGATCCCGCGTGGCGGCCGGGGGAGTGGAACAGCACCAGATGGCTGTTCACCGGAGACCTCGACAACCCGCGCACCTCGTCCTCCCGCTGCCGCACCCGCCGCTGCGACATGATCGTGCGCGCCCAGGAGACGTTCTGTACCTACTGCTCGGACCAGCGCAGAAAGAGCGGCCTGCCGCGGGAAGAGTTCGCCGCCACTTTCACCCCCGCCCGTTCCAGATCCCTGCCTCTGGCGGTCGTCGGGCCGTGCACGCTGACCCGGGACGGCGTGCGGTGCGTACGCCCTCAGGTATCGGGAGCCCTGTGCGCCGCCCACCACGGATCATGGAAGTACCACAAGTCCCGAGGCACGCTCGAGCGGTGGCTTCGCAGCCGGGCAACACCGTTCACCGAAAACCCGGACTGCATGGTGACCCACTGCTCCGGCTGGGCGATGAACTCCAGCGGGCTGTGCAACTACCACTGGCGCGCCTGGAGAGCGGAATGCCGCTCCAGCACCGACCCCATACCTGCCGCCCAGTGGGCACCGCACCAACCCCTATATCTGCTGGCGCACCAGTTCCACCTCGCCCCACTGCCCCAGCTGCTGCGCTGGGAAGCACTGTACGCCGTGCAGCAGATGGACCAGTGGGTACGCGCCCTGGAACCTCACTGGATCCGCGGCGTGATCAGCCACCTCACCACGGCCGACACCCTTCTGGACGCCACCAACACGGCCCGGCTCACCAAGCCGCACCAGGCTGCCGTCCGCACATTGGAGAACCTGCAGTCCGCCGCCCGCGCCGGATACAGCGAGTTCTCCGGGATCACCCTCATCGACCAGGACGTCATCGATCTGCGCGTCCTCGGGCTGCGCCACAGCGCCTCCGGCAAGCGCCGACAGCTGCCCGGCCGCGTCGATCTCCGCACAGTCCGCCAGCCCTGGCTGCGCCAGGCGCTGCGTCATTGGGTGACCACCGCCCGACCCACCACAGAAGACTTCAAGCGCACGTTCCACGCAACGACCGTCGCCTCCACGGCACTCGCCCAGCGCGCCGACGCCGGCGACGATCCCGCCGCCCTGACGTTCGCCGATGCCACCTTGGCTGTCGACGCTTTCCGTGCCGCACGCAAACGAGACGGCACCCCCTACTCCTCCTCCTTCCGACGCAGCCTGCTGGGAATGTTTTTCCAGCTCATCGCCTACGGCCGCCGCTGCGGCACCCTCGACGACCTGGCCGGCACCTTCACCCGCGTGCCCGTCGAACACGTCATCTCCGTCGAAGAACCCAACGAAGACTTCATCGGCAAGGCCATCCCCGAATCCGTCATCCGGCAACTGGACACCCACCTCGACACCCTGGGCACCGGAAACACCTACGGCTGCCGCGACATCGCCCCCGACGCCCGGCACCTGCTGTACCGCACGATGTACATCGTCCTGCGCGACACCGGGCGCCGCCCGCTCGAGATCGTCTCGCTGGCCCGTGACTGCCTGGAGACCCACAACGGCCAGCCCACCCTGATCTGGGACAACCACAAGAGGAAACGCCACCGCCGACGTCTGCCGATCACAATCTCCACCGCCGACGCCATCCGAACCTGGCAAGCCTGCCGCGACCAGCTGCACCTCCCCGCCAAGGGAGACCGATACCTCTTTCCGTCCCTCACTCCACTGAGCGACGCCCCCTACATCTCCAGCACCTACCTCAGCGACGCCCTCAGGCTCTGGGCAGACGCCCTGCCCCCGCTCCACGCCGAAGGCACCGACTCCAAAGGACAACGCCTGCTCTTCGACCGGTCCCTGATCTACCCCTACGCCTTCCGACACTCCTACGCCCAGCGCCACGCAGACGCCGGCACCCCCGTCGACGTACTGCGCGAGCTGATGGACCACAAATCCATCGCCATGACGCAGCGCTACTACACCGTCTCCCTTAGACGGAAAAGTGAAGCCGTAGCCAAACTCAGCGCCCACGTCCTCGACCAGCACGGCCACCCCAGCCCCACCTCGAGTACGGCCTACGAGATGCGCTCCGTCGCCGTTCCCTACGGCGGCTGCACCGAGCCGTCGAACGTGAAAGCCGGCGGCCAGGCCTGCCCCATCCGCTTCCAATGCGCCGGTTGCGGCTTCTACCGCCCCGACCCCTCCTACCTGCCTGCCATCGAGCACCACATCAACGAGCTACGAGCAGACCGCGAAACCGCACTCGCCATGGGCGCAGCCGAGTTCGTCACCACTGCCCTCACCGCACAGATCACCGCATACCAGCGCGTCATCGACCGCATGAACAAACACCTGGCATCCCTCCCCGCCTCCGAACGCGCCCAGATCGAAGAGGCCAGCACTGTGCTGCGAAAAGCACGAGCAGGCGACGACCACACCCTCCTGCCCCTCACCACTGCCCGACCGAAAGACCCGCGATGAACCCCCGCGGCAACCCCGCCCCCCTCGCCGAAGCCAGACGCCGTCACAGCCTCGACAAACGAGCCCGTGTCCTCACCGTCCTCGCCACACTCGAGAAGCAAGGAAAGCCGCTCACCTTTGCCGCAGTCGCCCGCGCCTCCCGAGTCTCCACCTGGCTCACCTATGCTCCCGGCGTACGCGAGCACATCGAGGCAGCCCAACTACGCCAAGCCCACAGCACCCCGCCATCTGCCATGGCAAGCCCGCCCTCCCACCTCAGCCTGCGCACCGAGCTCGAAATCGCCCGGCAAGAAATCAAAGACCTCCGCGCCGAACGCGACCGGCTCCAGGCAGCCCTGCGCCACCAACTCGGCCACCAACTCGATGTCCTCCACGCCCCTGACGCAGCGACCAGAGCAGACGAACTGACCACCCTGAATCAGGACCTCACCCGCCAGCTACAGGAGGCCTCCTCCGAGAACGCCATATGCCGCGCCCGCATCACAACCCTCGAAGAAGACCTGACCGCCGCCCGCACCAGCCTCCGAAGGATGATCCGTGACGAAAACCTTCGGTGAGCTTGAGCGAACACGGCATCGCCAGCATAGGGACCGCATCACGCCCAGCGCATGCCGATAGCGGAGAGCTGCTCTACTCGCTCTGTTGTCAGGGTCGCGGCTCGGCTGCGTTGATTCCCGATCCATGCTCCGAGCCGGAGCTCCCGCTCCTCCTGCCCCTCGCGGTCGACGGTGATCCGTTCAATGTGCTTCCTCGGTACGCGCAGGTGCCCTTCGCGCTGGTAGTACTGCTTGGCGGCGGCGTAGTTCATGGCCCATTTGTCGGCCTGTGTGCGGCGCGGCTTGGGCTTCTCGTCCTCGCCCGGGGGTTCGATGCCGAGGATCTGTTCGCACAGCCACTGCTGTACGCCGGTGAGATTGTCCCAGCCGTACCGGACGGAGCGCACCCAGCGTCCGAGGTCCTCACCCTGGTGCACGACCTCGCCCGGCGACGTGGGCAGCGGGCGGCCGGCCTCGAGGTGGAGCCGGGTGAGGTGGAAGCAGCGTTGCCACTCCACCGGCCAGGCCGGGCACCAGGCGGGGTCGATGTCCTCCAGTTGTTCGCGCCGCTCGTCCGACAGCGCCCCGGCCGCCGAGGGAACGGGCAGGCCTTCGGCGCGCCGCTGCTCGATCTCCCGCGCCTTGCGGGCGGCGGCCCTCGCGTTCTTCAGCCAGATCCCTACCCCGTAGCCCTGGTGGGTGGCGTCCAGCGGCGCCAAGAGGTGGCCCGCTTCGGCCGCCCACCCACGCGCTGCTGCGAGCCCTTCCTCCCAGGCGACGTCGAAGTGCGACCAGACCATGCCGAGCTTTTCCAGCTGGGCGATGCGGTCGGCGTCCATGTCGCCGCGGGCGTAGAAGCGCCGGTTGTCGGCGATCCACTGTCCCAGCGGATAGTCGGCCAGCGTGGCCGGCCACCCCCCGGCCGCCGCCTGCTCGTCGCGTCCGGCCTGGACCACCTGGTCCTCGCGTCCGGGCACCCGGTACGTGAACGGCACCTTCAGGTCGCCGTGCAGCCGCTGGTAGATGGCGGCGGCCTCGATGCCGCGCCGCCAGTGGGCGTGTTCGGGGTTGAGGACGCGCAGGTTGATGAACGCGGCGAGCTGCGCGGGGTCGCGCGGTGTGGAGAACTTCAGCAGCTCCCGGGCGGGCACCGACAGACCATGGTCGCTTCGGTCGCTCCCTGCTTTTTCCCCTTCCGCCCGGCTACGGCTCTGCACGCCCCTCACCCGGCTCTGGGCCTGCTGCTCGGCGAGCTGCTCCACCACCCGGGCGTCGTGCGCCCGCAGCGCCTCGAGCAGCTTCGCCAACCCGCCGAACGCCCGCGAGGTCAGCATGCTGTCGACCGTCTCGCCCGGACCGAGCAGAACCGGCACCACGAGGGAAGCGACCTTGCCCTCACCGGGCTGCATCCGCAGCGCGCGGCCGACGGCCTGGACGAGGTCGGGCATGGAGCCGCGCACGTCCGCGAAGTACACGGAGTCACAGTGGGAGGTGTCGACCCCCTCACCCAGCACGCGAACGGACCCCAAGAACGTCTTCTCCACGACCGTGCCGTCAGCAGCAATCCCTCGGGAGAATTGATCCAGGACCCGACGCCGGTGGTCGACGCGGTGGTCGCCGCACAGCCAGTCGGCCCAGACCGCCTTCGGGTACAGCGCGGGATCGGCGGCGTGCAGCTGCTTGGCGACGTCGGGGAGGCCGGCCGCGAACGCCTCGGCCTCCTTCACCACATGGTGGAAGACCAGCGTGCGCCGGAACCCTTCCTCCGAGGAGGCCTTGAGCAGCGCGGTCTGGAGGGCTGCGAGCCGGGCCCCGCGGACCTCGTCCGAGCGGCCCTCCACGCCCAGGAGCTGCGCGGCCTGGAGCCGGGTGTCGGTGATGTCCACGCACACCACCTGATAGGGCGCGCAGATTCCCCGGTCGATTGCCTCCGACAGCGTCAGCGTGTAGCAGCGCGCACCGAACGGCCCGTCCGGATCGTCCTCCATCGACGCGACCAGCTCACCCGGCACGCCCTGGCCGGCGTCCTCGTCCAGCTGCCACAGCCGCGGCGTGGCCGTCATGTACAGACGCCTCAGGGCCGGGATGCGGGTGTTGTCGTGGACAACCGCCCACGGCTTGCCCAACCGCCCCGACGTCCGGTGCGCCTCGTCAACCACGATCAGATGCCAGCCCGGTAGGCCGGCGGCGTGTGCCCGCTCGAGTGTGCCCAGCCCGAGGGAGGCGTAGGTGGCGAAGACGGTGACCTTGTCGAGCGGCCGCACCCAGTCGACCAGCTCGTCCAAGTCCGTAGTGTTGGGGAAGACCACGTCCCCGCCCCGCAGGGACGACACCCCGATCATCGGGCCTCTGCGGCCCCCTTCGCGCCAGGCAGCCTCGGTCTGGGCGAGTAGATCCAGCGAGGGCACCAGGACCAGCACACGGCCCGCACCCAGCTCCTCGGCGCTTCGGGTGGCCACCAGGGTCTTGCCCGATCCGGTCGCCATGATCACCTGAGTCCGCAACCCCCGCTCCGGCACAGTAGATCTTGCAGGAAATTCAAGCGCCCGAACTGCCGCATCCACGGCTTCCCGCTGATGAGGGCGCAGTTTTCTCACCGTCACGACAGTCCACCCTCTCCCACCAGCCGGACAACACCGCACCCACACCACGACACAACTAAACGACCACGTCAGGACAGTCTGACTGCAAAGCGCCCACACCCCGAAACCGGAGCAGCCGCGCCCCGATGTGGGCACACACGAACACCCTCAAGCAGACCACAAAACCCACAACGAGGTGCCCCACGAATCCAGAGTCTATCGCAGTTATAAAATGAAGCACCTGCAACGCTCTTGGTCGGCACCCGAAACCCGTGCCATGATCCCTGCATGGTCATCATCCGAAAGGTTCATGCCGCGTAAGCGGCCCGGCGTGCTTCGCGCGCTGAACACGACACCCCGTCACATGTACCGTGCCGTCCACCTCTGGAGACACGCTCCTCCCGCCACGCACCGGCCGACCCGTATCCGTGGCTTGTCCAGCCGCACAGTGGCCGCAATCCACCGTGCCGAGTTCCGTGACATCGACAAGGGCCTGCTGCCCGGCGACACCTGGACCGCGTTGCGCTGCTATCAGTCTTTCCTGGCCCATCCAGGCCGCTACCTGTACCTGACCGCGACCGTATGCGGCTGCTACGAGTGCGGCCTGAAGGAAGACGTGGCCATCGCACGGGATCTCCTCGAGCTGGTCCTGACCCGCCTCCATCCCCGCCCACACCGTGAACTGGCAGCCCTTCTCGCAATCCTGGACGACCAGCTGGACCGCAGAACCCTGCCCGACCCCCTCGCTCACCGCCGGCCCTGGAGCCCAGGAGAACAGTGGTGGCATCACAGGCTCTACGACGAATCCAGTCACCTCTAACCCGTCTTCTAACAGCCCGGGCCGTAGGCCCGTTGGCCGTCCCGCGTAGCGGGGCCGGCCTCCAGGGCGCGCAGCGCCCTCGGGTGGCTGGAGCGCAGCGGAAGCCACCTCGCGGGGACACGGTCCCCGCAGCTCCGGGAGCGCAGCGGACGGAGCGTCACCGACCCGGCGCAGCCGGGTCGGTGAGCTGGCCGCGCAGCGGCCAGCAGCGCTCCCGCGGAGCGGGTCCCCCATCGCTGCGCGATGGGCAAGCGAACACCCGCGCTGCGCGCGGGTGATCAGGTGGGGGGGGGCGGGGGGCGGGCGGCGGTGAGTGCAGGGAGGGGGTGGTGTGA
>NZ_JBEZWE010000034.1:0-18979 GCF_040637405.1 Streptomyces sp. NPDC029526
CGTTTGATAAACGCATATGCTGAATGATTATCTCGTTGCTTACGCAACCAAATATCTAATGTATGTCCCTCTGCATCAATGGCACGATATAAATAGCTCCATTTTCCTTTTATTTTCAAGAAGAAACTCGTTTCACTCGTTTCAAAACCAACTCCAAAACCATTATTTTTTTGATAACATAAAAAATAAAAAAGGAGTAATAAAAATGAATATTATAGTCTATTGTGGAGCTAGCAAAGGAAATCGAGAAGAATACGAAAACAGTGCAATTCAATTAGGCGAATGGATAGCTAAAAACAATCACACTTTAATTTTTGGTGGTGGAAATGCAGGGCTAATGGGGACATTAGCAAATACTGTAATACATAATAACGGAAAAACGATTGGTGTAATGCCTACATTCTTACAACAAAGAGAATTAGCGCATGATAAATTAGACGAATTAATAATCGTGGAAAGTATGTCCGAAAGAAAAGAAATAATTTTGGAAAAAGGCGATGTATGTATAGCACTCCCTGGTGGTCCTGGGACGCTAGAAGAAATAACTGAAGTTGTATCGTGGTCAAGAGTTGGTCAAAATGATAATCCATGCATCTTTTTCAATACAAATAACTATTACTCACTTATCGAACAATTCTACGATCAAATGGTTTCAAATGAATTTTTAACTCAAGAAGACAGAGATAAAATATTTTTCTCAAACTCCTTCCTAGAAATCGAAGAATTTATAAAAAACTATAAAGCACCAAAAATAAGAAGTTATTAATCAAAATTGCTTTATTCCAATTGCTTTATTGACGTTGAGCCTCGGAACCCTTAACAATCCCAAAACTTGTCGAATGGTCGGCTTAATAGCTCACGCTATGCCGACATTCGTCTGCAAGTTTAGTTAAGGGTTCTTCTCAACATCAATAAATTTTCTCGGCATAAATGCGTGGTCTACTTTTTATTTTTCGGGTAGTCGGAAAATAGTGTGGAATTTTTTATCTGAACCCCTCTTTTTACTAATCCCCCCGTTAACTTAACAAGGATTTACTTTTTAACGAATAAAAGCTAAGTCATCATTGGCAAGGGCGTCATTTAACCATTGAGGATGCATTTTCAATAAGTCTCTTGGTAAACTTTGTTGTTCAAAAAATTGAATTTCTTGTGACTCAGAAGAATTACATCGTAGTTCACCCCCAGTAATTTCAGCAAGAAAACAAGTTGTTATAAAATGCACTACTCTTCCATTTGGATAAGTAAAAACCTGAGAATCAGGCTCAGAGTACACACCTATAAGCTTTTTAATTCTAATATCTAAATTGGTTTCCTCTTTTATTTCTCTAATAGCTGCTTCAGAAACTGTTTCCCCTATTTCTATATGTCCTGAAGGAATACCCCAAAGTCCTACATCGGACCTTTTTTGCAACAAAACTTGGTTCTCCTCATTCAAAATAATAACTGCAACACCAGCTTTCAAATCATCGATCCTTTTCATACGATAAATACCTCCTAAATAATAAAAAAAGAGCCAAAGAGAAAGATTTCAACGCATAACAACTACGCTGAACCTTCCCCCTCGGACCTTTTATGTCAATAGGTGCCTTTTACATATTGTAAAAGATGTAGCCCTCGGTCACTGACCTACCTAGATAGCGGAACCCTAGCTACAGTTTTCTAGTTCATTTTTATGCTACCACAATTACTTAGAAAATAAAAGATACTCTTCAACTAGCCTGACCTTAGTTTAGCAAAAATCTACCAGCTATAATGTTTTTCCACACGATAATCCGAATACCCGAAAATAGTAATTCTGAATTTGAGTTATACGATTTAAATGGCACAGCCTTATATAATTCTGTTGTGGATAAAAATGGACAAGAAGTTTCCGAGTCAACACCTGCCGCTGATGATGGTGTAGTTAAGGAAGCTAGTGGCCCTAGTAGAGCAGCGATTGCGTGGGCATGTTTATTTGCAAGTAAGATGTCATGTGTAGCGGCTGCAGGTGCAGCTGCTGGAGTTGGTATGATATCTGGCCCATGGGGCGCTGCTATTACAGGTAGCGCAGCTGGAAGTGCTTGTGAAATGTTATTCACAACTTTAGTTGAAGAATACGGAAATAAAGCAAAAGCATGTAGTGTAGAAGGTGATATAGGTGCTTAATTAAGTTTATTAATAAAACTCAGTTTAGTATTCTTATGGCTCTATACTAAACAGGACTGATATCAAAAATCAGCCCTGTTTTTGCATTCCTACGCACTATGATGTTATAATGCACTTAACAAGGAATCCAGCATGGATACACCAACCCCCTCACTACCGCAAATAGTGAGGGGGTTTTTGTAGGTGTGGCTATTGTCGCCTATTTGTCTTTGCGATTACGCAGCCAATGCGTAAATAACGCAATAATACAACCACTGATGACTGTGGTCGTGATGTGAACAAGGATTTCCAACATGAATAACACCTCCTCCCTACGTCAAATTGACGCCTGAGAGATAGGCGACTCCATTATTATACCATCTGTATCTTTTGAAGCATATGTACTTCCGATAAGTTGAATTATGTATTCTTTTCTGTTTTTCTATTTCCTTGTATTTTTTCAAATTCTTTTATATGGTTCAAAATCATTGTTGGAGTAACATTGATATATCCACTTTCAAGCTTTATTTTTGGGTAAATAATAGCAAAATTAAATACATATACTAAGACGATAATTAAAATAATAGTAAAATTAATTACATTGATATTCTGAGGTAGTAAGGTCGTATAAGAAAATAAAATAATTGGCATAAAAAAGACACCAAATCCAAATTGGTTTGGTATCAATCTCTTTAAATGAAAACAATGATTGCCTGTCTGAAAAAGAAATCATAAATTAATGATTGCTGAAGGAGGAGTCTTTGCTCTTTCTTCAATCTATGTAAATTATAACACAATTTCTTATCATCAAATATCAAGAATGATTTTAAAAAAAAAAGAGATTAAAAAATCAAAAATGAATAAACTTCTAATTTTTTATGCCAAAATAACTCCTTATAAATTTAAAAAACATAAAATTTAACATATAAAAATTTGCGATTTGCTTTATTGCTTTTTAACTTTTTAAAATTTTAAGTATCAATTAATAACACAAATTCATTTTCTATAACTACTTAAATTTCGTTTTTGATATTTCATTTTTTCAAAAATGGCTTATTCTATCAGAATAAAAGTTCAAAATTCTTTATTCTACTAGAATAAAAGGGTCTCTGAAGCCCTTTAAATAGGCTTTATCTATAGGATTAGGGTTCACATTAACAATGCCATTCGTAATTTATAGAATAAAAATTACTTAATGCATTTTTGTCTAATATAAATACGCTATAAATACTGTTATAATAGTATTTATATAGAGAGCAAATGACGAAGAAATGGTAAGAAAAATACATCAGCTATGCTGATTGACACGTCAGTGGCATTGTATTTCCTTATGCTCTTATTTTTTATTCTGCTTTCAGCATAAAAAATAAATGATTTGTACAAAAGTTAAAAGAATAAAAATGATTTTTCGCTATCATAATGACTCATTCTTTTCGTACCAAATCACTCAAGTTTATCTTTTTAATTAAAAGATGTTACGATACGTGATCAAAAGAACGTAAGAGTAACTTTATTTAGCTGTTTACAGCAAATAAACGTATATCTAATGTACTGCTAAGAAGAAGATTAGATATACCTTACTACCTTTAGAAAATTCAATTTTTAACTTTAAGTTAGTAAATTATTATTCATTAATTTAAAATTTGTCTAAAATCATCAACAGTATATATAAAGTATATTTTCCCTTCTTGGTCATACCATTATTTAAACGTAGGGTTAAATGCAAACCAGAAGTCTGACGATAACTTCAAGAGTTTCTAGGAAGTTTTTTGAAATATTAGTAATTAAGGCCTCTCTTTTTTAGATAAATGTCAGATTTATTTTTGTATTTAATGGGAGTGCTTCACCCCGAATGTAAACATTTTTATTTTTTTAGTTTACATTTAGAACGCTTAGTTTTATTATCAGTACTAATACAGATATAGGAAAGAGTGGTGAAATGTTTGCTTGTAATCATGAAAAGGTGCGCTAGATATCATGTGTCTAGGTAAGACGATTACGGGGGGGGATTTACCTTTAGCTGCTACTTTAAATTCTCAAAAGATTTATAAAACATTTTCAAGCTATAATCATGGTGTTAATGCATTTTTACATAGCTATACTTACACCGGTAACCAAATAGTATGTTCCATTGCTTTAGAAATTATTGTTACTTTTGCTCCAATTTTAAGCATATTAAATAAAGAAATTTAAAAAATGGTTAATATTTTTGAAAAAGCACTACACAATATATTAGATAAGGATGATTAGTATGAATTTAGCTGAAAAAATTTTAAAAGGAGAAATCTTAACTAAAGAGAGGTTATTGAAAATATATGAAAATTCTAATATAGATACATTAGATTTATTGAACGAAGCCTATATATTAAGAAAACATTATTATGGAAAAAAAGTAAAATTAAATATGATCTTAAATGCTAAGAGTGGTATATGTCCGGAAAACTGTGGTTATTGCGGTCAATCTAGAGATATGAAACAAAAGCAAAGATACGCTCTAGTGCCAGAAGAACAAATTGTTAGCGGAGCCAAAGTAGCTCACGAGAATAACATAGGTACATATTGCATTGTCATGAGCGGCCGAGGACCTAGTAACAAGGAAATTGATCATATAAGTAGAACAGTAGAAGAAATTAAATCAAACCATCCTCAACTGAAAATATGTGCGTGCCTTGGTTTAACTAATGATGAACAAGCTAAGAA
Source organism: Streptomyces sp. NPDC029526 (assembly GCF_040637405.1). Classification (NCBI taxonomy): domain Bacteria; kingdom Bacillati; phylum Actinomycetota; class Actinomycetes; order Kitasatosporales; family Streptomycetaceae; genus Streptomyces; species Streptomyces sp. NPDC029526. The sequence goes on from NZ_JBEZWE010000034.1 coordinate 4,825, forward strand.
GCTCAAAGCATCTGGCGTTGATAGATATAACCATAATATAAATACGAGCGAAAACTATCATGAAGAAGTTGTGACTACCCATACTTATAAGGACAGAACAAATACTATAGAAATTATGAAAGAAAACAATATTTCACCATGTTCTGGTGTGATTTGTGGGATGGGAGAATCAAATCAAGATATCATAGATATGGCTTTTGCCTTAAAAGAAATAGATGCAGATAGTATTCCTATTAATTTTTTACATCCTATTAAAGGTACAAAGTTTGGAGAAATGGATGAATTGACACCCATGAAGTGCTTGCGACTTATATCTCTATTTAGGATTGTCAATCCATCTAAAGAAATTAGAATTGCTGGCGGTAGAGAAGTTAATTTGCGTTCACTACAACCTTTGGCCTTAAAGGCAGCAAATTCAATATTTGTAGGAGACTACTTAATTACTGGAGGACAGCCTAATAAATTAGATTATAAGATGATAGAAGATTTGGGATTTGAAATCGACTCTGGATATAATGAGCTGAAAGAAAAAGTAGAATGACCTTACAAAGTGATTTTAAAAATTACAAGAAGAAGGTTTATATAGAGAGATTAAATCTATTGAATCCATTCATGGTAAAGATATACCTGTAGATGGGAAAATGATATTAATTTCGCCTCCAATGATTAGCGATACAAGAAGAAACTCGTTTTCAACTCGTTTCTTAAAGCCTTAAAAAAGAGATGTGAAAATATTTTCACATCTCTTTTTAACTATCACTTGATATCTATTACTTTTCTTTGATTATTTTCAGTTTTTGGTAAATCTACAGATAAAATACCATCTTCAAATTTAGCCTCAATATTATCTTCATCTATATTATTAAGTGAATACATTCTCTTCACATTACTATAAGATCTTTCTTTTTGAATGACTTTCCCTTCATCATCTTTTTCTTCATTTACCTGATTATTTTCAGCAGAAATTATTAGCATATCATTTTCATAAGAAATATCTATTTGGTCTTTTGAAAACCCTGGAAGCTCTGCTTTTAATTCATATCTATCGTCTTTTTCACTAATATCAGTTTTTATACCTTGTTCATCAGGGAAATTACTAAAAAATTGTCTTCCAAAATCTCTAAATAATTCACTAGGTGTCATATCAAAATAATCTCTTCCAAATGGTTTTAAATCATAAGTCATAACAATCACTCCTTATCATATTTAACCTATTTTTTGATTAATATTTTTGACATAATCCAAATCATTTAAATACGCTTCCCAATTACTGTTGAATTCGAATTCAACAAAAGGGCTAAATTCAAATACACCATCAAAATTAGACATATTCTTAAAAGGAATTAGTTTTTTTGAATTTTTATCTAAACTCATATCAACCCCTCCCTATAAAGCATATAACTATTTTCACTATATATATAACATAAAGGTCAAAGTTGGTCAATAAATTTTCTCGGCATAAATACGTGGTCTATTTATTTTTCTTTTCTCCAAAATAGTAAGATAAAAACACTCCAATACCACCAATAAAAACTGCAACAAAAATCCCAATCCACATTAAAATAGACATAGTAAACGCTCCTTTTTAAGTAAACTCTATCACAAGAACGATTTAAAATTTAAATACCTTTATTTTGAATTTTAAGGGGGTATTTTAAAGATCTAGGGGTAAATCATATAGTTTTATACCTAAAAACGTATATAAGCTCTTAGAACGCAAATATGAGCCAAATAAATATGTTTTAATTACACCAGCTAAAATTTGAGCAAAACCAGTGACTAATTTTTTAGACACTGCCCATTTATATGCAAACTTAAAAGTTAACATGAAAACTGGTCAACCATGCCGGTTGAACGCTATAGTTCCCGCAGGGGAAAAAATACATAAAAAAACGCTAGCTTTTTAGCTAACGTTTCAAATCTTTTAAGTAATAATTTTGTTTTTCAAACTTCCAAATTGCCGTAATTGAATGTGCTTTTTCTTCTTCGCCTGTTGTTTTATCTTCGTCACTTGTATTAATCAAATTACCATCTTCGACATCGTCTAAATTTAAAATTTTATGTTTTTGTTTTAGCAATCCACCATAACTCAACATACGTTTTCGGTATAAACTTTTTTCCAAATCATTCACGATTTCTTGATTTTTTTCGTCATCATCAGTTAAAAAATCAGATGACTTAACTGAATATTTTGATGTCTCTTTAATTGCTGTAAGCTCATTTGAATTATTCGTTAAAGATATTGTACTTAGGCATATTTTGACGACGCATATTAAGCGCATGTATCTCTTCTAGTTCAGCTTTAATCGATTGCATCAAATAACCTTGCATAGCTTCAACTGTTTCATTTTTTTGTAGCAACATCGCTTTAAATCGTTTTAAGACACTGACAAGTTCGAACTCCACGTCTTCTAAACGGTAATATGTATCATGAGCATTATTAAATGATTTTTTTCCTTTAAGTAAAACACTTTTAATAATACGAATTTCTCTAATTTCAAAATTACTTAAGTAATCTTTGATTTGTTGTGGCAATTCTTCAAGCACTTGGAATTTTAACGCATCATTATTAAATTCAGTTTGTTGATGATTTGTATGATTCGAATGAGCGTTTTCAGAAATATTGTTAGGTGTATCATTCAAATCATTCGTATCATTGTTCTCAGTCTCTATATAATCAGTATTACTAAATTCAGTATCATTAGACTGTGAATTCAACTGTTCAAGAACTTCCGAATTCACAGTTCCAGAACTTCCAAATTCATTGTTTTGGAACTGTGAATTTGGAAGTTCCTTGCTATGACTGATTTCATTATTATAATTTGGCTTTAATAGATATAATCTATTAGGCTTATTAAGTCCCACTCGCTCTTGAGTAAGTAAGTTAAATTTCACTAGTTCCTTTTTTAATTTTATGATTTTTTGCTCAGCGTAGCCTAAGTATTCACACAAATGCTTGTTACTAAAAATAAAATAAATATTATTATTTTTATCTACCCATTCATTTTGTATAGATAATTCAAAACGATCCTTTAATAATGCATACATAATTTTGGCCTCTGCTGACATTTTCTTGAAATATGCATCTTCAAATAAGTATTTAGGTAATTGATAGAATCTTTCAGTTTTCACTTGAGATAAATTATATTTCTCAAAATTTGGCATAATAAAAACCTCATTTCCATTTATTTAGAAGTTGAGGTAATAAAACAATTTTTACGTAAGTTACATGTTTTGTGCTTGCACTTAGATGATTAGATATATATAATACAAGTATCAAAAATATATATAAACAAACGAATGCGAATCGTTTTATTACCAAGAGCCGATGCTACGCCAATAGCATTGGCTCTTTTAATTTTCATAAAGTAATATTAACACTTTTAAATACGCATATAAAGCGTTTTAAAAATCGTTAGGATAATATTAAGTACCTAAAAATCTTAGAACAGGTTTATTTAGTGCCTAATTAATTAGCAAAACGGTTTGTAGGTGCCTAATTAGGTGATTAGGCACTAAATTAGGTAGTCAAATTATGTAGTAAAAGATGAAAAATTTATTGTTAGGTGGTAAAATTTAGGTACCTAATTTAGTACCTAAGGATGATTTGTATGAAAACTATTAAAATACTTGCTGATGAATTGAATGTAACTAAACAAACTATTGTTAATAATGCTAAAAATTTAAATATTACTTTTTCAAAAGAAAATGGTATTAATTACATTAGTGATAATGATTGTTTGAAAATTATAGAAAAAATAACAAAAAAAGAAAGTACCATAGAAAAGCAGGAAACAGTTAAAAAAGAAATACCTAATGAAAATACTTCCGAAGTTAAAAATGTGGAGTATAGTAATTTAGGTACTTCTGAGACATTAAAAACAAAAGTAAACGAATTAGAAAAACAAATAGAAATCTTTAAAACCCGAGCTGAAAATGACGAAAAATATATTGAGAACCTAACAAAGCAATTAGATCAGCAAAATAGCAATGTTAATACATTAAACAAACTATTGGAAAATCAACAAATATTGGCTTTAGAAAGTAATAAAAAAATTCAAAAACTAGAAAATCAATTAGAGGAAGAAAGACAGCTTAATTATTCCTTTGATACATCTTCTAATGATAGACAAAATGTTAAGGCGCAAGAAGCAAAGTTTACCGAAGAAACTAAAGATTTTAATCAGCAACCAGAAAAGGAACAGCCCATAGAGGTACAGCATAGAGATATCTCTGAAGAAAAAGAGGATGAAAACATCAACGAAAAACCATCCACAAAAGACGATACACAATTTAAAGAAATAGATAGTGAAGATGAAGAGATGGAAGAAAAACAACCTAAAAAAGGCTTTTGGAGTCGTTTGTTTGGTAGCTAATATAATTAATTAGGCACTAAAAGATTATAATCTTTTAGTGCCTTTTTTATAGTGAGAACTTCTGATAATCATGACTTATGTAAAGCAAGACAAAAAACTAGAAACATTATTAGTTTTTTGTAAGATATGGTTTTACCATACAGAATTTCTAATAAATTATCTCAAACTTTCCAGTTGAAATCTGATTGTTTTATAGAGCAATCTAATAATATAAGAAACAACAGATGTGATTATACAGGTAACAGATTCTGGTATATGTTGTTCTGATTTACACTTCTATCATCAAGAAAATTTTATTTATGGATTCATGTTTTATTATTGCAAAGAGGTAGAAAAAGACACTAAAAACCTAAAAAAGTTGACGGAAATGAAATCTTTTATCCAAAAGAAATTATAACTTTTACAATCCTTTTAGAAATTGTAAAAGAATCTTATGATATTTTTGATTAAAAAAATCATAAGATTAAAGTAATTCTATTATCATAATAATGATTTAATAGGTAAAAAAGCGCAAATTTAAATGTAATAAAGAGTTATTTAGAAATTTTCTCTAGAAATTCATCTCCCCAATCACAAATTGCATATACTACTTTATCAAGTGTTTTTCCAATATCAGATAATTTATATTCAACTTTTGGCGGAACCACTGGATATACGATTCTTTCAATAATTTTATCATTTTCTAATTCTCTGAGTTGTCTGATGAGCATTCTTTGATTAATTTCAGGCAGTAATTTTTCAAACTCATTAAGTCGTAATACTTCTGATTGTAATAGATGATATATGATAGGTATTTTCCATTTTCCCCCAATAACAGATAACGCTAAATCTTTGGATGTATAAAACTCCTTATTGTTATATTCAATTAACATTTTATTCCTCCCTATAGACTTTTTTGTCAGTATTGTTATTAATAATAACACAATGATTTTATGAAAAGAAACATATTTTTATAATTATTGATATCTCTATAATAAAACTATATTATTTCAAAGTCTTTCATATACTGAAATAGAAAACAATTTTCATAATTCGCTATAAAAAAAGAGTCGAATGAGTAATAATATGTACTCATTCAACTACCTTACTTCTACTCTTTTATATAACGTTTCAAATGTTTAGATGTCAATGTTTCTTTACTATCAATAAACGTTTCAGGCGTCCCACTAAATTGGACTTTTCTTCCTTCTAACCCAGGCCCTGGACCAACATCTATAATCCAGTCTGCCTCACACATAATCGATAAATTATGTTCAATTAAAATAACGGTATTATTTTGTTCAATCAAGTCATCGAAACATTTCATCAGCACAGGAATATCAGATTCATGTAACCCTGTCGTAGGTTCATCAAATATAAAAATACTATCTTTTACATTTTCATCTAAATGTTGTCCTAATTTCACACGTTGTATCTCTCCACCTGATAAAGTTGATAACGGTTGCCCAAGCCAAGCGCCATATAATTTAATCCTGTTTTGCTAATAGACTGTAATTTAGACTTAATATCTGTCTCTGTATCAAAAAAAGTTATACCTTCATCGACTGTTAAATCAAGAAAATCAGCAATCGAGTATCCATTTATTGTAGCGTTTAATACTTCTTGTTTATAACGCTTTCCATGACAAACTTCACATATTTGTGAAAAGTCACCCATAAAAGCAAGTTCTGTCTTAATATAACCTTTTCCAGCACAATTTGGGCAAGCTCCTTTTGAATTATAACTAAACATAGATTTATTTAAACCGGTTTCTTTACTGAAAAAGTTTCTTACGCTGTCAAAAACTCCTAGATACGTTAACAAATTAGATCTGTTAGATCCTTGAACTGCTTTTTGATCCATAAAAATTGCGTTATCATTCTCTGCAAACCCCGCCTTAATAAGTGAGCTTTTTCCTGAACCAGCTACACCTGTTAAAACTGTTAATACATTTTTAGGTACAGACGTTATAACATTATACAAATTATTCTGATTAACTGGTCCAATGTCATAAAAGTTATTTGCTTCACGTACATTACTTTTCAGATAGTGTTTGCCACTTAATGTGTTACCTGTTGAAGTATTTGAAGACAGTAATTCTTTATAAGTCCCCTTAAATGTAACTTCACCACCATTTTTGCCTGAACTTGGGCCCATATCAAAGATATAATCACCTTCTTTAATTACATCAGGGTCGTGCTCTACAATTAATACTGTATTTCCCTTTTCTTTTAAAGACTTCAAAATTTCATTTATTTTAGCTATATCTTCTGGATGCAAGCCAACACTTGGTTCATCTATAATATAAATTAAATCAGATAATGGACTATTTAAATGACGAATCACCTTAAGTCGTTGTGCTTCACCACCTGATAAAGATGTTGTTACACGATTAAGCGTTAAATAACTTAATCCAATATAATCGAGTGCTTCTAACTGTTTTCGAAGTGGACTAATGATAAATTTAGCTGTTGGATCTTCTAGTTTATTAAGAAATTCTAAATTTTCTTTAATCGTCATTTGTGTGAAATCAGAAATATTTTTTTTTCATAATTTTAGAACTTAATATTTTTGAGTTTAAGCGTTGTCCTCTACAGGTAGGGCAAATTTTATTAGTTACTACACTTTTAAGATGTTTGGCGTAACGTTTTTTGTTAAATTCTTTATCACCTAAAAATATTCTACTAAATCTGCGAATTAAGTCTACATATTTTGCAGATTTACGCCACTCATCTGGTGGATTTTTTAATGTCATTGGTTCTTGATACAAAAATAAATCTAATTCATCTTTTGTATAATTCTTTAATTTTTTATCATTATCAAATAAACCGCTATCACGATAAGCCTTACCGCGTTCTTTATCTAGACCAAAAGAAGGAAAATCAATCGCTCCTTCATTTAGAGATTTGTTCCAATCTAATAATTTATCTAGATTAATATCCTCAATGTATCCTAATCCTTCACATGTTTCACACATACCGTTAGGACTATTAAATGAATATGCATCTGAATAACCAACGAAAGGTTCACCTATTCTTGACCAAAGTAATCTAACTGTTGCATATATATCTGATACTGTACCTACTGTAGATCGAGAATTGCCATTGAATCTCTTTTGACTAATTGTCATTGCTACAGGAAGATTTTTAATTTCTTTTACTTTTGGTTTGGGTTGTTGATTTAATTGAAATTGAATGTAACTAGAGTAGCTTTCATTTAAAAGTTGTTCAGATTCTGCAGCAATAGTATTAAACACTAACGAAGATTTACCTGAACCAGAACGACCTGTGAACACGGTCACCAAATGCTTAGGTATATTTAAATCAATGTTTTCTAAATTATTTTGTGAAGCACCTATAATATTAATATCATTCATTAATTGTCCTTCCTTATAACCATTGTAATGTTAATTATTTCATATTAATTGAAACTTCACTACTTAAAAGAACAGCAAAATTTATTAGTCGAGATTACAAATTATTCCACCAATTTAATCCATCTCTATCAAGAAGCTTTTCACTTTCGTTAGGTCCATAACTTCCAGATTTATAATTAGGGAAGGCAGGTGGTTCTTCATTCCAAACACTTTTAATTTTATCAATAAATTTCCAAGAATACATTAATTCTTCCCAATGTGAAAAGTTTGTTTGATCGCCAATTAAAACATCATAAATAAGATTTTCATAAGCATCAACTGTATTCATTTTATCTTTAGTTGGCATGATATAGGGAAGCTTAACAACTTGCATTCCATCATTTTGATTACTTTTTTTCCCGTTTACACATAAAGAAAAACCTTCACTTGGCTGAACATTGATGACTAATAAGTTGGATTCATTTTCTTCGGGAGTATCATAATATATATTCATAGGATTTTTTTTAAACTCTATGACAATTTGTATTGCTTTTTTATACATACGCTTTCCTGTACGAATATAAAAAGGGACACCAGACCATCTAGAATTATCGATTTCTATTTTGCCTGCGACAAAAGTTTCTGTTATTGATTTTGAATCTACGTTAGGTTCATCTTTATAGGCTAGCACTGTTTCATTATTTATAACGCCTTCATCATATTGTCCTCGTACAAAATTTTGTTTAATTTCTTCTTTTTTTAAACTTTTTAATGATTTTAAAACCCGAACTTTTTCTTTCCTAATATCGTTACTTTTCCTACTAGATGGAACTTCCATTGCAAGTAATGAAACCATTTGTAATAAATGGTTTTGTACCATATCTTTTAAAGCACCACTTGATTCGTAGTAAGTCCCTCTGTTTTCTATACCAAGCGTTTCTGAAGATGTTATTTGTATATTAGAAATATAGTTATTGTTCCAAAGAGGTTCAAATATAGTATTTCCAAATCGTAGACGCTCAATATTTTGTATCATTTCTTTACCTAAATAATGGTCAATTCTAAAAATCTCTTCTTCTTTAAATGACTTTCTTATTTGGTTATTTAATTTTTCTGCAGATTTTAAATCATCACCAAATGGCTTTTCTATAATTACTCTGCTAACCCCTTGTACATTTGTTAATCCAGAATCTTTTAAATTATTGGTTACTGTTCCAAAAAAGTTAGGAGACATTGCAAGATAAAATAGGCGATTCCCTTCTAAATTAAACTCTTCATCTAAGTCTTGACTTAATTGTAATAACTGTTCGTAACTTTCTTGCTGGTTAACATTTTGTTGTTGATAAAATAAATGATGCAAAAACTCATCAATATCTCGTGGTTTTTCAATTTGATTTTTTATTGATAGTTTAACTTGCTGCCTAAATTCTTCAGTAGTTAGTTCATCTAAACCAGTCCCAATAATAGCTATCGACTTTTCAAAATAACCTTTTTGAAATAAATTATATATCGATGGAAATAATTTACGATAGCTTAAATCACCTGTTGCTCCGAATATTGTAATTAAAGCCGAAATGTTTTGTTTCAAAATTAACGCCTTCTTCCTAATATTATTATTTAATATTGTTCACTTTTTAATTTTATATATTTTTAATTATCATAAAGAGAGCAGTAAAAATCTATATTTCTAGATATCTTTACTGCTAACTTTAATTTATTTAACTAAAAATCGCATAATAATTTGAATAAGAATTATTCTTCAGTCCACTGTGTGTGATATACACCTTTTTTATCTTTACGTTCATATGTGTGAGCCCCAAAATAATCACGTTGAGCTTGAATTAAATTAGCAGGTAAATTTTCTGAACGATAACTATCATAATAGTTTATACTTGCAGAGAAACCAGGTGTTGGAATTCCATTTTTTACCGCTATTGCTATAACATTACGTAAGTCATCTTGATAGTTAGTTATAACCTCTTTGAAATAAGGATCTAGTAACAGATTTTGTAAATTTCCATCATTATCAAATGCTTCTTTTATTTTTTGTAAGAATTGTGCACTTATAATACATCCTTCACGCCAAATCATTGCTAAATCACCTAGTCGAAGATTCCACTTATGTTTTTCACTAGCTTTTTTCATTTGATCGAAACCTTGTGCATAAGAACAAATTTTACTCATATAAAGTGCTTTTCGAATACTTTCAAGGAATTCTTCTTTATTTCCTTGAAAGTTAGTTTCGGGTCCAGATAATTGTTTTGATGCATTAACTCGTTCTTCTTTTATTGAAGATATAAAACGCGCAAACACAGATTCAGTAATAATAGTTAATGGAGTGCCTAAATCCAATGCGTTGATAGATGTCCATTTACCTGTACCTTTTTGACCAGCAGTATCTAAGATTTGTTCCACTAAAGGGGCACCAGTTTCATTATCCAATTTATTAAAAATGTCACCAGTAATTTCAATTAAGTAACTTGATAATTCACCAGCATTCCATTGTTTAAAAGTTCTTGATATGTCTTGATGTGACATACCAAGTAGATATTTCATAAGTGCATAACTTTCTGCAATTAGTTGCATATCAGCGTATTCAATACCATTATGCACCATCTTAACGTAATGACCTGCGCCATTGGGACCAATATACGTTACACATGGTGCGCCATCTTCTGCTTTTGCTGATATGGCTTCTAAAATCTCTCTCACTTTTTCAAATGCTTCACTTTGTCCACCAGGCATAAGAGAAGCCCCTCTTAAAGCTCCTACTTCACCACCTGAGACGCCCATTCCAATAAAGTTAATACCAGTTTCGGCTAATTTCTCATTTCTGCTAATTGTGTTTTGATAGTTTGTATTACCTCCATCAATTATAATGTCATCAGAATCTAGTAGTGGTAATAAATTTTCAATCGTTTTATCTGTGGGCAGACCTGCTTTAACCATTAATAATATTTTACGTGGTTTTTCTATTGAATCAACGAATTCTTTAAGTGTATAAGTTGGAGTGATGGCTTCATCAGACTCGGTCATTAATTCGTTAATTTCTTCAGTTGAAATACTATATACTGAAACACTATAACCATGAGATTTAATATTTCTAGAAAGATTCTTACCCATGACACCTAGTCCTAGAACACCTATATTTTGTTTCATTATAATTCTTCCTTTCTTTTAAAATTTAACTATTCTAATCTTTGTTCTAAAGAAGATTTTTTATCTTCAAAGCCTGGTTTACCCAATAATGCAAACATGTTTTGTTTATATGCTTCCACTCCAGGTTGGTTAAATGGATTAACGCCTAGTTGGTAACCACTCATAGCACACGCAAGCTCAAAGAAATAAACAATGTAGCCAAATGTTTCTTCGTCTAGTTTAGGAATGTTAATCACTAAATTAGGAACACCACCATCTGTATGAGCTAATAAAGTACCTTCAAAAGCTTTAGTATTAACTTCATCAATTGTTTTACCGGCTAAATAATTCAAACCATCTAGGTCTTCTCTATCTTCTTCAATCGTTATATCATGTTTAGGATTATTAACTTTAACGACTGTTTCAAATAAGAAGCGTCTACCTTCTTGAACATATTGTCCTAATGAGTGTAAATCAGTAGAGTAATTGGCACTTGAGGGATAAATACCTTTATAATCTTTACCTTCTGATTCGCCAAATAATTGTTTCCACCATTCGTTAAAGTATTGCATCGAAGGTTCATAATTAATTAGCATTTCAGTTGTATAACCTTTTGCATATAAAATATTACGAATTGTTGCATATTGATATGCAATGTTGTCTTCTAAATTTCCTGTAGATAATTCTTCTCTTGCTTTTGCAGCACCTTCCATCATCATTTTAATATCGATACCTGCAACAGCGATTGGTAATAAACCTACTGCAGTTAATACTGAGTAACGTCCGCCGATGTCGTCTGGCACTACAAATGTTTCATAGCCTTCATTAGTAGCTAATTGTTTCAATGCACCTTTTTCTTTATCAGTAGTAGCAAAGATACGTTTTTTCGCTTCTTCTTTACCATATTTATTTTCTAAAAGTTGTTTAAACAATCTAAATGATACTGCTGGTTCAGTCGTAGTACCAGATTTAGAAATAACATTAACTGAAAAATCTTTGCCATCTAGATAATCAATTAATTCTTGAGTATAAGTAGATGATAAATGATTACCTACAAACACGATTTCAGGATATTCATCGCTATTTCTAAATGAAGAAGTTAACATTTCAATCGCAGCACGTGCACCTAAATATGAACCACCGATACCAATAACCACAAATACATCTGAATTTTCTTTGACACGTTTTGAAGCTTCCAAAATACGTGAGAATTCTTCTTTATCATAATCAACAGGAAGATCAATCCAACCTAAGAAATCACTTCCAGCACCAGTAGCTTCATAAATTGTGTGGTGAATTGAATTAACTATATCTTTTTGTTGTTCCAATTCATGTTCCTTAAAATATTCCAAAGCTTTACTAAAATCTAATCTTATATGAGTCATATTTACTTTCTCCCCTTTTAATTACACTATTTAATGTTGTATTGATTAATTTCTTCACTAGATAATCAATGCAAGTAAATTTTAAAGTGTTTAATAAATTTATTACACTACATTTATAACAATAGCGTTTAAATTTGTTAATACTGAATATTTTGTCACCTACGAAAATTTACAATCACATTAATCATTAAATACTATAACATGACTAATTTATCAGTATTGTCATAATGAATGCAGTGTGTGATACTAACTTATATCAATTATTGAAAGGTGGATATAAAATGAAATTACAATTAGCTATTGATTTATTAAACAAAGAAGACGCAGCAAAACTAGCACAAGAGGTAGAAGAATTTGTAGATGTGGTTGAAATTGGAACACCAATCGTAATCAATGAAGGTCTTCCTGCTGTTGAATTAATGAGTAAATCTGTTAGTAAACCACAAGTTTTAGCAGACTTAAAAATTATGGACGCTGCAGATTATGAAGTAAGTCAGGCTATTAAATTTGGCGCTGACATAACTACAATTTTAGGTGTAGCTGAAGATGCTTCGATTAAAGCAGCAATTGATGAAGCTCATAAACACAACAAAGAATTATTAGTTGATATGATTGCTGTTCAAGATATCGAAAAACGTGCAAAAGAATTAGACGAGATGGGTGCTGATTACATTGCAGTACACACAGGTTATGATTTACAAGCACAAGGTCAATCACCATTAGAAAACCTACGCAAAGTTAAATCTGTAATTAAAAATTCTAAAGTAGCGGTAGCTGGCGGTATCAAACCTGATACTATCGAAAGTATTGTCTCTGAAGATCCAGATTTAGTTATTGTAGGTGGAGGTATTGCTAATGCTGACGATCCAAAAGCAGCAGCAAAACAATGTAGAGATGCGATTGAAGGTAGATAATTATGACAGAATTCAATAATTTTGATCTTATTGTTAAGGAGTTAGAAAACACGTTTTCACAACTTGAAAACAATGCTTACCAAACTTTTGGAGAATCAGTAACACAAGCGACTCGCGTTTTTGTTGCTGGTAAAGGTCGTTCTGGATTTATTGCTAATAGTTTTGCTATGCGATTAAACCAATTAGGTAAAGTGTCCTACGTTGTGGGAGAAACTACAACACCATCTATTAGCAGTAATGATTTATTTATTATTATTTCGGGCTCAGGTTCGACTGAGCATCTGCGTATACTTGCAGAAAAAGCAAATTCAATCGGCGCGCAAGTAGCACTTATTACTACGAAATCAGATTCAAAAATTGGTCAACTATCCGACTTATCGGTAATTCTACCTGCAGGAACAAAACATGACGCAGAAGGTTCAATACAGCCACTTGGAAGCTTGTTTGAACAGTCTTCTCTAATGTTTTTAGATAGTGTAGTTCTAGGATTAATGTCTGAAGATGACATTGATGAGATTACGATGCAACAAAATCATGCAAACTTAGAATAGAATCTTTTATGGATAGTAAAAAGCACCTTAACTTATAGCGAAGGTGCTTTTTACTATGGGATATCGTATTCTATTTAACTCTAAATTTTATATTATTTTATCTAAAATCATAATTTATAGATTTATTAGAATGAAAATTCTCAATAAAAATTGAAAAGTGTATTAATAATCTTACGTAGTTCACTATTCCTTTTTCATATTAATTTATATATGGTACTTTATAATGATAGACTCACTTGTATCAAAATATCATCAATTGCAAAATAAACTTTTTTATAGCAATCATTTATTCAGGTTCAACTCTAAAGCTGGACTATCATAGAAATAATGTCTACGGAAATTTTTAGGTTCTGTTGCAAAGTAAAAAATATAGCTAACCACTAATTTATCATGTCAGTGTTCGCTTAACTTGCTAGCATGATGCTAATTTCGTGGCATGGCGAAAATCCGTAGATCT
>NZ_JBEZWE010000035.1:0-18478 GCF_040637405.1 Streptomyces sp. NPDC029526
CCGAGGACGTCGAACTCGCCGCATGACCCCCACAAGCCAAACCACCCCAAACCGAACCTGGGCGCCTTGACGGAAGACATAGAGGCACCCCCCCGAACCCCGGCAGTCCCGACGGCATCCCCCCGCCGTCCGGGCTGCCGGTCAGGCGTCCGTGGGGTGCCCGTACGGGCGGGCCCACCCGGAGGCGTACGCGGGGTGGGGGCGCTCGGCCTGGCGCGGGGCGGGGGCGGTCCCGGACCCGTACGCGGATCCCCGACCGTTGCCGTGCCCGTGCCCGTGCCCGTGCCCGTACCCGTAGCCCCAGCCGTGATGCGGGCCGGGGCCGGCCGGGTCGGGGTGTGCACCGCGGGCGGGGCCGTACCCGGCAGCGGAGCCGTAGCCGTAGCCGTAGCCGGGGTGGACGCCGGGCGGCGGGGCGGTCACCCGGAGCGGGGGCGCGGTGATCCGGGCCGCGTGCTCCAGGGCCGGGCGGGCCCACTCCCGCCGTCGCCACACCTCACCGAGCAGCTCGTTCTCCCGGACGGCGAAGTCCGCCGGCACGCGGCCCGAAGCGGCCCGGTGCCGCAGAGACGCCAGGGCCGTCGCGTCCGCCGCGTACCGTGCCACCTCCCGGGCCGCGGTCCTCCCGCCGTGCCGCCGGGCGTACCGCAGGGCCAGGCGCCGGGCCCGCATCGAGCCGAGCGCGAACGGGTCCGCGGGTGCCAGCCACCCGGCCGCCGCGTAGGCGGGCAGCTCCGTGCGCACGGTGCGCAGTTCCCGCTGCCGCGCCCACACCACCAGCCAGGTCAGCAGCCCGAACAGCGGCACCATGAGCACCGCGTACACCGTGAGGAAGCCGTACTCGCCGAAGTCCGGCGAGGCGTTCCACAGCGCGTGCAGCCCCATCGCGAGCAGCAGACCGGACAGGGGGAGCAGCACCCGCCGGACCCGGCGGCGCTCGCCGGACAGGGCCGCGAGGCCGAAGCCGATGCCGGTGAGCACGGTGAACAGGGGATGGGCGAACGGCGACATCACGGCGCGCACGAAGAAGGTGGCCGCGGTGAGCGAGGTCAGGCCGCTGTCGCCGGTCAGCCGGTCGGTGCCGAAGGCGTTGCCGAAGTAGAGGATGTTCTCGGTGAACGCGAAGCCGGTGGCGGAGAGACCGGCGATCACCACCCCGTGCAGGATGCCGCCGACGTCGTGTCTGCGGAACAGGAGGACGAGCGCGACGGCGGCGGCCTTCGCCGTCTCCTCCACCACCGGGGCTATGACGGTCGCGCCGAGGGTGTCCGCGCGGCTCGGGTCGGCGGTGGCGGACGCGATCCACCGGGTGGCGAAGCTGTTGGCGACGATCGACATCAGCGCGGCGGCGCAGGCGCCCCAGGCGAACGCGAAGACCAGGTGCGTCCACGGGCCGGGGGCCGCCCGCTGCAGCCAGCGGAAGGCAGCCACCAGCAGGGGCACCGGCAGGACGGCCAGCCCCAGGCCGACCAGGAAGCCCTCCGTGCCGGTCTGGTCGCGGACCAGGGCCAGGATCACCAGGCCCGACACGGCCAGCAGCGCGGCCGGCCCGCCGTACCGGGCCCAGGGCCGCTGCCACCACGGCGCGTGCCGCGGGACGGGGCCCGGCGGTGCGGCGGCGGGGGCCGCGCACCCGGCGTGGGCCGCGCACCCGGCAGGGGCTGCGTTTCCGGCGGCGGCCGGGAACGGAGGCGGGGGACTGGTGGCCACGACATCGACCCTCACGAGACGGGGGCTCCGCCCGCGGGAGCGCGGAACGGCTCAGGCGCCGGTGGAAGGCCGGTCGTCGTGCGGTACGCGACGGAAGAGCAGGTCGTTCACGACATGACCCTTGTCCAGTCCCTGGCTCTCGAAACGGGTCAACGGCCGGAAAGCGGGCCGTGGCGCGAAACCGCCGTCCTCCACGGTGTTCTCGAAGTCGGGGTGCGCGCTCAGCACCTCCAGCATGTGCTCCGCGTACGGCTCCCAGTCGGTGGCGCAGTGCAGCACCGCGCCCGGCCGGAGCCGGCTCGCCGCCAGCGACAGGAACTCCGGCTGGATCAGGCGCCGCTTGTGGTGCCGCTTCTTGGGCCACGGGTCGGGGAAGTAGACGCGCAGCCCGTCCAGCGAGTCGGGGGCGAGCATCTCCCGCAGCAGGATGATCGCGTCCCCGTTGCCGACCCGGACGTTGGTCAGGCCCCGCTGCTCGGCGAGGCTGAGCAGATGGCCCTGGCCGGGGGTGTGCACGTCCACCGCGAGGATGTTGGTGCCGGGGTCGGCGGCGGCCATCCGGGCGGTGGCCTCGCCCATGCCGAAGCCGATCTCCAGCACGACCGGGTTGCCGTTGCCGAAGAAGCCGGCGAGGTCCAGGGTCCCGCGTCCGTCGATGTCGAAGCCCCACCGGGGCCACAGCCGTTGCAGGGCGTCCGCCTGCCCGGCGGTCACCCGGCTCCGGCGCGGCTGGAAGCTGCGGATCCGCCGCTCGAAGTGGGACCCGGCGGGGTCGGCCTTCGGGCCGTCGGGGAACCGCGGTTCGCCCTTCGCGCGGGTGTGCCGGATCGACACCCCGGGCGCGTGCGGGGTGTCCTCACCGGGCGCGGGGCGGGGTGCTTCAGGGGTGTTCACGGAGTCAGACACAGTGCTTCCGAGTCTACGGCGGTCCTGTCGGAGGGCGAGGTCGCGGCGGCCCGGAGGCGGACCGGACCGGTGCCGCCCCCGGCCCGGAGGGGGAGCGGCCCGGGGGAGGAGCGGCCGGCGCTTCCCGGGTCGGCGCGCGAGGGTTCGGTGATCGGCGGTGCGTCCGTGGTGCTGGGTCGGTTCGGTGATCGGCGGTTCCGTCTCCCGGACCGGTTCGGTGATCGGCGGTGCGTCTGTGGTCCCGGGTCGGTTCGGTGATCGGCGGTCCCGTCCGTCGTGCCGGGGCGGCCCGGTGATCAGTGATCCCGGTGTTCCGTGCCGGTCCGGTGGTCAGCGGTCCCGTCCCGCCGACGGGCCGACGGCCGCCCGGCCCCTGCGACCAGACGGCCGCCCGGCCACCGCGCCGGGGTCAGCGGTGCGCCTCCGCCAGGGCGGCCAGGGCGCGGCGGGCGACCTCGCGGCCGATGGGGAGGGAGGCGGTGGCGGCGGGGGAGGGGGCGTTCAGGACGTGCACCGCTCTCGGTGTCTCCCGGATGAGGAAGTCGTCGGCGAGGGTGCCGTCCCGCAGGACCGCCTGGGCCCGTACGCCTGCCGGCGCCGGGATCAGGTCGTCCTCCGTCACCGCCGGCAGCAGCCGTCGCACGGCACGGGTGAACGCCGGCTTGGACAGCGAGCGGTGCAGCTCGCCCGCGCCGTACCGCCAGTGGCGGCCGGCCAGCCGCCAGGAACCGGGCCAGGCGAGGGTGGCCGCCAGCTCGCGGGGGCGGACCGTGCGCCGGTCGTAGCCCTCGCGCGCCGAGGCGGGCACCGCGTTCGGGCCGACGTGGACGCCCCCGTCGACCCCGCGGGTGAGGTGGACGCCGAGGAAGGGGAACGCGGGGTCGGGCACCGGGTAGACCAGCCCGCGGACCAGGCCGGGGCGGGCCAGCTCGTAGTACTCGCCGCGGAACGGCACGATGCGCATGCCGGGGTCGTCGCCCGTGAGCCGGGCGACCGTGTCGCAGTGCAGTCCCGCGCAGTTCACCAGCACGCGGCCCCGGACGACGTCGCCTGCCGCCGTGCGCACGGCCACACCGCGGTCGGGTCTGCGGTCGACGCGCACCACCCGGGCGCCGTAGCGGATCTCCGCGCCGGACGCCTCGGCCAGCTGCCGGGCCACGCCCGCGAAGTCGCAGATGCCGGTGGCGGCGACGTGCAGGGCGGCCAGGCCCTCGACCTCCGGCTCGTACGCGGCGGTCTGGGCGGTGCCGAGCTCGCGGACCGTCAGGCCGTTCTCCCGGCCGCGCTGGGCCAGGGCGTGCAGCCGGGGCAGTTCCTCGCGCGCGGTGGCGACGATCAGTTTGCCCGTGACGGCGTGGGCGATGCCGTACTCGGCGCAGAACTTCACCATCTCGGCGGCGCCCCGCACCGCGTAGCGGGCCTTGAGGGAGCCGGGGCGGTAGTAGATGCCGCTGTGGATGACGCCGCTGTTGCGGCCGGTCTGGTGCCGGGCGGGGCCGGGTTCCTTCTCCAGCACCGTGACCCGGGTGCCCGGGGCCGTGCGGCCGATCGCGTACGCGGTGGACAGGCCGACGATGCCGCCGCCGATCACCAGCACATCGCAGTCGTACGCCCGCCCCACTCGCGCCACCTCCCGGCTCGTCCGTCCCGGCCCGCCCGTCCCGACTCGTTCATCGCCCGGTCGTCCGGTCCGGCTTCTTCGTCGTCCGGCTCATTAGTCGTCCGGTTCGTCCGGTTCGTCCGCCGTCCGCCTCGTCCGTCGTCCGGTCGTCCGTCCAGCCGGCTCGTCACCGTGCCGGCTGGTCCGTCCTCGTCCGGCATCGATAGTGCACCCTGCCACTGACAACGCCGTCCACCCGGGAGCCGGGCGCGGAGCCGCTCCGCGCCCGTCGTCCCCGGTCCTGCCCGCCCCGGGGGCCTGTCCTGCCCGGCCGCGTGAGGGTCCACCCCCCCCACGGGAGCCGCGTGAGGGTCCACCCCCGGGGCCCTGCCCCGCCAGGGTGCCCTGCCGGGTCCCTCGCGGTCGCCGTCAGGCGGGGGCGACCAGGAGGGGGCGGGCGCGCTCGCGCAGTTCCACCACGCGGGGCTCGTCGCCGTAGGGCTCCAGCCGGTGCAGGAGGTCCTTGACGTACTCGGTGGTGCGGGCCGAGGAGATGCGGCCGGCCACCTCGACCGCCCGCACGCCCTGCTCGCAGGCCGCGTCCAGGTTGCCCGACTCCAGCTCGGCGACCGCGGAGACGACGAGCCGCAGCCCGTGCGAGCGCACGAACTCCTCCGTCGGCTTGGACAGGGCCTGCTCGGTGAAGCGGCGGACCTGGCGGGGCGCCTTGAGGTCGCGGTAGCACTCGGCGGCGTCGGCGGCGAACCGGTCGTAGCCGTAGAAGCCGAGCCAGGACGGGTCGCTGTCGCCGGGGCGGGAGCGTTCCAGCCAGCTCTCGGCGGCCTTCAGGGCCGCCCCGGCCGCCTGGGCGTCACTGGCGCGGGCGTGTGCCCGGGCCTCGACGAGGCGGAAGAAGCTCATGGTGCGGGCGGTGGCCAGGCCCCGGTTGCGCTCCAGGGCGGCCTGGGCGAGGTCCACGCCCTCGTCGCCGAACCCGCGGTACGTCGCCTGGAGGGACATGGAGGCCAGCACGTACCCGCCGAGAGGCACGTCCGCGGCGGCGCGGGCCAGGCGCAGGGCCTGGATGTAGTAGCGCTGGGCCGCTTCCTGTTGGCCGGTGTCGAAGGCCATCCAGCCGGCGAGGCGCGTGAGTTCGGCCGAAGCACCGAACAGGGCCCGCCCGACGTCGTCGGAGTACGAGCCCAGCAGCAGCGGCGCGGCCTCGACCCGTAAGCACTCGGGGACCATGGACGAACGCCAGTCGCCGCCGCCGTACTTGGAGTCCCAGCGCCGGGCGTCCTCGGCGGCCTCGCGCAGCTTCTGCACGTCGCTGTGGCCGACCTTGATCGGTGCGCCGGCGTTCTCGGCCGGGCTGGCCTCGCGGGCCACCGAGCTGTCGGCCGGGGTTATCAGCCAGCGCGAGGCGGGCGTGGCGTAAGCGCTCACCGCGAAGGAACCGGCCAGGGACTGCCAGATGCCGCCGGAGCCCGCGCGGCGGCCGGCGAGGTCGAGGCGGTAGAGGTCGGTGGCGGACTTCACGGCCTGGCCGACGTCCCGGGGGAAGGCGAGGCCCACTTCCGGTGCCGGGTCGGCGTCCGCCAGGCCGATCTCGTGCAGCGGCACCGGGCGCCCCAGCTTCTGGCCGATGGCGGCGGCGATCAGATGGGGGGCGGCCCCCTGCGGCACCATGCCCTTGGACACCCAGCGCGCCACCGACGTCTTGTCGTAGCGAAGCGTCAGTCCCCGCTGTGCGCCGAGGTCGTTGACGCGCCGCGCGAGGCCCGCGTTGGAGATTCCCGCGAGGGCGAGAACGGCGCCGAGTTTCTCGTTCGGCCCGCGTTGCTCCCTGGACATGCGCCACCCCTCGACACAGACGGCTGCCGCGCTGGCATAACCGTGCGGCATTCGTAAACCCAGCGTAGTTCGCCGCATCCCAAGCGTTAAGGGGCATTCTTCCGGATGGCGGGATTGTGGTCCGTACTGAAGTACGGGTCCGATACGCGCAGTTGCGGCGTGCTCCGGTCGTGTGGCCGTGCGCCCGTGCATGCGCCTTTCTCCGGTGTTCGCGGGAGCGATTCCATGGTCCGTGCGTGGGTCGGCCCGCTGTACTGGATCCAGTGGGCTGGGGGACACCGCCGCCTACATCCCCGCGGGCGGCGGAACGGTCCGGGGGGTGTGCCTCGCCTCCCGGACCGCGCGACCGCCGTGCGGTGCGCAGAACCTGTACGGAGCGTGTTCGAGGGTGCTCTCACCGCTCCGAAACGGCCGAAAATCGACCCCCCGTTCCCTGGGTGAACACCCTGATCACCACGGTACTTGACGGCGCATCGGTGGTATTCGGGGCGCGTTGTGGGGGCGCATTCAGGTCGCAGCGAGCAGACGCCCGACGCGCCGGCCGTCCGCGATCCTCCGGTGGCGAGCGGGCGTTCGACCCGGGGGAGGCGTATCCGCCGGGGCGCACTCACCGGAGCACATGCCGTTCCGGCACCCCTCTCCTGCGCCTCCTTCATGGCAGCATGGGGAACCGGTTCGTACGGTGCACTGGTTGTCCACAGCATGTGGAGGCGGCGATGCGGTGGTTGGTGGGGTGGAGCAGCACCGCCGCGGGGCCCGTGGCCACCGGGTCGGCCGGGGCGACCGGCTACGACGGCGAGACGGTGCACCCGGTGGGGTCCCACCTCCTGTGGGGCGACCCCGACCCGCTGTGGGCGGTCGGCGACTGGCGCCCGGACGAGGTCCGCATCGTGCAGGCCGACCCGCAGACCCGGATCGCCGTCCTCGGCACCTGCGGCGCCTCCGACGAACAGCTGCGGGTCGCGCTGTTCGCGGCGCGCGGCGGCGCACTGCGGCACCTCACCGCATGGCCGGGCAGCTACACCGCCGTCGTCCAGGTCGGCCGCCGGATCACCGTCTGCGGCGACCTCGCAGGTGCCCGGCCGGTCTTCCACACCCCGTGGACCGGCGGCACCGCCTACGCGACCGCCGCGCTCCCCCTCGCCGACCTCGTCGAGGCCAACCTCGACTTCGGCCACCTCGCCGCGCTGCTCGCGGCCCCCGACGTCCCCGCCGCCCTCTACGACTCCACGCCGTACGACGGCGTGCGGCGCGTCCCGCCCGGCCACGCGCTGATCCTGCGCGCGGGGGCCCGGGAGATCGCCGGCTACGAGCCGGTCGCCTCGCTCGCCGTCGCGGCGCCCCCGGCCGACCCGGAGAGCGCGGTCGACGCGGTGCGCGACGCGCTCGTCGAGGCCGTCCGCACCCGGCTCGCCGCCCCCCGGCACGTCCCCGGCGCCGACATCGACCCCGGGCCCGTCCCCGGCATGGGGCCCGCCGAACGCCGGGCGGCGCGCGGCATGCCGGTGCCCGGGATCGGGGCCGACCTGTCCGGCGGCCCGGCCTCTGCGACCCTCGCCCTGCTCGCCGCGGGACTCCCGGGCATGCCGGGGACCGTGCTGGGCCACGGCACCGGGGCCGGGGAGCGGCTGCTCGCCGTCACCTTCAACGACCTCGTGGCCGGCGGACCGGACGACGAGGTGGGACGGGCGGGCGCCCTCGCGGCGAACCCGCGGCTGCACCACGTGGTCGTCGCGGGCGGCGAGGACACCCTGCCGTACGCCGACCTCGACGGACCCCTGACCGACGAACCGGGACCCTCGCTGGTGTCGGCGGCCCGGCACCGGGCCCGGCTCGCCGCGGGCAGCGCCGACCACTTCACCGGGTACGGCGCCCGCCAGGTGCTGGACGCCCACCCGGCCCGTCTCGCCGACCTGTTGATGGACCGCAAGCGGCGCCACCTGGTACGGCCGGTCGCCGCGCTGGCGAAGGCCGACGGCTCCGTGATGGTCCCGGCACGCGTGTACGCGGCGGCCCGCCGCCTGGCCCGCACGCCGTACCGGACGGGACTGGAGAGCCTGGCGGAGCGCCTGCTGCGCCACCGGCTCGACGACGACCCGGCCGGCGCGGCCGACGCCTCGCTGGCGGCGCTGACCTGGGGCAGACCCGGGCCGGCCGCGCGCTGGCTGACCGGAGAGGCACTGGCTGAAGTATCGGTTCGCCTCCAGGCGTCCACCCGCCGCTCCGAGATCGGACCCGTGCAGCGGCCCGGCGACTTCCGGGCCCGCGCCGCCCTGGCCCGGCACGCCGCCGACCTGCGGGTACTGGAGCAGGCGGCGGAGATCCGCTTCCAGCGGCTGCACGCGCCGTTCCTCGACAACCAGGTCGTCCGGGCCTGCCGCGCCCTGCCCGAGGCGCTGCGGGTCCGGCCGGGCGCCCGGGCGGCCGTCCTGCGCACCGTGCTGGAGGGCGCCGGTGTGCGGGACGTGCCCGATGGGTGGGGCGCACCGCCCCGGGTCGCCCCGACGACCGCCGCGCGCACCGGACTGCGGGTGGCGGCGGACACGCTGATCATGCTGTTCGACACGCCCCTGCTCGCGGAGGCCGGCCTGGTCGAGGCCCGCGTGGTGCGCAAGGCCCTGCGCGGAGCGGCACAGGGCGAACCCCTGCCCCTGGACGGCCTGGCCGACCTCGTCTCCCTGGAGCTGTGGCTCCGGCGGCTGCTGGCCCGGCGGGGCACCTGCTGGACGGGGACCCCCGCCCGGCAGCGGGCGGTACCGGGCGGCATCGCGCCCCGCCGCGGCGCCCTCGGCGCGGGCGCCAACACCCCGTAGACGCGACGACCACCGCGGTGCCCGGCCGCGGCGGAACCGCGCCCCGGCCGCCCGGTTCGGCCGCGGTGGAACCGAAGCCCGCCCGCCCGGTTCGGCCGCGGTGGGGTGGGTGGTGCGCCTGACCTGCGCTGCACGGTGGCGAGCGAGGGGAGCCCGGTCCGCTCGGGTGCCGCTCAGCCGCAGGTGAAGCGGGACTGCGCCCAGTCGGCGAGCGCCAGGCCGTCGAAGGGGCCGACCGGTTCCACCACCAGGCGGACGGTCTCGCGTCCCGTGAGGTCCACGTGGACCGGGACCGCCGCGTCACCGCCCTTCACCACACCGGAGTTCCACAGCGGGACCCCGTCGGCGTGCACCGAGAAGGTGACCCTGCCCAGCTTCATCGTCAGGTCGTCCACGCCGACCAGCGCGTCGTAGGCGGTGCAGGGGCGGTTGAGGTCGATGGTGACCGAGGACCGGCCGTGCACGGTCACGCCGTGCGCGTGCCGCTGTCCGGCGACAGACAGGCCCGAGCGCTGCCACACCCAGCTGCTGGCGCCGATCCGCATCTCGGGCGCGGTGCCGTCGCCGGTGATGTCGTACGACAGCCCGCTCCACGGGTGGACCGCCGGGACGGGCGGCGGGGGCGGCTGAGGAGTCGGCGGGGGCGGCGTCGGCGTCGGCGTGGGGGTGGGCCGCGGGGGTGGCTCGGCACCGGGGGCGGGCGGCGGTGTCGGGGCCGGGGTGGGCCGTGGACTGGGCGTCGGGTCGGGTGACGGAGGCGGCGCGGGCGTGGGCCGGGCGGGCGCCGCAGCCGGGGGAGCCGGCGGTGCGGGCTCGGGTGTCTGCTCCGGAGCCGGAGGCGGCTCCTCCTCCTGCACCACGGGGGCGGAGGGGGCGGGGGCGGCGCGCGGCGGCTCCGGCGGGGCCTCGTTGCCGGACAGGGCCATGGCCAGGACCGCGGCCGCCGCCACCGCCGTGACACCGGCGGCGATGCCCGCCTTCATCGGTGCCCCCATGCCCTCGGACGCGAGACCGCCCGTCGCCCCGCCTCCGGTGGCACCACCGGAGGCGGCGCCTCCGGTGGCGGCGCTCGCGGCGCCCGCCGCACCGGCCGCCGTGGTGCCGCCCGCGACGAGCGCGGCCACCTTGGCGTACCCCGCGGCGCCGAACCAGCCGATGACGGCGACCGGGACGACGGCCGGGATGCCCCCGGCGACCTCCTGGATCTGTGCCGCCGCCAGCCGGCACCGGGCGCACTCGTCGAGGTGCTTGCGCAGTCCCCGCTCGGCGCGGGTGCGCAACCGGCCCCGGGCGTACGTGCCGAGCTGGTCCGCGTGCCGGGCGCAGTCCTCGTCCTCGGCGAGCGCCGCGCTCACATGGGCCTGGAGGTACGCCTGCTTCAGGCCCTCGCGGGCCCGGCTGGCCAGTACCCGGGTGCCGTTGGCGTCCAGGCCGAACAGCGTGGCGACCTCGCTCGGCGACTCGTCCTCGACCTCCGTGTGCCACAGCACCGCCTGCCACCGCTCCGGCAGGGACCGGAAGGCCTGCATGGCCAGCGACTGGTCGGCCTCGTGCAGGGCGCGCACGTCCGCGGCCAGTTCGAGGGTGTCGGTGTCGGAGGCGTCGGACAGGTGGGCGGCCTGCACGGCGAACACCGCGAAGTCGTCGACGAGTTGCTCGCGCTTCGCCGACTGCGTCCAGGTCGCCGCCACCCGGCGCACGGAGGTGAGCAGGTAGGCCCGCACGGCGTGCTCGGGACCCGAACCGCCGCGCACCGCCTGGAGCATGCGGGCGAACACCTCGGCGGTCAGGTCGTCGGCGGTGTGACCGTCCCGGCAGCAGGTGCGCGCGTACCGGCGCACCGCGGGCGCGTGGCGCCGGTACAGCTCCTCGTACGCCGCGTCCTCACCGGACCGCATGCGGGCGATGAGGTCGGAGTCGGCCGACGGCAGTCCGGACCCGGTCAGCCGGTCGCGCTGGGCCGGGACACCGTCCTCCGGCGGCACGCCGGTGCGCCGCGCCTGGCTCGGTACCTGTGGCGGCCCGTCACCGTGCGGCCCGTCACCGCGGGACTCGTCCCGCCCCTCAACGCTCATCGCGGAAAGCCCCCGCCACCCTGCCCACACCCGTTCCGGACACGGGTCAGGGTGTCACAGCGGTACCGGGAGGGGGACCGGGAGCGGCCGTCAACCACCCGTCCGTGGGACGGCCCGCACGGGAGAACCGACGCTCACCCCGCGCGGGCCGCCCTCCGGGAGCATCCCCGTCACCGCACCGCCGCCGGCAGGCACCGGTCGCGGGAGGCTCCGGAGCGACGAGAACCCTTGGACTCCTGGGGCGCCTGGCCCCCCGGGGCGCGTGGACTACGGAGGCGTGGACCCGAGGGGGTACGCCGAACACCGGGCGGCGACAGGCGACCGGCGATCGCCGGCTCCCGGCTCCCGGCCGCCGGTCGCGGGGCACGAGTGCCGTCTGCCCGACGCCGCCCGTGGACCGGCCGGCCCCCGGGGACGCTTCGTGCCCCCGCCCCACCCGGCGAGGCACCGCAACGAGGCCCTACCCCGGCGAGGCACCATTCCGGCGAGGCACCGCAACAAGGCCCCGCACACCCGGACGGAGCTCGCCGCGCCGGCCGGGCCCGCCGCGGAGTGCCGCACGGCGCGCCCGCACGGCGCGCCCGCACGTGGCCCGCACGGGGGCCCTTCACAGGTACGCCTCACGCCGGGCGCGAGCGCAGGCCCTCCAGCAGGATGTCCAGCAGCCGGGACGAGGCCGCCGCCTGCTGCGCCGCGTCCGGCAGGGACGGGGCGGCCGTGGCGATCACCAGGAGGACGTCCGAGACGGAGACGTCCGGCCGCAGCTCACCCGCCGCCCGGGCCCGCTCCACGAGCCGGCCCACGACCTCCAGCAGTTCGCCCGCCCCGGCGTCGTCCTGCGGCGCGACCGCCGCCCCCTGTTCCGGTACCAGCCGCAGCTCGCCCGTACCCGGCTGCACGCGCTGCTGCGGCACCCGCGCGTGCTCCGCCGTCCCGCGCTCGTCCGCGACGCCCACCCGCAGCACCTGCGGCGGCAGCAGCCGCCCGGCGCCCGAGGCGACCGACGTGCGCAGGAAGCGCGACAGCGCCGACCACGGCTCGTCCTCCTGTCCGAGCGCCGCCCGCGCCTGCTCGGTCAGCCGGGAGGTCTCCTCCTCGGCTATGCGCCGCACCAGCACGTCCTTGCTCGGGAAGCGCCGGTACACCGTGCCCACCCCGACGCGCGCGCGGCGGGCCACGTCCTCCATCGGCGCGCCGTAGCCGAGTTCACCGAACACCTCGCGCGCCGCGCGCAGGACGTGCTCGAGATTGCGCTGGGCGTCCACGCGCAGCGGCGCCGTGCGCGGTCCGTCCGCGCGTCCGTTGTTCGCCGCCGCGCTCATCGTGGTGCCGGGCACCACGGCGGACGCGGACGACCATTGAGAATCCTGAACATGCATACGCTTTCCCCCGGTAATGACGTCTCCCCCCGGAGACTTCTCCGCGCCATTGATGGCCGGGGCTGCGGAACGAGCCCGGTGACCGACCCCGCCCGTCGCGGACCCGATGAGCGCATCCCCCTACACCCCGTCGACACACGAACATAGTTGAGAGGAAGTCAATTCAGAAGGGGGACGTTCCGCACGGGAGGGCCCTCGACCGGAGTACACGGCGCATTCGTCCGGAATGCGCCCCCTTCACGATGTTCGGACATGCCGCCCCACCTGCGAGAAGTCCCCTTGGTCGGGCATTTCGGCCAAGTCCGCCGGGATGCCGTCCGGCAGTCACACAATGCGTCGGGGCTGTGGACAAACGCGAGCGGCGGGTGCGTCATGGGATGGTGAAGGAACGTGCGCGCATTCTCGTTGTCGGCGGCGGCTACGTCGGGATGTACACGGCTCTGCGGCTGCAGCGGAAGCTGAAACGGGAACTCGGCCGGGGCGAGGCCGAGATCACCGTGGTCACCCCGGACCCCTACATGACGTACCAGCCCTTCCTCCCGGAAGCAGCCGCCGGGGCGATCTCCCCCCGGCACGTCGTGGTACCCCTGCGTCGGGTCCTGGACCGGTGCCGCGTCGTCATCGGTGAGGCCACCGCCGTCGACCACGCCCGGCGCACCGCGACCGTCACCACGCTCGCCACCGGCGAGGAGGGCACCGGCGGCCGGGTCCTGGCCTACGACCACCTGGTGCTCGCTCCCGGCTCCGTCTCGCGCGCCCTGCCGATCCCCGGCCTGGCCGAGCACGCCATCGGCTTCAAGACCGTCGAGGAGGCGATCGGGCTGCGCAACCACGTCCTCGAACAGATGGACATCGCCTCCTCCACGCGGGACCCCGCGCTCCGCGACGCGGCCCTCACCTTCGTCTTCGTCGGCGGCGGCTACGCCGGGGTGGAGGCCCTCGGCGAGCTGGAGGACATGGCCCGCTATGCCACGCGGTACTACCACAACCTCCGCCCCGAGGACATGAGGTGGGTGCTCGTGGAGGCGACCGGCCGCATCCTCCCCGAGGTCGGCGAGGAACTCGGCCGCTACACCGTCACCGAACTGCGCCGCCGCAACATCGACGTCCGCCTGGAGACCCGCCTGGACTCCTGCGCCGACCGCGTCGCCGCCCTCAGCGACGGCTCCCGCTTCCCCACCCGCACCGTCGTGTGGACCGCGGGCGTCAAACCGCATCCGGTCCTCGCCGCCACCGACCTGCCGCGCAACGAACGCGGACGCCTGCGGTGCACCCCCGAACTGGCCGTGGAGGGCACCACGCACGCCTGGGCGGCGGGCGACGCCGCGGCCGTCCCCGACGTCACCGCGCGCGAGGACGGCGCGGAGTGCGCCCCCAACGCCCAGCACGCCCTGCGGCAGGCCCGCACCCTCGGCGACAACATCGTCCACAGCCTGCGCGGCGAACCCCTCCGGACGTACTCCCACGCGTACGCGGGCTCCGTGGCCTCGCTCGGCCTGCACAAGGGGGTCGCCCACGTGTACGGCCGGAAGCTCAAGGGCTACCCCGCCTGGTTCATGCACCGCACCTACCACCTCAGCCGCGTGCCGACCTTCAACCGCAAGGCGCGGGTGGCCGCCGAATGGACCCTCGCCGGGCTCTTCAAACGGGAGATCGTCTCGCTGGGATCACTCGAACACCCGCGTGCCGAATTCGAACTCGCGGCCGGTGGAAAGCCCTCTCACGACCCCCCGCACAACCCGAAGGGGTCGTCCTGACCGGACCCGGGAACTGCACCGGCCCGCCCGGCGTCTGACGGATGTCGGCCCGGTCGGCGCCCTGTCAGACTGGTCCACCACCACGGGCGGGCCGCCCGCTCACCCGGCGCGTCCCGGGACCGGCCGGTCCCGGACTCCGGCCGTCCCGGTGTGCGGCCGCCGACCACGACACGAGGCAAGGATTCGTGAACTTCACGCGCTGGAGCGCCCGGCTCCCCGGAACGCAGCGCCGCGCGGCAGCGCGGGCCGAGCACACCGTCGCCCCGGACCGGCGGGGGGAGGGCTCCGTCCCCGCCGCCCGCGCCGAACCCCTCACCGACACCTCCCCGGTGCCCGCCGTCGACGAGCTGGGCGTGCGCGACGTCCTCGACCGCGTCCCCTCCCTCGTCGCCCTGGTGCACGGCCCCGACCACCGCATCGCCTACGTCAACGACGCCTACACCGCGGCCTTCGGCAACCGCCCGCTCGGCGCGCCCGCCCGCACGGCCCTGCCCGAGCTCGACGAGATCGGCCTGCTGCCCCTGCTCGACCAGGTCCTGCGCAGCGGCAGGCCCCGCACCGTCAAGTCCCGCAAGGCCCCCGGCGGCCGCTCCTACACGTTCACCTGCACCCCCGTCACCACGGGGGCGGACGGGCAGAGCGGCGGGAGCGGGGAGAACGACGGCGGCTCCGGCGCCGCCGACGGCGTCCTGGTCTTCGCCACCGACGTCACCGACCACGCCGAGGCCGCCGAGCGCCTGCGCGCCAGCGAACGCCGGCAGCGCGAGACCGCCGTCACCCTCCAGCGCTCCCTCCTCCCCCAGGAACTGGAGGAGCCCGACGACCTGCGCATCGCCGCCACCTACCACCCCGGCGGCACCGAGGCGGCCGTCGGCGGCGACTGGTACGACGTGATCACCCTCGGCGGCGGCCGGACCGCCCTGGTCATCGGCGACGTCATGGGGCGCGGCGTCCGCGCGGCGGCCGTCATGGGCCAGCTCCGCACCGCCGTGCGCGCCTACGCCCGGCTCGATCTCCCCCCGCACGAGGTCCTCCAGCTGCTGGACGGCCTCGCCACCGAGATCGACGCCAACCAGATCGCGACCTGCACCTACGCCGTCCACGACCCCAACGAGGGCCGCCTGGTCTACGCCTCCGCCGGCCACCTCCCCATCCTGGTGCGGGACGAGCACGGCACCGTCCGGAGAGCCGGCGAGCCCATCGGCCCGCCGCTCGGCACCGGCGGCTGGATGCACTCCTCCGGCGCGGTCCCGCTCGGACCCGGCTCCACCGCCGTCCTCTACACCGACGGCCTGGTCGAACGCCGGGACGCCGACCTCGACGAGGGCATCGCCGCCCTGGAACGCGCCCTGGCCGGTGCCACCGGCACCCCCCAGGTCGTCTGCGACCGCCTGGTCCGCTCGGCGGGCGTCACCCCCGAGCACGACGACGACGTCGCCGTCCTGGTGCTCCAGCACCCTGCGCGCAGGGGCCCGCAGAGCGAGCTGTTCCGCAACGCCGCCCTGGACCTCCTCGGCGGCGTCGAAGCCGCACCCCGCGCGCGGGCCTTCGCCTCCGGCGTCCTGACCAGCTGGCGCTTCCCCACCGAGCTGCACGACCTGGGCGTGCTGGCCGCCAGCGAACTCGTCGCCAACTCCCTCCAGCACGGCACGCCCCCCATGCGGCTCCGGCTGCGCCGCACCGACCGCCGCCTGATCATCGAGGTCACCGACGGCGACGACCACCTCCCCAGACGCCGCCGCGCGGAACCCGGGGACGAGTCCGGCCGCGGCATCGCCATCGTGGCCACGATCGCCACCAACTGGGGCAGCAGACGCACCCCGGGCGGCGGCAAGGCCGTCTGGTGCGAGTTCGCCCTGCCGAAGCCCGCCCCCGCCCGGTAGGGAAACCGGCCCCGTCCCGGACCGCCCCACAGGACGGCCGCGACAGGCGCGCGGGGACGGACGGCCGCGACAGGCGCGCGGGGATCACTCCGCCGGGTGGCCGAGGGACCCCCGCCCGGGTCGGCGGATCAGGCGTGCGCCGCGGTCTGCCCCGCCGGACTGCCGCCCTGCGCCACCACACGGCTGCGGGCCGGCAACGGCTGGTTCTGCACCTCGGTGAGCTGCCGCCCGAGCCGCACCGCGAGCACCGTGATCGACAGCGAGAACAACAGGAAGATCACCACGTACGGGGCGTGCAGCGAGGCTCCCAACGGTCCGCCCACCGCCGGCCCGACGGCCAGCGCCAGCTGCTTCACCAGGGCGAACGCGGAGTTGTACTGGCCGGCCATGCCGGCCGGCGCGAGATCCGCGACCAGCGGGGCGAGCGTCGGCGACAGCAGCGCCTCACCGAGCCCGAACAGCGCGTACGTCGAGATGAAGGCGGCCGTCGCCATGGCCTGGCTGCCGTTGCCGAGCCCCGCGTACGCGGCGGCGGCCCAGGCCACGGCCCAGATCAGCCCCACCGACGCGATGACCCGGGACCGCTTGCGCCCCTCCACGAACCGCAGCACCGCGAACTGCGCCACCACGATCACCAGGGTGTTCGCCGCGAGTGCCGTGCCCAGCGCGGACGTCGAGATACCGGCCGCCTCGACCCCGTAGGCGCTCAGCCCCGACTCGAACTGCCCGTAGCAGGCGAAGAACAGCACGAAGCCCAGCACGCACAGCTGCACCATGGCCCGGTTGCCCATCAGCTCCTTCCAGCTGCCCTTGGCCGACGGAGCCGCGGCACCGTCGAGCCGCGGGGCGCGCGGCATCCGCACCGTCGCCATCACCGCGACCAGCAGCAGGAACATGGCCGCTTCGATGGAGAACAGCAGGGTGAACGACCCGGCCCGATCGGCGTCCACCAGGTGCCCGCCGATCAGGCCGCCGACCCCGAGCCCGAGGTTCTGCAGGAAGAACTGCATGGCGAACGCCCGTGACCGGGTCCCCGCCGTCGAGCAGTCCACGATCATCGTCGCGAGCGCCGGCTGCATCACCGCCTGCCCGGCACCGAGCAACGCGGCCGACGCCAGCACGGTCCCCGCGCCGGTCGACAGCCCGAGGCTGAGGGCACCGACGGCGGCCGTGGCCAGGGCGGTGAGCAGCACCGGCAGCGGGCCCCGCCGGACGATGGCCCGTCCGGCGAACGGCAGCACGATCAATGCGGCCACCGCGAAGACGGCGAGGACCAGCCCCGCCGTCATGGCTCCCAGCCCGCGCACCTGCGCCACGTAGACGTACAGGTACGGGACCGTGAAACCCAGCCCGAAAGCGCTGAGTGCGTTGCCCACGTGGATCCGGCGCATCGCTGCGCCCATCGCCCTGGTCACGTTCACCTCTCTCACACGTTAGGAGTGAAGACTTAGAAGCTAAAGTTCGAAGGTGAAGAGTACAGAGCGAAGGACTTCGATGCAAAGGTGAGGCGTGCCATACTGCGCCCATGAGCGACGCCCCCGGCCCCCGTGAACCGACCCTCGAGGAACAGGTCGCCGCGTATCAGCGGGAGTTCCAGGACCTCGACCCCCAGGTCGAGAAGATCGTCTCCGCCTTCACCCGGCTGAACCGCCGCATGAACGTCGCCTACGGGCGGCAGACCGCCGAGCTCGGCATCACCAACGCCGACTGGGAGGTCCTCAAGGCCCTCGTCCTCGCCGGCGCCCCCTACCGGATGGGCCCCAGCGACCTGGCGAAGCGGCTCGGGCTGACACCGGCCGCGATGACCCACCGCATCGACCGCATGGTCGCCGAGGGCCTGGTCGACCGGGAGCGCGACGAGGCCAACCGGGTCCGGGTCATCGTGGAGCTGACCCCCGCCGGGCACGAGAAGTGGGTCCAGGCGATGCGCCTCGCCACCGTCTTCGAGGCCGACCTCCTCCAGGACCTCTCCCACGAGGAGCGGGTCTCCCTGGGCGAGATGCTGACCCGCCTGCTGCGCAGGGTGGAGGACGACCAGCCGGACGCCGAGGGCCGGCTCTCCGACCTCGACGACTGAGGCGACGCGGGAGCCGGAGAGAAGCCGGGGGAGCCGGCGAGGCAGAAAAGATCTTGACAGGGGGCCCTTGACACGGCCCTGAGCGATCCGTAGTGTTCTCCGGGTTGCCACTGAGCCGTAACGGTTCCTCGGCAACACCTCCCGCCGCTCAAGCGGCACTCAAAACCTCAGCACGACCTCCCAGTGGGAACAATTTCGGCGTGCCCGGAATTCAATTCCCCGCCCCCGATTTGGGAAACGCGGAGCGAGTCCGCTAAGGTTTGAGACGTCGGAACGGCCAACGGTCGGGAAGGCAAACCCCGCTGACTGGGGGTCAGGTCGAGCAGAAGGATCTGATAGAGTCGGAAACGCAAGACCGAAGGGAAGCGCCCGGAGGAAAGCCCGAGAGGGTGAGTACGAAGGAAGCGTCCGTTCCTTGAGAACT
>NZ_JBEZWE010000036.1:0-17637 GCF_040637405.1 Streptomyces sp. NPDC029526
ACTCCAGCGGCCCCCACCTGCACTTCGAGATCCGCACCACCCCGAACTACGGCTCCGCCGTCGACCCCGTCAAGTTCCTGCGCGCCAAGGGCGTCCAGTTCTGACCGATCACGGCACCACCTGACCGCGCCACGCGACCCCGAGGCCCCCGCCTCGGGGTCGTCGCGCGCTCAGCCCCCGGACACGTACGGGACGAACGCCGTCCACGTGTCGGGGGCGAAGGCGATGCGGGGGCCGGCGGTGTCCTTGGAGTCACGGACGTGGACGGTGCCGGGAGTGAGGGCGAGTTCGACGCAGGAGTTGCCGTCGGTGCCGTCGCTGTGGCTGCTCTTGAACCACGCCAGCTCGGAGGCGTCAACCGTGGATACCGTGCGGGTCACGATTCTCCCAACCATCGTGTGCGCTCAGCCCTCGGACACGTACGGGACGAACGCCGCCCACGTGTCCGGGGTGATGGTGATGCGAGGGCCTTCGGTGTTCTTGGAGTCACGGACGTGGACGGTGCCGGGGGTGAGGGCGAGTTCGACGCAGGACTCGCCGTTGGTGCCACTGCTGAAGCTGCTCTTGAACCACGCCAGCTCGGAGGCGTCTCCTGTGGATACCGTGCGCTTCATGTTTCTCCCAGCAGGTGCTCGAGGAAGGCCAGTGACTCCCGGGGGGTGAGAGCCTGCGCCCGGATGGCGCTGAATTGCAGCTCGAGAATCCGGAGCTGCCGGGGCTCGGAAACGGGCCGCCCGCCGAACGCTCCATCGCCACGTCCTACGGCCGTACCGTCCGCGAATTTCAGCAGCTCGATCCTGCCATCCAAGCCTGGGTGGGCGTCACTCTTGATCGGCATCACCTGGAGCGTGACGTTCCACAACCGCCCTAGATGCAACAGGCGTTCGAGCTGTTGGTGCCACACCATTGTGCCCCCGATCTCCCGCCGCAGAGGAGCCTCTTCCAGCACGAAATGGATCGCGGGTGCGGGATCTCGCTCGAAAACGGACTGGCGGTCCATACGAGCGGTCACCATGCGTTCCACATCGTCCGGCGAGTACGGCGGCTGGCATGCCTCGAACAGGGCTCGCGCATGATCGGGCGTCTGCAACAGACCATGGATGCTGTTGCACTCGTACAAGCCGATCTCGACCGCCTTCCTCTCCAGCTTCGCCAGCTCCCGCACCTTCCTCGGATACCGGACCCTCTTCACGTCCTCCCAGGCCGCCGCGATGAGCCCGCCCGCGCCCAGGACCTCGTCCGCCTTGTCCAGGAACTCCTGGCGGGGGATCCGCTTGCCGCCCTCGATCTTGTAGATCATGTCCTCGCCGTAGCCGAGCACCCTCCCGAACTCGGCCGCCCGCAGCCCCGCCGCCTCGCGACGCAGCTTCAGCTGCCGCCCCACCGTGGTGATGACGGCGACGCCCCACTCGTCGTCCGGGTCCACCTCCCAACCCGGCTCGTCCGCCTCTTCCTTGAGCCGACCCGCCCCCGCCTCGACCGCCGTCATGCCGCACCTCTCCGTCGGAACCGTCCGTGACGCACCGGGCGCCCTACCCGCACCAACCGTCGGCACAGCCCCGACAGCACCGGACAACCACCGGACAGTGACCGGACGTGCGCACCAAGTCACCACTCACGGTACGCAGACACCGCCACGCTGGGTGGCGTGAATCAGCGAACCGCCGAACCCGCCGCCCCCGTCCACACCTTCAGCGTGCAGCTCTCCCCCACGCCACGCGGCGCCCACCAGGCCCGGCGCCTGGGAGTAGCCCAACTGCTTTCCTGGGGACTGCCCGTGGACCCCGCCCGCCAGATCATCGCCGAGCTGGCCATCAACGCGGCGACCCACGGCCGCGTCCCGGGACGGGACTTCCGGCTCACGCTCAACGTGGTCGCCGGCACCCTCCGCATCGAGGTCACCGACACGCGGGGTGACCGGCTCCCCCAGCCGCAACCGCCCGCCCCCGACACCGAGTCCGGCCGTGGACTGCTGCTCGTCGAGGCTCTGGCCGACCGTTGGGGCGTATCGGAGGGCCGCTTTCCGCGCAAGACCGTCTGGGCTGAACTGCGGCTGACGGCACCGGAACCCGGGATCTGAATCCCCGGCGCCGTCGGCGCCTTCCAGGACAAAGAACGGGGGAGAAAGAACCCCACCAAGCCCCACCCTCCCGCCCGGCGTCCGCCATCACCCGCGCGGGTGAACATCACCGTCTCAGCTGGATTTTGGGCCCCACGGCACCTCTACGCTCAGCGCACACACACCGGACATACTTCGGCCCCCGCTCGGGACTGGCATCCCGTTGCGAGGGCCTGACCACCAAGAAGCCAAGTGAAGGAACCTCTTCTCGATGGGTACCCAAAACCCTAGCGCGCCCCCGCGCGCCCAGTCAGCCGCAGACCGCAATCCGCCCCGACCGCGTCACCGCACCGGCGGCGTCATCCACGAGAACACCCGCCACACCACCCGCTTCGTGGTGATCGGCAACCACCTCGTCCAGCACGCGGAGCTGTCCCTGCTGGCGATCGGCCTCGGCTGCCACATCCAGTCGCTCCCCGCCGGCGCCCCCGTCGACATCAAGAGCCTCACCGCACGCTTCGCCGAAGGCACCACCCGGATCGCCTCCGCCCTGCGCGAGCTCGAAGCCCACGGCTACCTGCGTCGCGAACGCCACCGCACCGCCAACGGGCGCATCGTGACCCGCACGATCTCCTGCAACCAGCCCGCACACCGGCGGCAGCCCGCCGACACCGGCTGCCCCGACCCGCGCCCCCGGCCGAAGACGGAACGCCCACCGCAGCCGCCCCGCCCGCGTCCCCGCAAGGCCCTCCCCGCCGTGCCCCGGCCCGCGTTCCCCGCCGCCGCCCTGCTCCAGCAGGCGACCGACCTGCTCACCGGCCTGCGCCGACACGACCCCCGCCTGCTCCTCACCGCCGCCGACACCGAGCACCTCGCCCCCGGCGTCGCCACCTGGCTGGAACGCGAGGCCACTCCCGCCGCCGTACGCCTGGCCCTCACCGCCGACCTCCCGGACGAACCCCTCACCCGTCCCGCCGCCCTCCTCGCCCACCGCCTCACCGCCGCCCTGCCCGCCGTCCCCCCGTACTGCCCACCGGCCGCCCCACCCCCGGTACGCCACCCCCTGCGCACCTGCGACGGCTGCGACCGCGCCTTCCGCGGGCCCACGACGGAGACACGCTGCCGGGACTGCCGCGAACACCGCACCGTCAGCTCGGCTGCGCCATGAACACAGAAGGAGAAGGACTCCATGAGCACGCAGGCCGACCACGGACACGAGCTGGTTCCCCGCCCCGAGCAGACCCCTGATGCCCTGCGCGCCGCCCTCGCCGTCGTCGCTCCCGGGCGGCTGGCCGAGATGCAGCGGACCAAGGACGAGGCCTTCGCCAAAGCCGTGGAATGGCAGTCCCTCAGCCCGGTGCGCAGCTGGGTCCTCGCCTGGGCCAGGGACATCGAGATCGCCCGTCGCCCCGACCTCGCCACTCGCCATGCCCGCGCCAAGCGCCTCCTGGAGCACGGGGACGAGGCGACCGCCCGTGAGGCGCTGACGGAACTGGGTGCCGTGCTGGATGAGGCCCTCAAGGCAGTACAGGGTTGATCTTCCGCGCACACCCACAGCGCTGTGGCCGTGACCCGGCCGAGCACCTCTCCAGGAACCAGGTGACCGTGGACCTCTCCTTCTACAAGTCCTACCTCGTCGAAGAAATCCGGGACGAAGCCCGCGCAGAAGGCCGCGCCGAGGGTCGCGCCGAAGGCGAGCGGCAGCGCGCCGCCGAAGACGTGCTCACCGTGCTCGCGGAACGCGGCCTCGACGTCTCCGACCAGGCCCGTGAGCGCATCCAGGGCTGCGACGACCCCCACACCCTCAGCCGCTGGCTCCGGCGCGCCGTCACCGCACCGACGGCAGAGGTGATCTTCGACGCGGACGGGTGAAACGCAGCCCCGGAGCGGCCCCGCCGTGAGCCGGGCCGCCCCGCGGGGTCAGGAGTGGCCCAGCTCCGCCGACGCCTCGTCCTCCGTCGCCGGGACCGAACCCGAGTCCGGGGCCGGGCGCAGGGGGAAGGGGTCGACGCGGGTCTCGTCGATGACCGGGGCGGCCGGCTGCGGGGGCTTCGGCATGACCGCGGCCTCGGAGTGGCCGCCGCAGCCGTAGCCGAGGGAGACCACACGGCCGTCGGCGGGGGAGAACTCGTTGGCGCAGATGCCGAACGCCTGGCCGAGGGAACCGCCGATCGGGGCGAGGAAGCCGCAGGAGACGCAGGACGCGGGGGCCGACTGGGCCATCGGGGTCTTCGCGCCGAACGCCTCCTCCCAGCGGTCGGCGGCGGCGTGCAGTCCGTAGCGGGACAGGACCCGGGCGCGGCGCATGCCGAGTTCCTCGGCGACCGCCGTGATGGAGCCCCGGGACGGGGGTGTCGCGAGGTCGGCGGGGGTCCCCGCGGTGACCTCGGCGTCCTCCGCGTCGGCGAGGTCGGCCAGCTCGTCGGAGAGGACGCTGTTGGGCGGGGGCTCGTCCTCGCCGCTCCAGCCGGGCTCCAGGCGCAGGTCGTCGGCGTCCGTGGGCAGCAGGTCGCCGGGGCCCATGTCGCCGGGGCGCAGCCGCTCGCTCCAGGGCACCCATTCCGGGGCGAGGATCGCGTCGGGGCCGGGCAGCAGGGCGGTCTCGTCGACGGTGACGATCTTGGCGCGGGAGGCGCGGGCGACGGTGACGGCCCAGCGCCAGCCGCGGTAGCCGAGCTCGGTGCAGCCGAAGAAGTGGGTGACGACGCGGTCCCCCTCGGAGACCAGCCCCTCGTGTTCGCCGACCACACCGGGCGCAGCGGCTTCCTCGGCTGCGGCGCGGGCGAGGTCGACGGCCTCGGCGCACAGACGGTCGGGGGTGCGGCTTCGCGTTGTCGCTGCGCTCACAGGTATCGCTTCTCTCCTACGCCGTCTCACGAGTGCGCCACTCCCATGCGCGGGGGGCGGACGGAGCGGACCGCAGGACCGCGTCGACGTCCGCGCCGGATCGTGCTCGGGCGCGCCTCCATCCATTCTGCGGGATGGCTGAGATAGGCACGCTACCTTCTCGCGTGCCGTGGGCCTACACCGACGGTTGTTCCGGGGTTCCGCGCGCCGGGCTTCCCCGCGCGGGTCCCGGGCGGCGTGCCGACCCCGGCGGGCGGCACCGATTGCGCCGGACAGCCGCACGGCGGGCCCGCGCCGGGCCCGCCGGCAGACGTCGTAGCACTATCCGGCGCCATCTCGGGGCACTATGGCGAGGTGGCTACCGCGAAATCACCCCACGGCGCCACCGGGACCGGTGGACCGAGGACGAAGGGGACCAAGGGAACGAAGGGCAACGGCCGGCGCAACGGCACGGGCCGGGCGGGCGGCGGTGCCCGTGCGGTCGGCCGGGCGCTGCGTTTCCCGGTGACCGGGACCGCACGGGGGATCCGCCGGGCCACGCACGCGCACGGGGCCGGCGAGTCGGGCCTCGGCAAGCTGATCGAACTGCACGGGGTCAACGGCGCCGGCGACGTGATGATCACGGTGGCGCTGGCGTCCACCGTGTTCTTCTCGGTGCCGACGGACGAGGCCCGCGGGCGGGTCGCGCTCTACCTGGCGATCACCATGGCGCCGTTCACCCTCCTCGCCCCGGTGGTCGGCCCGCTCCTGGACCGCCTGCCGCACGGCCGCCGGGCCGCGATGGCGGGCGCGATGCTCGCGCGGGCGCTGCTGGCGCTGGTGCTGTCCGGCGCGGTGGTCACCGGCGGCCTCGAACTGTATCCGGCCGCGCTCGGCGTGCTGGTCTCCTCGAAGGCGTACGGGGTGGTGCGCAGTGCGGTGGTGCCGCGGCTGCTGCCTCCGTCGTTCTCCCTGGTGAAGGCGAACTCGCGGGTGACCCTGGGCGGGCTGCTGGCCACCGGTGTGGCCGCGCCCATCGGGGCGGGGCTCCAGCAGATCGGGCCGCGCTGGCCGCTGTTCGGGGCGTTCGCGCTGTTCGTGACGGGCATGTTCCTGTCCTTCCGGCTGCCGTCGAAGGTGGACTCCGCGAAGGGGGAGGACGTCGCGCTGCTCGCCTCGGACGAGAACCACCTGCACGGACCGCACCGCAAGAACGGCAAACGGCCCGGACTGCGCACCGTCGGCCCGGCCGTCACCCACGCGCTCGCCGCGAACACCGCGATCCGCTGCCTGACCGGGTTCCTGATCTTCTTCCTGGCGTTCCTGCTGCGCGAGCACCCGCTGACCGGGCAGAGCGCGGCGGTGTCCCTGGGCATCGTCGGCGTGGCGGCCGGCACCGGGAACGCGCTGGGCACGGCGGTCGGGGCGTGGCTGCGCTCCCGCGCGCCCGAGATCATCATCGTGACGGTGGTGGCGTGTGTGGCGGGTGCGGCGATCGTGGCCGCCACCTTCTTCGGGGCGGCCCTGGTGGCCTGTCTGGCGGGGATCGCCGGTTTCGCGCAGGCACTCGCCAAGCTGTCGCTGGACGCGCTGATACAGCGGGACGTGCCGGAGCTGGTGCGCACGTCGGCGTTCGCCCGTTCGGAGAC
Source organism: Streptomyces sp. NPDC029526 (assembly GCF_040637405.1). NCBI lineage: Bacteria > Bacillati > Actinomycetota > Actinomycetes > Kitasatosporales > Streptomycetaceae > Streptomyces > Streptomyces sp. NPDC029526. The sequence goes on from NZ_JBEZWE010000036.1 coordinate 6,535, forward strand.
GCTGCTGCAGATGGCGTGGGTGCTGGGCGGTGCGATCGGCATCGCGATGCCCCTGATCGGCCCGCTGGGCCTGGCCGTGGGCGCCGGCATCGTCGGCACCGGCTGGCTGCTGACCGTGCGGCCCCTGCTCACCTCGGCCCGGCACGGGGGCCCGGCGCGTCCGCGAGTGGCGTAACGGCCCGGCCACGCCGTACCCCACATGGGAGGTGGGCGGGGCCCGCCCGATAGCCTTTCCGTCATGACCACGTTGCCCCGCGGCGCAGCCGCCCAGAGCCACCGCGCTGTGCGACGCCGCCGCGTCGCCGTCGCCGCCGGCGCCGTATCCGCCGGACTGCTCGTCCTGTCCGCCTGTGACAAGCCGACGGCGATGTCCACGATCACCGTCGGCAGCTCCTCCGTGAGCTCCGAGGCCGCCTGCGGCGGCGAGGGTGAGGCGCTGAAGGCGTCCGACCTCGACAAGTGCCTGAAGGACAAGGACGTCAAGAGCATCACGGTCGACCCGGACGAGACCGTGCGCTTCGGTGTCGACCCGGACGTCGCCGACAAGGGCTGGACGATCCTGATGAACGGTCAGCCGCTGACCGACTCCAGCACCAAGACGTACCGCACCATCCCGGGCAGCGTGTTCTTCAACGCCCAGTACGGCGCGCAGGGCGACTCGACCCTGGTGTCGATCAAGGAGGGCGAGAACGAGACGACCGGGCTGTGGTCCTTCCGCCTGAAGAAGGACGCCTGATCACTCCGTCCCTCCGGATCCTCGTGGCCACCGCCGTCCCCGCCGAGCGGGACGCGGTGGCCCGGGCGTTCCCGGGGCCGGTGCGCGAGTCGCCGGTGCCGGGCGCGGACGTGCACGCGGTCGCGGACGGCCCGGACCTGCTCGCGGCCGGGGTCGGCCCGGCCCGGGCGGCGGCGTCGACGGCCGCCGCGCTGACCGCCGCCGCCCTGGACGGCCGCCCCTATGGGCTGGTCGTCTCCGCCGGCATCGCCGGCGGTTTCCCGCCGCACGCGCCCCTCGGCTCGCTGGTCGTCGCCGACGCGATCACCGCGGCCGACCTGGGCGCGGAGACGGCCGACGGTTTTCTGCCGGTCACCGACCTCGGTTTCGGCACCGTCACCCACCGCCCGCCCGAGTCCCTGGTCCGGGCCGTGGCCGCCGCGACCGGCGCGCCCACCGGCACGGTGCTCACCGTGTCCACGGTCACCGGCACCGCCGCCCGCGCCGAGCAGCTGCGGGGCCGCCACCCGCGGGCTCTGGCCGAGGCCATGGAGGGCTTCGGGGTCGCCGAGGCCGCCGCCGCGCAGGGGGTGCCCGTGCTGGAGGTGCGCGCGGTGTCGAACCCCGTCGGCCCCCGCGACCGCGCCGCCTGGCGCATCGGCGACGCCCTGACCGCCCTGACCGAGGGCTTCGGGAAGCTGGGGCCCGTCCTGGAGAGTTGGAACCGGCATGAGCAGTGAACAGCAGCCCGAACAGCACCGGCCGGACCAGCGGCTCCGGATCGCGTACTCGCCCTGCCCGAACGACACGTTCGTCTTCGACGCCCTGGCCCACGGCCGGGTGCCCGGCGGGCCCGCCCTGGACGTCACGTTCGCCGACATCGACGTCACCAACGGCATGGCCGAGCGCGGCGAGCTCGACGTGCTGAAGGTGTCCTACGCGGTGCTGCCCTACGTCCTCGACGAGTACGCGCTGCTGCCCTGCGGGGGCGCGCTGGGGCGGGGCTGCGGGCCGCTGGTGCTGACCCGGGACGGGGCCCTGACCGGCGCCGGCCTGGCGGGCCGCACGGTCGCCGTGCCGAGCGAACGGTCCACGGCGTACCTGCTGTTCCGGCTCTGGGCGGCCGACGTGGTGCCCGGCGGGGTCGGCGACATCGTGGTCATGCCCTTCCACGAGATCATGCCCGCGGTGCGGGACGGCAAGGTCGACGCGGGTCTCGTCATCCACGAGGCGCGCTTCACCTACCGGAACTACGGGCTGCACAAGCTGGCCGACATGGGCGAGCACTGGGAGCACACCACCGGGCTGCCGATCCCGCTCGGCGCGATCATCGCCCGGCGCTCCCTCGGCGAGGCCGCGCTGACCGGGCTGGCGGACGCGGTGCGGGCCTCGGTGCGGGCCGCCTGGGACGACCCGGAGGCGTCCCGCCCGTACGTGATGGCGCACGCGCAGGAGATGGACCCGGCCGTCGCCGACCAGCACATCGGGCTGTACGTCAACGAGTTCACCGCGGACCTCGGCGAGGACGGCTACGCGGCCGTGCGCGGGCTGCTGACCCGGGCGGCGGCCGAGGGCCTGGTGCCCCCGCTGGGGCCGGACGCGCTGCGGTTCCCCTGACGGACGGTGCGGCGACCGGGCGGTGCACGCTGCCGGGCCTTGAACGCTGTCGGGCGGTGCACGCTGTCGGGCGGTGCACGCTGCCGGGTGGTGGCGTCCCGCGTCGACGCCGCAGCGCTCGGGACGGCAGCGGCAGCACTCCTGACGACCGCCGCAGCGCTCGTGACCACGAAAAACGGCCGCGGTACCGGTACCGCGGCCGTTCCTCGTCCCGGTGGCGCCGGCGTGGTCGGCGCCACCCGCGTCCTGCGGGCTACACGTCGAGCTGGTCGGCGACCGCCCTCAGCAGGCCGGCGATCTTCTTGCCGGAGGCGCGGTCGGGGTACCGGCCGCCCTCCAGCTGCGGGGTGATGTTCTCCAGCAGCGTGGTCAGGTCCTGGACGATGGAGGCCAGTTCGTCCGGCTTGCGGCGCTGGGCCGCGGCGACCGACGGCGTCGGGTCGAGAACGGTGAGGGAGAGCGCCTGGTCACCGCGCTGCCCGGCGACCACGCCGAACTCCACGCGCTGACCCGGCTTGAGTGTCTCGACTCCGGCGGGGAGGACCGAGGAATGGACGAAGACGTCACCGCCGTCGTCTCGGGAGAGAAAGCCGAAGCCCTTCTCACTGTTGAACCACTTGACCTTGCCGGTGGGCACGTCTGTCCTCGTCCTCGTTCTCGTCGGGAAAACTGCTCGGAAACGGCTCTTGATAGCACTGGGGCGGGCCTGGTGGCCCGCCGGTACCCAGGCTAATGGTCCTCGGGCCGGTGACAAGACGTCCCCGGGTTGTTCTCTCGGGCAGGGAACTACCCTGGTCGAGTGCGTGACAAAACCCAAGCGAATTCCGCGGCGCCCGGCGACGGTCTGATCCGTGCCGGGGCCATCGTCTTCTTCGTCGGCGCCGTGGCCACCCTGGTCACGGTGGCCCCGCTGTTCCTCGGAACGACGCCCTTTCCCACCTACATGTTCGTGCTGAGCATGCTGATGGGCGTCGGATTCCTGATGGCCGGAGCGGGAGTTCTGCGTTCCGCGGCGGCGGGACGGCGTCAGGCGCGGTCGGGTGAGCCCTCCGTGCGGTAGTCCGAAAACCATCCCGGGAATTCCGTGAGCGAGGCCAGGACGACGTCCGCCCCGGCCGCGCGGAGTTCCGCCTCGTCGCACGGCCCGGTGGCGACCGCGACCGCCAGCGCGCCGGCGGTCCGCGCGCCGCGCACGTCGCCCACGTGGTCGCCCACGTAGGCGTGCGCGCCGTGCTCGCGCAGCGCGAGCGCCTTCTGCTCGGCCCACAGCCCGCCGATCACGGCGTCCGGCTCGATGCCGAGGTGCGCCAGGTGCAGTTTGGCGTTCGGCTCGTACTTCGCGGTGACGACGACCGCCCGCCCGCCGGCCTCCCGCACCGCCTCGACGGCCTCGCGGGCGCCGGGCAGGGCCGGGGTGGGGGTGATGGCGAACTCCGGGTACATCGACCGGTACAGGTCCGCCACCTCCTCGACCCGCTCGGCCGGGAACCAGTGGATCAGCTCGTCGGCGAGCGGCGGCCCGAGGCGGGTCACCGCGAGATCGGCGTCGATGTACGTCCCGGTCCGCTCGGCCAGCGCCAGGTAGCAGGCGCGGATCCCCGGCCGGGAGTCGATGAGCGTCATGTCGAGGTCGAACCCCACGGTGGGCCCGGCGGACGCGGGGGACGGGGTCTCGGACGGGGTCACCGACGGGGTCGGAGCCGCGGACGGGGACTGCGGCATGGGCGGGAACGGGGTCGTGGAGGCCATGGGGGCCATTGTGCCCGGCCGCCTCACGCACCCCGCCGCCACCGGACGGCACCGGCCGCCACCGGACGGCACCCCGCCCTCGCGGAGGGTCCGGCCGGGGCGCGGGACGGGGGCCCGTGTCCGTGTCGCGTCCGGCGGCCCGGCTCACCTCTGCCGCTGGGAGCGCCACACGAGAAACAGGGCGGAGGCGACGGCTGCTCCCCGGACGACCCACGGCCAGGTCTCGGCGACCGCGTCGTTCATGGCCCCCTCGGCGACGGGGTCGCCCCAGCGGCCGGCGCTGCGGCCCCAGAGCCAGGTGAGTCCCGCGGTGAGGGACAGGCCGGGGATGATCACGACCGCCCACTTCGACTCGGCCGGGGTCAGCCGCCGGGACGCCCAGGCGATGAGCCAGCCGAGGAGCAGGGCGAGCCAGGTGCCGAGGACGGCGCCCGCGACCAGCAGGGCGGCGGCCAGGAGCAGCAGCGGGTTGTTCCAGCTCCCGGCGGCCGGACGCCACAGGCGGCGCCGGGCGGGGGCCGCCACGTCGGCCTCCACGGCAGCCGCTCCGCCCTCGTCCCCGTCCGGCTCCCGGGGTCCGGCCCCGGTGGGCTCCTCGCGGGCCGGCGGGGGTTTCAGCAGTTCCGGGATCTCCACCCCGCCGACGAACCCGGGCACCTCGTCGCCGACACCGAACGGACTGCTGTCCACCCGCCACCAGTCGGGCTGGGCCGCGCTGTCCCCGAGTTCGTCCGCTCCGGCGCGGTGCGGCGAGGAGGGGACGGGCCGGGACGGCACGTCGGCGGGGGCGGGCGCGGAGTCGCCGGCCGGCCGGGCTGGGGCGGCCGGGCGCGGGCCCGGGACGATGCGGCCGAGGACGCCCTTGGGCCGCCCGGGACGCTTGGTCAGGTCGGCGGGGGCCCGCCGGGCCTCCCGTGCGGCGGGGTCGCGCTGCTCGGGGACGGCGGCGGGGGCGCTCGCAGCCGGGGTGTCGGCGGGCCCGGCCCCGGAGGCGTCGGCGGTCCGCGTGGCCGCGGTGACGACCTCGCTGGGCGTGCCGATCCGGGAGATGATGCGGCGCACGGCGGCCGGTGAGTCCACCACGGCCTTGGCGCGGCGCCGGTCGATCTCGTCGCGGAGTTCGGTGACCAGCCGCATGCGTGCCGCCGAGGGCAGCTGCCGTTGCTGGGCCACGTCGCCGACGCGGCTCAGGTACTCGTAGACGACCTGGTCACTCTCGATACCCACGAAGTCCCCTCGGGGGCGGATGCGTTGGCTCACACCGTCGACCGACGGTATCGCGAGTGGCATCGCCCGGCCCAACCGCACACGCCCCACACGCATACCCCACCCGCTACCGTGAGGCGGATGAGCACCGAGGAGAAGCCCGCGGCGGCGCCCCGATCCCTCGCCGAAGCCCTCCGGGGGCGGGACGACGCCGCCCTCGCCGCGCTCCTGCGCAGCCGTCCGGACCTCGTCACGCCCGTGCCCGGTGACCTCACGCAGCTCGCCACCCGGGCCGGTACCCGGGCCTCGGTGGTGCGCGCGCTGGAACGGCTGGACCGGTTCGCGCTCCAGGCGGCGGAGGCGCTGGCGGTGGCCCCCGACCCGGCCTCGTACGACGACCTGCTCGGGCTGCTGGCGGGCGACGACGGTGATCCGGCCGTGGCCGCCGCGCTGCCGTCGGCGCTGGGCACCCTGCGGGAGCAGGCGCTGGTGTGGGGCGGGGACGACGTGCTCCGTCTGGTGCGCACGGCCCGCGAGTTGCTGTCGCCCACACCGCAGCACCCGTCGCCGACCGGGCTGGGCCCCTCGGTGCGGGAGGCGACCGCCGGGATGTCCCCGGGGCGGATCCAGGAGCTGGTGACGGCGGCGGGGCTGGCGTCCACGCACGACTCGGTGTCCGCGGTGGCGTCGCTGACCGCGCTGTTCACCGACCGGCAGCGGATGGCGGCCCTGCTGGACGAGGCTCCGGCGGAGTCCGTGGAGGTGCTGGAGCGGCTGGTGTGGGGGCCGCCGTACGGGCAGGTCACGGCCGATCCGGCGCCCCGGCTGCGCTGGCTGCTCGACCGCGGGCTGCTGCTGCCCACGGCGCCCGGGACGGTGGTGCTGCCGCGGGAGGTCGCCCTGCACCTGCGGGGCGGGCGGGCGCACCGGGTGACCGAGCCGGTGCCGCCGCCCGTGGAGTCCGCCGGCACGCACCGCCCGCAGGTGGTGGACGCGACGGCGGCCGGGCAGGCGTTCACCGCGCTGGCGACGGTCGAGGAGCTGCTGAAGGACTGGGACGAGGGCGGGCCCGCCGTGCTGCGGTCCGGCGGGCTGAGCGTGCGGGACCTGAAGCGGACCGCCGTCGCGCTGGACGTGCCGGAGCCCACGGCCGCTTTCTGGGTCGAACTCGCCTATGCAGCGGGGCTGTTGGCGGCCGACGGGGAGGCCGACGAGCGGTATGCGGCGACCCCCGCCCACGACGAGTGGCGGGAACGGCCGCCCGCCGAACGCTGGGCGCACCTGGTCACCGCCTGGCTGACGGCGACCCGGACGCCGGGGCTGGTCGGCGGGCGGGACGCCAAGGACCGGGCGCTGGCGGCGCTCGGTCCGGGGCTGGACCGGTCGGCGGCGCCCGAGGTGCGGCACCGGGTGCTGACGCTGCTGGCCGGGCTGCCGGAGGGCCACTCCGCGACCGAGGGGTCGGTGCTGGCGCGGCTGCGCTGGGAGCGGCCGTTGCGGGGCCGCGCCGGGGCCGCGGGGGCTGCGGGGACTGCCGGGACTGCGGGTTCCGACCCGGGGCATCGCGGCGCCGGTTCCGCCGTCTCCGGGTCGGCGTCCGGGTCGGCGTCCGGGTCGGCGTCCGGGTCGGCGTCCGGGGACGGTGAGGACCTGCGGTCCCGGCTCGCCCGCTGGACCCTGACCGAGGCGGAGATGCTGGGCGTCACCGGGCGGGGAGCGCTGTCCACGCACGGCCGTGCCCTGCTCGGCCCCGCCGCGCCGCAGCCGCCGGGGGCGGCGGGCGCCCGGGAGCCGGAACCGGCCGACGTCCCCGGCGACAAGCTGCCCGTGCACCACCGGCCCGTCCCGCCGACGCTCCCCGCTCCCCTCTCCCCCGCCGAGCAGGCCACGGCGTCCGCCGAGGCCGCCCGGCTGCTGGCGCCGCTGCTGCCCGAACCCCTCGACCACGTCCTGCTCCAGGCCGACCTGACGGCGGTCGCGCCCGGCCCGCTGGAGCGGCCCCTCGCCGACCTGCTGGACGTGCTGGCGGACGTGGAGTCCAAGGGCGGGGCGACGGTGTACCGGTTCACGCCGGGTTCGGTCCGGCGCGCCCTGGACGCCGGGCAGACCGCCTCCGACCTGCACGCCTTCCTCGCCGCGCACTCCCGGACCCCGGTGCCGCAGCCGCTGGCGTACCTGATCGACGACGTGGCCCGCCGGCACGGGCACCTGCGGGTGGGCGCCGCCTCGGCGTACGTGCGCTGCGACGACGACGCCGTGCTCAACGAGATCCTCGCCGACAAGCGGGCCGCCGGACTGGGCCTGCGCCGCCTCGCGCCGACCGTGCTGGCCGCGCAGGCCGACCCGGCGGCGCTGCTGGAGGGCCTGCGGTCGATGGGGTTCGCCCCGGCCGCCGAGTCCGCCGAGGGCGACGTCGTGATCACCCGGGCGCACGCCCGCCGCACCCCGCCGCGCACGGCGCCCGAACCGGTCCCGGACGGCCCCCCGGTGCCCGACGACACCCTGCTCCGGGCGGCGGTCCGCGCGATCCGGGCCGGTGACCTCGCCTCCACGGCCCCGCGCAAGCCCGCCGCGGACGGGGACCGGACGGCACCCGGCGGCGAGCCGCCCCGCACCACCACCGCCGAGACCCTCGCCACCCTGCAGGCCGCCGTCCTCACCGGCGAGGCCCTGTGGATCGGCTACGTCAACGCCGAGGGGGCCGCCAGCCAGCGGGTCATCGCACCGGTCCGGGTCGAGGGCGGCTTCGTCACGGCGTACGACCACACCGCCGACGAGGTCCGCACGTACCCGCTGCACCGGATCACGGGGGTGGCGGAGCTGGCGGCCGAGGAGGGGGAGGGGTGAGCCGGGTGCCCCTCGCGCTACCGGGGCCTCCGGTTCCCGTCGCTCGCCGGTGACCTCCGGACCGGCCGGCCGTCGGTGAACAAGCTCACGCCGTCCGCGGCGGAGCGATGCGGCCCGCTCCGGGCCGTGCGGGCCCTCGATCAGGCAAACTGGACGATTGGCCGTGCAGTGCCCGTGCCGAGCCCGTCGCAGAAAGGCAGCCGCGCGTGAATGGTCCGCTCATCGTCCAGTCCGACAAGACCCTCCTCCTCGAGGTCGACCACGAGCAGGCCGACGACTGCCGGCGCGTCATCGCCCCCTTCGCCGAACTCGAACGCGCGCCCGAGCACATCCACACCTACCGGGTGACCCCGCTCGGCCTGTGGAACGCGCGGGCGGCGGGCCACGACGCCGAGCAGGTCGTCGACGCGCTGGTGCAGTACAGCCGCTACCCGGTGCCGCACGCGCTGCTCGTCGACATCGCCGAGACGATGGACCGCTACGGTCGGCTCAGCCTGGTCAAGCACCCGGCGCACGGCCTCGTCCTGACCAGCACCGACCGGCCCGTACTGGAGGAGGTGCTGCGCTCCAAGCGCATCGCGCCCCTGGTCGGCGCCCGCATCGACCCCGACACCGTCGCCGTGCACCCCTCGGAGCGCGGGCAGATCAAGCAGACGCTGCTGAAGCTGGGCTGGCCGGCCGAGGACCTCGCCGGGTACGTGGACGGTGAGGCGCACCCCATCGAGCTGCACGAGGACGGGTGGGCGCTGCGCCCGTACCAGAAGCAGGCGGTGGAGAACTTCTGGCACGGCGGCTCCGGCGTGGTCGTGCTGCCCTGCGGCGCGGGCAAGACCCTGGTCGGCGCCGGGTCGATGGCGCAGGCGAAGTCGACGACGCTGATCCTGGTCACCAACACGGTCTCGGCCCGGCAGTGGAAGCACGAGCTGGTGAAGCGGACCTCGCTGACCGAGGAGGAGATCGGCGAGTACAGCGGGACGAAGAAGGAGATCCGCCCCGTCACCATCGCCACCTACCAGGTGCTCACCACCCGGCGGAAGGGTGTGTACCCGCACCTGGAGCTGTTCGACTCCCGGGACTGGGGCCTGATCGTCTACGACGAGGTGCACCTGCTGCCCGCGCCCGTGTTCAAGTTCACCGCCGACCTCCAGGCGCGGCGGCGGCTCGGCCTGACCGCGACGCTGGTGCGGGAGGACGGCCGCGAGTCGGACGTGTTCTCGCTGATCGGGCCGAAGCGGTTCGACGCGCCGTGGAAGGAGATCGAGGCGCAGGGCTACATCGCGCCCGCCGACTGCGTCGAGGTGCGGGTCAACCTCACCGACTCCGAGCGGCTGGCGTACGCCACCGCCGAGACGGAGGAGAAGTACCGCTTCTGCGCGACGACCGCGACCAAGCGGAAGGTGACGGAGGCGATCGTGCGCCGCTTCGCCGGCCAGCAGATCCTCGTCATCGGGCAGTACATCGACCAGCTCGACGAGCTGGGCGAACACCTCGGCGCCCCCGTGATCAAGGGCGAGACGACCAACCTGCAGCGGGAGAAGCTGTTCGAGGCGTTCCGCCAGGGCGAGATCAGCGTGCTGGTGGTGTCCAAGGTCGCCAACTTCTCCATCGACCTGCCGGAGGCCACGGTCGCCATCCAGGTGTCGGGCACCTTCGGCTCTCGCCAGGAGGAGGCCCAGCGGCTCGGCCGGGTGCTGCGGCCCAAGTCGGACGGCCACCAGGCGCACTTCTACTCGGTGGTCGCCCGGGACACCATCGACCAGGACTTCGCGGCCCACCGGCAGCGGTTCCTGGCCGAGCAGGGCTACGCCTACCGGATCGTGGACGCGGACGAACTGCTGGCGGAGGGCTGAGCGAGCCCCGGCCGGCGGGCGCCCGCCCCTCACCCCATGGGCAGGGTGAGCAGCAGCACCAGGACGACCGTCCAGGGCAGCAGGGACAGGCCGGACAGCCAGATGCGGGGCACCGACCAGCGGCGGGTGCGGGGCAGCAGCCACGCGGCGAGCCAGGCGCCCGCCGCGAGGACACCGCCGTAGAGCACGGTGCCGTGGGCGAGGTCCAGGGCGGTCGTCAGCGCCCGCGAGCAGTCGTCGGGGCCGCAGGAGTCGGTCGCCATCGGGGACAGTGCCGTCAGCAGGAGCGCCGCCGGGATCAGGAACGCCCCGATCGCGGTGGCGACGGCGGGCGCCACCCAGGCACGGGGGTCCGGCTCGGCCCGGTACTGCCGGGCCGTCGACGGGGGTCCGGCGGGGCGGTGACGGTTCATGCGGCCAGTGAAGCGGCCCGCGGCGCCGCCCGCACCGGTCCGGGTACTCATCCCGGCGGGCGTTCCCGTACTCAGGTGGCGGGCCGCACGGACCCGGGGACGCCCGGTGTGCTCAACGGACCTGGACAGGAGGGTGCCGAGGAGCCGGAGGGTGCCAGGGAACCGGAAGGCACCGGCGAGCCGGCACCGCCGACCGGAGGGCACCGCCGGGCCGCGTCGGGGCCGGTACCGGCACTCGCCGCCCGCGGTGACGGCGGGCCGGGCGGACTCACCGGCCCGGGTGGAGCCGGGGAGCTGCGGGCCCGCCGCGCCTACCGGCGGCGGACGCCCGCCTCCTCGCCGTACTCGCCCAGAATGATCACGTCGAAGGCGGCGCCCAGGAAGACCCGGACGGCGCGCAGGGCGGCGCCGACGCGGTGCGGGCGGTCGCCTCGGAGGGAAGTCGCGCCGGTCGGCCGGACCGGCGGTGCGGTGGGGTTGACGGTCGCTGCACTCATGACTCCATGGTTGCTTCCCGCCCCCGGCCCGGGCATCAACCCACGGACCTGATCCACACGCCCCGCGCGTACGCCTCCCGGCCGACCCGTACCCCTCAGGCAGGACGGGCCGATCCCCTAGGGTCTGTCGTCAAATGATCTTCGATCGGGGATCATGGTCGGGTGATACGTCGCCATGAACTGTCCGATGCCGAGTGGGCCTTCGTGCA
>NZ_JBEZWE010000037.1:0-16355 GCF_040637405.1 Streptomyces sp. NPDC029526
CCCGCCGAATACGAGACCAACTACTACCGGGCAACCACGAAGCCCCAGGTCACAGTCATAACCTAGAGTCTCGATCGAACCCGGAACGGTTCACTGGCGGTGTCTCTACCGTGCGTCGTCGGTGAGTACCACGGACGCGGTGATCCGTTTGCCGACCGCTTCCTGGTGAACGCAGAAGGTCCGGGACACCGCCATGACGATCTCCAGTCCGTGCTGGCCGACCCTTTCCGCGTCGGCTGCATGGACCTCCGGCAGGGTGGTGTCGCTGTCCCACACGGTGATCTGGACGGCATCCTCGATGATCTCCAGGTCCAGCAGACACGGGCCGGGCGCGTATTTACGGGCGTTGGTGACCAGCTCGCTCACGACCAGCTCCACCATGCCGATCGCCCGCACCGACACCGGCAGTCTGTGCTGCGCCTGCACCGATATGAGGAAGTCGCGGGCCATGTCACGGGCCTCGGCGATCTCCGCGCTGCCCTGGAAGGCGGCGGACGCCGCGATCGGCCGATCGACAAGCGGCTCCCGGCCCTCATTTCGGGCAGCAGTATCCACGAACCCGCCTCACTTCCGAAGCGCCAAGCGTTACCCAGCGCAGCTACCCCGGAAACCTCGAAGCAATGTCCGTCTTCGGTAACTTGCTGCATCGCGCAGACCGTGGGCAATCAGGGCTTGTCCCCGACACCACCTGGCGCCGGGGCAACCGACCCCGGGGAGTCGTTCCGCCAAGAGCTCCACCGGACTACGTCAGTTCGCTGAAGCGTTCGGTCTGTCGGGTGCGCCCGGCGACAATGATCGTGTCCCCCTTCTTCACCACCGTGGCGGCGGTGGCGTAGGTGAAGCCCTCGCCCGCCCGCTTGATCGCCACCACCGTGACGCCGTGCCGGGTGCGTACGTTGCTGCTGCCCAGGGGCAGTCCCACGATGTCGGCCGGTGCGCTCGTCTTGACCATGGCGAAGTCGTCTTCGAACTCGATGTAGTCCAGCATGCGGCCGCGCACCAGATGGGCGACGCGCTGCCCCATGTCGTGCTCGGGGTAGATGACATGGTGGGCGCCGATCTGGGTGAGGATACGGCCGTGCGCCTCACTGGTGGCCTTGGCCCACACGTCGTCGACGCCGAAGGAAATGAGCAGGGAAGCCGTCAGAATGCTGGCTTCCAGATTGGTGCCGATGCCGACGACGGCACGGTCGAACTCGTGAACACCGAGCTGCCGCAGCACCTCTTCCTTGGTTGAATCGGCGCGCACCACATGAGTGAGGGAGCCGGACAGGGCCTGGACCGTGTCGGGGTCTTCGTCGATACCCAGGACTTCGGTGTCCTCGTCGATCAACTCCAGGGCGAGAGCCCGGCCGAACCGGCCCAGGCCGATCACGGCGACGGAACTCGCCCGAGTGTCGCGGCGTCGGCTCCCTGCTCTGCTTCTCCGGACCGATGGCGTCTTCCGGGAGAAGAAAAGGCTAGCCAATGACGGGTCGCTCCTCGGGCAGGTCGTACATACGGACACGTGAACGCAGGGCCAGAGCCGACGCCACCATGATCGGGCCGAGGCGGCCGATGAACATCAGCACGACCAGCAGTAGCTGATGCGCGGTCGGCAGACTGGAGGTGATGCCGGTGGTCAGCCCCACGGTGGCGAACGCGGAGATCACCTCGAACAGGACCTGGTCCAGGCTGATGACGGTGGAAACCATGACGGCGATCGTGGAGAGTACCACGGCGGCCATGGACAGCAGGACGATGGTCAGAGCCTGCCGCTGCACGTCGCCGTGCAGGCGACGGCTGAAGATATTGACCGTGCTCTCGCCGCGCACTTCGGCGTAGACGACGAAGAAGAGAACGGCAAAGGTGGTGATCTTGATGCCGCCGGCCGTGCCCGCACTGGCGCCGCCGACGAACATCAGGACGTCCACACCCAGCCAGGTCGCGGAGTTCATTCCGCTGATGTCGAGACTGTTGAATCCGGCGCTCCGGGGCATCGCGCCCCCTTGGAAGAAGCCGGCGAGTATTTTGTCACTCACGTCGAGCGGGCCGAGCGTGGCCGGATTCGACCACTCGATCGCCGTGACGAAAACGCTGCCTCCGATCAGAAAGGCGGCGCTGAAGAAGAGCACGATCTTCGTGTGCAGAGACCAGGTGCGCGGCCGGTGCAGACGGCGGCGCAGCTCCAGGAGAACCGGGAAACCCAGCCCGCCCGCGATGGCCGCGAAGGCGATGGGCAGACAGATCCAGGCATCAGTCGTGAAGAGCATCAGGCTGTTGGGATACAGCACGAACCCGGCGTTGTTGAAGGCCGACACGGAATGGAAGACCCCCAGCCACAGTGCCCGCAGCCAGGGTTCGTCGTAGCCGACCGCGAAGCGTACGGTCAGAACGAGAGCCGTGAGCGCTTCGAGCGACAGGCTGGTGGCGACCACGCCGGCGATCACTCTGCGCACGTCCCCCAGGCTGAGGGTTTTCGTCTCCGCCGCGGCCGTCATGCGCGCGCGCAGCCCGAGCCGGTGGGAGACCAGGACCATCAGCAGCGACGCGAACGTCATGATCCCGAACCCGCCCACCTGGATCAGCCCGAGGATCACGGCCTGTCCGAATCCCGTCCAGTAGGCCGGCGTGTCGACGACGGTCAGACCGGTCAGGCAGACCGCGGATGCGGCGGTGAACAGGGCGTCCGGCATGCCGGCCGCACCAGGCCCCTGACGAGCGAACGGCAGCATCAGCAGGACGGTCCCGACCGCCATCGTCGCGGCGAACCCCGCCACCACGATCTGCGCCGGGTGCCGCCGCCGTCCAAGGCGATCCATCACGCCACCTCCGGTGTGCCGCCCCGACTCACATCCGCCGATCTCCCGCCCGCCTGTCCTGGTGAGCCGGGTAGCCGCACTGCGTGAAAGACAGGGCGAAGCCCCCGGTGGACAGGTCCTGGGCCAGTAAAACCGTGCCCACCAGAGGCTTCGCGTGCCTGTCTACCCGGCCGGCCCGGAAGTGTCCAGTTCAGACCTCCGCTTCGTCCCGGCGCGTCCGAGGGGACTCCTCAGGTGGCCCGTCCGTGCTCACCCGGCTCCTGCCGGCTCCGTCGTCGCGCCAGGCATGAGGCACCGGTGGCCGCTCGGCGCTGCGGTCTCGCCACCGCGACCGCGTGGCGCGAACGCGCCGCGCAGACGCTCGCGCCCGCAAGGCCGGCGGCACCGACCTCAGCGTCCTGCATCGGGTGCTGCACGAGCACGGCCCGACCGACTGGCGTGCCGGGGACACCCTGACGACTGGCTCCCGGGTCCTGGCGATCACCGGGCTCCGCCGCCCGACCCCGGTCGTCCGCACGACATCGCCACCGTCGTACGGCGCGGACTGCCGCCGCTGCGGGCAGGCGTGCGACGACCCGCTCGCCTCCCCCGCACGGTCGCCCCGGCGACCGCGCGGGCTCGGCCCGGGCGGCGTTTCGCCCGTACCGGCCCGGTTACTCATGAAGCGTCTTATCCGCGTGCCTCCCTCTGCCCACGTGGACGCCGGAGGCAGCGTCATCCGTCGACGGGATCGGAACGGAGTGTCCATGGCCAGCACCAAGGTGGCCGACTACATCCTCCAACGGCTCCGCGAGTGGGACGTCGACCACGTCTTCGCCTGCGCCGGTGACGGCATCAACGGGCTGCTGGCGGCATGGGGGCGGGCGGACAACGACCGTGCCTGATTGTGCCGATGTGCTCGGGCGGGTGACCGTGCGGCACCCGGCGGCCGCACCTCTCGGGTGCGGGCGTCCACGATCACGTGCAGCCGGCTGGGCCGGCCCTCGCGGGTGCCGGTGAGGACCACCTCGTAGGCGAGGTGCTCCTCCTCGTCCGGTGCGAACACCACCAGCCGCGGCGTGGGAGGCCGGGGTGCCGGTGCAGGTCGGGTCGCCCGACTGGGCGGGGATGCTGATCGCGTCCCAGGCGGCCTTCGTCCTGTTGAACAGGTTGCAGGTGGCGTCGAGGTTCTTCGCGGCGGTCGGCGTCGCGGTGCGGTAGCGCTTGTGCGTCATCCTGCTGGTCCTCAGCAGCATGCCGCCGTAGAAGATTTTGCCCGCGTTCTGGATGCCGACCCCGGTGAGGGTGGTGTTGTTGCAGGTCGGACTGGTCGGCTTGCCGTCACCGGGGTCGGTCCATGGTGTCGATGGACAGCGGGTTCGGGCCGTTCCACTCACTGTGGCCGCTGCCCGCGCGCACGTCGTCGTAGGAGTCAATGACTTTGCCAGTGCGCGCGTCGACGAAGACGTGCAGCCGGCTGGGGCGCTTGTCCTTGGTGGTGCCGGTGACGACGGTCTCCCAGGCGAGCCTCGCCTTGTCGCCCCGCACCGACACAACCGGCCGCTGCGACTCGGTCCCTTCGGTCTTCTTCAGCTTCGCGCGGCTGGTGCGCGCCGCCGAGGCGGCCTTGACCTTGGCCTCGGTGCCGACGGGTATCCGGACGTCGGACGCGGCGCGCACGTCGCCGTCGCCGTCGACCAGGACCACGGCGTCGCCGCCGACCACGGGCAGACCTCGGTAGGTCCGCTCGTATGCGATCGAGTACAGCCCCTTGCCCCAGGGGGTGACCATGGTGCGGTCGTAGCGCTCGTCGGGTCCCTTGGCGAGGGCGTCGAATCCGCTGGAGGTGACCTTGTCCGCGGCGGCGACGGCCCGGTCGACGGGCTTCGGGTCTGCGGCCGCGGCCGTCGTGCCGCGGTCCGCGGCTGCCCGGGCGGTGGTGACGGCGGGCAGAGCCACCGTTCCCATGGCCACGACCAGGGAGAGGCCGGCCACGGCGAGTCTTCGTTTCGCCTGTACTCCTTGACGTTCGGTGTCATGGATGCGGTGCGGTGGGCCGGTCGGCCCGGGAAGACGACAGGGCTTCGCCGATGCCGTACACGAGGGACGATCTGTCATGCCCACAGCCAACAGCGGGCCACGTTCGCACCGAGCGCAGTCGCGGGCAACGGACTGGGCGGCTCGGCGGGGCAGCTGGCACATCTGGGCAAAGCCCTCGCCGCGGCGAAGCCGGTCGGGCTGCGCACTCTCCGCGGCGGGACCTGAGGAAACGGACGGAGGCCGGACGACGAAGGGGCGCATCGGGCAAGGAACCGGCACACCGGGCGGGTGCGGCCGACACGCCGCGCACCGTCCCCGTCTCCCTGCCTGTTCCTGAGCCCCGATCCGGTCCGTGGGCCCGCCCCGATCGGCTCTGTCCCGTTTGTCGTGGCCCGTGTGGGCACCCAGTGTGGAACCGATGGACTTGTGGGAGGAGTACCGATGACAGTCGTCCTCCGGCCGCGCGGCCGACGCGCTCTCGCGGCGGCCGCACTCGCCCTTGCGGTGACCGCAGGTGGATGTGGGGGGGATGACTTCTCCCTGCCGGACTGGAACGCGCCCGGTCAGAACGCCCGCGTCGGCGACATCATGATCCGGTACGCGCACGTGGCCGAACCGCAGGGCGAGCCGTGGCAACCGGGCGACGACGTCCCGGCATACGTGTGGCTCTACAACAAGGGCAACGAAGCCGACAGGCTCGTGGGCGCCACCACTCCGAACGCGGCCTCGGTGGACATCGTCGACTCCGACGGCAAGCGGCTCGGGGACGGGGTGGACCTCCCAGCGAACACGCTCGTGGAACTGGAACCGGGCACGTCCCACCTGGTGCTGCGGGACGCACGCCAGGTGATCAGGGGCGGGGACTTCATGAAGATCACGATGCGCTTCGAGAAGGCCGGGTCGATCACCTTCGACATCCAGGCGCAGAGCCCCGCCTACGACGCAAGCCCCTCCCCCACCTCCTGAGCCAGCACGTCAGCCGTCGGTCGTGCACCACGTGAGGGCCGTGCGCCGGGCCTGTCAGAAGGTGCGAGCGGGAGCACCGGGCCGGTAGCCGTCTCCTTCGGAGAACTCGGCGGCGATCGCGAAACGATCGGCACGGACCAGCGTCTGCCGCCACTCGACGGCGCGCTCCCCGGCGTCTCTCCCCAGCCGGTCGATCGCGAACAGAGCGGTGGAACCCAGCATGCGAGTCGGGCCAGCTCTCCCCGTCCCGGCACGACAGCCCGGATGCGTTCCCATCCCCCGCTGACGCGGACGGCGCAGTGGCGCTCGAGCTCGTCGTAGAGCGATGTGCGGATGAAGTCGACGCCCAGGAGCGGTCGGGCCACCGCCGCGGGCAGCCAGACCCGGTCGACGGCAAGGGGCTCCTCGTCGGCCAGTCGCAGCCGTTCGAGATGGACCAGCAGCGTGGACTCCTCGACCTCCAGTCGAGCGGCCACCACTCCGTCGGCCCGCTGGTCGAGGACGCGGACGCCACTGCGCTGGACCGCGCCGACGGCCTCCACGGTCCGGAAGAGGCTGTATGCCTCACCGACCCTGGGCTCCAGCGGACCGTCCGCGGCGAACCGCGAGAGATTGCCGCGATGCGCCGTGACGATGCCCTGCGCCCGCAGTTGCCGGAGTGCCTCGCGCACCGTGCGCCGGCTGACCTCGTACTCGGTGGCGAGATCGTGCTCCCCCGTGAACGTCTCGCGGAACTCCCCGCCGTCCAGGGAGTGCTGGTCGCGGCGGCCGGACCGATCGGCTTCGTCGGACTGATGATGCCCCACATCGTGCGCCTGTTCGTCGGCGGCGACCACCGCCGGGTCCTGCCCACGGCGGCACTGGGAGGGGCGGTCTTCCTCGTCTGGGCCGACATCGCCGCACGGACGATCGCCGCACCGACGGAGATACCCGTCGGCGTGCTCACAGCCCTGTGCGGCGGTCCGTTCCTCCTGTGGCTGATGCGCCGGGACGCCCGGCGCATCACCGACCGAGGAGTGGCATGACCGCGACCGAACTGAGCGTCGACGGCGTCACGCTCACCGCCGGAGCCCGCAACCTGGTGCGCGACGTCTCCCTGACCGCCCGCGGATCGTTCCGTTCGAACTGGTCGATGCCGAGCTTGCCGAGTGGGGAGGGGTCCAGCAGCGGCTGCGGAAGCTGCCCGTGCGGGGCGTGGTCTACCTGCTGCCAGCCGCGGCCCTGTTCGAGGATTGCGGGTATCGCGAGGTATGGCGCAAGCTCACCGGCGCCCTGGTGGGGCTGCCGCTGGTTGAAGTGACCGCGACCGCGCTGTGGCACGCCCGCTGCCGGCTCGGTGTCCGCCCGGTGCGGGCCTTGTTCGACCTGCTCCGCGGACCCGCCAGCGCGATCCGTACCACCGGAGCACGCTGGAAGGGTCTGCTCGTCACCGCTATCGACGGCACCCACCTGGGCGTCGCCGACGACCAGCGGTCCGCGCCAAGCTGGGCAAGGGATCCCACCAGTACACGGCCGCCTCGGGATACCCGCAGGTCCTGCTGGTGGCCCTGGTCGCCTGTGGCACGTGTGTCACGGGTGATGCGGCAAGTCGTCGTCCGCGAGCAGTCGACGCGTCGCTCCCGCCGCGAAGTCGGACACGGTCGTCAGATCGTCGCCCTGGTCGACTCTGCGGATGCATGCATCGACAACTGCCTGGACCACCGCCACGGTCAGCTCGGGCTGCGGCTGCCCCAGTTCGCGCACGACCCGGGCGAGCGCCTCGTGCAGCGAGATGTGCAGGCTCCTCACCCGCTCCCGCGCCGACGGCGAGAGCGAGCCGCGCGAGAGCGCGGCCCGCCAGCCGTGGGTGCCGCGAGCGGCCTGTTCGAGATTGGCCCTGACGTAGGCGGCCACCTGCTCCTCGGGTGAGGTCTCGGCCGCGATGGCCCGCTCCACAGCGTCGATCCAGGCGGGGAACTCCCGGGTGACGACGAGTTCGAGCAGGTCGTCGATGGAGTCGAAGTAACGGTAGATGCTGTTGCGGGCGATGCCGGCCCGTGCGGCGACCGCGCCCGCGGTAAGGGCCTCCACACCGCTCTCGTTCAGGATTGCCTCGGCCGCGTCGATCAGCTGCGCGAGCCGCTGGGCCCGGTGCTCCTGGACGCTGCCGGCTTCGATCTTGGGCATTCTCTCCGCTCCGCCTCGGGTGCTGCGCCGTCCCACGCCAATCTATCCCCGCGTCCGAGGCGCCGAGGGGGCCTGTGTTAGCTTGACGCAACTTAGAGACACCCTGTCGCTAAGTTCTGTCCGTGCTTCCTGCCGAAGGCTGCCCGATGCAACCGATGAACTCCCCCGCTCTGCTCCGATGTCTCCTGGGATCGAAGAAGCGCGCCGCCGTGGTGGTGGCCTTCTGGGTCCTGATCGCGGGCCTCCTCGCCGGGGTCGCCCCGGTCCTGGAATCCGTCGAGGACAACGCGTCCGCCAACCTGCCGCCCGCCGCCTCGGACTCCATGAAGGCCCGTGATCTCGTCCGAGCCCAGCTTCCGGGCCAGGACGCGACGCCGGCGATCATCGTGGTCCGCGGCAAGGGCACCGACGCCACGGCGAGCGCCACGCAGGCGGTCGCCGCCATCACCTCGGCCCTTTCCGGAACCAGCCGACCCGACCATGTCGTGAGCGTGGTCTCCACGGTGACCGCTCCCGACGCCGTGACCGAGTTGGTCTCGCAGGACCGCGGTGCCCAGCTGGTCATCGTGCCCATGAAGGGAAGCCCCTCGGACGAGTCCTTCCAGAACGCGGTCGACGAGGTGCGTGCCCTCGCGTCCGACCGGGCCGAGCCCGCCGACGTCGCGGTGACCGGCCCCGCCGGGATCGCCACCGACACCGTGAAGGTCTTCAGCGGCGGTGACAAAGTCCTGCTGCTGGCCACCATCGTGCTGGTCCTGATCATCCTGCTGGCGATCTACCGCTCGCCCCTGATGGCGCTCGTGCCGCTTCTTGCCGTGGGCGTGGCTATGCGCGTGGCGGAGACGCTCGGCGCGATTCTCGCGGACGCCGGAGTCATCATGGTCAGCTCCCAGACCGCCTCGATCATGACCGTGCTGCTGTTCGGGGTGGGCACGGACTACGCGCTGATCATCACCGCCCGCTACCGCGAGACCCTGCTCGACGAGCCAGACCGCGCCCGCGCGATGCAGACCGCCGTGCGCCGCACCGCCGAGTCCGTCCTCGCCAGCGCCTCAACCATCGTGCTCGCCATGTTCGCCCTGCTCGTGGCCGTCTCCCCGGCACTTCATGGCTTCGGACCGTACCTCGCCCTGGGCGTGGCCGTCATGGCGCTGGTGGCGTTCACCTTCATCCCCGCCCTGGTCCTCCTGCTGGGTAGGGGCGTCTTCTGGCCCGGAGGCGTGGACAAGGCCGCCGAACGCAGTCGCGGCGCAGGCATCTGGCACCGCATCGCCGCCCTGGTCGCCCGGGCCCCCGTCAAGGTGGCCTCGGCCGTGATCGCACTCCTCGTGTTGCTGAGCGCGGGACTGCTCGGCTACCAGGAGAGCTTCAACACCCTCAGCGGTTTCCGCGCCGCAACCGAGTCGGAGCACGGGCAGCACCTCATCCAGGAGGAATTCGGGCCCGGCGAGATCGCCCCCAGTACCGTCGTCGTCCATTCCCAGGACAACCTGCGCTCCAGCCCCGCACCCGCCGACATCGCCACCGCGCTCACCGATGCCGATCACGTCAGCCGTGTCGCAGACCCCCGCATGGGCAAGGACGGCAAGACCGTCTTCTACGAGGTCGTCCTCGACCTCGACCCCTACAGCTCCAAGGCACTCGATGCGATCGGTCCCCTCAAGCAGGCCACACAGTCCGCGGCCCAGGCCGCCGGAGTGCAGGACGCCACGGTGCTCATCGGCGGTGAGACCGCGCAGAACGCCGACATCCGCTCCGCCCTCGACCGCGACACGACCTTCATCGTGCTCCTGGTCCTGGCCCTCGTCACCGCGGTCCTCGTCCTGCTGCTCCGCTCGCTCCTTGCTCCGCTCTACCTGGTCGCGACCCTGATCCTGTCGTTCCTGGCCACCCTGGGCGCCACCACCTTCTTCACCGTGACCGTCCTCGGTGACGACGGCATCGGCAACCGCGTCACCGCGTACATCTTCGTCTTCCTCGTCGCGCTCGGCGTCGACTACAACATCTTCATCATGAGCCGGTTCAAGCAGGAACTGCGCACCCAGCCCCCAGCGAAGGCGATCACCGCCGCCCTGACACGCACCGGCGGCGTCATCTCCTCCGCGGGCCTCATCCTCGCGGCGACCTTCGCCGTCCTGATGACCCAGCCGATCCGCGAACTGTTCCAGTTCGGCTTCGCCATGGCCTTCGGCATCCTGCTGGACACCTTCCTCATCCGCCCGCTCCTGGTCCCCGCCATCGTCCGCCTGCTCGGCGACCGCGCCCTGTGGCCTGCACGCCCAGGCACCCCGCAGACGCCTTCCACGCCCACTTCCGAACCGCCTTCCGCCGACGTGCCGGCCACACGGGCTGCCGAAACCGGCTCCGGGCGTCTGCTGCGCGCGTTCACCTGGATCGCGGTCATCGAAGCGTGCACATGGGCGGGCCTGCTGGCCGGAATGTACTTCAAGTACATTCCCGAAACCACCGAACTCGGCGTACGGATCTTCGGCACCCTCCACGGTGCCGCCTTCATCGTCTACGTGTCCCTGACCACCCTGGTCGCGATCCGGCTGAAGTGGCGGCTGGGCCGGACCACGATCTTCGCCCTGCTGGCCGCCGTACCCCCGTTCATGACTGTCGCGTTCGAAATCTGGGCCCGCCGCACAGGCAAGCTCCCTCAGCCGGCCGCGACCCCGAGCCCAACTCCAGCCCGGTAACCGCACCCCGCAGAGGGACTCGATCGGACACGCGGTGCACATCACCGCCATCGCCGTGCGGGCCCCGGCCGGGCGGGACAACCACCGACATCACGCCAACAACCGAAAGAAGACAGGAATGTTCACCGCCGTCACCGAGTTCACCGTCGCCGCGCCCGCCCAGGGCGCGTTCGAGGACAACTTCACCGCCAGCATGCGCGCCACCCTTACCGACGTGCCGGGGCTGCGCAACACACGGCTGCTGCGTCCCCGCAAGGGCGCACACGGCTACCTGGCCGTCCCCGACTTCGAGGACGACACCGCGTTCACCGCCTACACCTTGTCGGAGGCGTTCCGCGCCGCGCACGCCGACCCCACCCCCTCGCTCGCCGACGACAACCGCGTCACGGTCTTCGAAGCAGCTCGCGCGGCCGAGCCGCGCGGGATGACGCAGACCGGTGCCTCCTGGCCGCACCGCGGCAGCGGTGACCGCCGAGTCGAGCAAGGGCGGTCCCTCGGAGTCACAAGCAGTGACTCCGAGGGACCGCCCTTGCCTGTACGGGTAGGTAGACCACATGCAGGGGCCGGGCATTCTGGACCGCGGCAAAGGCCAGGTCGGGGTGGGGTTCGTGCCCGGCTCGAACTGGCCGTGGGGGTTCACATGGGTCCAAAGCAGCGGGCACCAAGCCCAGCCGGTACCACAACTCCGGACGCTGCTGAGGTCCTGGAGAATGGGAACTCCGCCCACCACATGCTGTTCAGCGGCGGATGAGCCCCAGGTCGGTCGCGGTGGCCACAGCGGCGGTGCGTGAGTCGGTTCCGAGTTTGGCGTAGATGCGGGCCAGGTGGGATTTGACGGTGCCTTCGGTGAGGTGGAGCCGCTGGCCGATCGTCTGGTTGGACAAGCCCTCGGCGACCAATGAGAGGACTTCGGTCTCACGTCGGGTCAGGTTGGTGGCGGGGGCGCGGAGCCGGTTCATGAGCCGGTCGGCGACGGCGGGGGCGAGGGTGGTCCGGCCGGTGAAGGCGGTGCGGACCGCAAAGGCCAGGTCTTCGGGTGGGACGTCTTTGAGGAGGTAGCCGGTGGCGCCGGCCTCGATGGCGGGCAGGGTGTCGGCGTCGGAGTCGTAGGTCGTGACGATCAGCACGCGGGGGGCTCCCGGACGGGCGGTGATCTGTGCGGTGGCCTCGGCGCCGCCCATTCCCTTGCCGAACTGGAGATCCATCAGAACGACGTCGATGTCGCCCTGGGCGGCGCGGGCGACCGCGTCCTCGGCGGTGGCGGCCTCGGCGACGACGGTGAGACCGGGTTCCGTCTCCAGAACAGCGCGCAGCCCGGCGCGTACCACCGGGTGGTCGTCGGCCAGGAGCAGGCGGATGGCGTGGTCGGTCACCGGTGGTCCTCGATCTCTGTGTCCGCGGGGGCGGGTAGGGGGAGCTGAGCGGCCAGGGCGGTGCCGCGTCCGGGGGCGGATTCGACGGTGAGGCTGCCACCGAGAGCGTGCATGCGGGCGCGCATGGCGGCCAGGCCGAAGCCGCCGCTGCCGGGGTCGGCGGCCGGTACCCGGCCGGGGTCGAATCCGGTGCCGTCGTCGACGACGTCGAGGGCGACATGATCGCCGAGGTGGCTGAGGGTGACCTCGACACGGGTGGCGCCGGCGTGGCGGACGGTGTTGGCGAGGGCGGATTGGGCGACGCGCAGCAGGGCGACCTCGTGTGCGGTGGGCAGCGGCAGGGGGTCACCGGTGAGGTGGAAGCGTGCGGTGACGGGGTGCCGGGCGGAAGTGGTGGCGCACAAGCGCTCCAGGGCGCCCGCCAGGGTGGAGTCCTCCAGGGCGGGCGGGGTGAGGGCGGCGACGAAGCGGCGGGCTTCGGCGAGGTTGTCCACGGCGGCCTGGCGTGCCTGGTCCACGTAGCGGGCAGCGGGGCTTTCCTCAGTGCCGGGCAGGGCGCGTTCGGCGGCGCGCAGGAGCAGTTGGATGCTGGACAGCCCCTGGGCGAGGGTGTCGTGGATCTCGCGGGCCAGGCGTTCGCGTTCGGCCAGTACACCGGCGGTGTGCTGGGCACGGGCCAGGTCGACGCGGGTGGCGGTGAGTTCCACGATCAGGCGACGGCGCTGTTCGCTCTCACGGAACAGTGCCTGGTATCCCCACACCACCGCGACGGCGACCGCGGCTCCCAGAGCTGGGCCGATCGCCATGGCGAGGCTGAAAGAGCCCTGATGGGCTGCGAAGCCGGTGATCGCCGCGAGGGTGGTCGTGGCCACGGCGGCCAGACCGGCGCGGCGCGGCAGCAGGTGGAGCTGGAGGAAGAACAGCGGGAAGGCGACCCAGACGGCGTCGGCGGACAGCGCCAGCAGCGCCAGCCAGCAGGCACCCACGGCGGCCAGCCACACTGCGGCGGCCCGCGGGGAGCGGCGGATGCGCGGCAGGGCCGGCCCGGCCGAGTACGCCACGGCGCACGCCGCGGCCACGACGACGGTCATCGCTGCGTGCGGCTCGCTATCGGCCACGGCCCGGCCCGCCGCCAGGACCAGGAGCGCGACGATCAGCAGGTGCAGGCACCAGGCCAGTGCACGGGTGGTCGGGGTCAGGGAGGGAGCGGTGGTGTTCACAGTCCCTCCAGCCTAAGGACGCACACCCCAACGCGGCCTCCATCGAAAGTTACAACTCGCGCGCCGTCCTTCGATCCGCCAAGTGCTGTCCTGAGCCAGATGTGTGCGCGGGGGGCTGACGGCAATGGTGGAGGCATACCTCATCCGCAGCCAGAAAAAGGCAGGCCAAAGCCGTGTTCGTCGCCTGGAGAGACCTGAAGTTCGCCAAGGGGCGGTTCGCCCTGATGGGGACCGTCATCGTGCTCATCACCCTGCTGGTCGGCCTGCTGTCCGGACTGACTGCCGGGCTGGGCCGGCAGAACGTCTCCGCCATCGCCGGCCTGCCGGCCGACAGGATCGCCTTCCAGGCGCCCAGCGGCGGCCAGGACGTGTCCTACTCCAACTCCACCGTCATCGCCAAGCAGTGGCAGCAGTGGTCCAAGACGCCCGGCGTGGAAAGTGCCGAACCGCTGGGCATCACCACCACCAAGGCCACCGCCGGCGACAGGAGCACCGGGGTATCCGCCTTCGGCATCCAGCCCGGCTCCCGCCTCGCCCCGGACAGCGACAAGATCAACGGTAAGTCGGTGGTGCTGTCCACCACGGCTGCCGACGACCTCGGACTCAAGGCGGGGGACGCCTTCACCCTGGCCGGTGACCGGCTGACCGTAGCCGCCGTCAAGGGCGATGCCTCGTTCAGCCACACCCCAGTGATCTGGACCAGCCTCGATGTCTGGCAGGAGACCGCGCCCCCCACCACCGGCGGTGACGGCCCGGCTGCGACCGTGATCGCCCTGACCACCACCTCCAACGCCGATCTGGCGGCCACCGACCAGGCCGCAGGCACCAAGACGCTCTCCAAGGACGACTCGCTCTCCGCGATCGGCTCCTACACCTCCGAGAACGGCTCCTTGCAGCTGATGCGCGGCTTCCTGTTCGCCATCTCCGCCCTGGTCATCGGCGCCTTCTTCACCGTGTGGACCATCCAGCGCAGCGGCGACGTCGCCGTCCTCAAGGCGCTGGGCGCCTCCACGGCCAACCTCCTCAAGGACGCACTGGGCCAGGCCGTCGTCCTGCTCGTCGGCGGCACCCTGCTCGGCACCGGCCTCGCCGCAGGTCTCGGGGCGCTCGTCTCCGGCAGCGCCGTGCCCTTCCTCCTCACCCCCACAACCGTCCTGCTCCCGGCCGCCGTGGTGATCCTCCTCGGCCTCCTCGGCGCGGGCCTGGCCATCCGCCGCATCACCTCCGTCGACCCGCTGACCGCCCTGGGGAGCGCCCGATGAGCCTTGACCTGACCGACATCACTCTCACCTATCCCGACGGCGACAGCCGACTGACCGCCCTCGACAACGTCACACTCGACGTCCCCAAGGGCAGCCTCGCGGCCGTGATCGGCCCCTCCGGCTCCGGCAAGTCCAGCCTCCTTGCCGTCGCCGCCACCCTCATCACCCCCGACACCGGCGCCGTCACCATCGACGGCATTCTCACCACCGGTATGAGCCGCGGCGAGCTCACCAATCTGCGCCGCCACAAGATCGGCATCATCTTCCAGCAGCCCAACCTGCTGCCCTCCCTCACCGCCGCCGAACAGCTCCAGGTCATGGCCCAGCTCGACGGCCGCTCACCGGCCAAGGCCCGCACCCGCGCCCTCGACCTGCTCGACGCGGTCGGCCTGGCCGACCTCGCGGGCCGCCGCCCGCACCAGCTTTCCGGCGGCCAGCGCCAGCGCGTCAACATCGCCCGCGCCCTGATGAACGACCCCACCGTCCTCCTGGTCGACGAACCCACCAGCGCCCTCGACCACGAACGCGGCGCCGCGATCATCGACCTGATCACCCGCCTCACCCACCAGCAGGCCACCGCCACCGTCCTGGTCACCCACGACCGCACCCGCCTCACCGCCGTCGACCAGATCGCCGAAGTCCACGACGGCCGCCTCCATCTGCCCGCAGCAGCCCGCTGATCCTCCGACGCCCCCAGGCCCGGGGACGTGCCCCAGCACACCAGGGGGCACGCCCCGGCCCCCTCCCCCTCGTCCGCACTATGAGATGGCCTTCCGAGCGGCAGCCGGGTTCTGCCAGCATGCCCGCATGCAGCAGCAGCTGATTATCAGCGGCAGCGTGCCGGCACCGAGCCCGCAGGAGTAACCCTCCCCGGCTCACCACCCGCACGCAGACCTCTCGCACCTCGCGAGGGGTCTTTTTCGTTTTCCGGCCCCACCACGGCCCCCATAGACAAGGACCACCACCCATGGAACACACCCGGCTCACCGTCACGCTCCGGCCCGGCCACGGAACGCTCGCACGCCTTGCCGCCACCCTCAACAACCACCACGTGCTCGACCTTGCGTACACCACCTCATCACCGGACTCGGCCACGGCCGTCGTACGCGTGCCGCGGTCCGACGCGCCGCGCGCACAGCACAAGCTGCGCAGACTCGTCGATGTGATCGACGTGTCGCTGGATCCCGCTTCGGCCCGCACTGCCGAAGTGCCAGACCTTCCCGCCACCCGCCGTCCCGCCGCCGGTGCAGCCCACCCGTGAACGGTTCGGCCGATGCCGCCCTGAGCGACGTGGTCCACTCCCGCACTGAAGACGCCGCCCTGTCCCCTTGGGCCCTGAACCGAGCGCCGGCCGGGGAGTGTGGCGGCCCCCGCTCGGTGTTCGGCCTGCCACTCCTGCTCGCCGTCGTCGTCCTCATCGAGCTCCGGCGCGTCCGGGTCGCACAGCGGACGCAGACTCCCGCCGACGAGGACGGAGACGGTGAAGTTGTAGCGGCCGAGTATCTCCTTGTCTGGACACCTTCGGGTGATGCCGGACCCGGCGCCGTGGCGGTGGAGGTCTCGTTGAGCCCTCCGAGTGCAGGCTCGGGGAGGCCGGTGTGCGGGTGGTCAAGGAACGCGATGGCGGTGTCGTACGGCGGGTGCGGCTGGTGGACGGTGACGGCCGTGGGATCGACGGGTCTTGTCGCGCAACAGGTCGTGGACCTGCTGGGTGGTGCCGTCGGCCCTCACTTCGCGTAGTAGTCGTAGACGGTCTTGAACCGTTCCGGGTTCGGTAGGGACTCGATCGTTTGAGAGGATCGAGTCATGGCACGTCCTTCCCCCTACCCGCTTGAGCTGCGCCGTCGTG
>NZ_JBEZWE010000038.1:0-11758 GCF_040637405.1 Streptomyces sp. NPDC029526
GCTCCGACGGCGAGCGGGGCTCGCGACGCGAGGGCTCCGACACGGGGGACACCACGTCGGCCGCCGGCTCGCGCGGGTCGTTCGCCGTCCGTCGTGCGCGCGGCCGTCCGCCTCCGGCTCAGCCGGCCTTGCGCCCGCGCATCGGCTCGGTCGGCGCACCCGCGCCCTGCCGCATGCCCTCCAGGAACTCCTCCAGAACCTCCGTGGCCGGGCGCGTCGGCCGCCAGCCGAGTTCCGTCCGGGCCCGGGAGCAGTCCATCAGGGGCAGCCGCAGCACGGCGTCGAACAGGTGCGGCGAGGCGGGCAGCAGGTGCAGGCCCCAGGCGGCGGCGATCGCCGAGCGGGCGGCGGTCCGGGGCAGCCGGACGCGGCGGGTGCCCAGCAGCTCGCCGAGCAGCTCCGCGTCGACGGCCGGCTCGGCGGCCAGGTTGTACGCGCCGCGGGCCTCGGCGGACAGCAGGGCCAGGCGGTAGGCGTCGGCCGCGTCGTCGGTGTGCAGCAGCTGGACCCGCAGCCCCGGCACGTCCGGCAGGACCGGCAGCAGGTCGGGCCGGGCCAGCGGACCCGGCAGGAAACGCCCGCCGAAGATGCGCCGCTGCTCGCTCGCCGAGGAGCGCTGGAACAGGAACGCGGGCCGCATGCGCACCACGCGCGTTTCGGGGTGGTCGCGTTCGAAGGTGTCCAGAGCCCGCTCCAGATAGGCCTTCTCCCGGCAGTACGCGGCGTCCGGCCAGCCGTGCGTGGGCCAGGACTCGTCGACCGCGTGGTCCTTCGGGCCGGGCGAGTAGGCACCGACCGAGGAGGCGTGCAGGAGGGCGGGCACCCCGGCCGCGGCGACGGCGTCGAACACCCGCATGCTGCCGAGCACGTTGGTCCGCCAGGTCGTCGCCGGATCGTGCGTCGGCTGGAAGGCCCACGCCAGGTGGACGACCGCGTCCGCGCCGGCGAACGCCTCGGCCAGCGGTGCCCGTTCCGAGGACAGGTCCACCGCCGCCCAGTCCGTCTTCGGCGGCGACCACTCCGGTGTCCGCCGGGCCAGCCCCAGGACCGACGCCACCTCCGGCTCCGCCGCCAGGGCCCGTACGACGGCCGTCCCCACATTGCCGGTGGCGCCCGTGACGACCACCCTCGCACCCGTTGCGCTGCTCACCTGTGTGCTCCTTCCGGCCGCGGTCGACGCGGACCGGCCGAGTACCCGGAGGGAGGCAGGGGAAAGCCCCGACCGCGACGGGGGAATCACGGTCGGGGCGGTTCAGGAGGGTGCGGAGGGCGGTCGCCTCTCGGCGAGTGGCTCCACAGGGCTTCAGCCGAACGATCGTCCCTGTGGGCGAATGGTGAGGCCCGGGGACACTGTCCCCTCCGCACCCACGTCCTGTTCAACGGCGAAGCACCCGAGGATGTTCCGGTGCATGTCTCCCTATGGGGTGGTATACGTCACTCTCTCACTCCGACGGCCCCGTGTCATCGGTCCGCGGCTCCGGGAGAAGCTCGGCCCACAGGTTCTCCGCCTGCAGGACCAGGGTGCCGAGCACCGCGGTCCGCGCCGGGCCCTGCCGGGCGGCGTCCTCCCGCAGCGCACGCTGCAACCGCTCGTGCAGCTCCCGCATCTCCGCCTCGGCCCGCTCGTCCGGCTCCGCCTCCGAGGCCGCGCCGGCCTGCTCCAGCCGGTCGGCCTCGGCCCGGCAGGTGTTCCCGATCAGCTCCAGCAGCTCCCCGTACCGGCTGAGGACCGTGTGGTCCGGCGCGGCGGGCGTCCGGTTCTCGTCGGTGGCCACGGACAGCGTCCTGGTCAGCGCCGTGACGTGGCCGGTGACGCGGCCGAACCGCTCGTCCTCCTGCTCCGACGGAAGCGCCACGGTCGGCGCCCGGTACAGGGTGCGCAGCAGCCCCGAGGTCAGCCGCAGGCTCTCCCGGCTCCACCCGCGCGCCGATTCGAGGGAGTCCAGCCGACGCTGCAGCCGCCCGGCGGCGGCCAGCCAGTCGGCGGCCGTCTGGCTGTCCCACTCGCCGTCCCGCAGGTCGGCGGCGATGGTGCTCAGCAGATCACCGGTCTCCCGGGCGAGCCCGGCCAGGTTCTCCCGCACGTCCCGCAGGTGCACCGGCGGCAGCACCAGCGCGTTGACCGCGATGCCGATCACCGCGCCCAGCGCGGCCTGACCCAGCCGGTGCCCCACGGCGACCGCGCTCACCGTGCCCGTCGCGATGGTGAACACGGCCGTGGTCGCCGCGTAGATGCCCTGGTCACCGAAGCGCGGCCAGTTCGACAGCAGCACCAGGACGGGGATCGACAGCGCGAGCGCGCCCGTCGTGTCCCCGGTGATCGCCTGCGCTCCCGACGCCACGAGGGCGCCCACGCAGATGGCGGCGAACTGCCGCCCCGCCTGGACCAGTGAGCTGTACACCGTCGCCTGCACCAGGACGAGCGCCACCCAGGGCGCCATCAGCGCCATCGGGTCCTCGAGCCACTCCCGGGCCACCAGCCACGCCAGCAGGGCCGCCCCGGCGGCCTTCAGCGACTGGACGGCCAGGTCCCGTTCCCGTCCCGGCCCACGCCAGGCGGCCCGGGCCGCCCGGCCCACGGCCTGCGCCTCCCGCCGTACGGAGTCGGCCGTCCGTCGCAGCCGTCCCGGCCCCGCGGCGTCGCCCACCGCCACCCCCGTCTCCTTCGTGCCCGTCATCCGCGTGTCGGTTTCCCCGCCGTGGCGGGGTCACGCCAGGAGGCTGTCGGCCAGTGACGCCAGGAGGTGGGCCGGGTCGTCGTACACCGCCTCGGCGCCCGCCTCCTCCAGGTCGGCGCGCGGGATGCCGCCGCACAGCACCGCGACACGGCGCACCCCGGCGCGGCTCGCCGCCCGCATGTCCCAGACGGTGTCGCCGACGAACACGGCCCGCTCGGCGGGCACGTCGGCGAGCTCCAGGGCGTGCTCCACGGGTTCCGGCGCGGGCTTGCCCTCCTCGACGTCGTCGGCGCTCGCCGTGGCCGTGATCGCCTCGTCGGCGTCGATCGCCCGGCGCAGGGCACCGAGTTCCGCGCCGCCCGCCGAGGTGGCGAGCACCACCCGCCAGCCGTCCGCGTGCAGCCTCTTCAGCAGGGGGCCGGCGTCCGGCAGCGCGGGCAGCCGGTCGAAGAACTGCCCGTACAGCGTCTTGTGCGCGGCACTCAGCTCACCGTCCCGCTCCGGGTCCCGGTCCTCGCCCAGCACGTGCGCCACCAGGTCGCCCGAGGGCAGGCCGACCGCCCGGTGCAGGCGGTGCATGGGCACCTGGTGCCCCGCCTGCCGGAACGCCTCCCACCAGGCGGTGACGTGCAGGTGGTTGGTGTCCACCAGGGTGCCGTCGACGTCGAACACGGCGGCCCGTTCCATACGTGGTCCTCTCTTCCCGGCCTTCTCCGCCGTCGCGGTGTTCCCGGCGACGCGCGGCTCGGGGCTCGGGGCTCGGGGTTCTCGGTTCTCGTGGGGTTGGGATTCGGGTCCTCGGGGTTTCCCGGGATCTCGGGGATCCGGCCGGGTACCACCTCAGGCGTCCGTCACTCGGGACGGCACCTTCCGCTCCCGGGTCCAGGCCAGCAGGTCCTCCACGGGCCAGGTGGTCACCACCCGTCCGTGAGGCACCCCGCACTCCTCCGCGCGGGCGCAGCCGAGGATCTGCCAGTCCAGCTGACCGGGCGCGTGGGCGTCGGTGTCGACCGAGAACAGCACGCCCGCCGCCACGGCCCGGCGCAGCAGCCGGCGCGGCGGGTCGAGCCGTTCCGGCCGGCTGTTGATCTCCACGGCGGTCCCCGCCTCGGCGCAGGCGGCGAACACCTCGTCCGCGTCGAACTCGGACTCCGGCCGGCCCCGTCCGGTCAGCAGCCGCCCGGTGCAGTGCCCGAGGACGTCCGCGTGCGGGTTGCGGACGGCGGCCACCATCCGGCGCGTCATCGACCGCGCGTCCATCCGCAGTTTCGAGTGCACCGACACCACCACCACGTCGAGCCGCTCCAGCAGCTCCGGCTCCTGGTCGAGCGAGCCGTCCTCGAGGATGTCGCACTCGATGCCGGTGAGCAGCCGGAACGGCGCCCAGGTCCGGTTGAGGCGGTCCACCACCTCCAGTTGCTCGCGCAGCCGCTCCGGCGACAGACCCCGGGCGACCGTCAGCCGGGGCGAGTGGTCGGTGAGGGCCGCCCAGGCGTGGCCCAGCTCCGCGGCCGTGCGGCCCATCTCCTCGATCGGGCTGCCGCCGTCGGACCAGTCGGAGTGCAGATGGCAGTCACCGCGCATCAGGGCCCGCAGCTCCCGGCCCGCTCCCGCGTCGGGAGCCGGCCCGGCCGCCTCCTCCTCCAGCGTGCGCAGGTACTCGGGCACCCGGCCGTCCAGCGCCTCCCGGACCACCCGGGCGGTCTTCGGGCCGACCCCCTTCAGCGACTCCAGGCTTCCGGCGGCGGCCCGTTCCCGTACCGCCGCCGGGCCGAGACCGGAGAGCACCCGGGCGGCCGTGCGGAAGGCCCGCACGCGGTAGGTCGGCGCCAGGGACCGCTCCAGCAGGAACGCGATGCGTTCCAGCGCCTCGACGGGATCCATGGCCACCTCCTGCGCCGCCTCCTGGCTCCAGGGTTGCCCAGGGCGGCGGCACCCGCACGGCGGAACCGCGCGGTTTGTCCGGCGGCCGGCCGGGTACTGCGACGCGTCGTGTCCCGGCACCCGAGGAGGCCCCCGTGTCCGTACCCACCGCCCCGCACCGCCGGGTCGCCCTCGTCACCGGCGCCGACTCCGGCATCGGCCGCGCCACCGCCGTACGGCTGGCCGAGGCGGGGCTGGACGTCGGCATCACCTGGCACACCGACCGGGAGGGCGCCGAGGAGACGGCCGCGGAGGTGCGAGCACACGGCCGACGCGCCGAGACGGCGCCGATGGATCTCGGCCGGCTGCCCGCCGGGGCGGAGGTGGTCGACGACCTCGCCGAACGCCTGGGCAGGATCGACGTGCTGGTCAACAACGCCGGCACCGGCACCATGACCCCGTTCCTCGACCTGGACCACGACACCGTGCGCCACGTCCTCGACGTCGACCTGGTCGGCCCGTTCCTGTGCGGGCAGAAGGCCGCGCGGCACATGATCCGGCAGGGCGGCGGCGGACGCATCGTGAACATCACCTCCGTCCACGAGCACCAGCCGCGGGTGGGCGCCGCGCCCTACTGCGCCGCCAAGGGCGGGCTCGGCCTGCTCACCCAGGTGATGGCACTGGAACTGGCCGAACACGGCATCACCGTGAACGCCGTGGCCCCCGGCGAGATCGCCACCCCGATGACCGGCCAGGAGGACACCGACCCGCACACCGAGCGCCGGCCCGGCATCCCCCTCGGCCGTCCCGGTGACGCGCGCGAGGTCGCCGCGGTCGTCGCCTTCCTCGCAGGACCGGACGCCTCCTACGTCACCGGCGCCTCGTGGAGCGTGGACGGCGGGATGCTCCGGATGGGACCCCAGGCCGGTTCGCACCTGCCGGGGGACGACTGGCGGCGCCCCTGAGGACGGCCGGGGGAGCGCGCTCCGGCGGGGCCGTGGGGGTGCCCCGGCAGCGCGGTCCGGGGTGTGCGCGGACCCGCGCTCCACGGCTTCGCCCTCTACCCTCGAGGCATGACCGAAAGTGCGAGCCCGTACATCTCCCACCCGAGGATCATGGTGCTCGGGGTGCAGCCCGGCACCCCACCGTTCCGGATCCTGGAGATCGACGGAGAAGTGGTCGGTGAGGCGAGAACGGTCACCGACGTGCTCCAGGCGGCGGCCGCCTACGGGATCACGGTCCACGACCTGGACGACCCGGACGTGATCCGCTGGGTGGGCGGCGACAAGTTCACCTGGACGGTACGCGCCGGGTAGCCGGCGGCCGCCCGGGATCCGGACGCGTCACTCCGTCACGGCCGGTGCGCGCTTCCCGCGCCGGGCGTGCACCGCGCGGCCGAGCCGCCGCCCGAGCAGCAGGTACCCGAGCAGGGCGCCCGAGGTGTTGAGGATGACGTCGTCGATGTCGAAGGCGCGACCGGTCACCAGGGCCCCCTGGGCGAACTCCACGAGCAGCATCACCACGGCCGTCAGCAGCAGCACCCGCAGGAACGTCCGGGACCGCGGGGCCAGCACCGGCACCAGCACGCCGAACGGCACCCCCAGCAGGATGTTGCCGCCGATCTGGCGCACCGCGTCGCGCAGCGCCGGCTGGTCCAGGTAGGCGCGCAGCGAGTCCCCCGGACGCAGATTGGTGTGGATCAGCGCCTCCGACGCGGGGGAGGGCTGGAGCGTCAGCCGGGCCAGCACCACCGCGAAGCCGACCATGACCGCGAACGCGCACAGCATCGCCACCAGACGCACCGGCAGCGGCAGCGGACGGGGCGCGCCCTCGCTCCCGCCCGGTGCGCCGGGGTCCTGACCGGCCGGTGCGGGGCGTCGGCGCGACCAGGGACGCAGTCGGGGAGCGACACGGGCCATGAGGTCCTCCAGTCGTCAACCAGCCTGTGGGAAACCCCTGTTACCCCGCGAACGGGGGTCCACGCCGGGGCCGGTGCGGATCCGGTCGGCTCGGCACCGGGCGGCGTGACGGGGCGTCATTCGCCGTACGTCACGCGCACCTTCTCGAAGCCCAGGGAGCGCAGCAGTCCTTCGAGCATGTCGGTGGTGTTCGTCTCGGCCCGGGCGGTGAGCCCGCTCTCCTTCGCCGCCGTGCCGATGTGCCGCACCGCCAGCTTCTGGACCGCCTGCTCGCTGTTGGGGTTGTCCGAGAAGAAGTCACCGAGCCGGTCCAGCAGGCCCCGCTGCTTGGAGACGGCGTAGGAGCGCTCCGGGTCGAGCGCCGGGGTGCCCAGCCGGGCGTGCGGCAGCCGCAGCGTCGCGGAGGTCCGTTCCTCGTCGACCCGTACGTCGTCCTCGCCGAGCGCGCCCAGGTCGACGTAGGCGTCGACGGTGCCGGCGCCCACGTACAGCGTGCGGCTCCCGCGCACCGCGTCGGGCAGGAACTTGGCGTCCTTCTCCAGGTCCACCACCACCTGGAAGTTGCCGGAGGCCGCCTCGTAGCGGCTGATGTCCTGGATGGACTCCAGCAGGGCGGGGCCGGAACGGTCCCGGGTCTCGGTGCCGAACAGGTCCTTGAGTCCCGGCAGCAGGCTGAGCCGGATACCGGCGAAGAACACGGCCAGGATCAGTACCACGGCGGCCAGGACCTTGGCCCAGCCCGGGACCCGGCGGTGCAGGCGTCCGATCGGAGTCGTCATGGCGACGGCCCTCCTTCCTCACCTCCGCATGCCCCCCGAATGCCGTGCCAGACAAGCGCGTTGGGGCCACGGTGGGCCTACCGGGGGCACGAGGGGGCGCACACGCCGGACACCGGGGGCGGTCTCCCACAGCCGGCCGGCCGGTCCGTCGGGCGGGTCGTCCGGGGGCCGCCCGCCGGGCTTGCCTGTCGGACCCCGCCCGTCGGTCCCGCCCGTGGCCCCACCCGTGGTCCCACCCGTCGGCGCCGCCCTTGGGGGCCGGGCCGGTCGGTGCCGCGGGACGTCGCACCGGCGGGGGAGTGCGTACCGGGCCGGCCGCCACTCCCGTCTCATGCCGATCGGTTCCACGTCGGGCGGTCGGCTTTGAGCCGGGTCGGCCGGTCTCCCACCGGTCGGTCTCATACCGGGCCGGACGTCGCCTCCGGCCGTTCCAGGGCCGCGTCCAGCGTCGGGCGCGGGGGCAGGAGGCGGGACAGACCGGTGATGCGCAGCATGCGCAGGGTCAGCGGGTGGGTGCAGACGAGCCGCAGTTCGCCCTGCCCGTCCAGCACGCGCCGCCGGGCCCGGTACAGCAGGCGCAGGCCGGAGCAGTCGAAGAACGTCACCAGGGTCAGGTCGATCACGACCCGGGTGTGCGGGGCCGTCGTCACCGCGTCGAGGTGCGGGACGATCTCGGCGGCCGCGGCGATGTCGATGTCGCCGCGGAACTCCAGCACCGTGTGCCCCCGGTCCTGGTGGACGCGTAAGTGCCGGGTCAGCCGTGCCGGTTCCTGCCGCACTGCGCCATCGCCTCCAGCCTGGATCGAACGGGGGCGGCAGCCGCCCTCAACGCCGTTACCCACTCTGCAAGTTAACCGCGAACGAGCGAATATGAGCATGTTCGATTGACATATGTCGTCGAATTGCGACCGAGTTCACCGTCCGATCCCCGCGTCGCCGACTGAAGTCGCCCGCCCGGGACAGGTGTTCCGGTACCGGCCGGGGCAGGACGCCCCGCGCCCCGGACCCCTCGCGGAGGAGACATGGCACTGGTGAACGCGGGCGTCGTGGTGCTCGACTGCGCCGAGCCCGAGAAACTGGCGGCGTTCTACAAGGAGTTGCTGGAGGCCGAGGAGGTGGCCGCGAACGCCAACCGGGTGGAGGTGCGGGCCGCCGACGGCTTCCGGCTGGCCCTGCGCCGCGACGTCAACGCGACCGCCCCGAGCTGGCCGCGCCCCGAGAACTCGCTCCAGGTGCACCTGGAGTTCGTCGTGGACGACCTCGACGCCGTGGAGCGCCGGATCGTGAGCCTCGGCGGGCGGCCGATGGAGGCCGGCGACGCCGGGAGCCCGCTGGAGGAGCGGGGCTACGCCGACCCGGCGGGCCACTCCTTCAGGCTGCGCCGCGGGGCGCCGACCGCGCCGAAGCAGGGCTGAGCCCGCCCGTCCCCGAGCCCTCAGTCCTCCGAGCCCCCGAACCTCTCGGTCCCGGTCCGGTCCGCCGGTCCGCCGCCGGGAGGGCACAGCCGCGTGGGGCGACCGGAACCGTGCTCCGGCCGCCCCACGCGCGGCAGTACGGGTGCCCGAGGTCAGTCGCGCCCGCCCTTGCCCTGGGCCGGCCACGTGCCCGTCGAGCGCTCGATGGCGGTGGCCCCCGCGCGGTCCACCGCGCTGCGGACCACCGCGAAGATGGCGCCCTGGATGGCCGCGGCCAGCAGGATCTCGCCCCATCGGCGGTCCCGGTCCAGCGCGTCCGGGGCGTCGTCCTCGTGCCGGATCAGCTTCCAGGTCTTCTGGAAGGCGAGCCCCGCCACGGTGCCGCTGGTCCAGCCCAGCGCGAAGCCGATGGGCTTGTAGGCCATGGGGAGCTTCTTCTTGCTCTTCTTCTTCGCCACGTCACTCTCCTGTGTCGGTTCGGTAGGGGTTCGTCGTCCGGCGGTCCTGCCGGTCCGGTGCCGGGGCCGGCATACCGGGCCGGTCCGGACCCGCCCGGCTCGGTGCGGTACAGGTCCTCGTGGGTCGGTTCAGGTCGTTCTCGTGGTCCTCGTCGTCCTCGTCGTTCTCGTTCGGTCCGTTCCGGCGGTCGTCGGTCGGTCCGGCCGTGGACGGTTCGGTCCGGTCGTAGTCGGTCGGTCCGGTCGTAGTCGGTCGGTTCCGGTGGTCGTCGGACCGGCGTGGACTCGGCCCGGTGCGGCTCGGTACGGCCCGGTGCGGCCCGGGAGTCAGGGGCGGCCCCGCTCCGGCACCTCCTCGTCCGCGCGCACCGGCCCGGGCGGGGTGCCGTCGCCGAACGGCCGTCCGCCCAGCTCCTCGCGGTGGTGCGGGGTCAGCCAGCCGGCCAGGTCGGGACCCGCGGGCACGATGCCGGACGGGTTGATCCCGGTGTGCACCTCGTAGTAGTGCCGCTTGATGTGGTCGAAGTCGACGGTGTCCCCGAAACCCGGCGTCTGGAACAGGTCGCGGGCGTAGGCCCACAGCACCTCGTTCTCCGCGAGCTTCCAGCGGTTGCACTTGAAGTGGCCGTGGTACACCGCCTCGAACCGCACCAGCGTGGTGAACAGCCGGATGTCGGCCTCGGTGATGGTGTCGCCGACCAGGTACCGCTGCCGCTCCAGCCGCTCCGCCAGCTGCTCCAGACGGCGGAACACGTCCGCGTACGCGGCCTCGTACTCCTGCTGGCCGGTGGCGAAGCCCGCCCGGTAGACACCGTTGTTGACGTCGCGGAACACACCGTCCATGACCTCGTCGATCTCGTCCCGGAGGTCCGCCGGGTACAGGTCGGGCGCCCCGGGCCGGTGCAGGGCGGTCCACTCGGTGGCCAGGTCGAGCGTGATCTGCTGGTAGTCGTTGGTGACCAGCATGCCGCTGGGCACGTCCACGATCGCGGGCACGCTCACCCCGCCCGGATAGCCCGTCTCGCGCCGGTCGTACGCCTCGCTCAGGTACCGGATCCCCAGCACCGGGTCCCGGCCGTCCGGGTCCAGGGTGAACCGCCAGCTGCGGTCGTCCTGGATCGGGTCGGCGACGGCCAGCGACAGCGCGTCCTCCAGTCCGAGCAGCCGCCGGGACACCAGCGCCCGGCTCGCCCACGGGCAGGCACGGCTGACCACGAGCCGGTAGCGGCCGGCCTCCACCGGGTACCCGTCCCGGCCGTCGGCGGTGATCCGGTCCGCGAAGTGGGCCCTCGACCGCTTGAACGCCTTCCTGCCGTAGGCGCTGTTGCCGTCGCCCCGCTCGTCACGGCTCATGTGTCTCCTCCTCGCCGTCGGGATCCCGGACTGTACGTTCCCCTGACCGCGTTCCCCGTTTTCGGCGGTCGGCACGGTGTGCCGTGGGCCGACCGGGGCAATCGCCCAGCGTGACTACACGATCGGATCGCAGAACCCGCATCACCGTCCTGGTGGCGCTCGCCGCCAATCTGGTGATCGCGGTGGCCAAGGCCGTCGGCGGTGTCCTCGCGGCATCCCCCGCGCTGCTCTCGGAGGCCGCCCACTCGGTGGCCGACAGCCTCAACGAGGTGTTCCTCCTGGCCGCGCTGCGCCGCAGCACCCGTCCGCCGGACCGGCGCCACCCGTTCGGCTACGGCAAGGAGCGGTACTTCTGGTCGCTCCTCGCGGCCGTCGGCATCTTCGTGATGGGCGGCTGCTTCTCCTTCTACCAGGGCATCAGCGCCCTCGGCGGGGAGGGCAGCGAGGACCGCGAGGGGTACGTGGCCGGACTGATCGTCCTCGGCGTGGCACTGCTCGCCGAGGGCGGCTCCCTGCTGCGTGCGCTGTACCAGGTGCGCCGCCAGGGCGGGACGGGCCAGGGCATGCGCGACCCGGCCCTGCGCACGGTCATCGCGGAGGACGGCACCGCCGTGGTCGGCGTCACCCTCGCCATCATCGGCATGGCGCTGCACATGTACACCGGGGACGTGGTGTGGGAGGCCGCCGCCTCGCTCGCCATCGGCCTGCTGCTGGTCTACGTGGCCTACCGGCTCGGCCGCGAGGCCCGCGACCGGCTCATCGGTGAGGCGGCCGACCCGGAGGCGAGCGAGCGGATCCGGGAACTGCTGCGGGCCCAGCCCGAGATCGACAGCGTGGAGGCGTTGCTGACCATGCAGACCGGCCTCGACAGCGTCCTGGTCGCCGCCAGGGTCGACCTCGTCCCCGGAATGGACAGTGAGCGGGTGGAGGAGGTCGCCGTGCGCATCAAGAGGTCCGTCGCCGAGATGGTCCCCGAGGCGGAGCAGATCTTCCTCGACGTGACCGACCGGGGCGCGCCGGAGGCGCGGGAGGCATGGGAGAGCCCCGCCGCGACGGGGGAGCGCGGCGGGGCCTGAGGCTCGGGTGCCCGGTGGCCGGGCGCTTCATGCACGCGGCGGCGGCCTTTCCGCCCGCCGGCCGGGCCGGCACCACGCGGGCGGGCACCGGCCCGTCGGGTAGGGGCCGGTGCCCGCCCGGCCGGGGGGGTGCCTCTATGTCTTCCGTCAAGGCGCCCAGGTTCGGTTTGGGGTGGTTTGGCTTGTGGGGGTCATGCGGCGAGTTCGACGTCCTCGG
>NZ_JBEZWE010000039.1:0-11461 GCF_040637405.1 Streptomyces sp. NPDC029526
CGCACGACGGCGCAGCTCAAGCGGGTAGGGGGAAGGACGTGCCATGACTCGATCCTCTCAAACGATCGAGTCCCTACCGAACCCGGAACGGTTCATCCTTCGGATCGGGAGGCGGTTCCATGGGCTGTCCGGGGGGCGATGTGAGGGCCGGTCGGCCCGAGGTTTCGCCGGTCGTCCCCTGTGTGCCTGCCCTGAGTGCGGTGCCGGCGGACTGGCTCGGGCTCAGGCGCGCGTACTCCCTGAACCGCGAGGACGGGCATGATCGAGTGCCGCACATGGACAAGGTCCGCCACTTCCTGCCAGTCAGTGCGGTGCTGTCCCGGTCTCCGGCCCGGCGGCCCAAGGAGGATCATGTCCAGGAACTCGGTCGGCCGTGCTCCGCGATGGCGCCGTCTGCCACCCGGACTCAGTACGCCGCTCGGCTATCGGCGCTCGTGATTGAAGGGCGACGTCCTGGCCGGAGTGACAGTGGCCGCGTATCTCATACCCCAGGTGATGGCGTGCGCGGAGGTGGCCGGCCTGCCGCCGGTCGCCAGCGTCACGCCGTGTCGGGTACGACCGCGATCAGGCAGAGGGAGTGGTGCAGGAGCGTGTGGGCGATACGGCCGAGGCGGTGTCCGAACTGTCCGGGACTGCGTCGGCCGAGGACCAGCGGGTCCGCCTTGTGCGAGGCGGTGAGGAACGCTCGGCGGGCGGGTCCCTCGACCGTGTACCGGTTCCGGTGGGGCGCCGACGAGCACGGCCTCCAGCTCCCTGACCGCCCGTTCCTCGTGCAACCGCTCAAGGGTGCCGGTTGAGCGGCGGGTGGTCGGCCGTGTCGTGCACGGGGCGTCGCCACGCCCGTATCACGGCCAGGACGGCGCCGCGTCGCCGGGCCTCCTCCTAGGCGAAAGGCACCGCCGCCGTCGGCGCGTCGGCCACGCCGACGACGATACGGCCCGTGCCGGGCGCCGGCGGCCCGGTTGTCGTGGGCGCCTCGGATCACGGCGACCGGGCATGCGACCTCGGTGGCCACGGCCGGGC
This sequence comes from Streptomyces sp. NPDC029526, assembly GCF_040637405.1. Lineage (NCBI taxonomy): Bacteria > Bacillati > Actinomycetota > Actinomycetes > Kitasatosporales > Streptomycetaceae > Streptomyces > Streptomyces sp. NPDC029526. The sequence goes on from NZ_JBEZWE010000039.1 coordinate 1,024, forward strand.
TGACGGAGCCGAGCAGCAGATCGGTGAGTCCGCCGCGTCCGCGGGTGCCCACGATCACGGCCGAGGCGTTGCGTGCCTCGCGCAGCAGGCCGTACTCCGGTTCTTCGGTCACCGCTTCGGTGGTGACGGCGAGGTCCGGATGGTGACGACGGGCGTGGCGGGTGGCGGCGACAAGGGTGTCGTCGGAGGTCACGCGACCGGACGGCTTGCCGAACTCCCGGGCGGGTGCGGCGCCCTCACAGCGTTCCCAGCGGTAGGCGTGGACGATCGCAGGGGTAGGCCGTGCGGAGTGGCTTCGTCGGCTGCCCAGTCGACGGCCGGAAGGCTCGGCTCGGAGTCGTCTACACCGATGACCGGGGGAAGACTCCTCTTTTCTTTATCGCCCCTCCGTGCCGAGGTCGAACACGATCCGGGCCTTGACCTGGCCGCGCAGGACCTCGTCGATGCAGTCGTTGACGGCGGCCAGCGGGCGGGTCTCCCGGATGACCTGCGTGCGGCCCTCGGCGTGGAGCTGGAAGACCTCGGCGAGGTCCTGCCGGGTGCCGACGATGGAGCCGATCACCGAGGTGCCGTTGAGCACGGTGTCGAAGATCGGGACCTCGAGCGTGCCGTGCGCCGGCAGGGCCACCATCACGAGCTTCCCGCCACGGCGCAGACCGGAGTTGACGGCTTGGAAGGCGGCCGGGTTCACGGCGAGGGCGAGGGCCGCGTGGGCGCCTCCGTGCCGCTTCAGCTCGGCGCCGACGTCCTGGGTGCGGGCGTCGACGACGATGTCCGCGCCGAGGTCCCGGGCGAGTTGCAGCTTGTCGTCGGTGACGTCGATCGCGGCGACGGTGGCTCCCGCGATCTTCGCGTACTGCACCGCCAGGTGGCCCAGTCCGCCCACGCCCGAGATCGCGACGAGCTGGGCGGGCCGGACATCCGCGACCTTGAGGGCCTTGTAGGTGGTGACGCCCGCGCAGGTCAGGGGGGCGGCGTCGAGGGCGCTGACGCCCTCGGGCACCGGCTGAGCGAAGTCGGCCCGGGCGAGCATCTTCTCGGCGTAGCCGCCGTCGCATCCGTAGCCAGTGTTGACCTGGCTCTCGCACAGCGTCTCCCAGCCGGACAGGCAGTGCTCGCACCGCCCGCACGCGCTGCCGAGCCACGGGACGGCGACCCGTTGGCCGACGGCGAGGTTGGTCACGTCGCCACCGAGCTTCTCGACGAGGCCGACGCCCTCGTGGCCGGGGACGAACGGCGGGGTGGGCCTGACCGGCCAGTCGCCGTGCGCCGCGTGGATGTCGGTGTGGCACAGCCCGGACGCCTCGACGCGCACGCGGACCTGGCCCGGACCGGGCTCGGGGTCGGGACGCTCCTCGATGACCAGGGGTTCGCGGAACTCCCGAACGACCGCTGCCTTCATGGTGCTTTCTCCTTCGGTGTCTCTTCGGCCGGCCGCGTCAGTCGTGTGCGATGACGGCGACGGGGGTGGTGGCGTGGTGCATGACCGCGTGGGCGACGGCGCCGATGCGCATGCCGAACGGGCTGCGGCGGATGCGGCGGCCGACGACGACCAGGGAGGCGTCGCGGGCCAAGTCGATGAGGTGGCCCGCGGGGCTGCCGAGCCGGGACTCCTCGGTCACCTCGACGTCCGGGTACTTCTCCCGCCACGGCAGCAGCGCCTCGGTGAGCGCTTCGGCCTGGGCGCGGCCCAGGTCCTCGCGCGGGTCGTAACCGGCGGCCAGGGCGTAGGTGTGGGAGGACGGCAGGTTCCAGACCCGGAGGACGGTCAGCGGGGCCCCATGGTGCCTCGCCTCCTCGAACGCGAAGGCGAGGACGGTCTCGTCCGGGCTGCCGGTGTCCAGGCCCACAACGACGGGCCGGAAGCCGGTGGCGGCGGACGGTGTGCCAACGGGATCCTTGACATGTTCGTCGGCGGCCTGTTCGCCCGCTCGGACCAGCATCACGGGTACCTCTGCGCGGGCGACCACCGACTGGCCGACGGATCCGATCAGGAAGCCGGTGAGGCTGCTGAGGGCTCGTGAGCCCAGGACCAGAAGTTCCGCGTCGCGAGCGGCGTCGGGCAGGAGCTCCGCCGGGGCTCCGGCCCGCTGCTCGATGCTCACCTCTACCCCGGGGTGCCGCAGTCTCAGGCCCTCGGCGGCCTCGCGGGGGATCCGCTCGGCCCAGTACTGGTGCGTCTCCGCGCTGGGGAGCGGGGCCCGGGCCATGCGCTCCGGGACCGGCTGCCACACGTGGAGCAGCCGTACCGGGATCCGGCGCAGCGCCGCCTCGCGGGCCGCCCATTCGGCGGCTGCCCGGCTTTCGAGCGAGCCGTCGAATCCTACGGTGATCGTGCGGGCCATGCTGCCCACCTCCTGTGCCGTTCGTTCTGTTCTCAGCGTCTCTTCCGGCGGTCCTGCGGGGCAGGTGCCCCTGGTCCCGGAACGGGACCGAGGGTCCCTGCTGGTGTGGCGGGTCGTTGGGAGGGGTCCGTCTCACCGGCCTGGTTCAGCGCAGCCACGCGTGGTCGCGGACGATCGGGAGCCGGGCCCACAGGCGGCCCAGACCCAGCGCGTCACCGGCCGAGACCGCGGCCAGCGCGATCAGCACCACCGCGTAGATCAGGTGGTAGTCCACGAACGGGTTCGTCGACATGCTCGCCGACCCGTCCGACAAGTGCTTCGCCGGCGGCCACTCCGCCACCCACATCAACGCCATCATCACCGTGCCCGCCAACGCCGCCAGGCGCAGCGCCACCCCCGCGGTCAGGGCCAGTCCGATCCCCAGCAGACCCACCATGAACAGCCAGTCCGCCCACGCCGCCCCGGCCCACGCGTGGAACGTCGACTCCATCGGACCGACCGCCACATGCCCCAGGAACCCTTCGGTGGGCGAGCCCCCGTCGATCCAGCCCTTGCCGGACGCGGTGGCATAACCGAAGCCGAACGTCTTGTCGAGGAACGCCCACACGAAGACGAACCCCATCAACACCCGCACCGAACCCAGGACATAGGCCCGCGCGGTGAGCTTGCCGGCCTCCGCCGGCACAGCCGCCTCCGGCGCGGAAACCGCGCGGTCGCGGCGGAACGACGGCAGGTGAAAACCCGAACCACGGTGCGTGGACTGGTGCACGGCCATGACAGTGACTCCTTCGAACGGACTCCGGCTTGCTTCCTGACACCACCCACTCTCCCGGCTCCCCCCACCCCGCACCCGACGCCGAAGGTCCGCACCCAAGGACTCAACAGCCCCGGACAACAGGGACCATCGGCCACCACCGACAGACGGAGCCGAGCGGCACCGCGACGGCGCAGGACCTCTCACACACGCGCGAGCGCGAGCCGATGCCGGGAAGGGTCACCCACCAGCCCGGCCGGCCTCGGACGTGGGTGGGAAGGAGTCCGGACGAGCTCCACGAGCCTTGACGCCCCAATCCCAAGCTTCCGTCTCGATGCCGGCACCCGCACCGTGCGGACCGGCGCCGCCGCGGGCCGGGCACTTGCGCCAGACCGATCCGGTGGGCCGCGCCGTACACCTGTCCGTGGGCTGCGCGGTCCTCGATTGGTGATCCGGCTCGGGTACGGCCTTGACGGGCCCGCTTCACCGTGGCCCGGTCGTGGAGGGCGAGGTGTGATCGTGCACCGCGCGGTCCCGTCGGCACCGCACGCGACCTGGCGGCATCCTGCCTGCGGTACGCCCCGGTCGGCACGACATCGGTCGGGGCTCTGCGGATGTACGGCGCTGTGGACCCGTCTGCCGGGCCTGTCGGCCCACGTCGACATGTCCGTGCTTCCTCGCGCGCGGCATCTCCCCGCCGTCCGGAGCGCACCCGGCGTGCACCTGGATCTCCGGAGCCCGGGCCAACGTGCTGCTCACCGTGCAGTGGGAGACCACCGCGCGCGACGCGATCAGCCGCTCGGCGGGCAGGGACGGGCGCGGGCGGTCACCGACAGGGCGGCGACCCGCGCGGGTCGGTCGTCGGCCATGCGGAAGCCCACTCGGACGGTCGGACCGTCCCGGCTGAAGCCGTGGCGGTCCAGGTACCGGCCCGGGTGGTGCGCGGCGCAGGAGGCGACGGATGCGACGGACAGGAACCCGCGCCGTGAGCCGATGGCCCCGGTGAACGGCCGACCTCGCTGCAGCGTTCCTGAGGAGTCGCCGGAGGACGTCCGCACGCCGACGCCGTGCGTCACGAGGCGGGCCGGCTACCCTTCGCGTCGGCCGAGGACTGCTCCAGCGGGGCGTGCCAGTCGAGCCGTGTCCCCCTTCCCCCCGGACTCTCCAGCTCCATGTCGCCGCCGAGCTTGCGTGCCCGCTCCGCCATGTTGGTCAGACCGCTGCGGCGGCCTCCGGCCGGGATGCCCACGCCGTTGTCCGTGACCGTCAGGCGGACCTGCTTGCCGTCGGTCTCCAGCACGACGTCGGCGCGGTCGGCGCGGGCGTGCCGGGCGATGTTGGACAGGGACTCGGTGAGGACGGCCAGGACATGGTCGGCGGTCTCCGCGGGAACGTTCGTGTCGAGCAGGCCCTCCATGCGGACGCTGGGGGCGAAGCCCAGCAGCGGGGTGGCCTCGCCGACCGCGCGCACCGCGCGGGAGCGCAGGCCGGGAGCCGTGTCATCCGTCCGGGAGCGCAGGCCGAAGATCGTCGACCTGATGATCTTGATGGTTTCGTCGAGGTCGTTCACGGCCCGCTGGACTCGGTCCGAGGCCCCTTCGTGCTGGATGAACCGGTCGGCGCTCTGCAGCGTCATGCCGGTGGCGAAGAGCCGCTGGATCGCCAGGTCGTGCAGGTCGCGGGCGATCCGGTCGCGGTCCTCCAACAGGGCGATCTGCTCGGCGTCCTCTCGGCGTTCCGCCAACTCCATGGCGACGGCGGCCTGGGCGGCGAAGACTTCGAGCGGCTTGGTCTCCTTCTCGGAGAACTCATGGCCGCCCGCCTGCCGTACCAGCAGCACCACACCGCGGGTCTCGTCGCCCGAGCCGACCGGCACGGCGACGGCCGGCCCGAACCTGTCGAAACGCGGAGGTCCGGCCGAGACCCGGGAGTCACGTGAGACGTCCGGGCTGCTGACAGGGGTCCGCTGAACGAACGCCTGCCCGATGAGCGTGCCCTCCACGGGCAGGACGACCCCGCGCCATACGTCGGCCTCGTGACCGATCGCGAGTTCCACGACGAGTGTCTCCGTACCGCTCACCGGCATGGCCACCACGCTCAGCGCGGAGGCGGTGATCTCCTTGGCCCGCTCGGCGATCAGCGGCAGCACCCGGTCCTGGTCCGCGCCGGACATCAGAGTGTGGGTGACCTCCGCGTTCACCTCAAGCCAGCGTTCGCGCAGCCGGGACTCCTCGTACAGGCGGGCGTTGTCGATGGCCACGCCGGCCGCCACGGCCAGGGTGGCCAGCACCGATTCGTCGTCCTCGTCGAACTGCTGTCCGCCGCGTTTCTCCGTCAGGTAGAGGTTGCCGAAGACGTGGTCCCGCACCCGGATGGGAACCCCGAGGAAGCTGTTCATCGGCGGGTGGTGGGCCGGGAAGCCATAGGAGGCGGGGTGGTCGGAGAGTTTGGCCAGGCGCAGTGGCTCGGGATGGCGGATCAGTTCGCCGAGGATGCCGTGGCCTTCCGGGTAGGGGCCGATCCGCGCGATCTGTTCCTCGTCAACGCCCACCGTGTGGAAGGCCGACAGCCGCTCGCCGTCGGGGCCGATGACGCCGAGCGCCGCGTACTCCGCGTCGACCAGGGCCGCCGCCGCCTCCACGATGCTGTAGAGCGCCTGCTCCAGGTCCAGTTCGCGGCCGACCGACAGCACGGCCTCCAGCAGGCTGTGCACCCGGTCCCGGGTGCCGCGCGCCGCGTCCAGCCGGGCCTGCAGTTCCTCCAGCAGTTCGTCCAGCCGCAGCTGCGGCAGTCGTACCCGCGCCTCGCGAGCTCCTTCGGCGTTCTCCAACGCTGATCCTCCAACGTCCCACCGCATGCCGGCAGCCGTACCGTTCACCTCACGGTATCGGCTCGAACGGGGAGACGATATGGGATCAGCGCCGCCGTGCGGGCCGACTGCCCCCGTCCCCGGCCCTGCCAACGCTGGCGCGGAGCCTGAGCCCGCTCGCCCACATGCCCTTGACGTCACCACAGTGGTCAGCGTGATGGCCCTTGACTGCTGCTCACAGCCTGCACCCCGCATGGCCGCCACCTGCGGAAGCCTCAGGTCAGCACTCGGGCGGACAAGCATCGACGGGTGGCCCCATCGGTATGCGAGGGCTACGAACGGCTCGCCCTGTTTCGGAGATCCTGATCACCTGGCCGTGATCCCCTGGTGCCACGTAGACCATGCCGACCGATCGGCCAGGCGGGCCGCTGCCGCGGCACCTCGGCGTGCTCCCCTAGTACCGGGGCCTGGGCCTGGGCCACTCGATCACATCCGGTTTCCCAACCTCTTTCTCGACGCCACCCACGTCAAGCCCGCTGGACCACCAGAGCGTCTCCCAGGCGCGGGGGCGCCCGGACGCACAGCGGATAACAGTCAGCGCCGCGTTGACTTGGTGGATGCCCCGTCCAGAGCCGCTTCGGGGCGTCGAGGGCAGCTCGGACGAGCCAGCCGTGCGCGCCGCAGAGAGGGCGAGCACCACAGCTGCGGTCCGCTCGACCAGGTCGGGCGGGCGCGAGGGGCGGTCGAGGGAACCCGAGGTCGGCCGGCGCCTGACGTTCGTCAGTCGTGAGCCTGACCCGCCTGGTCTGGGTGTCGCTGAGCAACACCCAGAGACGAGCCCCGCCACGGTGTTCTTTCGACTGTCGAGGGCGCGCCCAACTACACGTCACTGCGTTCCCGGCTGCCGCGCCCTGGTCAAGAAGGCTGGTTGCGGAACGATGCGAGGATCCCGCCCGTGCGGCGACCCTCCACAGTGACTGATACCCGCCTAGGGTCGAGCCCTTCGAGACCGATGACCTTCGTCGTGTTCCGCACACGGATGCTTACGGAGTCAATTCCCCGTACCCGGGACAGATCAAGGGGCGCCCGGCGCGGCCTACGGTGCAGATGGAGATGCAGTCGCGTGAGTTCGGGGAAGAGGCGGGCGAAATCGGGCAACTGCTCGGTGTCTGCCACCCCCTTGAGCCGCAGGGCGGTGATCGAAGGCAGCGCGACCTCCGCCAGGGCGACACGGTCGGCGAAGCTGAGGCTCAGTGTGGTCAGCAGAGGAACGGCCCGGAGCGCGGAGAGGTCCAAGCCGACCGGCACACAGTCGAGCACAAGTTCCCGGATGCGGCTGTCGGCGAGTGGTTCCAGGCTCACGGTGGACGTGGGATTGCGCACGTGCAGACGCCTCAGCCCGGTCAGACCGCCAAGAGCGGGAAGCTCCGATGTGCGATCATCGGCCGCGCCCAGCGCGAGGGAGACCACGGAGTCCCGGTCGAGGACGGCGGAGACCTCGTAGATCAGCGAAGGCCGGGGTAGTGACAGGTTGGGGGGCGCCTTGGGTAACTGGCGCAGACACGCCACCTGCTCCGCGTTCGTGACCGGAATCTCGATGTCGTCACAGCGGCAGTCGGCCAAGATGGCCTCGGCGAACTCGACCGTGTCGAACCGCGGCCACGCATTGACGACTGCCTGCCTGACAACGCGCTGGCGCGCGTCCTTGTACGCCCTCAACCGCTGCAGGGCAGCCGGCCCTCCGATCAGGCCGATCGTGCGCACACTCGCGACGGCCTGCTCCTCCGTCATGTCGGCCGGCCCCGACAGCACGTCGAGGACCACCGCTCCCGCCTGCGCCAGGTTCTCCGCATCTTCGCCTGTAGTCGGCGGGATGAGGAAGGCGGCACGGCTGATGACCTCTGCCCTCACCGCTGGGTCGAGTGTTGTGGCGTTCTCCAGGCTCGCTGCGGCCAAGAGGTGATAGCGGCGCCGTTGGGAGGGACGCTGATCACCGATGACCACCAGTTTGCGAAGCAGTTCGGCTCGCTCGCGTTCGCGGGCGTGGCCGACCGCCATGCGGATCACGTCCTCCCACTGGTCGTCGCCGGCATTCTGGGCGAGCAGATCCAGGTCCGAGGTTTCGACGGCTGCCTTGGCACCAAGGTAGTCCTGAAACGTGCGGTGGATGAAGTCGACCGTATCCGGCGTTGGTTCCCGTAGGAGCCCGCTGCGCAGCAGCAGATGGCGAAACACCTGGCGCGCGCCGTCCACTGGAACGACGTGTGGCATGGAGGGCAGCCGCTCTCGAATGATGCGTACGGCCAGCGACTGGGTAGCCTCGGAGCGCCCATTGCGGATGAGCCAGTACGCGAGCCGCTGGAGGAGCTGTACCTGCTGCTCCTCGGTCAGCTGCAGGCCTTCCGGCGTAATGACCTCCCGCTCCTTGTCGCGGCGGACCAGGAGCATCCGCAGCGCGGCGGCGTACAGGTCCATGCGTCCCTCGGGCAGTTGCGAGCGCCGGTCGCGGTGCAAAGCGCATATCACTGAACACATCAAGGGATTGGTCGCGAGCTGGTAGAGGTCGGGCTTGCGGCGCAAGGTGACATGCAGGGCTGCCCGATATCGCTCCACTTCAATGCGCTCCTCGGCGTCTCCGAGCGTGGACAGGGCTGCGTCGTGCCAGCGGTTGACGAACTTGTCGACATCGCGCTGGTTGAGGGGCAACAGGTCGTACTCGACGAATCCGAGGTCCGACGCCCAGCCGATCGGGACCGCGGACGGACGCGTGGTCACGAGGAAGAACGTACGCGGGTAGGTCTCGGTCAGCTCCGTGAGCCACCGCTTGGTCAGCAGCCTCTTCGACTCCGAGATTTCGTCGACGCCGTCGACGAGAACGATGCCGCGCCCGCCGTGCAGGACCCGGTCTGCCCAGCCCTTTGGTTGCGCACCGTCCAGCATGCTGCCGGCCATGGCCAGAAACTTGTGAGCGGTGGGGAGCGTGGACTCCTGCGCCAGGCTGCGGAGCGGAAGGATGAACGGGACGCGGCCGCGGAGGAAGGCGAGTTCGTCATCGAAGTCGTTCTGCGCGGCACTGACGGCGAGCCACTGGGCCAGCGTCGTCTTACCCGAACCGGCGGGGCCCCGCAGCACCACACGGTGCTTTCCGCTCAACGCCTCTTCGACCCGGAGCCGGTGGGTGGCCGAGCCACCTCCATCGCGGTTTTGCGTGGAAAGTTCCAGGCTCAGATAGGCAGTGTCGAGAGGCCACCGGGCCTGGCCAGGAGCGCTGAGGTCGAGTCCAAAGATGACGAGTTTGCCGTACCTGACACCGAGATGCTCCAGGTAACGCTGCTCGAAATCAGCGTCCTGACTGTGCGGCGAAGGGAGCCTCGCCGTCAGCGTTTCCATGCGGCGTATGGTCTCGTCGATCATGCGGGTCTGCGTGATCAGCGTGGCGGGGATGAACGCCGAGCGCTGCGTGAAGAACTGCAGGATGTGCAGGCAGCAGACGTCGAGCAGGGAGTGGTAGAGGTTCGTCGCATCGGCGCTCATGTTCCGCGTCGAGTCGCCCGCCGCTGCCGACAGCTTGCGCGCCAGCTCAATGTGCCCCAGGTGGACCGCTTGAACGTCATCCATCTCCAGGTCACCAAGTGAGAGCAAGGTCTTGGTCAGCGCGTCGGCCACGGCTATCCGGTCACCGTCGCGCACCGCGGGCTCGTACGGATTGGCGGCGAGGGTCCGGCTGATCAGCTTCTCACTGATCTTGCGTACGTCCCGCTCGTCCAACGTGCGCTTTTGGCCACGCCAGGTGACCAGTTGGGAGACACGGACCGGCTTGCTGACGAGGTCTGCGCCGCTTCCCTCCCGCACAAACAGCTTGGCAACGAGGGGACTGATCAGTGACGTGGCGACTCGCGCCGCCATTCCCATAGACGCAGGCTCCATCCTCGACCGCCTCTCGGTGCACCACCGTGTCAACATCAGGATAAACGCGGAGAGTCCCTCTCCTGATGCAGAAAGTTAGGTCGCTGCCGACGGCTGGGAGGGAGTCTCACGCAGAGCGCCCCCACAAGTTCGAACTTTCGCCCGGGCCGGCGGTCGCCGACCGGATCAACGGCACAGCCTTCCCCGCATAGAGGCCAGTGCCGACTGCCTCGGCTCCGACCTGTTGAACCGGTGCACGGTCCCACGAGACGATCGGTGCGCCGGGCCCCCTCCCCCACGTCCTTCAACGGCTCCTCGGCGGCGGCCTCGCGGTGGGCGGCATCGATCTCCTCCGCGCGCACCGCCCGGCCGGAGGACCACGGTCAGGTCGGTCAGCGAGCCGTCCTCGACCGGTACGGGCACGGTGCTGCCGTCCAGCGTGCCCGCCGGCTCCGGCAGGAACAGGCCGACAGAGCGGGCCGGCGCCGATGGCGGGGGACGGGTACGTCGCCGACCGGCGGCCACGACTCCTAGGAGTTGTCGTCAAATGTCACGCCCACATCAGCAGCGATGCGAGGGTGACGGCTGCTTGGTAGGACTCGGCGGTCTTGTCGTAGCGGGTGG
>NZ_JBEZWE010000040.1:0-10552 GCF_040637405.1 Streptomyces sp. NPDC029526
GTTGAGACTTCGAACACCTCCCTCAACGGCGCGGGTGCCTCGTGCGTTGTGCCCTCGCCGCTGTCACCCCATCGGTGGCCACTCTGAAAACGCTCGATGTCGTCGGCCTGGACGGCCCGGAGGTAGTTGAAGGCGCTGATGGCCGCGTGCGGGGTCATCGGGGCGAGCGGCGTGGTGTCGGGCATGTCGGCTCCTCAGCGTACGGGCCGCCCCGCTGATCGCGGCGGCCTCGGAACCGATGCTCGGCTTGCGGCCCTGTGGACAGAGTCCGGCCGCCAGAGGGGAGAACTCTCCCCCCTCCGGGCTGATCACGATGCAGTCACGGTGGAGGGGTTTTCCGAGGTCGGCGTCACACGAGAGCCGAAGACGGGACCTGTAGGAGGTGAACGGCGGGATGGGCCCGCCCCACCTTCCAGGAGCATCCTGTGGCGAGCACCGCAGACGAGCCCGAGCCCCTTGACCCGGCCGGAGAGGCCCCCTCCGTGGACCCCTCCACCACCCCCTCCGCGCCCCGTCGCCACGGGCCGGGAGTTTCCGCAGGCCAGCCCCGGCGGACAGGGGGTCAGCGCAGGTCCGACAACCCTCATGTCCCAAGGCGTCGTACTCACAGGAAGAACTCGACAGGGCCAAGGCGGAGGGAACTGCTGCAAGCGCTGGGGATCTTCCAGAGGGCTACGCCTGATCAGTTGTGGAAGCTGACCCGTCCGGGCAACCAGCACGACAAGCTCACGCGGGACACCCTCCTGGATCTTCAGGACCACCACCTGGTGAGGGTCGAGCTTGTACGGGAGGACCAGCGGCAGGTGTGGGTGCTGACCAAGCGCGGACACAGCGAGGCGAAGAAACTGCTGGAGCCGAAGGGCATACGCATCTCGGCGCTGCGCGAGGAGAAGTATGACCCGGTCACCGGGGAGCTGCTCGGCACGAGCTACGACGACCACTCCGCGGCGGTCACCTAGTTGGACGCTCACGGACGCCGGCATCACGTGCTGGGCCGACAAGGGATACCAAGGCGCCGGGGGCACGGTCCGTATCCCCTGCTGGGGACGCTGGGAGACGCTTGCCCAGGGGCAGAAGGCCGTCAACCGGTCTCACGCAAAGACCCGAGCCCTGGTCGAGCAGGCCGTCGCCACCCTCAAGTCCTGGCGGCTCCTTCGCAGACTGCCATGTTCCACCACCCGCATCACGAGCCTCGTCCAAGCCATCCTTTGCCTGCATCTGGCCAGCTCAGACTGAGGTTGGAAAGAGCCCAGTGACGGCTTGTCAGGCCGGGGTGTTTTCGCTGGTCGGGTGTTGAGGAAGGGAGTGGTCACTGCCGTGGGGCGGTTTCCGTAGCGGGTGTGGCTGTCTTGGGGCGGTACACCTCGCTCCGCTCCACTGTCTTTGGACCGGCACTTCTCAGACAGGGAGACGCCAGCCGGCGGACCGATATCGGGTGGACATCGTCACTACAGTAGGAACATGACTTGGTCTTTGGGCTACTTACCTCCTCGTCAGCCGGAGCTACTCGACGCTCTGTTTCTAGCGGCTGGACGTTCCCTTCATCTCGCTAACGCGTTCGAGGAGAAGTGCCGCTGGATGGTCCGATGCATCAACCTGGTTGAAATGCACGAGAGTGACGTCGAGATCGTCATGGATGATGACGGGATGATCACCAACCTGCCAGTCGATAAAATGCTCGCAGCCACGCTAAACCACCTGACTGGCAAGATCTCGACTTCTGGCGAGATCATGGATTCCCTACGGCGGGCCACAAGAGCAAGGAACTTCATTGCGCATGAGGGTGCCAGTGTGGGGCATATCAGCGTCGTTCGAGAGCGGCACATCCTCGCGCATGTCCGCCGTCTGCGCTCTGCGGTCCTAGATCTGGCAGAAGGCGACAACATCGTTTCGCAATGGGGATTCCACTTCGAAGAACCGCGCCAGTTTCTCCCCCAAGACCTCATCGAGTCTTACCCGCAGATGATCGACGGGTGGGTCTTCGGGCACTTCGGAGACCTCCTCGAAGAAGAAGCCGTGGATCCAGCCGCTACAAAACTCTGACCTTGCTCGCGCTGGCAATGCGGACCCGAGGGCCCATGTTGACCACGCACCTTGTTGTCTTTCCGGGCGTGATCGGTGCCTCTGGACGCCGAACTCGCCAAGCGGCTTGACCGGATTCGCTGGACGATGCACACCGGCCCGCTCGTCGATGGGCTCATCAAGCACCTGGTCGACGATCTGGGCGAGCCACAGGAATTCCTCACCTGCCTCGACCGTCTGGCGGTCGCCACCGGCCGCGATGCCGACGATGTCCGCCTCGCCGACGTGGAGCTCGTGGAGGCCGGTGACGCCCGGGAGCAGCGCGGGCAGGAGCAAGCCGACGCGGCAAAGCTGGAGGTGCATCAGCGCTTCCGCCTCTCGTTCATGCGCTGCATCCGCGCCGTGCCCCGCGCCGCCTGGTGCTCCTCCTCCGTCACGGAGGCGCCCTGGTTGCGGTCCTCCGGCACCTGCGCGCCCTGGACGGGCTTGTCGTTTGCCGCAGTCGGTTCGCTAGACGGGGCCGGCACTGCTGCGGCCTTCGCCCAGGGCACGCCCAGCGCGGCGAGGGCGGCCTGCTGCTCTGGGGTGAGCTTGCCCCACCTGGAACGGGCGTTCGAAGTCCATACGCCCAGTTTCACGGCCACCGGCTCCGCCCCGCCGTCAACCGTGATTTCTTCGCTGTGGCTGCGCGGGACCGGTCGTTGGCCTTCCCGCTCGACCCACTGCGTGAGCGCCGCAAGACCCCGCTGGAACGCCTGCTGCGCCTTGCCCTGCCCCTTCGTCGCACCCTTGGAAACAGGGGCGGGAGACGGGGCCTGGGCGGGCTGGACGCCCAGCTTGGACAGCCGGATCTGCTGTTCGGGCAGAAGTTGTGCCCAGGTGGTCGGGTTCTTCTGCCGCTCCAGCCATCGTCCGATGTCGTCGCCGTCGAACGTCACGCCGGGGGCGATGTCGGGGAGCCTGCCGTCGGGTTCGTCGGCGGCGAGGTTGGTGAGGATGCGGTAGTGGCGTTGCCAGTCCAGGGGCCAGGGGCAGTTCCAGTCAGGGTCGATCGCGGTCAGCTGCGCGGCCCGTGTCTCCGCCCGTTCGGGATTCTTGCCGAGGCCGCCTTTGCGGCGGATGTTGGCCATGTGCTGCCCGATAGGCACTAGACCCTCGGCCTGGCTCTTGCCCCAGACGGCGTCCTGACGGGGTGCGAGGTGCCCCATGGCCCGCCGGTAGGATCGCAGCGCGGCGAGCTTGTTCTCCCACGCCTCCTCACCCGGCTCCCACACCACCCCGGCCTCCGGTGCGTACAGCAGCGTCTTACGCCGCTCCTCCAGCTCCCCGGCCCGCAGCGCCTTCCTCTGCTGGTGCACCCATCGCCCGAGCGGAAACGCCTTGGTCACCCCGACCTCGACCTCGGTGTCGTAGGGAACGGCGTAGAGGCCGGTGATCTCGTTCTCGGCCCGCCAGCGCAGCAGGGCCTGGTAGCCCTCCAGCCACACCAGCGACTCCGGCCGGTACACCCGAGTGCGAAGGAACGCGGCGATGGTCGCGGCGTCGCGCGGGCTGGAGAAGTGCAGCAGGGCCGCTTCGGCGGCGGCCTGCGTGTCGTCCTCCTGGTCCTCACCGTCGCCCTCGCCGCCGGCCCCGACGATCCGCCCCTCTTCGTCACGCCGGACGTGGACCTTGCGCTTGCCGCTCGTGAGCGCCCGGGAGGCCAGCTGCTCGACGAGCCGTTCATCATGCGAGCGCAGGCCCTTTATCTGTAGGTGGTGATGCCGTATGGAGTGTTTGTTGTGGGTCTGACCTGCTCGTATTCCACTGCCCGGTGACCCGTGAGGGTCCACAGCAAGCGTCTCGATCTTCGTGCGAGACGGGTTGCCGGCTTTGTCGCGGGAGCCCTCGGGGCGCCGTCTTGCCAGAAACAAGGGTTGTTAGTAGGTTGCTCCGGGTTATGTCTTGACAGGTGCAAGGTTTGGGGGTGGTATTGACATGGCGAATCGGATGGACGTGCTTCTCGCGGCACTGGACCGTCAGGGATTCAAGAGCTGGCAGAGCCTGGAGGGATCTTGGTTCTTCTCCCGGGACGGCAACGTGACCACGATCGATCACGAGCCGGGCAGTCCGGGTGAGTGGCTCGATCTGGTCTCGATGCTGCGGGAAATGGGCCTGGTTCTCCCGTACGAGGACTAGCCAGGTATGGAAGGGGGCCAGAAGGCCTGGCCCCCTGTACCTGTCCATCCGCGCACACCGCAGAACGAAACAGATGGAAGGAGAGGAGAGAAGCATGGAACAGGAATGGCGGGCGTCTGCGACTGCGGATGCTGTTCGCGCCCTCCGGGATGAGCAGTTCGAAGAGATGCATCGGCACTTCGCTGGTGTCATCAGGTATGAGGCTGACAGCCGGCGTCTCAACATTTTGTGGCGTCTGAGGGCGTCCGGCTTGGTAGAGGCTGCGGACAAGGCTCTTCATACAGTGGTTGAGGGACTTGAGGCTGCTCTGGGCCACAAGCCTCAGCTGATCGACCTGCGTGTGGTTACCGCTGAGCAGGCAGCCGCGGAGCGGGACTACCCCAAGGAACAGAAGCTCATGGGATACAGGGAAGCGGCTGAGGAACTGGGTGTCTCTCGTCAACGGGTGGCTCAGTTGGATGGCAACCATCCTGACTTCCCGCGGCCGATTGGCCGCACTGCTGCTGGACCGGTCTTCACTGCTGAGTCCATCCGGTCCTTTGCCGCCAGGTGGGACCGGAGTCCAGGGCGGAGGAAGACCGCCTAGGCAACTGCGTTTGAGCGAGTGGGCCCCACTGGCTGCTGGCCTTCACCAGCCAGCGGGGCCGGCTTGCGGCAGTGTCTACCTTTGCTCGTCCGTCGTGGAGCTGACCCTGGTCACCATCTGGCCCGGACTGTTGCGACGGCTAGGTCAGACGTGTGGGCGGTATGCACGGCCTCCAGCCAATAGCGCTCTGGTGGGCGAGTTACGGGATGGTGATCTGCTAGGGCGCACATCAGGAATCCGCTGTCCTGAAGTTCTAGCGGCCAGCCTTCGAGCACGGCGTGCTTGCCGTTCGCGGAGTAGTGATCGTGCACGACGAGGCCGACGACGAAGTCCTGGCCTGTGACTGAGTCGTGTTCCACGATGGTGGCCAGCGGGTCTACTGGTTGTTGATCAAGCCAGCTGATCTTGATCGCCGTGATGTCCAAGTGGCGGAAGTAGACGTTGTGCGTCGCTCCGAATCGGTCGTGGAGGTGACGCAGGGCTGTGGCATCCAGCGGAGTGCCGGGGAGCTGGAAGGATAGTTGGCATTGCGAGACCAGCAGGGGAGCAGGCGTTCTGTTGCGTTGGCTGCTCGAGGGGGTGCACTCGTCCGCTTGCTGCCTGGCGGGTGACGGCTCTGCCGCAGCGATGATTGCCGTCAGTGTGTAGAGGCCGCCCAGGGTGGTGTCGCAGTACACGAGCTGCTCGCTGTGGTGTGGGGCGGCTGGCTCCGCCATACGCTGCTGGGCGTCGTCCAATGCTTGTATGAGTTCGCCGGCCCCGATTCCAAACCATGAGGTGTCGTTCTGCTGGAGAGCCCAGGTGGGACGTGCGCTGGCCAGTCCGAGTTCATCAAGGCCGTGGATCAGGCGTATCAAGTCGGCTGCAGTGCGGGCTTGGATGGGGATGTCCAAACATACGCCGCGGCCGCGGCCGAAGGACCAGTCCACGTTTGTGGCGGCGGTAGCGAACACCACGGGAGCGAAGCCGCCCGGAACAGTTAGGTAAGGGTGTTGCTCCCCACATGCGTCGCGGAGATGCAGGTCTCTGGTTGGCAGTGCGCGGTCTGGCCTGCGGGTTACGGCGTGTGCCCGTCGAGACTCCCCGAGATGCACCTGGCCGTGAGTGATCAGCGCCTCCTGCTTGGCTCTGAGCAGGCCGGGCAGTGTAGTCGGCTCCCTAAGCGCGTTCAGTAGATCTTCTTGGTCGACCAGAAGGATAGGTGTCTGACGTTCTCGGCTGACCTCCTCTACGAGGGTTCCAGTGAAGCCAGAGATGCTGACGAGCACACCTACTACGTCGGGACTGGTCCGGCGCAAGCGGTCGCGTAGGCCGCTGAGTACGTCCACGTCCGCCTTCGCGGCTTGCCACTTGGCCTCCAGGAGGTACCGGCGGTCTCCGTAGCGTGCAGACAAGTCTGTCTGGCGTGGGTATGCGATCCGCGGGTTGAGCTCAACCTCGAAGTGAGCGAGCTGGAAGGCTCGCTGCAGCAGGTGCTCGAAATCCTTCCCGCGGCGTTGCGGATCGCCTGACGCGCTGAGTCGCGTGTACGCGTCGGCTAGGTCGCGGAAGCCTCTGAGTAGTAGGGCGTCACTGTTCAGCCTGGAGTCAAAGTTCTCGGTCACCTCGGTGATTCTGCTTCCACTTCCGACGATGACTGGGGCAGTCGCACGAATCGAGTGTCGGGCGGGTCGTCCACCCGCCGGTTGCCTCAGATGAGGAGCTAGCGCGTGGAGGCCCTGCAAGGCCCCGCTTGGCATCCGTGCCCGCAGGCTGAGGAGGGCACAGAGCTGAATGTTTTGCCGCAATACCCTGGTATGTCTGATTGTCGGTGGGTGAAGGTAAGGTCGCGCCACGGGGACTCCTGAAGAGGGGGCCTTCGCGGTTTTTCGAGGGGTGAGGCGGAGTGGGGCTGGCGGGCGGGGCTGCGGACAAGGCGGGTAACCGGTACGAGGACTGGTGGACCGCGCTGAGGGTGGCTGAGTTGCTGAGGGGGCGGGCGTCGCGGATTCGTCTGGAGCCCCCGGGGCCGGCGGGCGCCGGGATCGAGTTCGAGCTCGAGGCGGACGACGGCACATGGTGCGAGCAGGTGAAGGACGTTCCCTCGAAGGGGCCGTGGACCCTGGATGCTGCGGGGAAGATCCTTAAGGCGGTCACGGGGCATCTTACGGAGGGCAAGAAGGTGCGCCTCGTGCTGTCCACGGGGGCCCCTGAACTGCATGATCTTGCCCAGCGGGCCCGGGCAGCTGAAACACTCGCCGAGTTCGAGGACATCATCACCAAGGCCCAGGCTCCCCAGTTCGTACAGGTACTCGGGAACTGGTCTGTGAACGGGGCGCCGGTCGACCGGGAAGTCGGCTGGCGGTATCTGCAGGCCGTGCACGTGGAGCACTACTCACCGGAGGCGCTGCGCCGCCTGGTGGTCTCCGAGTATCAGCTGCTGTTTCTCGGCGATGCGGAAGTGATCGTCAGGCAGTTGAGCGGCTATCTCGACGAGCACCTGCACCAGCGCCTCACCGGCTCCCAGATCCGCAGCCACCTTCTGACCGTCCCGGGAGTACACCCACGGCTGCTGGCCGGTGACACCGGAACGCTCACGGCGCTGGCCGGTACCGTTGAGCGCTTTGTGCGGCGCGTGCGGCGGGACAGGCCCGTGTTCGGGATGGCCGCTCGCCCGCATGCGGAGCAGCTGTACGAGCACTTGATAGCTGAGGACGGCCCGCAGATCGTGGTCTGCGAGGGCGGTGCTGGCTTGGGTAAGTCAGCGGTTGTCACCGACGTTCTGGCTCGGCTGACCGAGCAGGGATGGCCGGCGGCCGCGGTCCGGATGGACGGTGCCGACGCGAGCGTGCAGACGGCCAGGGATCTGGGGACCAGGATGACCTTGCCGGACTCGCCGGCGGTGCTGCTGGCTGGGGTCGCGGACGGAGCCCCGGCGCTGCTGGTGATTGACCAGCTGGATGCGGTCAGCACCTACAACGGCAGGATGTCGGACGCCTACGAGGCCGTGGAGGACGTGCTGGCGCAGCTGTCCGTCACCCCGAACGTCAAGGTGCTCCTGGTGGCCCGTACCGTCGATATCGACAACGACCGGAGGCTGTCCGGGCTGGTCGCCGACCCCGCCCGAACAGTCCGCTTCCCCCTCAGCGTTCTGGATCTGGAACAGGTGCGGGCTGTCCTGTCCGCCAGCGGGACGGATCCCGACGGCTTGGGGCCGGTGACGCTGGAGCTGTTGCGTACTCCGTTGCACCTGTCGGTCTTCAGCCGCCTGTCGTCCTCCGCACGCGCCGCTTCCTACCGGACCTTGCAGGAGCTGTACGCGCGCTACACAGACGAACTGCGTGAGGAGATCGAGCGGCAGGTCACCGCGGTGGACTGGCGAGGTATCACGGGCACGCTGTGCGCCTCTATGAGTGAACGCGAAACGCTCCAGGCGCCCATGGCTCTCCTCGATGGTTTCGCCCGCCAGCACATCAGGATGTTCGAGTCGCACGGTGTGCTGGTGCGCGACGGGGAACAGATCGGGTTCTTCCACGAGACGTACTTCGATTTCCTCTTCGCCCGGGCCTTCATCTCCACCGGGGAGGACATCCACGATTTTCTGGCCAATTCAGGTCAATATCTGTTCCGTCGAGCCCAGACCCGGCAGATCCTTGAGCACCTTGCTGGCTCGGACCCTGAACGTTTCCGCGTCACGGTGGCCCGGCTCCTGGGCTCTGACCAGATCCGCCTGCACCTGCATGATGTGATCATCGCGGTCCTTGGGCAGCTCGATGCCGCTCTGCCAGACTGGCAGGCCATCGAACCGGTCGCCTGGGGTCAGGCTCCTGTCGCGGGCAAGGTACGCGGTCTGCTCGCCCTGCCGCAGTGGTTCGACGCCGCCGACCACAATCAAAGGTGGGAACGCTGGCTGGGCACGCCGCAGACCGCCGATGCTGCGTTCCCTGAACTGCTGGCCGTCGCGCGACACCGGCCCGAACGTGTCGCAGAGCTGGTGCGACCGTACGTGGGCACCACGCCGCAGTGGGGGCAGCGGCTTCTGCGGCTGATTGAGTGGGCGCTCACGCCCGACCTTGTCGACCTTGCCGTCGACCTGGTCGAGAGCGGCCATGCGGACGAGGCGCGTGGACCGATCGCGGTGAACAGTGACTTCTGGTCACTGCTCTACGGCCTGTCCGAAACCCACCCCGCTCCTGCTGCCCGCCTTGTCGGCGCCTATCTGCGTCGTCACCTAGCCCGTGCGCGCGCCGACGCATCCGGCGACCCCTTCGCGTCCGAGCACTTGTCCACGAACTCACAGGTGGCCGACACGGTCCTCTCCCGCATTGCGCAGGCCGAGCCGGAAACCTACGTCGACCAGGTTCTGCCCTTCGTCATCGACGTGGCCACCGCTAGCAGCGCGGGCAGCACCGGCTCCCAGGACCTCGGTGGCCGCTGGGCCTACCGCCTCGTGGGCGGCCGCGGTGTCGACACCGCCTTGCTGGCCGCCCTCGACACGGCACTGCGCTCCCTGGCCGGCCAGGCCCCGGCTGCCGCTGCCGACGCCCTGCGGCAACTGACCGCCTCACCAGTTCAGGAACTGCGCTTCCTCGCCTGCCGCCTGCACACTGCCCTGGGACGGCCCGATGAGGCGATCGCCTGGCTCCTGACCGATGAGCGCCACTTGCGCCTGGGATGGGTGGACAGCGCGCGCTGGGCCTCGCGAGAACTCATCGAGACCACGACCCCCCACTGCACGGACGAGATGCTGGATCGCTTGACCGCGGTGCTGCTTGGCTACTACCCGGCGTGGGAGCGCCGACGACAGAAGGGTCAGCGCAGCGCCTGGGGCCGGAGCCAGTACGAGCTGCTGTCGGCGATCTGCCCTTCGCGCCGTAGCGAAGCGGTACGCCGTCGGCTCGCCGAATGGCACCGCAAGTTCCCCGGCCACGTCCCGTCGCCACCGACACCGCTTCAAACTGGAGTTGTCGGCTCGCCGATCAGTGACCAAGCGGCCCGGCACATGACCGACGACCAGTGGCACCGTGCCCTGGACAAGTACGCCCAGCCCCAGCCCGAACGGTTCTGGCCTCTCCGAGGAGGCGTCCACGAGCTCGCCCGGACACTGGGCAGCCGCGCGCAACAGCAACCCGACCGCTTCACCGACTTCGCCTTCACTCTCGGCCCGGGCTCGCCAGCCGCCTACCTCTGCGCGATCGTGGAGGCGGTCACGCCCCATCTGGATGCCGACCACTGGGAACGACTGGCCCTCCACACCCACCAGACGCTCGGCTCCGAGGCAGCACCCACGATCTGCCGCGCCCTGCAGTCGGCCCCGCAGAACTTCACTCTTGCTCTGCTCCCGGCCCTCAACGGCTACACCACAGACCCCTACCCCGAGCAGGACATCCGTCATCCTGATGCCGAAGGAACCCGCACGGATCTGCTGACCGCCGGCATGAACGCCACCCGCGGCCAGGCAGCGTTCACCGTTGCCACCCTGCTCTTCCACGGCAGTGAGCACCTGCACGCCTTGACGCCCCTGGTCACCCGCCTCGCCAACGACCCAGTGCTCGCTGTCCGAGTCTGCGCAGCCCAGGCCGTGCTGGCCTTGATGAAGCATGACCCTCAGATTGCGCTAGACACCGCTGAACAACTCCTGAACCACCAGGACACCAACGTCTACAACGCCTCCACCACTCAACGGCTGCTCTGAACCGTTCCGGGTTCGATCGAGACTCTAGGTTATGACTGTGACCTGGGGCTTCGTGGTTGCCCGGTAGTAGTTGGTCTCGTATTCGGCGGGTG
>NZ_JBEZWE010000041.1:0-10344 GCF_040637405.1 Streptomyces sp. NPDC029526
CATCGATCTGGTCCTGCCGTACCCACTTGCGCAGGGTCTCGGTCGTGCCGATGCCCAGCTTCTGGGCGACCGCTTTCATCGCGGCCCACTCGGTGAACTGCTCCGGGTTCGATAGACATGGCCGCCCCGGGCCCCGCGACGACTCGACCGCCCATTGGGAGACGTGACTCGATCGCTGCATAGGCCAACGTCGGCGAGGTCGTCCGCTGGGTTGACGTGACGACGAGCCGGCGGAGGTGACCGTGATGGTGCTCAACACGGACGGCGACCGGCTGCTGTCCCGCCGCGTCCAGAACGACGGGTCTGAACTGCTGGAACTCATTGGCGATGTCCTGGCGATATCCACCGACGTGCTCTGGGCGGTCGACCTCAACCACGGCGGCGACATGGACGTCTTCGGCAGCGCCGACCGCCTGGCGGGTTTCGCCGTTCTGGCTCCGCAGCCCCGTGACTCCGGCCGCGTCAGCGGCAACCTGCGCAGACCCCGCCGCTACCATCGCGGACTGTTGTGGGCCATGTACCTCTCGGCGATGGCCGGCCTGCCCGGCCTCCAAGACGTACTACCGGCGCAAGCGGAGCGAGGGGAGGG
Organism: Streptomyces sp. NPDC029526; assembly: GCF_040637405.1. Lineage (NCBI taxonomy): Bacteria > Bacillati > Actinomycetota > Actinomycetes > Kitasatosporales > Streptomycetaceae > Streptomyces > Streptomyces sp. NPDC029526. The sequence goes on from NZ_JBEZWE010000041.1 coordinate 590, forward strand.
GACACAAGCAGGCCCTGCTCGCGCTCGCACGCCGTCGCCTCAACGTCCTGTGGCCATGATCCGTGACGGTCAGTGCCATCAAAGTTCACCTCCCGTCACGGTTGCGGCCTGACAACACGATGGGGATGTCCTTCCCGCGCGTTCGAGCTCGGCGTGCACCGTGAGCAGATCGCCGGCACGTACCGGGGCCAGGAACGCCATCCCGTCGACAGAGGCGGTCACCGGGGGCCCGTGGGCGTGTCGTCCGGCGGCAGCCGCAGCTGCGTCGTCGATCAGCTTCATCACCACTCCGCCGTGGATGGTGCCGTACAGGTTGGTGTCGTGTTCGCTCATGATGTGCGCGAGCGTCACCCGTGATGCGGCCGGGTGCTTCGTGTCGGTGGGCAGGGTGGCATGTCGGTCGGCCACGTCAACTCTCCTTCGCGAGTCGGGACAAGGGCGGAACCGCATGCGAGTACGGGTGCGCGGGCAGGTGGCAGGTCTTCGGACTCGCGGGCACGTCTCGTCGTACGACACTCCTGCCGGCCGTCGCTTCCCAGGCCCGGTACGTCGGACCCAGTGCGTATGACGGCGGTCGTCTCCGCTCACCGCTGCGGGGCAGTCCCGGTGTCCCACCGGGTTCCCTCTCACGACGCCCTGCCGTGGGGGCCCCATGCCTTCAGGGCTATGGGGGAGGGCGGGGCGAACCAGCTGCGCGCGCGATCCTACGGGCCACGTCTCGTCGTTCGGGGCCTGGGGCCGCCCTCAGTTCGCTGCCACCGTGCCCAGGAAGCGGATGTGCGGCCGGTCGCCCGGGCCGGAGCGGGTGACCTCGGTGCGTACGCCGTACACGTCGGCGATCAAGGGCTCGGTCAATGTGTCGCCCGGGGTTCCGGCAGCGACCACCCGGCCGCCCCTGAGGACGACGACCTGGTCGCAGTACATGGCCGCCAGGTTCAGGTCGTGCAGGGCGACGACGCTGGTGACGGGGAGTTCGACGATCAGCTTCAACAAGTCGAGCTGGTGCTGGATGTCGAGGTGGTTGGTGGGTTCGTCCAGGAGCAACTCGCGCGGTTCCTGGGCCAGGGCGCGGGCGATCTGCACGCGCTGGCGCTCGCCGCCGGAGAGCGTGTGCCAGGGCTGGTCCGCGCGGCCGGTGAGGCCGGTGCGCTCAAGGGCGCTGCGCACGGCTTCCTCGTCGGCCGCGGTGGCGGGGGTCCAAGCGCGTCGGTGCGGGATGCGGCCGAGGCGTACGACGTCGAGAACGGTCAGCTCGACGAGGGTGTCGGAGTGCTGCTCGACGACGGCAACGCGCCTGGCGACGGCGCGGCGGCCCCAGGCGCCGAGGGGACGCCCGTCGAGGGTGACGATGCCGGAGGCGGGGGCGAGGACGCCGGACAGCAGCCGCAGCAGCGTCGACTTGCCGGAGCCGTTGGGGCCGAGCACCCCGGTCACGGAGCCGGGCCGGGGGGTGAGGCTCACACCGTCGACGATCAGCCGCCCGTCGAGGGTGCGGCTCACGCGGTCGGCAGCGAGGGTGTGCGGCCCGGCGGGTGCCTGTCCACGGCCGGGCGGCCGGGTACCGTCGTCCCGCCGCTCGGTGCCGGTCGTCATCGCATCCTCCTCGTGCGGTACAGGACCAGGACGAACGCCGGAACACCGACGAGTGAGGTGACCACGCCCACCGGCACCTCCTGGGGGTCGAGGACGGTACGGGCCAGGGTGTCGGCCCAGACCAGGAACACCGCCCCGGCGAGCGCGGTGACCGGCAGCAGCCTGGCGTGCCCCGGGCCGACGAGGGCGCGGGCGGCGTGCGGCAGGACCAGGCCGACGAAGCCGATCGCCCCCGCCGAGCTGACCAGCGCGGCGGTCAGCAGCGCGGTCACGCACAGCAGCACCAACCGGGTCCGGGCGACGGACACCCCGAGCGTGGCCGCGGCGTTCTGGCCGAAGGCGAAGGCGTCCAGGGTGCGTGCGTAGCCGAGGCACAGCACGAGGGCGAGCGCCAGGACGGCCGCGCAGAGCCCCACTTCGGTCCAGCCGGCCCCGCTGAGCGAGCCGAGCATCCAGAACAGCACGCCCCGGGTGGTCTCCGCGTCGGCCGCCGTCGTCACGACGAACGAGGTCAGGGCGGAGAACAACTGCATCGCGGCCACCCCGGACAGGACCACCCGGTCGGTCGTCCCGCCGAGGGTGTGGCTGAGGAGCAGCACCAGAGCGAACGAGCTCAGGGCGCCCACGAAGGCGCCGCCGGAGACGGTCAGGACGCCGCCGCCGGCGCCGAGGACGATCACGGCGACGGCGCCGGTCGACGCACCGGAGGAGACGCCCAGGACGAAGGGATCGGCGAGGGGGTTGCGCAGCAGGGACTGCATCACCGCGCCGCACACGGCGAGTCCGGCCCCGCACACCGCGGCGAGCAGGGTGCGAGGCAGCCGCAGGTTCCACACGATGCCCTCGCGGATCGGCGTGAGATCCGTCGAACCCCAGCCCAGGTGGGAGGCGATCACCGACCACACGTCGCCCACCGCGATGTCCGCCGGACCGATGGTGATGGCCACGGCGACGGACGCGGTGAGCACCGCCAGCCCGGCGCCCAGGCCGGCGACGACGCGCACCAACCGGACGGCACCCCGCATGGGGCGGACCGGGGAGGACCGCAGGGCGGTTCTCATCCGGCGAGCCCGTACTCGCGCAGCGCCGCGGCGACCTTCTCCACGCCCTCGACGGTACGGATCGTCGGGTTCATGGCCTGCCCGCTGAGCAGGACGTACCGCTTCTCCTTCACCGCCTTCATGTTCTTCGTCGCCGGGTTCGACTGCAGGAACGCGATCTTCTTCGCGGCCGACTCGGCGGTCTGCGACTTGCGCGTGAGGTCGCCGATGACGAGCACGTCGGGATCGCGGTCGGCGACGGTCTCCCAGTTGATCTGGGGCCACTCCTGCGTGCTGTCGTCGAAGACGTTCTGCGCGCCGAGCGCGTGGGTGATGATGCCGGGCGCGCCGCAGCAGCCCGCCATGTAGGGGGACTCCTGGTTCGCGAACCAGTACAGGACGGTGGTGTCCTCGGCGCGGATCCCCGCCGTGGCCTTCGTCACCCGGCTCTTCAGCCGGGCGACGAGCTTCTCGCCCCGCTCGTCCACGCCGAAGACCCGGGCCAGTTCCCGTACTTCGCGGTAGACCGTCTCCATGGTCAGGGGCTTGGTCCGTGAGCCGTCGCCGTCGCCGCTGTTGTCCTTGCCCTCGCAGTCGGCGGGTGACAGGTACGTCGGTACGCCGAGCTCCTCGAACTTCTCGCGGGAGGCCACCCCGCCCTTGCTCAGGGTGGAGGTGAAGGAGGAGGCGACGAAGTCCGGTTCGGTGTCCAGGACTCGTTCGAACGACGGCTGGTTGTCGGCGAGCCGGGGCACCTTGGCGTTGGCCTTCTCCAGTCCCTTCATGACCGGGTCGGTCCAGGTGGCGGTTCCCACCACGCGGTCGGCGAGGCCGAGGGAGAGCAGGATCTCGGTGGTGCCCTGGTTCAGGGACACGGCTCTCTTCGGCGGAGCCTCGACCGTCACCTTCTGCCCACAGTTGTCGAACGTGACGGCTCCTGCATCCGAGCCGCCGGACTTCGGGGACGAGCCGGAGTCGGAGCCGGAACCGCACGCGGTGAGCAGCAGTGCCCCGGTCAGGAGCAGGACGGAACAACAGGCGGGACGTGACAAGTGCACGGTTGCGGCTTCCTAGGCGTCGGGACCCATACGCGGGGTCCGTGCGGACGATCGGTCGCCAGCAGGTCTTCGGACTCGGGATCACCCCGGCGGGACGCCTTCCCGGACCCGGCCGTGACCGTCGTCCAGTGGCTCTGCTGCCCCGCCCGTCACCCTCACCGCTGCGCGTCAGTTCCGGACTCTCACCGGATTCCCTGACCCGTGCACGTGTACGGACACGCCCACGAGTTCGACTGGCGTCCGGAAGTTACCACAGCCTTACCCATGTGGTCCGACCTGCCCGTCGGCGGTGCCCGCCGGGCCGAGGCGCGCCCCCTCCAGGTGGCCGCCGCTCCCAGTGGCTTCTCCGGCGCTGGTTCGGCCATGCGAGTCCCCAGGCGTCGGCCGAAGGGGACAAAGGCCACTGCGGCGCGGGCCAGGTCTGCCGAACCCCCGACCGCAGCGGTTGTATGACGTCCTGCTCGTGATCGTCTTCTCGACCAGCACCGTCCGGCGCCCATGGCGCCGCAATTCCCGAGCCCCGCCATCGCGGGCCGAACGCGCCGCGGCCCGTCCGGGAAGCCAAGTCCGCTGCCGTCGCGGATCCTTCGCCCCGCCCGGGAACCGTCCGCCTCTCCCGTCCGACTGCTGTGAGGAGGCAGGGAGGTGGCATGGAAGGGCTGGATGTCCGGATGTCGGGCGTCGTGTGCCGGCACGGCCGGGTCGAGGCCGTGCGCGACGTCGATCCCGACGTCGTGCGCGGGCAACGGGTGGCGCTGACCGGTACCAACGGGTCGGGCAAGACCACGTTGCTGCGTGCTGTTCTGGGGCTGCACCGGCATGTCGCGGGCCGGATCCTGGTGGGTGGCCGGGACACCGGGAGTGCTGCCGAGTGGGCGTGGCGGCGACGGGCGTGCGCGTGGATCCCGCAGAAGCCGGCGACCGGACGTTTTCCCTTGCTGGCAAGCGAGTTGCTGGCCAGCGGCGGTGCGCGTGCCGAGGCGGCGGAGGCGGCCGACAAGCTCGGGGTCGGGCATCTCGCCGACCGGCCGTTGCACACTCTGTCCGGTGGTCAGCTTCAGCGTATGTACCTGGCGCGGGCGGTCGGCTGTGTGGCGGCCGGGGCGGGCGTCCTGCTCGCCGACGAGCCCACCGCCGCCCTCGACTTCTCCGGTCAGGAGGAGGCGGCCGACGTCCTGCTCTCCTTGCCGGTGACCGTCGTGGTCGTCACCCACGACCGGGCTCTGGCCGAGCGCTGCGACCGGGTGCTGGAGATGGCCGCGGGACGTCTGCGGGAGGTCCGGTGAGCGTCCTGGCCGCGGCCGACGTCGGTCAGCTCCTGCAGCTCGTGCCCGTTCAACGGGCGGGTGTCGCCCTGCTGGTGGCCGCGGTCGGACTGCCGGTGATCGGTGTCGTCATCGTCGGCCTCGACATCATGCCGGTGCGGTTCGCGATGATGCATGTCGCACTCCTGGGCATCGCCGTTGCTCTGCTGACCGGGCTCGATCCCATGCTGTGTGCGCTGGTGGCCTGCGCGCTCGCCGGCGCCGGAGTCGCTCCGCTGGCCCGTACCCCGGACGGTCTGTCAGGTGCCATGGGTCTGCTGATGAGTCTGGCGATCGCTGCCGCCCTGCTCGTGCTGGCCGTCTCCGGCGTCAACGCGGCGGGCGCCTTCTCCCTGCTCTGGGGGTCCATCCTCTCGGTCGGTACCGCCGACCTGTGGCTGCTCGTCGTGCTGGCCGTCGTCGTACCGGCTCTTTTCTGGTGGCGTCGCAGAGACATCGCGCTCCTCCTCTACGACCGTGAACTCGCCCTGTCCTCGGGCGTGCGGGTCGACCGGCTCACCCTCGTGCTGCTGGTCCTGGTCGCGGTGTCCGTCGCCGGGGCCATCAAACTCACCGGCGCCCTCCTCGTCGACGCGCTGACGCTTCTTCCGGCCCGCTCCCTGCCGCGCCTTGCTCATGGCGAAGAGGGGAAAGGGTGGTAAAGGAGCGTGCTGGTCGGCTCTCCCGTCCCGCTCTCGCACTCGCCTGCGAGCCGGCATCGAATTACCCCCGAGCCGGCCCAATGCCGTCGACTCTCGACATGCTTGATGAGACGTCAGGTAAGTCAGCATCCACTCAGCATCAGTTCCGTACGATTTCTCGCGCGTGCGCCTGGTCGGTGGCTTCGCGGCAGCCTGGCTGGCGCTGAAATGCGCAGGCGGGAAGTCTGGTCACAGCAACGCACGATTTTCCTGGAGGTCTTCGAGCCGAAGGCATGCCGATGTACAGTGAACGACGCCCTTGACCTGCAGAAAGCTGGCAGGGAGCCGTCTTCTAGGAGTCTAAAGTGCTGCGCACCATGTTCAAGTCCAAGATCTAGTATTTGGGCATTTACGCAGGTCAGAGGTATGATGGGACCGCTCGGGTCAGCGAATGGTCAGCATTAGGTGCAAGGGCGTCCTGGCTTGCTGACCTGGTGACCGCCGCGGCGGGGGCTTGGGCGCAGATGTCTGGCTCCCGTTCGGAAGGTGCGTCACATGGCTCGTCAGCTCGCTCGCGGTATGGGGTCGTTCTTCAAGGACTGCGGCTGTGTCAGGCCGACCCGGTGCCCGCACTCTTACACGATCCGTTTCCGCGACGGTCGAGGGAAGCAGGTTGAGGAGGGCGGGTTCGGCGCGCAGGACGACGCGATTGAACGCTTGACGCAGATTTATGCGGAGAAGAAGCGCACGGCGCCGTCTGTCGCGGAAGCGCGCCGGGAGCTGGGGCAGAAGACGATCGCAGAGTACGCGAAGCAGTGGCTTCCCCGCCAGCGCCGAATGACCGCATACTCCACGGGCGAGCACGTCAGCAGCTCCATCAACGTCCATATCGTTCCGCGCCTGGGGTCACGGAAGCTGATATCCGTCACTCCCATCGTGGTGGAGCGTTTCCTGGACGAGTTGGAGGCCGACGGCGTCGGCCGGGGCAATCAAGTCAACATCCTGCGCACGCTCAAGGCGATTCTGCGGGATGCCTACGACAAGGGCGCGATGGCGGATGACCCGGTCAAGGGAGTGCAGGAACCGGAGTACGTCCGCGCGAGGGTGGTCATTCCGGACCTGGCCTACCTGAAGCAGGCGTTGGCTGTCGCGGCGGACGACCTTGCCCTGGAGATCGTGATGATGGCGGGCTGCGGACTACGCAACGGCGAAGCCCGGGCCGTGAACATCAACAACGTGGTCGCGAACGACGTGTACCGGGTGCACGAGCAGATTCACTCCAACACCCACCGGCCGGCGAAGCTGAAGCACCGAAGGGTAGGGGAGTTCCGTGAGGTGCCGCTGCCCCGCTCGGTACGGGAGGCGATCGAACGCTATGAAGAGAAGCACGGCACGACGAAGGAGGGGTATCTGCTGCGTGGGCCGAGCGGGTACTACACGGAGCCGATGGAACGCCGACGCGTCCGCACGCTCTTCGAGAAGCTGCCGGTGATGGATGGTATGGGGATGTACGGCTTCCGGCACTACTTCGCCTCCAACGCGCTGGGCAGCGGCATCCCGATCACCGACGTGGCTGAGTGGATGGGGCACAAGTCGATCGAGGAGACGTACCGTACCTACCGGCACCTGATGCCAGGGAGCGTCACCAAGGCGGCGCGGGTTTTGGACGCCGGCCTGTGGGACGCGGCCTGAGGCAATAACGAAGCCTGCCACGATTGCTTCCGGTCCGGGTTGCAGTGGCACCACATGGCACAGGTTGTAGAGACCGTCCGGGGACGTCCACGCCAGTCCATGGTGTGTGCGTTGGAGCAGGTCAGCGCTTTGCGGTCCGGTGGCGTCGGCGTCGTCGGTGACAGACGCGTGACAGGGACGGTGATGGATCGAGGCTTACCGGGGGCATCCTTGGCGGAGCCTCTGCCCGGAGTCGTGAGATGAAGCCTCAAGGCGCTCCGGTGAGGCTTCGTCGTGAGAGTATCTGCGCTGGGCGCGCACGATGCGCTCGGCGCCCCATGCGGCCGCGCTCCTGTAACGCCTTCAGGGGTACCTCATCTGCAATCGCACCTGCCCAACCGTGCGGATTGGGAATTCGCGCCTGCCGACAACGCCCCGCACTGGCCGTTCGACTTTGCAAATGGACCAGCGCGGGGTCGAGTTCACACTCTGACGGTGGCCGACGGGGACGCCGTGCGAGTCGTCTGGCGTGGGTCATGCGGCGGACGGCACCTCGGATCCGGACGGCTCGAGGGCGGGCAGCATCGTGAGCAGCATGATGCTGGGCTCGGTGGCGCGCACGGAGTGCGGCAGCCGTGCGGGCAGGTGGATCCAGCTGCCGGGCCCCGCCTCGGTCTTCTCGTCGCCCAGGGTGAGGTCGAGGCGGCCCTGGACGACCTGGATGACCACGGGCAGGGCGGAGGTGTGTTCGGTCAGTTCCTGGCCGGTGGCGAAGGCGAAGCCGACCACTCGCACCCGGTCGTCGCGGTACAGGACGCGGCTGAGGGTGCCGTCCTCGGGCACGGTCAGTTCGGCGGTCAGGTCGGTGATCACGGTGGTGGTCATGGCGGGTGCTCCCTCAGAGCTGGGACGGGGCGGGGGTGGCGATGAGGCTGATGGCGCCGAGGTGGGCCTGGTGGCGGCGGAAGACGCGGCGCATCTGAAGAACGCGGCGCCGGGCCACGGGGTCGCGCAGGGCTCGGCCGGCGATGCGCACGGCCTGCCCGAACCCCTCGTCGGCTATGAGCCGGCGGGGTTCCAGCAAGGCCATCGGCGTTCGCCGGTGGGCGGTGACGACGAAGCCCTCGTCGGCGAGCAGGGTGACCCAGTCGCGGGGAGTCAGCGGGCGGGCGCCGACGTGAATGGCCTGGCCCAGATCCCTTGTGATCGCCTCGGCGTGTTCCTGGTCGAGGTCCTCTGGCAGCAGACACAGCTCATGGATGGCGTACCGGCAGTCGGCGTTGGTGAGCAGCCGCCGGGCTTCGCGAACGATCCGGCGTTTGGCGGGGTCGGGCTGCATGGTCAGCATGGCCTCCCCGTACACCACGGTGGCGCTGCCGGTCGGCAGACCGGTGTCCGCGGCGTCGGCCCGCACGGCCGTCGTCTCGATCGCACCCGGCGCGGTGAGAGTGCCCAATCCCGCCACGGCGGCGGGGTCGCGGTCGACGGCCGTGAAGGAGCCCGGCTTGCGCGCGACGGTCAGCCGGGCGGTGGCTCCCAGGCCGGCGGCCAGTTCCACCACCCGGTCGTCCGGACCGAGGGCCAGGTTGTCCAGCATCCAGCGGGTCAGTTCCACGCCGCCGGGGCGCAGGACGCGCTTGCCCAGGCGGGCCAGCAGCCAGTGGCCGGGCATGCGGGCGGCGTCGAGTCCGTCACCGGGTACGGGGGTGCCCTTGGGGTGCGCCTGAGGGTCTGTCGCTGCCATGCTCGTGCCTCGCTCTCTGCCCGCACTAGCATTACTTAGGTAACCCTAACTTGGTGAAACGGTGGGGTGCGGGGGCCGAAGGTCCCGAATGCGGGGCCTGTGGGCCCGGTATGGTGCGGTGTCCTCGTCGTGAACGGGTCTGTGCTGAGACAGCGCTCCCCGGTGTGGGGCAGGACGACGACGATCAGTGCGCCCTTGTGCTGCGGGGAGTGGGCGAGGGTGGTGGCCGCGTGGGGCCGCTCCGCCGGAGACTCCCGCGAGGATGCCCTCGGTGCGGGCCGGTCGGCGGGCCTGCGTCTCTGCCTCGGTCAGGGAGGCGCCGGCGTCGACACCACCGACTCCGTCGCCGTGTCCACCTGTACCGTCGACCACGGGCTACGTCGCCGACCTGGGTCTCATGGTCGCACCCGTCTTCGGCCCGCTGGGTTTCGGCTGGTGCGTCAACGTCGGCCTTCTGTCGGCTCAAGGAGCCCGGGAGGCTTTCGTCGCCCCCCTTGGACAGGTCGCCGCCGAAGCCCTCGAGCGGGCGGCACAAGTGGGGAGGTCATGGACCCGTCACACCGAGACCGCGATCCCGACAACCACGGCCGTCGTCGCAGCACTGCGACGCACCCAGGCGTTCGCCGTCGGCGACCCGTACCACCAGGGCGACCCCCACCACGGGGGCGCGGCTCCCGGCCCGATCGGCCCCCGCCTGCACTGGA
>NZ_JBEZWE010000042.1:0-8662 GCF_040637405.1 Streptomyces sp. NPDC029526
ATAACATCCTTGTTAAATTGTTTATATCTGAAATAGTTCATACAGAAGACTCCTTTTTGTTAAAATTATACTATAAATTCAACTTTGCAACAGAACCCAATAGATTATCTAAAAACAATTTTAAATAAAAAAACGACAAAAGAATCGACAAAATTTGATGAAAAATCGACAAACAAAACAGAATCATTAAATAACCAATATAGCAGTTATATCGATAAATACATAGAGCATTTAGAATCAGAAATTCGACAAAAGAATCGACAAATTGACGATTTAACAATTGCATTAAAACAAGAACAATCTTTGAATTTAAATAGCCAAAATATATTAAGTAATACCAAAAAAATAGAAACTGATAATATAGATTCAAAAGAAGATATCATTACTCCAAAAGCATCAAAAAAAAATGAACAAAAACAATCTATCTTCTCTAAAAAGAAATTATCACTTGTTAATTATAATATAGTTAATATTTAGCAAGTGAAGTGTGGTTTATCATATGCAAAAATCCCACTACTGTCCAAAGCAAAGTAGGGTTTTTATTTAATATACAAAATACAAAGCATTTCTATATTGACAAAGGATAAAAATCATACTAACTTATGAATATATGAGCATATATTCATAAGTTAGTATGATTTTCTTCGAGTAACAAAACATTAATTGAAATTTTATATTTTTTAACTCTATAGTTATAAAAACAAAAATTCAAATTATAGAAAATATTTTTCATCATTAAAAAGAGGAGGGATTAAATGGAAAACGATCACAATCATAATCATACACATGGCGCGAACAAAAAGACTTTATTAATTAGTTTTATTATTATTACAAGTTACATGATTGTAGAAGGGTTAGGTGGTTTCTTTACTAACAGTCTTGCGTTAATTTCAGATGCTGGTCATATGTTAAGTGATTCTATTTCTTTAGGTATTGCTTTAATTGCATTTACTTTAGGAGCGAAGCAAGCTAATACAAATAAAACTTTTGGCTACAAAAGGTTTGAAATACTAGCAGCTGTACTTAATGGTATTACTTTGATGTTAATAGCTATCTATATTTTTTATGAAGCTATTGAGAGATTTAAAAACCCCCCTGAGGTAGCTTCTACAGGCATGTTAATTATCGCCTTGGTAGGCTTGTTTATTAATATTATTGTGGCTTGGATAATGCTGCGCGGGAGCGATGTAGAAGAAAACTTAAATATGCGTGGAGCATATTTGCATGTAATAAGCGACATGCTTGGATCTATAGGTGCAGTTATAGCAGCCCTTCTCATTATATTTTTTAGATGGGGGTGGGCGGATCCTTTAGCAAGTGTGATTGTAGCAATTTTAGTACTACGTAGCGGCTTTTATGTAACAAAATCAAGTCTTCATGTATTAATGGAGGGAGCACCAAGCAATATAAATACAAAAGACATTATTAAAACTATTAAAAAATTCAAAGAAGTTAAAAATATTCATGACTTTCATGTTTGGTCAGTAACTAGCGGATTAAACGCGTTATCTTGTCATATTGTTGTAGAAGATACAATGACCATTACTGAAAATGAGTTTTTACTTAAACGTATAGAACATGAACTCAATCATCAAAATATTCAACATGTCACAATACAGACTGAAACTTCTAACAATAATCATAGTGAAAAATTGTTTTGTATCGTGAAAGAAGAAGACAGTCAACATCATCATTAAATAAACAGCCATTATTTTTTAATAATGGCTGTTTATTTAATTATTCCAATATATTTAATATATCTTTTTTGTTATTTTCAAATCCCACGTAATATTTAAACAACTTTTTTTTACCCCAAAAAATTTTTTTATAAAAAACAAATAAGGGAACAATTCGGTTGCCTGATATTTTTTTCATTTCTTCTTCTAAGTCCAAATTTTGACTTACATCTTTATGACTATAACTAATCTCTTGAGAGTTTAAATACCTTTTTGATTCTTGGCAATCAGAGCATGTAGGTCTTGTGTAAAGCTCAAGTTGTATATTTTTATCCAAATATATCTCTCCTAATATAAGTTTTAGCATACATTTTATACAAGTGTACCTCTTAAAACAAACTATAAATATTAATTTTTTATATGAAACTTTTGTATTGACTTATACCTACTAGGGGTATAATATAGATTCCAACAAGAGATACCCCGTTAGGGTATATGAGGAGGGGTGAAATTGAACACTACTACTGTTAAAAACAATGACGCATTGCTCAATAGACTCAAAAGATTAGAAGGACAAATGCGCGGTTTACAATCAATGATAGCAGAAGATAGATATTGTATAGATGTACTAGTACAAATAACAGCAATACAATCAGCCCTAAAACAAGTGGGTTTTATAGTAACTGAAGACCATATATCTAATTGTGTAAGTGAAGGTATTAAAAATGGCAACGGAGAAGAAAGTATCAAAGAATTGATGGTTGTATTAAAACAATTTTCAAAATAGGAGGAAAGAAATAATTGAGTGAAAATATTAAAAAAACCTCATTAGGTATCACAGGCATGACATGTGCAGCTTGCTCGAATAAAGTAGAAAAAAATCTAAATAAATTAGATGAAGTTAACGCTAATGTAAATCCTTCTACAGAGAAAGCTACAATTGAATATAACCCCAATGTTACATCATTAGAAGATATTGCAAATACAATTCAAAAAACAGGTTATGGAGTTTTAACCGAAAAAGTGGATCTCGATGTAATGGGAATGACGTGTGCAGCTTGTTCGAATAAAATCGAAAAAGTTTTAAATCGAATCTCAGGTGTAAATAAGGCTACAGTTAATTTAACCACAGAAAGTGCTACTGTAGAATACAACCCTGATATGACGTCTGTAGATGAATTTCAACAACGTATTAAAAACCTAGGGTATGAGGCACAACCTAAAAAAGAAGCATCAGAAAAAAGTTCCCAAAAAGAAAAACAATTAAAACGACAGTTAATTAAATTAGTTGTTTCAGCTGTTTTAGCAGCTCCATTGTTAATGACAATGTTCGTTCATTTATTTGGTATTCAAATACCACATATATTTATGAACCCGTGGTTCCAATTTGTATTAGCAACGCCTGTTCAATTTGTTATTGGTTGGCAATTTTATGTAGGCGCTTATAAAAACCTTCGTAATGGGTCAGCAAATATGGATGTTCTTGTCGCTTTAGGTACAAGCGCAGCCTTCTTTTATAGTATTTATGAATCGATTAAGTGGTTAATTAATACAAATTATGAGCCACACCTATATTTTGAAACAAGTGCTGTATTAATTACTTTAATTCTTTTCGGAAAGTATTTAGAAGCACGTGCTAAAACACAAACAACAAATGCGTTAAGTAAATTGTTGAATTTACAAGCTAAAGAAGCACGTATATTACGCAACGGTGAAGAGACTATGGTTCCTTTAAGTGAGGTAAAAGAAGGAGACTATTTAGTTATCAAACCAGGAGAAAAAATACCAGTAGATGGCAAAATAATTAAAGGTATGACTTCAATTGACGAGTCAATGTTGACAGGTGAATCTATTCCTGTTGAAAAAATGCAAAATGATAATGTTATAGGATCAACAATGAATAAAAATGGAGCAATTACTGTTGAAGCAACAAAAGTTGGTAAAGATACAGCTCTTGCCTCCATTGTTAAAGTTGTCGAAGAAGCGCAAGGTTCTAAAGCGCCAATACAAAGACTAGCAGATATTATTTCTGGATATTTTGTACCTATCGTTGTAGGTATCGCGATTTTCACATTTATTATATGGATTTCATTAGTTCAGCCGGGACAATTTGAACCAGCCTTAGTTGCTGCAATAGCAGTATTAGTTATCGCTTGTCCTTGTGCGTTAGGCTTAGCTACGCCTACTTCTATAATGGTGGGTACCGGAAAAGCTGCTGAAAATGGCATTCTATTTAAAGGTGGAGAACACATTGAAGGTACACACGCTATTAATACAGTTGTTTTAGATAAAACTGGCACTATAACAAATGGCACACCTGAAGTCACTGATTTTAGTGGAGATGATCAAACATTACAATTGTTAGCTAGTGCAGAAAAAGGTTCTGAACACCCACTAGCTGAAGCTATCGTAAGTTATGCTAAAGAAAAATCATTAGAATTTTTAGAAGTAGACCATTTTGAAGCTATACCAGGGCGCGGTATAAATGCAACAATTGATGGTAAAGAACTTTTTGTCGGAAATCGAAAACTAATGAGTGAAAAAGGAATCCAAACTAATGAAGCTGAAACAAATCTCGCTCAATTTGAAAAAGAAGGAAAAACTGCAATGCTTATAAGCGTAGATAACGAATTGAGAGGGGTTGTCGCTGTAGCTGATACAGTTAAAGATACTGCCCAACAAGCTATTCAAAAACTTCATGAATTAGGTATTGAAGTTGCTATGTTAACTGGTGATAACAAACGTACCGCACAAGCAATAGCAAAACAAGTTGGTATAGACACGATTATTGCAGAGGTTTTACCAGAAGAAAAAGCTTCTAAAGTAGCAGAAATTCAATCTGAAGGTAAAAAAGTAGCTATGGTTGGAGATGGTGTCAATGATGCTCCAGCACTAGTTAAAGCAGATATTGGTATTGCCATTGGTACAGGTACAGAAGTTGCAATCGAAGCTGCTGATATAACTATTTTAGGAGGAGACCTTTTATTAATTCCAAAAGCAATAAAAGCAAGTAAATCTACAATTCGTAATATTCGCCAAAATCTATTTTGGGCGTTTGGTTACAATGTTGCAGGTATCCCTATAGCAGCAATTGGTCTGCTAGCACCTTGGGTTGCGGGAGCAGCAATGGCTTTAAGTTCTGTAAGTGTTGTCACAAACGCTTTACGTCTAAAACGTATGAAATTATAAGAATCTTATATTTCTTGAAAGGAGGTGACAACATTGACTAACGAAGTTATTAATGTAGAAGGTATGAGCTGTGACCATTGCAAGCATTCAATTGAAAAAGCATTAAATGGATTAGATGGTGTAACATCTTCAGAAGTAAGCTTGGCGAATGGGAATGTGGAAGTTGAATTTGATGAAAATCAAGTAGCTTTCAACGACTTTAAAGAAGCTATTGAAGATCAAGGTTACGATGTAATTAAATAATTTAAATAGTTGGGCATATCGTTTAATGATATGCCCTTATTAAAAATTAAGGAGGATAAAAATATGAATCATAATCATGAATATCATTCAAACAAACCCGAAATTAAAGCAAATGTTGTATATAGAGATGGTAATATAGAAATTACGTTAGAAGATGAATTTAATAATGCCCCATTATTAGATACTATGCATGAAAAAGAAATGCATTTCGTTTTAGTATCTAATGACATGGAGAAATATTACCACCTACACCCTCAAAAAAAGCATGAAGGTTTATTTATAATTAACCAACAATTAGAGCCAGGAACTTACCAGGCTTTTGTTGATGTTACACCAAAAAACCATGTGTATTCCGTTCATCCTATTGAACTGCAAATTGGAGATAAAATAACCTCTACAACATCTTTAAATTCTGATAAAAATTGGGTAAAAGTTAACAAAGGAGTTCATGTAACTTTAAATTCTATAAGTGCTAAAGAAGATGAACATGTCCCTTTAACTTTCAATACAGAATTAACTCCCCAACCTTATTTAGGAGCTTTAGGACATGTGATTATATTTGATGAGCAATTAACTGATTATATTCATGTTCACCCAGAATCACCTGATTCTACAACCTTTTATGCTCATTTTCCTAAAAAAGGGATGTATAAAATTTGGGCAGAATTTAAATTTAATGATGAAGTGCATAGATTTACTTATAATATTAAAGTTGCATAAATCTATTAGCAAAAGCTTAAAAATCAGTAAATTGTAAAGAGTTATTTAGATAATACAAAACGCTTTATAAAAAATCGAAAATTTAAGATAGAAAGTTGATGAAGAAAGTATCAAAAAATTGTAGTGGTTGTTTATATTGCAACATTCACTGAATTTTTATAGTTAATAACCTATTATTTAAGGAGTAATTTATTGATTAAGTTTGAATATTTTGAGGAGAAAGATTTTGATTTATTAATAAACTGGATAAACTCTCCTGAACTTTTAGTCAAATGGGCAGGTACAGATTTTAATTATCCCCTAGATGAAGAACAATTAAAGGAATATATTAAAGACACAAATAAAGAAAATTCTAGTAAAATAATTTATAAAGTTATCATTGAAGAAAATAATTCAAAAAAAATTATAGGTCATATTGCTTTAAATAATATAGATTTTAAAAATTGTTCCGCCACGTTAAGTAAAGTTTTAGTAGGTGATCCGCAAATGCGTGGCCAAGGATTAGGCCCTAAAATAATAAAGAAATTATTGAAAAAGGCTTTTGAAGATTTGGGACTACACAGAATTGAATTAGGTGTTTTTGCCTTTAATAAATCAGCTATTAAAAGTTACAAAAAGATTGGATTTATAAAAGAAGGAGAAAAAAGAGACTTTAGAAAATTAAATGGAGAATATTATAATTTATGGCAAATGAGTATGTTAGAAAGCGAATGGTCTTGAATAATTTTAAACAAAAATAGTCCTCTTATTTTAATAAGAGGACTATTTTTGTTTATTTAGAGCTCACTCTAATGATACAATAAAATATCCTTGTAAATCGTGTTTTTAAAATGTATGATTAGGGTGTATGAGAAAGGGTGGAAAAATTTGATAGTTGGTTATGCACGAGTTTCAACCATTGATCAGAACTTAGATAGACAAATTGAAAATTTAGAATCATTTGGTGCTGAAAAAATATTTACGGAAAAACAATCAGGAAAATCGATTGAAAATCGTCCAGTATTTCAAGAGGTATTAAATTTTGTTCGTATGGGGGACCGTTTAATTGTAGAATCTATTGATCGATTAGGGAGAAATTACGACGAAATTATTCAAACCGTTAACTATTTAAAAGAAAAAGAAGTCCAATTGATGATTACAAGTTTACCAATGATGAATGAAGTAATTGGTAATCCTTTACTAGATAAGTTTATGAAAGACTTAATCATTCAAATTCTAGCAATGATTTCAGAACAAGAAAGAAATGAAGGTAAACGTCGACAAGCACAAGGAATTAAAGTAGCCAAAGATAAAGGCGTATACAAAGGCAGGCCTGTACTTTATTCGCCAAATGCTAAAGATCCTCAGAAACGATTAGTGTATCACCGCGTTGTAGAAATGCTTGAACAAGGCGTTTCTATTAGTAAAATTGCTAAAGAAGTTAATATTACCAGACAAACCGTTTATAGAATTAAAAACAAGCAATTACCTTGATGCTCCATTATTTTCAAAGGTATTTACACATTATTAGCCCCCTCACTATCATTATAGAGAGAGGGCTAATATTTATTGATTAGGAAATATTTTTACTGTTGTACTAACAGCACCTTCTTTAACCATAGGTGGGTAGTATATACTATCACCATATTTATTTTTATATGCTTGGTTAATTGCTTCATCTAATTTGGTAGTTCTAGTAACAGGTTCAAATATAACATCATAAGTTTCACCTGCCAATTGGATTTGCCCTGCTTGTTGCGTTTTAGCAGATTGATACCATCTAGAGTTTTGACCATTATAAGCTCTAACGTAAAGCTCGCCATCAACGATAACATTCCAAATCCAAGTAGGAGTTCCTAGTGTTTTACTATCTGAGTAAAAAGGAGACACATACATATCATCTGCAGACTTAAATTTCTCTAACGTCTCTTTAGACCATCGATTTGTCATAAAAACATCTCCTCATATTTCGTTTTCTTTGTCTGACATTTTTGAATTTAAATGTTATAAAAAGTTACCAGGGTTGAGAAGTAGGGCCAACTGTAAATTCATTGACATTAACGTCTTCAGGTTGGTCAATCGCAAAAGCTACAATATTAGCGATACTATTAGGTGAGATTTGATATTGATCATACATTTGTTCTGTCCCTTTACTTGTAGCTTCATCCGTAATTCTATCTATTAATTCTGTTTCTATTGCTGCTGGATATATCGTAGCTGTACGTATATTGGTACCTTCCTGTGCCGATTCCATACGTAGAACTTCCATAAGGTCTCGTACAGCCCATTTTGTAGCACCATAAACTGCACCACCAGGATAAGCTTTTAAACCTGCAACAGAAGAAGTCGTAATCACGTGACCAGATTTCTGTGCTGTAAATTTGGGCAATGCTGCTTCAATACCATTTAGCACACCTTTAATGTTCACATCTACCATCTGATTCCATTCATCAGATTTAAGTTTTGATAATGGAGAATTAGGCATTAAACCAGCATTTAAGAAAATGACATCAATTCGCCCATATGTTGAAAGTGCATGTTCAATTAACTTATGATTATCTTCTGGTTTAGTTACATCAGTAACTAAATATGTTGCATCTCCATTATTAGATATAATAGACTCAGCTAATTGTTGTAGCTTGTTTTCTCTCCGTGCAGCTAACACAATTTTAGCGCCTTTTTGAGCTAAGAGTTTGGCTGTAGCTTCCCCTATGCCTGAAGATGCTCCTGTTATAACTATTACGGTTCTGTTGCAAAGTAAAAAAATATAGCTAACCACTAATTTATCATGTCAGTGTTCGCTTAACTTGCTAGCATGATGCTAATTTCGTGGCATGGCGAAAATCCGTAGATCT
>NZ_JBEZWE010000043.1:5000-7682 GCF_040637405.1 Streptomyces sp. NPDC029526
GTGTTGAGTCAAATTAAGCCGCAGGCTCCACCCCTGGTGGTGCCCTTCCGTCAATTTCTTTAAGTTTCAGCCTTGCGACCATACTCCCCCTGGAGCCCAAGCACTTTGATTTCTCGTAAGGTGCCGAACGCGTCAAAAAATAACATCGTCCGATCCCTAGTCGGCATAGTTTATGGTTAAGACTACGACGGTATCTGATCGTCTTCGATCCCCTAACTTTCGTTCCTGATTAATGAAAACATCCTTGGCAAATGCTTTCGCAGTAGTTAGTCTTCAATAAATCCAAGAATTTCACCTCTGACAATTGAATACTGATGCCCCCGACTGTCCCTATTAATCATTACGGCGGTCCTAGAAACCAACAAAATAGAACCACACGTCCTATTTCATTATTCCATGCTAATGTATTCGAGCATAGGCCTGCCTGGAGCACTCTAATTTTTTCAAAGTAAAAGTCCTGTTTCCCCGTCACACCCAGTGAAGGGCATGAGGTTCCACAGAGGGAAAGGCCCGGCCGGACCAGTACACGCGGTGAGGCGGACCGGCCAGCCAGGCCCAAGGTTCAACTACGAGCTTTTTAACCACAACAACTTTAATATACGCTATTGGAGCTGGAATTACCGCGGCTGCTGGCACCAGACTTGCCCTCCAATTGTTCCTCGTTAAGGGATTTAAATTGTACTCATTCCAATTACAAGACCCAAAAGAGCCCTGTATCAGTATTTATTGTCACTACCTCCCCGTGTCGGGATTGGGTAATTTGCGCGCCTGCTGCCTTCCTTGGATGTAGTAGCCGTTTCTCAGGCTCCTTCTCCGGGGTCGAGCCCTAACCCTCCGTTACCCGTTGCAACCATGTTTGGCCAATACCCAAACATCGAAAGTTGATAGGGAAGAAATTTGAATGAACCATCGCCGGCGCAAGGCCGTGCGATTCGAGAAGTTATCATGAATCACCAAAGAGCCCAGAGGGCATTGGTTTTTAATCTAATAAATACATCCCTTCCGAAGTCGGGATTTTTAGCATGTATTAGCTCTAGAATTACCACGGTTATCCAAGTAGTAAGGTACTATCAAATAAACGATAACTTATATAATGAGCCATTCGCAGTTTCGCTGTATAATTGCTTATACTTAGACATGCATGGCTTAATCTTTGAGACAAGCATATGACTACTGGCAGAATCAACCAGATAACTATCGTCCGCCGCGGAAAAACGGCAACCGGTGCTGCGAGCAGCGCCGGAGAGATGTCAAGTTCACTGGGTGGCGTCCGGAGACGCGCCGGGCAAAGCACCTGCGGCAGGAGCCGTGGGCGCCGTGCGAGCCGGCAATCCGCTTTCCCACTCATGTGTTCCCCAGCGAAGCCGTCGACCACACTGAGCCCGAACGGGCGGCGTGTGGCCTGGGGCACGCCAGGAGAAGGACTCAGCGCCCGACTTCAGCCATTGCGGCGTCCGGCGGGCGTGGTTGCCTTCCGTTGCTCGATGGTAGAACTCGCCAGAGGCCAGTAATCCACAGAACCCATCCCTACAGCGGCGATTGCCGGGGCATTCGTCGCCTTCAGGGCATCCCCAGTACGCCGTGAAGCCTGAGCGACCGGTTTCGTGGGGGCCGACCAACACTATGAATCCCTCGCTAGCGAGACCGGAGCCTGCAAGCCTGTTCAAGGGACCACGCAATGAAAGTCTTCAAGATATGGTACAGTTGTTTGATTGCGGTTGTGTTGTGGCCGGCCGATTGCTCGACTGGCCACCCGCTCTCACATACCCTCCGAGCTCTCTGGTGGGGCGCCCCCGCCACCCGGCACTCGTTGGCCACTTTTGATTTCCCGCAAAATTCATTTGTATGGCAAATCCAAAAAATCGACTCACGAACATACATTTCCAACAACGCACCACCCCCCCCTCTCGGCGCCGGGTTTCTCGGCACCAGCGCGCCCCCAGGCCTGCCAGCAGCCAGCCCACGTATTTCTTTTGCCCTTGCCGCCGCCCCCAGATGGTACAGGGTAGGTTCAGGGTAGGCCTTACCCTGCACCCCGACACAGGCGCCACCAGGAGGCTTTAGAGGCTAGAAGCGCTATAGGGAGGCCCTGGCCGAAGGCCCTGGCGTACGCTGCTATCGCTATGCCCATCTACGGGGGGCGCTAGAGGGAGCAGGTGGCCGCCAGGCTTGACCAGAAGCCGCACGTAACAAAGCATCAGCCTAGCACTATAACCACCCCGCCCACCTAAAACGCAGCCAGCGCAGCAGGAGTAGTAGGGTAGGCATATAGGCAGGCCCACGCCGCCCTAAAGGGGGCCCCGACCTCTCCTAGGTCGCCCCTATACGCCCGCGGCGGCTTATTTACGTGGTCGTGGGGTCTAGGGTAGGTAGTCCAGGCACCCCTCAGTTACCCTATACCACCATAAGGTATACTAAAATCAACCTACCCGGCAGCATTATAGGGTAGGTCAAAATCAGCTTACCTGGCACCACTATAGGGTAGGACAAAATCAGCTTACCTAGCGCCACCACCGACGACCAGGGCCAGCACGCCGCCATAAGGCCTCTCTCGCAAAGCACGTAGGAGCCAGAGCGCCTGCTAACAGCCCTTTCGCTTCTACCTACCCGGCACCAGCCACAGGGGCCCCTCCCCCATAGGCCCTACATACTGCCTAGTACGCCATCCCCGCCACCCGACCC
>NZ_JBEZWE010000044.1:0-7271 GCF_040637405.1 Streptomyces sp. NPDC029526
ACCCGCCGAATACGAGACCAACTACTACCGGGCAACCACGAAGCCCCAGGTCACAGTCATAACCTAGAGTCTCGATCGAACCCGGAACGGTTCAGGACGCTTGAGGTGTCAGGAGATGTGGAGGAACTCCGGCGGCGAGGACGGCGTCACCGTGCTCGTCACGCGGATCCGCCTGGTGCCGTACGGCTCCGGGATCCATGTCCACGCCGACTCCGTCGAGGAGGAAAGACATGAAGCGTAACAAGGTCGGCTCCGTGATGACCACGGATGTCGTCCGCGTCGACTACGGCACCCCGTTCAAGGAGGTCGCGAGGCTGCTCGCGGCCCACCGGATCAGCGGACTGCCAGTGGTCGACGAGGAAGACCGGGTCATCGGCGTCCTTTCGCAATCGGACCTGATCACACGTCAGGCCGCCACCCCGGGACCGCACCGCCGCTTCTCCTTCCCCGGTCTGACGCGCGGTGCCCGACGCCAGGCGGCGAAGGCGAACGCCCGCACCGCCGGCCGGCTCATGACCGAGCCGCCCGTCACCGCCCACGCCGACGACACCGTCGTCGAGGCCGCCCGCACCATGGCCCGGCACCAGGTGGAACGACTGCCGATACTCGACGAGGAGGACCGGCTGGTCGGCATCGTCACCCGCCGCGACCTGCTCCAGGTCTTCCTGCGCCCCGACAGGGAGATCCGCGACGAGGTGATCGAGGAGGTACTGACGCGCACCTTGTGGCTGGCACCCGGCAGTATCGACGTGTCCGTGGTCGAGGGCGTTGTCGCGCTCTCCGGCCACATGGAACGCAAGAGCGAGAGGGAGATCGCCCTGTCGATGACCCGCCGGATCGACGGCGTGGTGGGGGTGGTCGACAAACTCACCTACCGACTGGACGACGCGCACCTGCGCATCCAGGAACCGGCGCTGCACGGCGTGGCCGACGACTGGCTGCGCCGACTGTGAGAGGAGGCGCATCCCCATGACCGGCACCGTGTTGGTCACCTACGGAACCACGAACGGATCCACGGCGCGGATCGCCCGGAGCATCGCCGACGTCCTGCACAGGGCAGGACTGACGGTCGAGGTCCTTCCGGCCCGGTCCGTCCTGGACGTGACGTCGTACGACGCCGTGGTGGCCGGTGGCGGACTGTACGCCGGTCGCTGGCAGAAGCACGCCCGCCGATTCCTCCGCCGGCACAGCCACGACCTGGCCGACCGCCCACTGTGGCTGTTCAGCAGCGGCCCCCTCGACGCCTCGGCCTCGGAACGGGACATCCCGCCCGTACCCGGCGTGAAGAAGGCCATGATCCGGCTTGACGCCAGGGAACACGTCACGTTCGGAGGCTGCCTGGAGAAGGGGGCGAAGGGACGGGTCGCACGGATGATCCTCCGCGACGGAAAAGGCGGGGACTTCCGCGACTTCACCGCGGTCGGAGCATGGGCGGCACACATCGCCGACGAGCTGACGCACACATAAGTGCGTGGCGCTGCCAGAACCTTGGAAACCGTGAGGTGGAGAGCGTGCTCATCCTGGCTTCGCTGATTTCCGGCACTCCGAAGCCATGCCGGCTCAGCGGCTTGCGCCGGCACCTCCCCGGAGGGCCGGGCCCCATGGGGGACCGATCGCGGTGTGACACGGGTCGTTTTCCGGCAGGACAGGGACCGATGGCCCGCTCCCTCCTTGCCCCACGCGGCTCAGGCTGGACGGGACTCGACACCGCAGTACCCGGCGAAGGACAGGTTGGCTGATGTACCCCAACGACGGTTTCCGCGAACTCGGGCGGCAGGAGTCGCTGCGGCTGATGGCCAAGATGTCCGTCGGCCGTATCGTCTTCACACGCCGGGCCCTGCCCGCAGTGCTGCCGGTCAACTTCAGCCTCGACGATGATGACGCGGTCCTGCTGCGCACCTCCGCGACGTCGGATCTGGTCCGCGCGATCGACGGCGCGGTGGTCGCCTTCGAGACGGATGACGTCGACGAGGCCCGGCACTCCGGCTGGAGCGTTGTCGTGACCGGTTCGGCCACGGTGGTGACCGACCCCGCCGAACACGAACGCCTGACCCGCACCGGCCCGATCTCCTGGGTGCCCGCGCCACAGGAGGTTTTCGTCCGCATCGAGCCGGAACTGGTCACCGGACGTAAACTCATCGGCGGACGCACCCTGTACGGAGTGAACCTCACCGCTTGAACGTCTCGTCTCCCCTTCCGGGGGCCTTTTTCGTCCGGCCGGGCCGGTTCTGGCATCGGCCGTCGAACAGTCCACGAGCGGCGTCCCCCGGTCTGCCGGTGTTGACCAGGGCCGTGGAGGACGGCGCCGTGCGGGCGCCGGCGCGGGAGAGCGAGGAGGCGCCCCTTACTGGCCCACGCCTCGCTGGCGGGCACGCGCGAGGCCGGCGTCGTGGTCTTCGGCAGGCGGCAGCACGCGGGCCGGACCGGTCCACCGGTCTGCTCTGTCGGGTGCCCGACGGACCGGGATGGTGGGGAGACACAGGACCGCACACATCTCCGGCACTCCCAGTCTCGCTGCGCACCGCAGCCGCACGTCGGCGCATAAGGGATGCCCGGCTGCGCCACCACGACTGGACCCGGGCCCACGCCACCGACCCGTCATAGGTCGCCGGCCGTTCCTGGGGCAGCCGACCGGGTCCGGACGGAGAAGGCCCTTCGGCCCGCCATCTCGGTCCTCGCCAGTAAGGGACCGTTCAGCCCTGTCGGCCTGGTGCGCCACTGATCGGGACCGTCGGCTTGTCGGCTCGGGCCGGTCGGCCCATGTGCGTCCGGGCGTGCGGCAGTGGCAGCCTGGAGGTGCACGGGCCCGGACACGGGCTTGCCCAGGGGCCTGGGGGAGCCTCGGAGTGGAGGACACGGTGTCGACGAAACCGCTTACCAGGGAGACGGCGACTGCCCTGGTCCACGACGCCACAGCTGCACCGTCCCTGCACAATGCGCAGCCGTGGCGGTTCCGCTGCTGCCTCGGCAGCCGAACCCTTTATGTGCGCTCGGATCCTCAGCGTGCCGTACCGCACACCGACCCCCACGGTCGTGCCCTCCACCTCGGCTGCGGCGCCGCGCTGCTGAACCTGCGCGTCGCGGCCGTGCACGGCGGGTGGCATCCGGGAACGCGGCTGCTGCCGGAGCCTTGGGACACCGAGCTGCTCGCCTCCGTACAGCTGGCCTTCCTCGAGAGCGGAGAGGGAGCCCTCGACGCTCTGTATCCGGCCATCCGGACTCGGCACACGAGCCGGTACCCGTTCGAGGAGACGGAGATCCCCGATGCCGTACGGGCTGCACTGACGGACGCTGCACGCGACGAAGGTGCCTCGCTGGCCTTCCCCACCGGACGGCACCTGCAGGAGGTGCTGGAGCTGGCACGAGAGGCTGAAGTCCGCAGCCTCACCGATCACGGCATCGGCGAAGAGCTGCAGCGATGGACCCACGGAGGTGTCCCGTTCTCGGACACGGCCGCCGCAGGAGTACCGGAATACGCTTTCGGTCCGCGCAAGCTCAGCGGGAAGGCGCCGATGCGCGACTTCTCCGGTGGCCGACCGGTGCCAGGCCGTGCGGCTGCCGAGTTCGAGCACCGACCTCACCTGGCCCTGCTCAGCACTGCCCGAGACCGCCCCGAGGACTGGGTGAGTGCCGGCCAGGCGATGGAGCGCGTCCTCTTGCTGGCTACCCTGAAGGGCCTGTCCAGTTCCTTCGTCACCCAAGCCGTGGCGTGGCCCGACCTGCGCCGGGCGCTGCGTAATCCGGCGACGGGCACCGGGCATGTGCAGGTAATACTGCGCATCGGATACGGACCGCCAGGCCCCGCGACGCCGCGTAGCCCCATGCTGGATGTACTCGACATCGAGCCCTGACCAGTCATTCCTCGACCGACATCAGGTCATGCTGAGGAGCCGTGGGACTCGGCTCATGCAGGCAGGTCCCGCCCCGGACCGCGTCGCCCCGCGGCGGATGCGCCCGTCGAGGGCCGGGCCGGCACCGTGGGCTGTCACCTGGCGTGGCGCCGTGCCGCCGGGGACGGAGGAGCCCTTCACGGTGGCCGATCTCGACACCGCGCCTCCTTCGATGATCACTGCGGGACCCTGTGCACGAGGGGAGGGGACCCGGACAAGGGCCGATAACAGCTTTGCGTGGCGCGGTCACGTCCCGGAGTGTCTCTGGCGCGGAGATGCCGTCGGCATACGCACCTGTGGCGGCGCCCGTAAATCCGTGAGACGCCCGGGCCCTCGGGCAGACACTGGAGTGTGGCTTGTCGGGCGCGGCCGATCGCCGTCGTGACCGTGGTGCCGGCACGTCCACCGCTTGGCTCATCGGGGCACACGTCGATGCAGACCCGCGGCGCTTCCGCGGCGAGTGAGGAGAACACGATGACTTCGCGACAGCTTGATGAGAAGACCGTGAGAGGGCTGGTGGCGGAGGCCGCGGCGGCGCCGTCCATGCACAACGCGCAGCCATGGCGTTTCCGCTTCCTGACCGGCGAGCGTGTTCTGTTGCTGCGTGCCGATCCTGAACGGGCCATGCCCCGGTCCGATCCCGACAACCGTGCCCTGCACATCGGCTGTGGAGCAGCACTGTTCAATCTGCGCGTCGCCACCGCGCATGCGGGCCTTCTCCCGGATGTCCGGCTGTTGCCCGACCCGCAGGACCCACTACTGCTCGCTGCCGTTCATCTGGCTGACGAGGTGGGGCGCCTGCGGGACGAGGAGCTGGCGCGGTTGAACCCGGCAATCCGCCGACGGCACACCAGCCGCCATCCCTTCGCCGAGAAGGACATCCCCGAGAACGTGCGGACCACCCTGCAGGACGCCGCTGAGCGGGAGGGGGCAGTCCTTCTCTTCCCCGGACCCTGGCACTCCGAGACCGTGCTCGACCTGATCCATGACGCCGAGAGCCGAGACACTCTCCACCCGGAGACGAGCGAGGACCTGGTCCGCTGGACGCGGCTCGGGCTGGAGGCGGACACGGCCGTCGACGGCGTTCCCGAGTTCGCTTTCGGGCCGCGCAAGCGGGACGGCAAGGCTCCCGTGCGGGACTTCGCCGGGCGCCGGCGTGTCGCGGACCGCGGAACCACCACGTTCGAGCACAACCCGCATCTGGCCCTTCTGAGCACCCCTGGTGATGGGCCGGCCGACTGGTTGAGCGCAGGGCAGGCGCTGGAGCGTGTCCTGCTGGAGGCGACGCTGGCCGATCTGGCCACTTCCCTGACGTCGCACACGCTGGAGGACCGGGCATCGCGCCTGCTGACCCGCGACCCTGTGGCGGGCGCGGGCCAGGTGCAGATGGTGCTGCGCCTCGGGTATGGCCCGAGTGGGCCGGCCACACCGCGTCGCCCGGTACGGGACGTTCTGGAGATTGTGTGATCGAACTGCTCCGGCTGCGCGCCGGTGCTCTAGGTCGAGTGCGACAGAATTGGGAACCACAGGGCTCCTGTGCCGGTGGGTTGAGACTTCGAACACCTCCCCCCACGGCACAGGGACCTTGTGTGTTGCGGCCGTCACCTCGACCTCACCGGCGTCCCCCGACCAGTGCCACGCTGAAAACGCTCACTGGCCGAAGGCGTACCCGATCTGAGGCAGGGCTGCCCGTACCCGCCTCCCCACACCCGCAAGACCATCGGACGACGGAAGAAGCGATGGGTGCCACCGGATTACGGACTGCGCGAACTTCGCCACCTAGACATCTCAGGGGGCGAACAAGTCAAGCGGCGCCTCGGTAATCGGCTTGCGGACCATGAGGCGAACCCGTTGCACCCTTACGATCTCGGCTCGCCTGGAAGACGGGTGGTTCGAATGTCCCGAACAACAGCCTGCATGACGGGGTTGTTCTCTTGGTCGCAGGCCACCGATCCGGCTTCAGGCGTAGCGTGCGAAAAGCGCCTGGAGGTATCCCTCCAGCCGCCTGGTCAGCAAGGTGGGGGTCAGATTGGCACGGCCCAATTCGCGCCATGGGACGGCGACCTTCTCCGCGTCAGGAGCGAAGGCCAAGGCGTCCAGCAGACGCCAGTAGAGATGAGAAGCGTGATCTTCAGCCAGCGTCCCTCCCGCCGCAACGTAGAGGTCGGCGAACTGCATGCCCGTGGAAACCCCGTGCAGCAGGGCGAGGGCTGTCGAGCAATGGGCCACGTCCAGGTCGGCCGGTCCCCACGAGGTCTCCACCCAGTCGACGACGCCGCTGATCCGCAATCCGTCGCCGTCGCCGGTGAAGAGGACATTGCCGGGATGGAAGTCCCGGTGCAGGAAGCAGGCCCGGTAGTCCGGGGGCTCGCGGCGGATCACGTCCACGGCCCGTTGCCACAGCTCAGGCCGCTCGGTGTCTTCCGGCGGGTTCACCCGCTCGGGAGAGGTCCACGCCTGATAGGTGCGAGGCCGTGCCTCTGCGGTCACTGGCAGCCGGTGGATGCGCAGCAACTGGCGGGCCAGCAGTTCGGCACGCCGGTCGGCGCCCTCATCACCCAGACGCACGGTCCCAGGCAGCAGGGACATCAGCAAGGACGGATGGTCGCAGTACTGTGCTGTCGGGTCCACCGCCACCAGCCTGGCCGCGGGCACATCCGTGCTGCCGAGCAGGCGCAGAATGGCTGCCTCGCGGGCCAGCAGGCCCTCCGCGTGGCGAACGTAGAAGGGCTTGACGAAAGACCGCAGGACCAGCGACCGTCGACCGCCCGGCCCGCAGATGTCCAGACGGCGCATTTCCGACGTCCAGCCGCCACGCAACCTCGAAACGTCCTCGATGCGTTCTGCCTCGGTGAGCCCCTTCTCCACCCAGGCACGCGTTGCACCCCAGCCCTGGTCCTCAAGATTGTTACCGGTGTGCTCGGTTCCCTCGCCCGCAACCATGGGGGCAGGCTACTCACTTATCCGACAGATGCCTTGGTCGCCCCACCTCCAACTCTTGGCAATTACTGCGTAGTTGCGCCGATATGACTCCCACGCTGAGACTCAGAGCCAGCTGAGTGGGTGTACTGACGAGCCCGTGGCCAACTTCCAGATCACGCAGCTGTTTGCTGTAGCGGGGCGAAGGCGCGCTGTTCGTCGAACGGCTGCCGGGTTTGGAGACAGTGGTGGAGCTGGCCGAGGAAGCGGTTGAGCAGGTGGCGTTGGGCGGCGTTGTGCCAGTCTCCGTGTTCGCGCCGGCGCCGGTAGTGGGCGTTCGCTCCTGGTGAGGCGGTGAGGGATGAGAATGAACCGTTCCGGGTTCGGTAGGGACTCGATCGTTTGAGAGGATCGAGTCATGGCACGTCCTTCCCCCTACCCGCTTGAGCTGCGCCGTCGTGC
>NZ_JBEZWE010000045.1:0-4755 GCF_040637405.1 Streptomyces sp. NPDC029526
AACATCCTTGTTAAATTGTTTATATCTGAAATAGTTCATACAGAAGACTCCTTTTTGTTAAAATTATACTATAAATTCAACTTTGCAACAGAACCTTTTAAAGTACGTTTATGACTTTGCAATAAAAGATCCTTCGCTATTGACCTTTAACAACTACAATGAAATTATTACTGCTCTATTGACTAGTCCTAGTGATGGACGATATAGAGAATTACTTGGAAACTTGTATCATAGTAATAGAGAAAAATTTGGTCATAAAAGTTATCAAGAAGATATAAATAACTATCATCAGAAAGGTTTTGATGACGAAGAAAATGAAGAAGAAGAGAGCCTAATGGACATATTAGATTTACTTACTATTGATGAAAATAGGAAGTTAGAAATGGTATTTGAGCTAATAGATGATCTTGATTTAGAAGTAATAAATGAAATGAAAGTAAGAATTGATAATAGACTTACACATTAAATATCATCTAAAACCAGAAGAGAAGAAGTTTTTAAAGTATGGAGGAAAATTATAAGACCAGTAACCTTAATGCAGAGGTTACTGGTCTCTTAAAATCCTATGCAAAATAAAGCTTTAAACTGATGTAAACCATCTTTTAAAGTGATAAACGTCTTCCCCTAGTAATTTATTTCTTTTGCGAATTTATAAATTTGTAATCGAGGGAGCAACTGTATAGTCGAGTTAAGTTGACTTATCTGATAAGACATTGTGTTCTTTTAAATTAGGTGATGTGATAGAATTATAACGGTCATCTAGTTAACTTCTGTGCTGATAGCATGGAAGGAGGTGACATCATGCATAGCATTCTATTTGAATTGTTGATTGCACCCATTATTGTTGGTGTAATCATCACATTGTTCGCTTATTGGTTGGACAGTCGTGATAAATGACTAGATGACTAAACCAATACACCATATAAAACCCCCAATCTACTGACATAGATTGGGGGTTCGGTGTTTCATGCATAACATTCTACTTGTTAATGTGATTATAACATTTTTTCTTTAAATTATCCAATTAAACCTTTTACTTTCTTGTTAGTTTTACCTTTTGTCTATTACCAACTTTTTAGCTCGATTCAGGGTCTTTCAAATATAAAATCGTCAAGATACCAATGGATTAATACACTTTCCTTTTAAAAATCAAAGTTTACAAGAAAATAGCTGCACTGATTTGGAGAGATAGACATATGCCCGAAATTGGACAAGATTTTCGAATTGTTACGTAAAGGAATATTGATGGTATAAAGTCTCTTCTTATAAAAGGGTATGGCTGATACTAATCTATTCACATCAGCCATACCTTGTATTTTAGTAACTACCAATCGGTGAGGGCATGTAAAGTAACTTTTTTTACTTTACTAAGTGGTTATTAAAAGTCCGGTTTTACCAATATATGCTCATTAGGATCTAACCCTTCTCTCGAATAGAGTTCAGGTATTTCATCCCCTTCAATTCCTTCTAAGCTAAGCGCTAATTTGCCTTGTTCAAATGCTTTTTGGACAGTATGACCAAATCCTAGGGCAGAATAAAACTGTGCAGCAAATTCTTTGGCTGCTTCGTCCTGAATTGCTTCATTCATTCCAATAGCAAAACCAACATGCTCTGTCACCATTTCGGCTTGGCCGTTGGAAAAGCAATTATTAAAGATAACTAATTTGATGGACTCTGACATGGTTTTCATTAAAAGGGTCACTTTTTCTTTAGATAAAAAACTCGGTTTGCCTTCTGCAGTTTCTAAAACGATGTCATGTTCAGATGACCCATGCCCACTAAAATGGATAATATGAGGTTTCACCTCATTAATGGCTTGTAGGAGATCACTAGACCTAACCGCCCAACGAGAATGCAGATTAATCGATTCACGATATTCAGAAGCTCGAATTTTTTCTTTCTATCTAATACTATGAACAGTTAATAAAATCGTATACATTAAAAATCTTCAATTTATAGGTCAAAATCGTTATCTTGCTAACATTTTTGATCATTATAGTGGTATATTCTATTTTTTAGTGTTCATGACTATGCGTAATATCATCATCCCTGCACATTACAGAATCCTTATGAGGGTGGTTTTCACTCTCCATCTGAATCGTTGCATGTCCAATATTCTCATCTTCCAACTCGTCTTCAATTGTTCTCAGAATTTCCTGGCTTTCCTGAATAGAAATGGTACCATCTACCACCACATGGCATGAAAGTGCATTTTGGCCACTTGTAATACTCCATACATGTAGATCATGCATATTATTTACTCCTGGAATGCTCTCTATGGTTTTAATCACTGCGTCAATTTCAACGTTTTTAGGGGTACCCTCCATCAATACATGAACGGCATCTTTTGTCACACGCCACCCACTTATCAATACAAGCACTGCAACAATCACACTGGCCAACGGATCTGCCCAGCCCCAGTTGAAGAAGAGGATCATCAGAGCCGCAATAATGGCCCCCACCGATCCAAGCAGATCGCCTATCACATGTAAAAATGCTGCACGTATATTCAAGTTTTCCTTCGTATCCCCGCCTCGCATGAGAATCCATGCTACAAGAATATTTACCAGTAGTCCAATAGTTGCGATGATTAACATACCCGTAGAGGCGACTTCAGGTGGATCTGTAAAACGTTGATAGGCCTCATAGAAAATGTAGATGGCAATCAGTACCAGAGTAACTCCGTTAAATACAGCTGCAAGAATTTCAAATCGTTTATATCCGTATGTTTTACTATAATCGGCCGCTTTTTCTCCAAGTATAAAAGCCAACAAACCGACACCTAGGGAAATTGAATCACTTAACATATGGCCCGCATCAGCTAGTAAGGCGAGGCTATTGGTCAAAATTCCCCCAATCGCTTCGATAATCATATATCCTGTGATGATTATGAAACTGATCATCAAGGTTTTTTTGTTCGCACCATGTGTATGGTTATGTTCATGACTCATTCAATCATCTCCTATTAATATTTATAGATGGGTATAATAGATGGGTTTATATAATTTTTTGGTCAATGGTGACGAGCATGGTTGATTGTTTCTTTCAACATGTTCATTACATGGGCATCATCATGGGAATAATATAGAGTCGTACCTTCCCTTCTATACTTGACCAAGCGCAAATTTTTCAAAAAGCGTAATTGATGCGAAACGGTGGATTGTCTTAAATGTAGGTTTTCAGCAATCTCATTTACGGAATATTCTTTAAGAAACAGCAAATTCAGTATTCTGATTCGTGTTGGATCACTTAATGCTTTGAAAGTTTGGGATACAACAAATAAAGTTTCTTCATCAAGACCTTTTTTATTACCAACAATTTTGTTTTCGTTAATATCTTTTATGATGGCTCACCTCTTACTAATCATAATGGTAGCTCTTAATATAAATATGGTTATATTTATATATACTCATATATTAAAAATGTTTAGCACTATTGTCAATATATTCGTAATGATGAGTACCACCAAATTTATCTTTTTTCTATTACTTCAATTGGCACTCAAGACAATCATTGATAGACTATCTTATACTGGTTTGCAGAAAGGTTCATCTTATAAAAAATTTCAAATGGAAAAGAGGTGCGTTTATCGGAATATTAGAAAAGTTTCAAACCTTGATTATACTGCTCGCTGTTGGTTCAGGTATCTTATTAGGACAAATAGGTGTAATTGAACGATATGCAGAGACACTGGTCGTCCCGTTTTTATTCTTAATGCTCTATGGATTGTTTTTGACGATACCACTGCATCAATTGAAAAAGGCATTTTTAAATATCAGATTCCTTGGCTCCAGTACTATCATTAATTTTATATGGACACCAGTATTAGCCTGGGGGTTGGGGGCTATTTTCTTATCAGATCATCCAGCTTTATGGATTGGTTTTATTATGCTTATGGTGACACCTTGCACGGATTGGTACCTCGCATTTACAGGCATAGCAAAAGGGAATGTGTCTCTTTCAACATCGATTCTACCGATCAATTTGATCCTGCAAGTCGTACTTTTACCTATAT
The DNA here is from genome assembly GCF_040637405.1 of Streptomyces sp. NPDC029526. Classification (NCBI taxonomy): domain Bacteria; kingdom Bacillati; phylum Actinomycetota; class Actinomycetes; order Kitasatosporales; family Streptomycetaceae; genus Streptomyces; species Streptomyces sp. NPDC029526. Next base: position 4,016 of record NZ_JBEZWE010000045.1, read on the forward strand.
ACCTACTATTATTCGCTGGCAGCATTGAAACCATTCCTCTCCCAACACTCATTGAGAGTATATTGATTGTACTGATCTTTCCTTTCGTGCTTGCTCACCTTACACGATTTCTATTGAGAAGAAAAGAACCAGTTTTAAGCAATATCGTCATACCCTTTTTCAGCAATGCTCAGATTTTCTTTCTATCATTTGCGATTATGGCAATGTTTGCTTCCCAAGGCTCATACTTGCTTGACCATTTGGAAGTCATTTATATCTTGATTATTCCTATTTTGATATTTTTTATTATCAACTATGTGTTAGGCCGTTTAGTGGGAAGACTACTGAAATTTTCCTATGAAGATACGGTCAGTTTAAGTTTGACGATTATTGCACGAAATTCTCCAGTTGCCTTGGCTATAGCTGTCACCGCTTTTCCAAATCAACCTCTCATTGCTTTGACTCTGGTCATCGGGCCTTTGATTGAATTGCCTATACTTGCCATTGTGTCCCAAGTACTGCTTTTCACAAAAATGAGTGGAAAGTGAAAGGGAACTACCATATGACTTGGGTGAACTTTATTAAAAACGACCGTTTATTAAATATTTACAGGTTTTAATTTAAATTAGCTATGTCTAATTTGGGTAGATCCTAAATAGACAACACTAGAGTGTCTCTTTCACCGATGAATTGCATATATTTTAAATACTATTTTGCACATACTACTTTAGAACCCAGCTTGTCTTCTTACGAAGACAAGC
>NZ_JBEZWE010000046.1:0-3600 GCF_040637405.1 Streptomyces sp. NPDC029526
ATAACATCCTTGTTAAATTGTTTATATCTGAAATAGTTCATACAGAAGACTCCTTTTTGTTAAAATTATACTATAAATTCAACTTTGCAACAGAATCTTATTATTTATTATCTTTTTACATTCATCAAAACTAGTTATATCTAACTTTTTTATTTTACAATTATCGAATTGCGACTCATTCATAGAAGTAATATTAACAACGGTTATAGTTAAAAGATGCTTATTTTTTAGTTTTTCAATAAGTGTAGTCCCAATATTACCAAAAGCTCCAATAATTAATATATTCATACTATATCACTCTCAAACACTGTTAATTCATATATTTAAGAATGTAAGATATAAGCAATGGAGATTGCTCTTCTTGAACTAGATGTCCCGCGTCACTTATTGGTATTAATTTAGAATTTGGTATTAAATTATTCAATTTATATCCTTGTTCAATCGGAATCCATTCGTCTTTTTCGCCCCATAAAATAAATACAGGAATCTCAATTTCACTATATTTACATTCAATTTCATCAGTGTATTTTTGGTTGGATTGTACAATTTGTTGATAAAAAGCTTTCTTTCCTTGTTCGCTTAACCAAGGTTTTTTCATTCCAGAAAGAGCCTCTTCATCTAACCTACTGTAAATTGCTCCTCCAATATATGAATTCAAAATACTTTCATGAATGTAATTAGGTAAACCAATAAAGGCTTCTTCGTATTTTTCAACGTGCTTATAAAAAGGTGATCCCCAAGGTGAAACAGCAACAGGATCTATTAACATCATTTTTTCAAACTTTTGATTATTTAGTAAATGTGTTCTTAAAATAGTAGCTCCACCAAAATCATGTCCAATTATTTTAGGCTGTTCTAATTGCCAATGTTCAATCAACTTAAAAAGAATTTCATTTTGTATTTTTAGCGATACATTTTCAACACCTTTTTCTGAAACGCCATAACCTAGAAGATCGTAATAATAAACAGTATACCATTCACTGAGAGCAGGAATAATCTTTCTCCAATTATATGAAGACCAAGGTGTTCCATGTACTAAAACCAAAGGTTCCCCAGAACCAACAATATTGTACTTAACATAACCATGTTCAGTCTTAAAAACTTTATCAGGATAGACAAACTTATTTTCCAATTATTATTCCTCCTTAATATAACTTAAGCAAATACTTTTATATATTTCAGCAAAATAGACAAACACCAAGTATCTAAACTAATAATAAAGTACGATTAAGTTTTATTTTGTGCTAAATCTGGATGAACAAATAGGTTAGCGTTTGGATAACTCAACAAAACCATCTTATAGTATACGCCCTAAACACACAATGTCCTTTACAATATCCTAACAAAACTGTCACTTTACTCGATATATGAGAATGATTTTACTTAGTAAATTAAAAGCCAACGAACATTTTCAAAGTGTTCGTTGGCTTTTTTTATTAATTTTATATAATTACAATTATATGAGTTAACTACTTAAATATTGAGAAACATAGTTTTCCGACGTAATGCTGTTCTAATGCCAAATGAGCTGATTTATATTCATCTAAATCAAACACTTTATCTACGTGAATAGTTGGCTGGTTTGAATTTATCCACTTTAAGAATGAGGTAAGTAAATTTAAGTCAATATCAGCATAGTAAGGTTTGACTGTTAAATCACTTCTATCAATATTAAGTTCTTGAATTCCGTAAGGAAATACAACTTTTCCATTAGGTTTTATATTTTCAACTAGTTGATCTGCTATAATACCACCAGTGGTGAAAAAAGCTGAATCAAATTGATTAATATCAAACATTGACATGATTTCTTGTGAATTAAATTTTTTTCCATCAACAACATTATTGACACCTAGACTTTTAGCTAATCTGATACCATCGTTACCTGATACTATAGCAAAAATGTTTGCACCAAATGATTTTGCTATTTGAATGGCAATATGTCCTACTCCACCACTTGCCCCATGAATAAGAACATTATCATTTTTTTTGATATTTAATACATCTACCAATCCTCTATATGCAGTAAGTCCAATACCAGATACCGCAGAAGATTCTTCATAACTTAAGCACCGTGGTTTCAAATATACATGAGAGTCAGGTACTGCTACATATTCTGCATAAAAACCCCCTTTAGAATTTAAAAAACTCACTGCACACACTATATCTCCAACCTTATAGTTTTTTACATTTTTTCCTATTTTTATGATCTCTCCAACACCCTCAGAACCCAAAATATAAGGGAAATCAACTGATAAATTGAGCATTTTTTCATATCCACCTTCTCTTTCAAAAATATCCCACTGACCAATACCAGCATAAAATAATTTTATTAAAACTTCATTTTCATTTATTTTAGGTAAGTTAACTTCATTCAAATTCAATTTTTCTGCATTGCCAAATTCATTTAGCGTAATAGCTCTCATGTAAAATTCCTCCTTCAATGTTTATGTTAATATTACTATATAAACTTGCCATAAGTTGTCATGATTAGGAGGAGATTAATATAAATAAAATCCAAAAAATATTTAACCTCATTATGTATATTAATAATAAGAAAGAATTTACTGCTAGAGAAATATCCGAAGAGTTTTCTATTTCTATAAGGACGGCTCATCGATATTTGTTAGAAATAAGTGAATTAGGCATACCTTTATACACTGAAGTTGGCAAGTATGGGGGATATAGAGTGTTAGAAAATAGAATACTTCCACCTATTATCTTTAATGAAGAAGAAGCAATATCAATTTATTTTGCCTTTCAATCATTAGAATTTTATCAACAAATTCCCTTTGATATAAATATACAAACTGTAAAAGAAAAATTATACTTATCATTTCCATTAGATGCGAAAAAATTAATAAAAAGATACAATCAATATTTCAAGTTCTGGAATTCAAAAAAGCAACCTATAGATATAAGTTTGAAAAATATAATACTATCTTCAGTTAATAGTGAAATATTGAAGATTAGCTACCATGCTGTAAAAGAAAATTCTATACGTAAAATAATACCTATTGGTTTATATGCGTATAGTGGAAATTGGTACGTTCCCTCATATGATTTGATTAAGAAGGAAATGCGTACTTTTAGAGTTGATAGAATTAAAGATATTACATTCACAAAAAAATATCACAATATAGATTTCCAGCTTAATGAATATTTAAATAATATACAAAGTGATCCTAATGAACATGAAAGTCAACGTTTACAAGCAGAGTTCAATAAGGAAGGTATAAAGAAATGCAATGACGAGTATTGGTTACAAAAAAATTTGATGATAGAACATCAAAACTATGGATATATTGATTTATTGATTAAATCTCAAGAATTAGAATATTTGAAATCTCTGTTTTTAACATTTGGAAAAGATGTAAAAATAAAATCCCCAATTCAATTAAGGAATATGCTAGTCAAAGAACTTAAGAGTACATTGAAAGTATACGAAAGTTGATTAGATTAAAGCGTGTACAGAAAATAACCATTTTCTGTACACTCTTGTTTTATGTCTAAATATGTCACTTTCGTAATTATTCTGCACTAATTCAGACGATAATTTGCATTATAATTAAATAACACAGCTTGTCTTCTTACGAAGACAAG
>NZ_JBEZWE010000047.1:0-3308 GCF_040637405.1 Streptomyces sp. NPDC029526
TTGAGACTTCGAACACCTCCCTCAACGGCGCGGGTGCCTCGTGCGTTGTGCCCTCGCCGCTGTCACCCCATCGGTGGCCACTCTGAAAACGCTCATTGGCCAACACCGCAAGGAATTTCGCTTCGAGAACCAATTCCGTGCCCTCACCAACCTGACACGCAAGCGGCTGCTGGACCACATCGAGCACGATTTTCCTAAGCTCCCCGCCGGATGCGAGATCGTGCTGGAAGAGAAGGCGAAGCAAACAATCATCGCCAACATCAGAGATCAGCTCAGTGTCAACGTGACCACGTTGGCCCGCGAAGTAGCTGACTATGGAGAACGCCTACTCGGTCGCTACCTGGAGGAAAGCGGTCGGGACATCAAGGACATCTACCGAGGAAACGGGAACTCTTGGACGGGGCTACTCCGCCGCGCAGGCCTCATGGATCGCGACGCCCCTGAGGGTGAGGCTGCGCTGCTCAAGCGAATGCCTGCCTTCCTCCATGTCGACGACCCTCTGCGCGTCCATGCCTACACGCGGATGCTCGAAGACGACAACCCCCCATACAACATCCTTGATGAGCAGAGTAAGGCATACGCTCGCATGCTGTTTTTCCAACTCTGGCCTCTGGGAGGTGCCACCAGGAAGGGTTATGCCAGCTATGACGAAGGTTTCGCCGCTCTCCACAGGCACCGGGCTGTCCGCGAGGAGCTACGCCAGGTGCTCGCGTACAACCTTGCCCACGCCGAGCACGTGCCGATCCCGCTGCTCGGTGACCGAAGTATCCCGTTGACTGTGCACGCCTCCTACAGTCGCGAAGAGATCCTGCCCGCCCTCGGTCAGGCCCACGTGGGGGGTTTCGTTCCGGGCGACTTCCGGGAGGGTGTGAAGTGGTGTGAGTCTGTGGTTACCGATGCCCTCCTCATCACCCTAGAAAAGGATGAGAAGGACTTCTCCCCCCAGACTCGCTACCATGACTTCGCGCTGAGCGAGACGCACTTCCACTGGGAATCACAGAACACGACGTCCGAAACGTCTCCCACCGGGTTGCGGTACCAGCAGCACGTCGCTCGGGGCAGCCAAGTGTTGTTGTTCGTCCGCCGCTACAAGACCACCGATATCGGCGGCGCACAGCCATGGATGTTGCTCGGCCCCGCCGAGTACGTGGGCCACGAGGGAAGCAAGCCCATGGCCATCACCTGGAAGTTGAAGCACCCGCTCCCGGCGGACGTGTTGACGTACGCCAAGGCGGTGGCTTCGGGCTGACCGTCACCTGGTGGCCCAGGCCCTTCCCACCTCCGCTTCGAAGTGCGACTGAGCACGGTTCAAGACCTCGTCCACATCGTGGCCGTGCTCTCGAAGCAAGTGCAGCAGGTCAGAGATGACGTCAATGGCGGCAGCTTCTCTCGTCAGAGCACCGACACGACTCCGTCGTGACGCCGGAGGCAGTTCGTGATTTCCGTAGGAAGTGAGCACCCTTGCGGCTCGCTTCACTCGCTCCGTGCTCTGATGATGTTCTGACACGACCGGTTCGGTCACGAGCTCACACCAGGTCACCTTGCTATGCGTGCAGAGCTCGACCCCCCAGCGGTCGGTGAGGGCATCAACCAGTGCCATACCTCGGCCGCCCTCGCTGTCGTCGCCGGCCTCCACCAGCCTTGGGATTGCACAGGGCTCCGGGTCCCTCACCTCGATCCGTAGACGACCACCTCGCCGGAGCAGGGTGAGGCTCGCGGGGGTGCCGCCGCCGACATGGGTGATCACGTTGGCGACCAACTCACTGAGGCACAGCTGCGCCGTATCGCTGAGCTCCGACAGGCCCCATGTGCTGAGCCGGGTGCGCATGAGCGAGCGCAGCACTGAGACCTCGCTGGGTTCTGCGATGAAGGGGAGTCCCCAGGTTGCCAGGGGGGACGTAGGTGAAATCGTCCACGGTTCGCTCCTACCTGGGACACGATGACTACACGGTGCAGTGCGTCCCACACTGAGAGTTGCATTGAAACTCTCAAAATGAAACTCTCATCGCCACCCGCTTGGAGCGCAGTCACCGTGCATGCGCCCCGGGCGCACACCGCCTTGCCGCCAGGTTTGGGAGGCGGCCACGATCACGTGGACGAACACGAAGGGCCTGAGTCATGCCAGTTGGACCCACCACCCGCAGGCGTCAGCTCGGCGCCGACCTGCGTCGGCTCCGCGAACAGAAGCAGCTCACGCTGGAGGAGGCCGGAGCCCGCGTAGGCATTTCCAAGGCCACGCTCAGTCGGTACGAGACCAAGGAAGGGGCCGTCAAATGGCCAGCGGTAGATGCCCTCTGCCGTGAGTACGGGGCGACCGACGAGGAACGCCTGGCGCTGGTCGAGCTCGCGAAGGGCGCCCGCATCCAAGGGTGGTGGCGGTCCCTCGATGACCCCATCCCCGAGTCCATGAACCTCATGCTCACCCTCGAAGACGAGGTAGTGAGGGAGGACCACTATGCCTGCATGTACGTCCCTGGCCTCCTGCAAACCCGGGCCTACGCGGAGGCTGTGCATCGAGCCTCAGAGGTTCGGTGTGAGGAACGCGAAGTGCAACACATGGTCGACATCCGCATGAAGCGCCAGGAGTTGCTGGACCGGGAGGACCCTCCCCACATCTGGGCAGTGATCGATGAAGCTGCTCTCCGTCGCCAGGTGGGTGGTCACCACGTCATGCGGCAGCAACTTGAACATCTGCTCGTCCTGGCCGACCGACCGCGTATCACCGTGCAGGTGCTGCCGTTTGCTTGCGGCGCGCACGCTGCGGCCGTTGGAAGTTTCGCCGTCCTTCGTGGACAGGCGCGTGAGCTCGACGTGGTGTACGTGGACCTTCTCGGCGGTGGACTCTTCATGGAGAAGCCCAAGGAACTGGAGCGCTATAAGTTGGCGTTCGAGTACCTCAGCGCCCAGGCGCTCGACTTCGAGTCCTCCACCGAACTCATCGAACGGCTCTGTAGGGAGACATGATGAAGGAACACTCAGACCTCCAGTGGTTCACCTCTACGTATAGCGGGGGCAGCGGAACGGAGTGTGTGGAGGCCGCGTGCGTTCCCACCGGGATGCTCATACGCGATTCCAAGAGAACCACGTCGCCCCACCTTGAGGTCTCTTCCACAGCGTGGGCCGACTTCATAGCCGACGTGCGCCAACATGTCACTGACGAGCGGCCGCTATGACCTCCCACTTCTACAAGCGCTGCTCAACGTTGCCTAGCAGTCTGAACCGTTCCGGGTTCGATCGAGACTCTAGGTTATGACTGTGACCTGGGGCTTCGTGGTTGCCCGGTAGTAGTTGGTCTCGTATTCGGCGGG
>NZ_JBEZWE010000048.1:0-2733 GCF_040637405.1 Streptomyces sp. NPDC029526
CGAATGGTCGGCTTAATAGCTCACGCTATGCCGACATTCGTCTGCAAGTTTAGTTAAGGGTTCTTCTCAACGCACAATAAATTTTCTCGGCATAAATGCGTGTTCTATTTTTTATTTTTACTCCTCTTGATAGCAAAAAACGCCATTCCAATACAAAACCACATACCTATAATCGATATCCAAATAGCAGTCATAAAATCGCTCCTTTTTAGCAAACTTTATCACAATAGTTATCACTTTACAGGTCTATTTTTCATCGTTATAATCTAGTTAAATCCCGTAAGGGCGCACTTATGCGTTCTAAAAGAACGCGTGTAAAAACCATAATCGACCTTCGTCGATTTTTTTAATCTTAGTTTTAAGTAATCGGTGTTGCAGCACAGATATAAAAATTAATACTGCATTATTAGTAATCGGCGTTGTGGCGCAGATACAAAAATTAATACTGCACGAATTTGAATCGACGTTGTAGCGTAGATATAAAAATTAATACTACATCAAAATTTAACTAAGGTTTAAGCTACTAGTTTTTTGCTAGTAGCTTTTTTATTTTTAAAATTTTAAATACCTTTATTTTGAATTTTAAGGGGGCATTTTAAAGATTTAGGGGTAATTCATATAGTTTTATGCCTGAAAACTTATATAAGCTCTTAAAACGCAAATATGAGCCAAATAAATATATGCTATTTCCAAAAACAAAAATTTGAGCAAAACCAGTGTCGAATTTTTTAAGACACTGCCCATCTACATGCAAATTAAAATTTTCATAGTAAAACTGGGCAACCATGCCGGTTGAACGCTATAGTTCCCGCAGGGGCAAAAATACATAAAAAAACGCTAGCTTTTAAGCTAACGTTTCAAATCTTTTAAGTAATAATTTTGTTTTTCAAAATTCCAAATTGCAGTAATTGAATGTGCTTTTTCTTCTTCGTCTGTTGTTTTATCTTCGTCACTTGTATTAATTAAATTACCATCTTCGGCATCGTCTAAATTTAAAATTTTATGTTTTTGTTTAAGCAAACCACCATAACTCAACATACGTTTTCGATATAAACCTTTTTCCAAATCATTCACGATTTCTTGATTTCTTTCATCATCATCAGTTAAAAAATCAGATGACTTAACCGAATATTTTGAGGTTTCTTTGATTGCTGCTTGAATATCTTTATCGCCTTTTTGATTTGGTTTGATCGCTTTGATATTCGCTACTGGTCGATAATTAACTTGTAATGCTTTTTGCCATAAATCGACCCATTCAACTTGCGTAATGTAATTTTCTTTTTTTCTAAAATACGCATTTTCAACACACAATAAAACGTGCATATGTTGATTATAACTACCGTCTTTTTGATTAACAGTAACCTCAGTTGAACGTAAAAATCCAACTAAATTCTTTTTAACTTTCGTATACATTTTTAATTTATTAAAAGCTTTAGACATATGCTTTAAGCTCTCTTCTAAATGTTCACCGTCTATTGCATTTCTAGTCGACAAAGTTAGGAATAACCAACGAGAAGTAGGTTTTTCTTTAACCACTTCTTCAATCACTTTTTGAGCTTGATAACTATTTTTCATAGCACGCCTCCAATTACAGACCGGACATAATTTAGATTTACAAAACCATGTCTTATGTAACTTCAAATATCCTTCATCAGTCGGCTTGAACTCTAAGACGTTTCCACATTGTTTTACGTTATAAGCCTTTTTTATTTTTAGTATTTCAAGTATATCTGCATAGCCTACATTATCTATTTTCTTTTCTCTCCATGGGCGTTGTTTCCCACTTTTTGTCATATCTTTTAATGTTTCGTTATCTTGATTTTCGTCTATATATTTTGTATGATTGTCTTGCATATAAAAAGACCTCCAGTATTAAGTTGATGAGTAGATGCTTCAATCTTATTATTGGAGCTTTTTTATGTCAAATTTTCTTTCACGCATAAAAATACATAAAAACACTGTCATATCAACGTTAATATGATGTTTAATATCTTTGAGTTATTTCTATATAGTATCAAGACAAGAAGAAACTCGTTTTCAACTCGTTTCAAATTCCTAAATTAGGAGGGGTAAAATGAAAATTGATAATGTAACAGAAAAGGATTTATTTTATATTTTAGACTTATTTGAAAAAATGGAAGTAACTCATTGGTTAGATGGAGGCTGGGGCGTAGATGTATTAACTGGAAAACAACAAAGAGAACACAGAGATATAGATATAGATTTTGACGCTCAACACACTCAAAAAGTTATAAAAAAATTAGAAGATATAGGATACAAAATAGAAGTTGATTGGATGCCTTCACGTATGGAACTTAAACATAAAGAATATGGATATTTAGATATTCATCCTATAAATTTAAATGATGATGGTTCCATTACTCAAGCAAACCCAGAAGGTGGCAATTACATCTTTCAAAATGAATGGTTTTCAGAAACTAATTATAAAGGTCGAAAAATACCATGCATTTCCAAAGAAGCTCAACTTCTTTTTCATTCCGGTTATGAATTAACAGAAAAAGACCATTTTGATATAAAAAATTTAAAATCAATAACTTAATTTCTTTATTCCAATTGCTTTATTCCAATTGCTTTATTGACGTTGAGCCTCCGAACCCTTAACGATCCCAAAACTTGCCGAATGGTCGGCTTAATAGCTCACGCTATGCCGACATTCGTCTGCAAGTTTAGTTAAGGGTTCTTCTCAACGCACAATAAATTTTCTCGGCATAA
>NZ_JBEZWE010000049.1:0-2497 GCF_040637405.1 Streptomyces sp. NPDC029526
CGTCGTGACTGCGTGCCTTTTGAAGAATGAGCCTGCGAGTTTGCGGTGTGTTGCGAGGTTAACCCGGGTGGGGAAGCCGTAGCGAAAGCGAGTCCTAATAGGGCGTTTGAGTAGCACGCTCAAGACCCGAAGCGGAGTGATCTAGCCATGGGCAGGTTGAAGCGGAGGTAAGACTTCGTGGAGGACCGAACCCACCAGGGTTGAAAACCTGGGGGATGACCTGTGGTTAGGGGTGAAAGGCCAATCAAACTCCGTGATAGCTGGTTCTCCCCGAAATGCATTTAGGTGCAGCGTCGTGTGTTTCTTGCCGGAGGTAGAGCACTGGATAGGCGATGGGCCCTACCGGGTTACTGACCTTAGCCAAACTCCGAATGCCGGTAAGTGAGAGCGCGGCAGTGAGACTGTGGGGGATAAGCTCCATGGTCGAGAGGGAAACAGCCCAGAGCATCGACTAAGGCCCCTAAGCGTACGCTAAGTGGGAAAGGATGTGGAGTCGCAGAGACAACCAGGAGGTTGGCTTAGAAGCAGCCACCCTTGAAAGAGTGCGTAATAGCTCACTGGTCTAGTGATTCCGCGCCGACAATGTAGCGGGGCTCAAGCGTACCGCCGAAGTCGTGTCAATCCAGCAGGTAGCCCTAACGGGTGCTGGGTTGGGTAGGGGAGCGTCGTGTGCCGGGTGAAGCAGCGCCGGAAGGCAGTTGTGGACGGTTCACGAGTGAGAATGCAGGCATGAGTAGCGATTCACACGTGAGAAACGTGTGCGCCGATTGACTAAGGGTTCCTGGGTCAAGCTGATCTGCCCAGGGTAAGTCGGGACCTAAGGCGAGGCCGACAGGCGTAGTCGATGGATAACCGGTTGATATTCCGGTACCCGCTGTGGAGCGTCAAACATCGAGCATCGTGATGCTAAGGCCGTGAAGCCGCCGGCTGAGTCTTCGGACGAGGTCGGAGTGGTGGAGCCGCTGAACCAAGCGGTTAGTAGGTGAGTGATGGGGTGACGCAGGAAGGTAGTCCATCCCGGGCGGTGGTTGTCCCGGGGTAAGGGTGTAGGACGTCAGGTAGGCAAATCCGCCTGGCAATAGTCTGAGACCTGATGCCGAGCCGATTGTGGTGAAGTGGATGATCCTATGCTGTCGAGAAAAGCCTCTAGCGAGTTTCATGGCGGCCCGTACCCTAAACCGACTCAGGTAGTCAGGTAGAGAATACCGAGGCGTTCGGGTGAACTATGGTTAAGGAACTCGGCAAAATGCCCCCGTAACTTCGGGAGAAGGGGGGCCATTCCTGGTGATCCGGCTTTGCTCGGTGAGCTGGGGGTGGCCGCAGAGACCAGCGAGAAGCGACTGTTTACTAAAAACACAGGTCCGTGCGAAGCCGTAAGGCGATGTATACGGACTGACGCCTGCCCGGTGCTGGAACGTTAAGGGGACCGGTTAGCTTGGATTCGTCCAGGCGAAGCTGAGAACTTAAGCGCCAGTAAACGGCGGTGGTAACTATAACCATCCTAAGGTAGCGAAATTCCTTGTCGGGTAAGTTCCGACCTGCACGAATGGCGTAACGACTTCTTGACTGTCTCAACCATAGGCCCGGTGAAATTGCACTACGAGTAAAGATGCTCGTTTCGCGCAGCAGGACGGAAAGACCCCGGGACCTTTACTACAGTTTGATATTGGTGTTCGGTTCGGCTTGTGTAGGATAGCTGGGAGACTGTGAACTCTGGACGCCAGTTCAGGGGGAGTCGTCGTTGAAATACCAGTCTGGTCGTGCTGGATGTCTAACCTGGGTCCGTGATCCGGATCAGGGACAGTGTCTGATGGGTAGTTTAACTGGGGCGGTTGCCTCCTAAAGGGTAACGGAGGCGCCCAAAGGTTCCCTCAGCCTGGTTGGTAATCAGGTGTTGAGTGTAAGTGCACAAGGGAGCTTGACTGTGAGACCGACGGGTCGAGCAGGGACGAAAGTCGGGACTAGTGATCCGGCGGTGGCTTGTGGAAGCGCCGTCGCTCAACGGATAAAAGGTACCCCGGGGATAACAGGCTGATCTTCCCCAAGAGTCCATATCGACGGGATGGTTTGGCACCTCGATGTCGGCTCGTCGCATCCTGGGGCTGGAGTCGGTCCCAAGGGTTGGGCTGTTCGCCCATTAAAGCGGTACGCGAGCTGGGTTTAGAACGTCGTGAGACAGTTCGGTCCCTATCCGCTGTGCGCGTAGGAGTCTTGAGAAGGGCTGTCCCTAGTACGAGAGGACCGGGACGGACGAACCTCTGGTGTGCCAGTTGTTCTGCCAAGGGCATGGCTGGTTGGCTACGTTCGGGAGGGATAACCGCTGAAAGCATCTAAGCGGGAAGCCTGCTTCGAGATGAGGGCTCCCACCCACTTGATGGGGTAAGGCTCCCAGTAGACGACTGGGTTGATAGGCCGGATATGGAAGCACGGTAACGTGTGGAGTTGACCGGTACTAATAGGCCGAGGGCTTGTCCTCAGTTGCTCGCGTCCACTGTGT
>NZ_JBEZWE010000051.1:0-1550 GCF_040637405.1 Streptomyces sp. NPDC029526
GGGGGGGTGCCTCTATGTCTTCCGTCAAGGCGCCCAGGTTCGGTTTGGGGTGGTTTGGCTTGTGGGGGTCATGCGGCGAGTTCGACGTCCTCGGGGATTCGGGGTTCGTAGAAGGTGCCGTCTCGGAGCATGGCGAACAGGACGCTGATGCGTTGGCGGGCCAGGCGGAGGAGGGCCTGGGTGTGGGTTTTGCCGCGGGCTCGTTGCTTGTCGTAGTAGGTGCGGGAGGCGGGATCGGCGTTCATGCAGGCGAAGGCGGACAGGAACATGGCTCGTTTGAGCTGCCGGTTTCCGCCCCGTGGGGCGTGTTCGCCGTGGATCGAGGTGCCCGACGACTTCGTGGTCGGGGCCAGGCCGGCGTAGGAGGCGAGGTGGGCGGCGGTGGGGAAGCTGGTGCCGTCGCCGACGGTGACCAGCAGGACGGCGGCGGTCCTGACGCCGACGCCGGGCATCGACGTCAGGACCGGGGAAAGAGGGTGGGCCTCCAGCAGGGCGTTGATCTGGGCTTCCAGGGCCCGGCGCTGGGTGTGGACGGCGGCGAGCGAGGCGGCCAGGGAGGGCACGACGATGTCGAGGGTGCCGGTGCCCGGGACGACGACGGTCTGTTCGTCGAGCGCGTCGAAGACGTCGTCGATCAGCCGCTGGGCCATGCGCGGCGCCTTCGGGCGGATCAGTTCGACAAGTCTGCGGCGGCCGGCTTTGCGCAGGGCGGCCGGGGATCCGTAGCGCTCCAGGAGCCAGGTGACGGCCTGGTGGTCGAGGCGGGGGCCGAGGACGCGTTCGAGGCTGGGGTGGAACTGGGTGAGCAGGCCGCGTATCCGGTTGGACGTGCGGGTGGCCTCGGCGGCGAGGTCCTGGTCGAAGCCGACGAGCACGGTCAGCTCGGCGGTGATCTCGTCGGTCAGTTCCAGCGAGCGCAGGGTGTGCGGCATGGTGCGGGCGGCGTCGGCGATGACCGCGGCGTCCTTCGCGTCGGTCTTGGCCTCGCCCGGGTAGAGGTCGGCGATCCGGCGCATGGCCAGTCCGGGCAGGTAGGCGACCTGGCAGCCCGCGTCGCGGGCGACGGTCAGCGGGAGGGCGCCGATCGAGGCGGGCTGGTCCACGATCACCAGCACGGTGCCGAACTTCGCGGTCAGCTTGTCGAAGACGGCCCGCAGTTTCGGCTCGCTGTTCGGCAGCTGCTTGTCGAAGACCTTCTTCCCGGCCGGGGTCAGGCCGTGGCCGTGATGGCTGCTCTTGCCGACGTCCAGGCCGAGGAACACGCCCACGTCTTCGGTGTCGAACATCGCGCCCTTCCCAGGGTGTTGACGGTGCCGGCCTCGGCTTCGGTGTCGTACGCGCGCATCCACGTTATGCAGACCTGCCGCCCGCGAGCTGTCCGGCATTGCGCCGGACCGGGCGGTGGCCGGACCTCTCATCAGCGTCTCCGACGAACACCTCCCGGGCCCGGTGACACCACCCCCCAGGTCATCCCATCGACAGGGGGACACAGTCATGCCGGGCCCGGAGGCCAGCGGCCCTCTTGCAGGACCGCGGAAAACATAACGGGG